>NZ_CP014282.1:512500-1207500 GCF_001595725.1 Bacillus thuringiensis
GCGTAATAGCTCACTAGTCGAGTGACTCTGCGCCGAAAATGTACCGGGGCTAAATACACCACCGAAGCTGCGGATTGATACCGAATGGTATCAGTGGTAGGGGAGCGTTCTAAGGACAGTGAAGTCAGACCGGAAGGACTGGTGGAGTGCTTAGAAGTGAGAATGCCGGTATGAGTAGCGAAAGACGGGTGAGAATCCCGTCCACCGAATGCCTAAGGTTTCCTGAGGAAGGCTCGTCCGCTCAGGGTTAGTCAGGACCTAAGCCGAGGCCGACAGGCGTAGGCGATGGACAACAGGTTGATATTCCTGTACCACCTCTTTATCGTTTGAGCAATGGAGGGACGCAGAAGGATAGAAGAAGCGTGCGATTGGTTGTGCACGTCCAAGCAGTTAGGCTGATAAGTAGGCAAATCCGCTTATCGTGAAGGCTGAGCTGTGATGGGGAAGCTCCTTATGGAGCGAAGTCTTTGATTCCCCGCTGCCAAGAAAAGCTTCTAGCGAGATAAAAGGTGCCTGTACCGCAAACCGACACAGGTAGGCGAGGAGAGAATCCTAAGGTGCGAGAGAACTCTGGTTAAGGAACTCGGCAAAATGACCCCGTAACTTCGGGAGAAGGGGTGCTTTCTTAACGGAAAGCCGCAGTGAATAGGCCCAAGCGACTGTTTAGCAAAAACACAGCTCTCTGCGAAGCCGTAAGGCGAAGTATAGGGGGTGACACCTGCCCGGTGCTGGAAGGTTAAGGAGAGGGGTTAGCGTAAGCGAAGCTCTGAACTGAAGCCCCAGTAAACGGCGGCCGTAACTATAACGGTCCTAAGGTAGCGAAATTCCTTGTCGGGTAAGTTCCGACCCGCACGAAAGGTGTAACGATTTGGGCACTGTCTCAACCAGAGACTCGGTGAAATTATAGTACCTGTGAAGATGCAGGTTACCCGCGACAGGACGGAAAGACCCGTGGAGCTTTACTGTAGCCTGATATTGAATTTTGGTACAGTTTGTACAGGATAGGCGGGAGCCATTGAAACCGGAGCGCTAGCTTCGGTGGAGGCGCTGGTGGGATACCGCCCTGACTGTATTGAAATTCTAACCTACGGGTCTTATCGACCCGGGAGACAGTGTCAGGTGGGCAGTTTGACTGGGGCGGTCGCCTCCTAAAGTGTAACGGAGGCGCCCAAAGGTTCCCTCAGAATGGTTGGAAATCATTCGTAGAGTGCAAAGGCATAAGGGAGCTTGACTGCGAGACCTACAAGTCGAGCAGGACGAAAGTCGGGCTTAGTGATCCGGTGGTTCCGCATGGAAGGGCCATCGCTCAACGGATAAAAGCTACCCGGGGATAACAGGCTTATCTCCCCCAAGAGTCCACATCGACGGGGAGGTTTGGCACCTCGATGTCGGCTCATCGCATCCTGGGGCTGTAGTCGGTCCCAAGGGTTGGGCTGTTCGCCCATTAAAGCGGTACGCGAGCTGGGTTCAGAACGTCGTGAGACAGTTCGGTCCCTATCCGTCGTGGGCGTAGGAAATTTGAGAGGAGCTGTCCTTAGTACGAGAGGACCGGGATGGACGCACCGCTGGTGTACCAGTTGTTCTGCCAAGGGCATAGCTGGGTAGCTATGTGCGGAAGGGATAAGTGCTGAAAGCATCTAAGCATGAAGCCCCCCTCAAGATGAGATTTCCCATAGCTTAAGCTAGTAAGATCCCTGAAAGATGATCAGGTTGATAGGTTCGAGGTGGAAGCATGGTGACATGTGGAGCTGACGAATACTAATAGATCGAGGACTTAACCATATAATATGTAGCAATGTTATCTAGTTTTGAGAGAACATAAAAAAACTTGTTGATTTTTAAAGTAAATAAGTTATAATAATGATTGTCTCAAAAGAATAATGTCTGGTAATGATGGCAGAGAGGTCACACCCGTTCCCATACCGAACACGGAAGTTAAGCTCTCTAGCGCCGATGGTAGTTGGGACCTTGTCCCTGTGAGAGTAGGACGTTGCCAGGCAATATTATTCCGCAGTAGCTCAGCGGTAGAGCTATCGGCTGTTAACCGATCGGTCGTAGGTTCGATTCCTACCTGCGGAGCCATTGGAGAGCTGTCCGAGTTGGCCGAAGGAGCACGATTGGAAATCGTGTATACGTCACAAGCGTATCAAGGGTTCGAATCCCTTGCTCTCCGCCATAGGATTTATAATATTTGGCCCGTTGGTCAAGTGGTTAAGACACCGCCCTTTCACGGCGGTAACACGGGTTCGAATCCCGTACGGGTCACCACTTTGGAGGATTAGCTCAGCTGGGAGAGCACCTGCCTTACAAGCAGGGGGTCGGCGGTTCGATCCCGTCATCCTCCACCATATAATTTTATATGAATAGTATTATCGCGGGTGGAGCAGCACGGTAGCTCGTCGGGCTCATAACCCGAAGGTCGCAGGTTCAAATCCTGTCCCCGCAACCAAATGGTCCCGTGGTGTAGTGGTTAACATGCCTGCCTGTCACGCAGGAGATCGCCGGTTCGACCCCGGTCGGGACCGCCATTTTAATAAGGCTCGGTAGCTCAGTCGGTAGAGCAGAGGACTGAAAATCCTCGTGTCGGCGGTTCGATTCCGTCCCGAGCCACCATTTATTTTAATAAAATATGCCGGCTTAGCTCAATTGGTAGAGCAACTGACTTGTAATCAGTAGGTTGGGGGTTCAAGTCCTCTAGCCGGCACCATGTAAGTTTCGGAGGGGTAGCGAAGTGGCTAAACGCGGCGGACTGTAAATCCGCTCCTTCGGGTTCGGCAGTTCGAATCTGCCCCCCTCCACCATTTACATAGGGGCATAGTTTAAGGTAGAACTGAGGTCTCCAAAACCTCCAGTGTGGGTTCGATTCCTACTGCCCCTGCCAATATATATTTACACAACATGGCGGTTGTGGCGAAGTGGTTAACGCACCGGATTGTGGCTCCGGCATTCGTGGGTTCGATTCCCATCAGTCGCCCCATTTTTATTTTAAAAATTACAAATAATCTAATGGATACTTACATATAATTAAGTAAGAATTCGATGGGCTATAGCCAAGCGGTAAGGCAACGGACTTTGACTCCGTCATGCGCTGGTTCGAATCCAGCTAGCCCAGCCATTTTTGCGGAAGTAGTTCAGTGGTAGAATACAACCTTGCCAAGGTTGGGGTCGCGGGTTCGAATCCCGTCTTCCGCTCCAATAAAATTTTATATGGCGGCATAGCCAAGTGGTAAGGCAGAGGTCTGCAAAACCTTTATCACCGGTTCAAATCCGGTTGCCGCCTTTTCTTTTGTGCCGATGTGGCGAATTGGCAGACGCGCACGACTCAAAATCGTGTTCCTTCGGGAGTGTCGGTTCGACCCCGACCATCGGTATCATGAACGGCGTAAAAAGCTCTATACAATTAGTATAGAGCTTTTTTGTTTTCTTTTCATTACATGACAAAATAAGCAGAAAAAATATTGCATATACAATATTCCTTTCGAGCACTCTAGAGAGAATTTCTCCACCCCGGTGACATGAAGTTAAATCCGACACCACCAGTAGATATTAGTACATTATCAACGGTTAAGTTTGTAATTTCTAAAAACTTCTTTTCAAACTCTTCTCTGTTGTACTTATACATAGTTGAGTGGCACGCCCACATATGTGTTGAAGTACTTAACCAGTCCCCTAATTCCTTCAATTCAGGAAACGCCTTAAATTGGATTGTTTCATCTAATTTCATGAATCTTACTTGATAGATAGTTGGGTTTAACTTATCTCCTATTCCTTTAAAAGCATGTGATTTTTTGTCTTTTGAATGTGTCATAATTCTCCCTCCATCTTTTCTTCAAATTATTTCCTATTTTTATTATATAACAATAGAAAGTAATTATGGAAATATTATAGAAATCGGTATCGGCAATATAAAAAGACTCTAACAGAAATGTTAGAGTCTTTTTGTTAAATTATACTATGTGCTTCTAAAATTCGTAATAAACGTAGGAATTCATGTATAATATAACTTGTCGAAAGAACAAAATGATAGTGATTTATATTATGTCTGTAATATGAATCAAAAATGAACTTTTTATATTTCTTTTAAAAATGTGTTGAACACACATTATATTTCATATTAATATTTTTATGTAGATTTAAAACGGGAAAGAGAGTGGAAAGTATGGGCCGTAAATGGAACAATATTAAAGACAAAAAAGCATCAAAAGATGCAAATACAAGCCGTATATACGCGAAATTTGGGCGTGAAATTTATGTGGCAGCAAAACAAGGCGAGCCAGATCCAGAATCAAACCAAGCGCTAAGAGTTGTATTAGAGCGTGCGAAAACATACAATGTTCCAAGAACAATTATTGATCGTGCAGTTGAAAAAGCAAAAGGCGGTTCAGAAGAAAATTATGACGAGCTTCGTTATGAAGGATTCGGACCAAATGGAGCTATGGTTATTGTAGATACACTTACAAATAACGTAAACCGTACTGCAGCAGATGTACGAGCTGCATTTAGCAAAAATAGTGGTAATATGGGTGTGAACGGTTCTGTAGCTTACATGTTTGATGCGACAGCTGTTATCGGCCTTGAAGGTAAAACATCAGATGAAGTTCTTGAAATTTTAATGGAAGCAGATGTAGATGCACGTGACATTCTAGAAGAAGAAGATTCTGTTATCGTGTATGCTGAACCAGATCAATTCCATGCAGTACAATCTGCACTTAAAGGTGCTGGCGTTGAGGAGTTTACAGTTGCAGAATTAACAATGCTTGCACAAAGTGATGTAACACTTCCTGAAGATGCTCAAGCACAATTTGAGAAAATGGTTGATGCATTAGAAGATTTGGAAGATGTTCAACAAGTTTATCACAACGTAGACTTAGGAGAGTAATACGATATATGACCCTTTTCGCTTAGCGGATAGGGTCTTTTTTATGAAGTTAATTAAGGTGATGAAGTATTAAAGGTATTTTGTTGTAGGTAGTGAATATGATTATAGGGATATATAAAATATTCATTATCTCTAGGAGGCTTAATATGGAACATAAGACACCAAAGCATATAGTTGCTGTAGCAGGTTATTTAACAAATGAAAAAAATGAAGTGTTATTAACAAAAGTGCACTGGCGAGCTGATACGTGGGAGTTGCCAGGAGGACAGGTAGAAGAAGGCGAAGCGCTCGATCAAGCTGTCTGTAGGGAAATAAAAGAGGAAACAGGGTTAACGGTGAAGCCTATCGGAATTACAGGGGTTTATTATAATACCTTTATGCATATTCTAGCTGTTGTTTTTAAAGTAGCATATATAAGTGGTGAAATAAAAACTCAACCTGAAGAGATACAAGAGGCTAAATTTGTTGATTTAAATGAAGAGAACATAGATGAGTATATAACGCGTCCTCATATGAAATCCAGAACGCTTGATGCAATGAGAGCAACACATTTTATTCCGTATGAAACGTGGGAAGTACAGCCGTATAATTTAATAGGAAGATTGTAAAGAAAAGAGTAGCCGATTTGAGATACATTCGAATCACTACTCTTTTTTGTATACTGTTTAAGAAAAAGGTCAAAATAATAATAGCACTAGTATTGATTTGTAGAACGTTTGTTCTGTATAATAAATCTATATGTTATATACATTTAGATTACTAGATAGTCAAAAGTATATATATTTGTAGATGATATAATTAAAGTGTAAAGTAAAAATATAATAGTCTTAAGGGTTTCTCTTTTATTGGTTATTCGTGCTTTAACATAACCTATATTCAATATTTCAGATGAATAGTAGATAAAAAAATACTGTGATACAATACTTTTTTATCCCACTATTTGCTGGGCAGTAAGCCTGATTGATGAGGGCTCATTAAAGTTTCACTTTATACCTTACAATGATGTAAGGTACGTGTAAGAGAAATCGATGGGATATTTTTTTACAACAATGTATTCTTAAGTAAGAGTTATATGCTGTGTGGAAAAGAGGTGTTCAAGATGAAAGAACGAGTATTATCTAGGGTGAACTATCATCAAAAAGTTGCATTAAATCCAATGACTAAACTTTTTTATAAAGCCATTATATTATTATTATTGTTAAGTTGTACGTTATTATTCATTGGAAATGTAATGATTGAGAAAAGTGATATTAGTAAATTACATGTACCGGCTAAGTTAGAGGTGCCAGAATCATTAACACATGCATTTATTGCGACAGAAGATAAAAGATTTTATCATCATAACGGTTTAGATTATATAGCAATTATTAGGGCCTCAGTTGAGAATATAAAGGCTGGTGGTGTCGTGCAAGGAGGAAGCACGATTACACAACAGCTATCTAAAAATGCCTTTTTAACAAATGAACGTACATTTTCTCGTAAGTGGAAAGAGATTTTTTATACGAAAAAAATTGAACGCACATTTACGAAGGATGAAATTTTAAAATTATATGTAAGTAATATTTATTATGGAGAAGGAGCGTGGGGAATTGAAAAAGCAGCAAACCTTTACTTCGGTAAAAAGGTGAACCAATTAACGTTGGCTGAAAGTGCAATGATGGCTGCTGTAGTAAAAGCACCTGCTTATTACTCACCTGCCCAAAACTATGATAAAGCAGTAGAGAGACGAAATGTCGTTTTGAGACTAATGGAGAAAGAAGGCTATATAAGCCATGATGAGTATGTTCAAGCAGTTAGTGAGAAATTAGTAATTCGTCATGATATAAAAATAGAGCAGTCGATGTTAAATAGCGCGCGTAAAAAAGCAGTAAGTTAAGAGAAGTTCCTACAGAGGAGCTTCTTTTTTTGAATAAATTGTGACAAATTGTGACACAATATCGTCACAATTATTGTGTTTTTGTAATTTATGTGAGCGTGTTCATTGCGTGACGTATATAAGTGTTGATATTATGTGTATTGTGTACAATGCTGTATACAGAATATGAATTTAAAGAGGAATGTATATGAAATCAAATAAACTCATGGCTCTTGGTATAGTTTTTTCTATCGCAGTATTGATTGTAATTGGAACAATTGCGTATAGCATCATAAATGACAAAAAAGATAAAGGGAATGAGATGTTTGCTTATTCTACGCAACAATCTTTAGGGAAAGATGATGCTCCAGTTAAGGTAGTTGAATTTGGAGACTTTAAATGTCCTGCTTGTCGTACTTGGGATGTAACAGTATTACCTCGATTAAAAGAAGAGTATATTGATAAAGGCAAAGTGCAGTTATATTTTATTAACTTCCCATTTATCGGAAAAGACTCGGATTTAGGTGCAGCAGCTGGTGAAGCAATTTATAAACAAGATAAAGATTCATTCTGGATTTTCTATGATGAGATTTATCAAAATCAAAAGAAAGATACGGAAGAATGGATTACAGAAGATTTGCTTCTTAGCATTGTGAAAGAAAAACTTCCAAAAGTTGATGTAGAGCAATTTAAGAAAGATTTACACAGTAAAGACATTAAAGAAAAAGTACGTAAAGATTCAGATCGTGCTCAAAAATTAAAAGTTCAAGGTGCTCCTTCTGTATATGTAAACGGTAATCTTGCAAACCCTGATTTCGATAGTATGAAGAAGGCAATTGATAAAGAATTGAAAAAGTGATGAGGTCTCTCATCACTTTTTCGACTTTTTTCGATAAAATTCTTGCCTCTACTTTTTTTACATGCTATACTACTTTACATAAGTTATTCTAATATCTTATATGTAATTCATATTTGCGGGTGTAGTTTAGTGGTAAAACAAGAGCCTTCCAAGCTCTGGTCGAGAGTTCGATTCTCTTCACCCGCTCCAAATTTTATTAAATGTTTTTCTATAAATTGTGATCAACGCAGTGTTTCGTTTCCGAGATAAACGAGGCATTGCGTTTTTTAATGTTTGAAAAACCTAATTACATGCGAAAATAGAAGTAAATAATAGTATTCCAAAAGTGAATTACTAACCAATAGAGTCGTTACATAAGGGATGGATTCATCTGAGGAGGCGATTAAGAGTGGATTTTGAACAATTAAAGCAAGATGTAATTGCGTATAGTAAAACAATTGGCATAGATAAAATAGGCTTTGCGAGTGCTTCTCCTTTTGAGGAATTAAAGCAGCGCTTAATCCAGCAACAACAATTAAATTATCAATCTGGATTTGAAGAGCCTGATATAGAGAAGAGAACGAATCCGCAACTGTTATTACCGGGTGCTAAATCAATTATTGCGATTGCTTTAGCATATCCTTCAAAATTAAAAAATGCACCATTAAGTAAGCGTGGAGAACGCCGTGGGATTTTTTGTCGTGCTTCTTGGGGACAAGATTATCATCTTGTTTTACGAGATCGTTTGCAAAAATTAGAAGCATATTTAATTGAAAAACTTCCGGATATAGAAGTGAAGTCCATGGTTGATACAGGTGAATTAAGTGATCGAGCTGTATCAGAGCGTGCAGGCATTGGATGGAGCGGTAAAAACTGCTCTATTATTACACCTGAATTTGGTTCGTACGTATACTTAGGGGAAATGATTACAAATGTTCCATTCCCGCCAGATAAGCCGATAGAAGATCAATGCGGGGGCTGTACGAAATGTATCGATATTTGTCCTACCGGTGCTTTAATACAGGGGGGACAGTTAGATTCGAAGAAGTGCATTGCGTTTTTAACACAGACGAAAGGATTCCTACCTGAAGAATATCGCGATAAAATAGGAAATCGTATATATGGATGTGATACGTGTCAGACTGTTTGCCCGAAAAACAAAGGAATGGATTTTCATAATCATCCTGAGATGGAGCCGGATCCTGAGCTAGTTAAACCATTATTAACGCCACTTTTAACAATTAGTAATCGTGATTTTAAAGAGAAATATGGGATTATGTCAGGGTCATGGAGAGGGAAAAAGCCACTGCAAAGAAATGCGATTTTAGCATTAGCACATTTTAAAGAAACATCGGCAATTCCTGATTTAATTGGTGTTATGAAAGATGACCCAAGACCAGTACTACGCGGAACGGCAGCATGGGCACTTGGGAAAATTGGCGGAGATGGAGTAGGCGAAGCGATTGAGAAAGCGATGGAACGTGAGAAAGATGAAGAAGTGCTTCATGAAATGAATCGCGGGCTTGAATTGTTAGCACAGAAAAAAGAGTAGATAATATTTCCCTTTTTCATATTGTAATATGGGAGGGAGACAGAATGGTTGTAAAAACGAAGATTGAAAACCAATTACAACAATTTTTAGCATATATAACGGAGAAAAGAACGAATGTGGATGGTATTGCTGAGGATTTACTACAAATGGCACTGAGAAAGAAACAATTGTTTCAAAGACGTAGTGCACATATAGTGAAAGCAACTGCGGATGTTTCTTTCATTAGACAATTAAATAGTAATGACCATCAAGAAATTGATTATCAAATACATTTTAAATATTTAATTAAGCATAAAGAATTATTTTATATTGAAGAGGAACAATTAAAACGAAGAGTTTGTTTAAATAATAGTCGGATTATAGGCGATTATGCTATTGAAGTGTCAGAAGAAATTAGAATGGGTGAGACATTAGAAAGGGAAATTACGAAAGAGAAGTACGGTTCTTATCAGTATAATCGTTTAGAGGCAGTGAAATATGCAGAGCGTTGGTGGGATGACCGAAATCCTATGTATCGTAATTTCCCTGATAATTGTACGAATTTCATTTCTCAATGTCTTCATACTGGAGAAGTACCTATGAGCGGATATCCTAATATTCGTAAAGGATGGTGGCAAAGGGAGAATCAGTGGAGCTGGAGCTGGGCTGTTGCACATTCTTTTTATTGGTATTTGTCAGGTGCTACAACAGGACTTCGAGCAGAGGCGGTAGAGAGGCCAGAAGAACTTATTCTTGGAGATGTCATTGCTTATGATTTCGAGGATGACGGAAGATGGAATCATACGACGATTGTAGTAGCAAAAGATGCAGATGGTATGCCGCTTGTAAATGCACATTCAGCGAATAGCCGTCGACGTTATTGGAACTATGAAGACTCTAGTAAATATACACCACAAATGAAATATAAATTCTTTCATATTATTAATGGGTAGAGATTTTTCGCTCAAGTGGTATAATACGTAGTAGACAAAAAACAGAGGTGAATATCGCGTGGGAGTACATGTTGTTTTATATCAGCCAGAAATTCCAGCAAATACAGGGAATATTGCTCGTACTTGTGCAGCAACTGGAACAGAATTACATTTGATTAGACCGCTTGGATTTTCAACGGATGATAAAATGTTAAAGCGTGCAGGATTAGATTATTGGCAGCACGTAAAAATTACGTACTATGATTCAATTGAAGAATTTTATGAAAAAAATAAAGACGGTGAATTCTTCTATTTAACAAAGTATGGCGAGAAAGCTCATACAGCGTTTGACTATAGCAAGCGCGAGAAGGATTACTATTTTGTATTTGGAAGAGAAACAAACGGCTTACCAGCTAATGTAATCGAAGAAAACTTTGATCATTGTTTACGTATTCCAATGACAGATAAAGTACGTTCATTAAATTTATCTAATACAGCAGCAATTTTAATTTATGAAGCGTTCCGTCAACAAAATTACCCTGGATTAGATTTAGAAATCGTTTATTAAAAGTCGCCATATGGCGACTTTTTTTTATAAAATAAAAATAATATATAATCATACATTTAAAAGAGGAGACATAATCATATAGAATGGGATATATGATTAAAAATAGATAAGACGGGTTGAGATAAATATGAAGGAAGAATATGGTAATCAAAATACCTTTTTAAGTATGATAGATATGGATTTAATTAGACAAGGATTATTACATGCTATTCAAGATTTAGTATTCATATTGAAAGTTATTGATAATGAAACGTTTCAATATATGTATGTGAATAAAATAGGAATGGATTATGCTAGGTTAAGCGAAGAGTGCTATGGAAAAACTTTTGCAGAAGTATTACCAAAAGATATAGCGGGGATATTGCAAAGGCAATATGCAAAAGTAGTGAGAGAAGCGAAAGCACACACCTTTTGTGATGTAGTCAATTTACCAAAAGGTGAGATACATTATGAATCTTCACTTAATCCTGTCTGCGACGAAGAAGGAATATGTCAATTTATTATTTGTATTACAAGAGATATTACAGCTCAAATTGAGGAGAAGACAGAGATAGAGGAAAAACAAATGTTATTTAAGTCGTTACTGGAATATAATAATGACTCAATTATATCTATAGATTCTATAGGGAGAGTTACATATGCAAATCCGGCAACGTATGAAATATTTGGATACCGGTATGAGGAATTAAATAATAAATTTATTTTTGAATTCATTAATAAAGAATATGAAAAAGATTTTCAAATTATATTTAAGGGATCGATGCAAGGAAAAGCAAAACAAATTGTTTCAAAGAAATATGTTCATAAAGAAGGGTACGAGCTATATATTTCTTTGAGAACTATCCCGATTATTGTGAACGGTGAAATTGTTGGGATTTATATTGTTACGAGAGATGTTACAAGGCAAGTATTAAACGAAATGCGAACAGAATATTTAGCTTACTATGACCAGTTAACGGGATTAATGAATAGAATTTCATGTACAAATAAGTTAAATACTTTTTTAAATGAGAGTGTAAATTTTGCACTTGTATTTATAGATTTAGATGAGTTTCATCGTATTAATGATACATTTGGTCATAAAGAGGGAGATAAAGTATTACAAAAAGTTACAGAATGTTTAAGCAATCTAAAAATAGAAGATATGCACTTATTTAGAGAACACGATGATCAATTTGTTATGTTGATAGAAAATATAACGAAAGAATATGTAGAGGAAATTGCAAAAAGCATACTGAAAAATATTAGTGAATCTTTTGTAATCGAAGAAGAAGATGTATATTTAAGTGCGTCAATTGGAATTGTAATGGTTCCAGCAGATGGAGAAGATGAAAAAATACTATTTCAGAGAGTCGATGCTGCTTTAGAAAAAGCAAAAGAAAAAGGAAAAGGACATTATCATTTTTATTGTAGTGGATTAGACTGTGAGCGTGAACAAAGGTTTATAATAGAAAACCAGTTACATCGTGCTATAGAAAAAAATGAATTTTTCTTATATTATCAGCCACAAATTAATATTGAAACGAAAAAAATAGCTAGTATGGAAGCTTTAATAAGGTGGGAGAATAAGGAATTAGGACTTGTTTCTCCAAACCAATTTATTCCGTTGGCAGAAAGAACAGGCTTTATTATTAAGCTCGATGAATGGGTAGTAAATCAAGTGTGTCAGCAACTGCGCGAATGGTTAAATAAAGGATATGAAGTGGTCCCAATTGCGGTTAATATTTCAGCTAGACACTTTCGTTCTATTACATTAATAGAGATGATTACACGGGCTTTACATAAGTACAATGTACCAGCTCATTTATTAGCGATAGAGGTTACAGAAGGAGCTCTTATACATAAAGATATATCGAAGAGAGTGTTAATACAATTAAAAGAACAAAATTTAAAGATTCATTTAGATGATTTTGGAACAGGCTACTCATCTTTAAGTTATTTAAAAACATATCCAATTGATACTTTAAAAATTGATCGTTCTTTTATGGAGGGTATACATATAGATGAACGTGATACGAATATTACAGCTGCAATTATTCATTTAGCTCATACTTTAGAATTGAATGTAATTGCAGAGGGAGTAGAAAAAAAGGAGCAAATACAGTTTTTGAAAGAAAAGAATGTGAAGCTTGTACAAGGTTATTATTATAGCCGACCAATATCCAAATATGATATGGAAAATATGTATTATAAATAAAAAAATGATGTGCTAAAAGCACATCATTTTTTATGTGTACCTGGTTTGTCGTTGTAACCGGATGTAAAAATAGCTGTAAGAAATGTGAGTGATACACCTAAAATTAATAATAATTTCATACTAATATCCTCCTTACTTTTTTCGGTTCATGAGTTTTATTTATTATCCAAAATGTATGTAAGGTTCTTAGAAGAAAAGAATTTATTTATAATGAATAGCAGTGTAAAAACGTTAATACCTATATTATACAGAATTTTCTTTGAATTTTGGAGAGAATTTTAGCGTGCTATTATATATTTCGTTTTGATTTAAAGAATGTTTAAGGACATCCTAGCATACCTTTTATAATAATCCGATTGAACAAGGAGATGGGGGAGGAGCTATAATGGATATTCTAAAAAAGATTGAACAGCACCGAGAAGCAGAAGAACGTTTACAATGGGAAGGTACGTTTGCGGAGTATTTGGAGCTTGTGAAAGAAAGACCATGGGTGGCTCAAACAGCACACTCTCGCATTTACAATATGATAAAAGATGCTGGAATTGAAGAAGTTGATGGTAGAAGAAAGTATAACTTCTTTAGTAATCAGCTCTTTGGATTAGAGGATGCTCTAGAACGTCTTGTAGAGGAATATTTTCATCCATCTGCAAAACGATTAGATGTTAGAAAAAGAATTTTATTATTAATGGGTCCTGTTAGTGGAGGGAAATCAACGTTAGTTACAATGTTGAAACGAGGATTAGAAACATATTCAAGAACAGATCGCGGAGCAATTTTTGCAATTAAAGGATGCCCAATGCACGAGGATCCACTGCATTTAATTCCACATCATTTACGAGATGATTTCTTTGATGAGTATGGGGTTAGAATTGAAGGGAATTTATCACCACTAAATGTCATGCGTTTAGAGCAAGAATACGGATCAAGAATTGAGGATGTAGTTGTAGAGCGTATTTTCTTCTCTGAAGATCGCCGTACAGGGATTGGTACATTTAGCCCGTCTGATCCAAAATCACAAGATATTGCAGATTTAACAGGTAGTCTGGACTTTTCTACGATTGCAGAATATGGTTCAGAATCAGACCCGCGTGCGTATCGATTTGATGGAGAATTAAATAAGGCAAACCGAGGAATGATGGAGTTCCAAGAGATGTTAAAATGCGATGAGAAGTTTTTATGGCACTTATTATCACTTACGCAAGAAGGGAATTTCAAAGCGGGAAGATTTGCGCTTATTTCAGCAGATGAATTAATTGTAGCGCATACGAATGAAACAGAGTATCGCTCATTTATAGCAAATAAGAAAAATGAAGCATTGCACTCAAGAATTATTGTAATGCCAGTTCCTTATAATTTACGGGTAAGTGAAGAAGAACATATTTATGAAAAAATGATTCGTGAAAGTGATGTATCGAATGTTCACATTGCACCACACACACTTCGCGTTGCAGCAATGTTCACTATTTTAACTCGTTTAAAAGATCCGAAGCGTCCGGATATTGATTTAATTAAAAAGATGCGTTTGTATGATGGAGAAACGGTAGAAGGTTATAATGCGATTGATGTAGAAGAATTACAACGCGAATATCAAGATGAAGGTATGAAGGGTATTGATCCTCGTTATGTCATTAACCGAATTTCGTCTACAATCATTCGAAAAGAGGTACCATCTATTAACGCGTTAGATGTACTTAGATCTTTAAAAGATGGGCTAGATCAGCATCCATCCATTAGTAATGAAGACCGTGAACGTTACATGAATTTCATCTCATTAGCGAGAAAAGAATACGATGAAATCGCGAAGAAAGAAGTACAAAAAGCGTTTGTTTATTCATATGAAGAATCAGCTAAGACGCTTATGGATAATTACTTAGATAACGTCGAGGCGTACTGCAATAAATCGAAATTACGTGATCCGTTAACAGGAGAAGAAATGAGTCCAGATGAAAAATTAATGCGCTCAATTGAAGAGCAAATTGGAATTTCAGAAAATGCTAAGAAAGCGTTCCGTGAAGAGATTTTAATTCGCATTTCTGCTTATGCCCGTAAAGGAAAACGCTTTGATTATAATTCACATGAACGTCTTCGTGAAGCGATTCAGAAAAAACTATTTGCTGATTTAAAAGATATAGTGAAAATTACAACATCAACGAAAACGCCGGACGAAAATCAGCTTAAGAAAATCAATGATGTTGTTGCGCGTTTAATTGATGAGCATGGCTATAATTCTTCTTCAGCAAATGAATTACTACGCTATGTAGGTAGCTTGTTAAACAGATAGTTTGATAACAAAACGCTGTCTCTTGTATTTTGCGGGACAGCGTTTTATTATCCGTTCATATGTGTATAAAGTGTCATACCTTGTCCAAATGTAATAAATTAAGATGCAATTTTATGAATTTATTGTCAATTATTTTTACAATATGCATATGATAGAGTAACCAACCATTCATACGAAAAAAGCCAACACAATACAATATGTTGCAAAGTAAAAATATGTGCAACAATGCATTGTGTTTCTTTCTTATCAGTGGCTGAATATTTCTTTCTATTATGTGAGTGGCAAAATTTTGTTTAGGATGCTCGGGGTGTTGTATGAAAAACGTTATAAATGTTTATGGGATGATTTTCTGTGGGCAGTTACCTTTCAAACATTCTAGCTTGCACATTACAGAACAAAATTTATAGATTGCTGTTCATACAGGAAGACAATTACAGTAAGGAGGGAAAGGAATGGGCGAAGAAAATCAACCAAATTATACGATTTCACAGGAAAACTGGTCCCTCCATCGCAAAGGATATGACGACCAACAGCGCCATCAAGAAAAAGTACAAGAGGCAATTAAGAATAATTTACCCGATCTTGTAACAGAAGAAAGTATAGTTATGTCTAATGGCAAGGATGTTGTAAAAATACCAATTCGTTCTCTAGATGAATATAAGATTAGATACAATTATGATAAAAATAAACATGTTGGGCAAGGAAACGGTGACAGCAAAGTTGGTGATGTCGTTGCGAGAGATGGATCAGGTGGTCAAAAACAAAAAGGGCCAGGAAAAGGGCAAGGAGCAGGAGATGCAGCTGGGGAAGATTACTATGAAGCTGAAGTCTCTATTTTAGAATTAGAGCAAGCGTTTTTCAGAGAGTTAGAACTGCCTAATTTAAAGAGAAAAGAAATGGATGAAAACCGAATTGAACATGTTGAATTTAATGACATTAGAAAAACAGGATTATGGGGAAATATCGATAAGAAACGAACAATGATATCCGCATATAAACGAAATGCAATGAGTGGTAAAGCATCTTTTCATCCAATTCACCAAGAAGACTTAAAGTTCCGCACTTGGAATGAAGTATTAAAGCCAGATTCAAAAGCTGTTGTGTTAGCGATGATGGATACGAGTGGATCGATGGGAATATGGGAGAAATATATGGCACGTAGCTTCTTTTTCTGGATGACAAGATTTTTACGCACAAAGTATGAAACAGTAGATATTGAATTTATTGCCCATCATACGGAGGCAAAAGTAGTTCCAGAGGAAGAGTTTTTCTCAAAAGGAGAAAGTGGCGGAACGATTTGTTCTTCTGTATACAAAAAAGCACTCGAACTTATCGATAATAAATATTCACCAGACCGCTATAATATTTATCCATTCCATTTTTCAGATGGTGATAATTTAACATCAGATAATGCTAGATGTGTAAAGCTTGTTGAAGAGCTAATGAAGAAGTGTAATATGTTTGGGTATGGGGAAGTGAATCAGTATAACCGCCACAGTACACTCATGTCAGCCTATAAAAATATTAAAGATGAAAATTTTAGATACTATATTTTAAAGCAGAAAGCAGACGTGTTTCATGCGATGAAAAGCTTTTTTAGAGAAGAATCAGGTGAGAAAATGGCATAACCTCTTTTAAAGAGGTTCTTTTTTTTGTAAAACTTTTTATTTCTCTAGTTGACAATGATAATGAAAATCATTATCATTTATTCGAGAAATGATTACATTTCGAATTATATATTTCGGAGGAGATGTAAAGTTGAAACAAAATAAAAGAAAACGTATAAATGCAATGATTATAGCGGCGGCGTTATCACTTCCATTTGCTGTTTATTCAACACCTGCTTTAGCGGCAGTAGCAATTGAGGCGAATAAAACTGGACAAGGTTTAGAAGATGGTACATATGACGCTGTAATTAAAGCGTATAAAGATAAAACGAATGAAGAGTCTATGGCAGCTGTTTATATAAAGGATCCGAAATTAACAATTGAGAATGGAAAGAAAATTGTAACAGCAACGTTAAGTGATAGTGATTTTTTCCAATACTTGAAAACAGAGGATATTCATACCCCTGGTGTGTTTCATGATGTAAAGGTCATATCAGAAGACAAAAAGAAAAATGGGACGAAGGTTATTCAATTTGAAGTTGGAGAACTAGGAAAAAGATATAATATGCAAATGCATATTTATATTCCAACGATGGCCTATAATAATAAATATCAAGTGCAGTTTGAAGTAAATGCTATAAATTTAGAAAACAATGTTTCAGAAAAACAAAAGGAAAATAAAGAGGAGCAACAAGATGAAAACGGAAATGTAATATTAGATAAGCAATTACAAAAATATATTAATAAATATAACTTAGATAGAGATAATGTAGATACGCCAATCACAAAGAAAGATTTATTACAAATTAAAACATTATCCATTTATTCAGGTAAAGGGATAAATGAAATAGCTGGTTTAGAGTATATGACAAATTTAGAGAAGTTGACGTTACGAGAGTCTAATGTAACAGATATATCAGCTATCTCGAAATTGAGAAGTTTGAAGTACGTTGATTTAACTTCTAATTCAATTGAAAGTATTCATCCAATTGGGCAATTAGAGAATATTAATATGCTTTTTTTAAGAGATAATAAAATTTCTGATCTTACACCATTAAGTAAAATGAAAAAAATCAAAACATTAGATTTAATCGGTAATAACATTAAAGATATCCAGCCATTATTTACATTATCAACTATGAAACAATTATACTTAGCAAATAATCAAATCAGTGATCTTAATGGAATTGATCGATTAAATAATGTGGGACTATTATGGATAGGGAACAATAAAATTAATAATGTTGAATCTATTAGTAAAATGAGTAATCTTATTGAACTAGAAATTGCTGATAGTGAAATAAAAGATATATCACCATTATCTCAATTAGGAAATTTACAAGTGCTGAATTTAGAAGAGAATTATATCTCTGATATATCGCCGCTGAGCACCTTAACAAATTTACATGAGATAAATCTTGGAGCAAATGAAATTTCTGACGTAAGACCTGTTGAGGAATTAGGTAAGCGAATTTCAATTGACATTCAAAGACAAAAAATCTTTTTAAATGAAGCAAGCGTAGATGAAGAAATAAAAATCCCAGTATACAACCTTAAAGGAGAGCCACTTCAAAATATTAATGTAAAAAGTGAGGGGGCTACTCTGAATAACGGATTTATAAAATGGAATAGTCCTGGAGAAAAAATATATGAATTTAAACTAGATACTAATTCTACTGAAAGTAAAATAAGATTTAATGGTACGGTTATACAGAATATAGTTGAAAAACAAAAAGAAAGTCAAAATGTAATTCTCGATAAAACTTTACAACAACATATTAATAAAGAGAATTTAGGTAGAGAGAATTTAAACGCTCCTATAACAAAAGAAGATTTATTACAGATTAAAACAGTAGAGATACTTAAAGAAAAAGGAAAAGAGATAAAAGATATAACAGGTTTAGAGTACATGACGAATTTAGAAAAACTCACTATAGAAGGAGTAGGCCTAAAAAATATAGAGTTTATCTCAAACTTGAAACAATTGAACGATGTAAATGTATCTCATAATCAAATTGAAGATACAACACCGTTATCTTTATTGAAAAATTTGCAATGGTTAAATCTTACAGATAATCGTATTAAAGATGTAACGGTTCTTGGCTCAATGTTAGACTTACTTAGTTTAAAATTAGCTGAAAATGAGATTCGTGATGTAAGGCCATTAATACAATTAGGTCAGTGGGGGACAATTGATGTTAGAAGGCAAAAGGTCATTTTAGATGATGCAGAAATAAATAAAGAAGTGAAAATTCCTGTATATGATTTAGAGGGAGAGCCAATTGAAAAGATTATACTAAAGAGTGAAGGTGGAACGCTTACTGATGAGGGAATCATTTGGCGTACTTTAGGAGAAAAAATATATGAATTTGATTTAGATGCAGATCATTATGAGACTGGCATATTATATAGTGGCATTGTAATGCAGAATATAGTAGAAAAATTAATACCAAAAGAAGAAGTGAAAGAACCGGTAAAAGAAGTTGAAGAAACAAAAGAAGAAGTGAAAGAACCGATAAAAGAAGTTGAAGAAATAAAAGAAGAAGTGAAGGAACCGGTAAAAGAAGTTGAAGAAACAAAAGAAGAAGTGAAGAACCGGTAAAAGAAGTTGAAGAAACAAAAGAAGAAGTGAAGGAACCGGTAAAAGAAGTTGAAGAAACAAAAGAAGAAGTGAAAGAACCGGTAAAGAAGTTGAAGAAACAAAAGAAGAAGTGAAAGAACCGGCAAAAGAAGTTGAAGAAACAAAAGAAGAAGTGAAAGAACCGGTAAAAGAAGTTGAAGAAACAAAAGAAGAAGTGAAAGAACCGGCAAAAGAAGTTGAAGAGCCAAAAGAAGAAGTGGACGAGCTAACAACAGGAGTTGAAGAGTCGAAAGCGAAGGGGAAAGAAACAGGAAAAGAAATTGAAGGTTCAAAAGAAGCAGTAAATCCATCCGAAGTAGTCCAAGAACAAAACATGAATCATCAAGTTATGAAAGAAAATAAACCAGTTGCTAATAAACAGGAAGAAAGTAAGAAATCATTAGGAGCAACAGGTGGACAAGCGAATACATCAAAGTTACTTTCAGGCGTAGCATTAGTTCTTTCAGCACTGAGTATGTTTGTATTTAGAAAGAGATTATTTAAGAAATAAATAACGTGTTATCTTATTATATTGTAAAATAATTGTATAAGTTTTTGAGAAGACATTATCATGGCAGTTTCATTTTGAAATAGGCTTATGATAATGTCTTTTTTAAGGGGGATATAAATGGAAAAGGTGTCGGAGAGCAGTTATTACAAGTTGCAATTCAGTATATTTTCTCTTTCCAAGGGATGAGAGAGATAGTACTATGTTTGAATACGAATAATGATCATGCGATGAAATTGTACAAGAAAGTAGGTTTTGAGGAAAAAGCATGTTTACAACACTATATAATAGAGTGAAAAACCCATTCATATGAAAATGATATTTCATATGAATGGGTTTTATTACGGATTTAGAAGTGATTTGAGGCGCCAATCGTTACATAACCTTTTTTATTTTTTTCGGAACTTCTTTCGTTTGCGAATTGACATCTTCCTTTCGCAGCTCTTTAAAGAGCGAAGCAACCATAAGAACGACTACGATAGAAAATGGTAGTGCTGCGATTATAGCTGCGATTTGTAGTGCATTTAATCCTCCAGCTTGTAATAAAAGTGCTGCAATGATCGCGATTGTTAATCCCCATATAAGTTTTAAACTATTTTTCGGTGATAAGCTTCCGTTACTCGTTTGCATTGAAACAACAAATGTTGCCGAGTCGGCAGAAGTAACGAAAAATGTGGCTACTAAAATTAACCCGATAATCGTTAAAAATGTAGAGAATGGTAGATGTGAAATAACAGCAAATAATCCAATCTCTGTACCATTTTTTGCAATTTCATCAGCTATTCCAAGCGATTGGAACATTTCCATATGAATTGCGGTACCACCAAATACTGCAAACCAAAATGTACAGATAAGAGTTGGGACTAATACAACTCCAAAAATAAATTCTTTTATTGTGCGTCCTTTAGAAATACGGGCGATAAATGTACCGACAAATGGAGACCAAGAGATCCACCATCCCCAATAGAAAATAGTCCAGTTTTCAATCCAAGAAGAGGATTTTTCATTAAATGCTCCTAAATTTAATCCCATACTAGGTAAAGCTCCGATATAAGAACCGAGTGTAGAGGTAAAGTATTTCATAATAAATACAGTTGGTCCTAAAAGTAAGAAAGAGACGAGTAAAATACCTGCAAGAGAGAAATTCAAGTTACTCAAATATTTAATCCCACGATCTAAGCCGGTTTGTGCACTTGTTAAATATAAAGCGGCGAAGATAGCTATAAGTACGAGCTGAGTAAGTAAAGTGTTATGAATAGAAGGGAATAAATAGCTTAATCCCCCAGCAATTTGTTGAGCACCAATCCCAACAGATGGTACAATGCCAAATACTGTAGCTAAAACAGCTAAAATATCAACTGTTTTTCCGATACGGGAATTTTTCGATCGATTAAATAATGGAGTAACTGTAGCCCCGATAGTGCTACCTTTTTGTTTGCGGAATGTGAAATATGCAATTGTTAAAGCGACCATTGCGTATAGTGACCACGGAAAGAGTCCCCAGTGGAAAAATGAATATTGCATAGCGAGTTTGGCGCTTTCTTCTGTACCTGCTTTTCCTGTTAATGGATCTGTAAAATGTGAAATCGGTTCAGCGATTCCATAAAAAAGGAGTCCAATTCCCATTCCTGCCCCAAACAACATGGATAGCCAAGATGGATAATTATATTTTGGCTTTTCTCCATCTTTACCAAGACGAATAGAACCGTACTTAGAAAATGCTAAATAAGCAGCCAAAATAATCATTGTAGTCATAAGTAGAGAGTAAAACCATCCAAATTTATTGAGAATAAATGAGTTTAAAGAAGATGTAACACTTTGTAAATCGTAGCCTTGTATCCAACTTGCTGGGGTAATTCCCCATATAATGAATAATGTTGTTAGCAAGAAGGAGATATAAAATACACTGTTTTCTTTTTTTATCATAGAATCCCACCCTTATTTAATAAAGTTAACAATTATAATAATCATAACAATTAAGTTTTTAATTGTCAAAAAATTCCCTTTTTATAATGTGAAAGGATGCAATTTATTTTAGGGAGGTAAAGAGCAATGTGTTCACGATATGTACAAATTATAGGAAGAAATAATATGAAATATTGCATTTTATATTGTTATATCCATATTTTATGTTAAATTCTTGAATGGAATATTAAAATAGGGGGCAAGGATATGAACAAGAAATCAAAGATCAATAAAGTGATGCTTAGCATTAGTACAATGGCTTTATCGTTAGGCGCACTTCAAACTCATGCAGCAGCGGAAGAAAAAGTACCGTATAACGTGTTGAAAACGAAACCGGTTGGAATTGAAAAGTCGGTAGATGAAGTTGGGCATATTTCAAAAGTTGATGAAACTTTATCATTTCAAGAACGTTTAAAAGTAGGCGATTTTTCACAGCGACCAGCATCTATTACGAAGAAAACTGCAGTAAAGCAAGTTAAAGAAAGCTATTCAATGGCTGATTTAAACAAAATGAATGATCAAGAATTAGTTGAAACGTTAGGCAGTATTAAGTGGCACCAAATTACAGACTTATTCCAGTTTAATGAAGATGCAAAGGCTTTTTATAAAGATAAAGGAAAAATGCAAGTCATTATAGATGAATTAGCTCATAGAGGTAGTACATTTACAAAAGATGATTCAAAAGGAATTCAAACGTTTACTGAAGTGCTGCGTTCAGCTTTTTATCTTGCATTTTATAATAGTGAATTAAGCGACTTAAATGAAAGAAGCTTTCAGGATAAATGTTTACCTGCTTTAAAAGCAATCGCAAACAATCCAAACTTTAAGCTTGGTACAGTTGAACAAGATACAGTCGTATCTGCATACGGTAAATTAATTAGTAATGCTTCAAGCGATGTTGAAACGGTTCAATACGCATCGAATATTTTAAAGCAATACAATGATAATTATACTACTTATGTAAATGATCGAATGAAGGGACAAGCAATATACGATATCATGCAAGGTATTGACTATGATATACAGTCGTACTTAACTGAAGCTCGTAAAGAAGCGAATGAAACGATGTGGTATGGAAAAGTAGATGGGTTTATTAATGAAATAAATCGTATTGCTCTTCTAAATGAAGTAACGCCAGAAAATAAATGGCTTGTTAATAATGGCATTTATTTTGCTAGCCGTTTAGGGAAGTTTCATAGTAATCCAAATAAAGGATTAGAGGTTGTTACACAAGCAATGCATATGTACCCGCGCTTAAGTGAACTGTATTTTGTTGCGGTAGAACAAATTACAACAAATTATAATGGTAAAGATTATAGCGGGAATACAGTAGATTTAGAGAAAATACGTAAAGAAGGAAAAGAGCAATACTTACCAAAAACGTATACATTCGACGATGGATCAATTGTGTTCAAAACAGGAGATAAAGTATCAGAAGAAAAAATTAAGAGACTATATTGGGCTGCGAAGGAAGTAAAGGCACAGTATCACCGTGTAATTGGAAATGACAAAGCGTTAGAGCCAGGAAATGCGGATGATGTATTAACGATCGTAATTTATAATAGTCCAGATGAATATCAGTTAAATAGACAATTGTATGGATATGAAACAAACAACGGTGGAATTTATATTGAAGAGACAGGTACATTCTTTACATATGAGCGTACACCGGAGCAAAGTATTTATAGTTTAGAAGAGTTATTCCGTCATGAATTTACTCATTATCTGCAAGGGAGATATGAAGTTCCTGGTTTATTTGGAAGAGGAGATATGTATCAAAATGAAAGGCTAACTTGGTTCCAAGAAGGAAATGCAGAGTTTTTCGCAGGATCTACTCGTACGAATAACGTTGTACCAAGAAAGAGTATAATTAGCGGATTATCATCTGATCCTGCAAGCCGTTATACCGCAGAGCGTACACTATTTGCTAAATACGGTTCTTGGGATTTCTATAATTACTCGTTCGCATTGCAGTCTTACTTATATACGCATCAGTTTGGAACGTTTGATAAAATTCAAGATTTGATTCGTGCGAATGACGTGAAAAATTATGATGCATATCGTGAAAATCTAAGTAAAGATCCTAAGTTAAATAAAGAGTATCAAGAGTATATGCAGCAGTTAATTGATAATCAAGATAAATATAATGTACCGGAAGTAGCAGATGATTATTTAGCTGAACATGCACCGAAATCGTTAACTGAA
The DNA here is from genome assembly GCF_001595725.1 of Bacillus thuringiensis. Lineage (GTDB taxonomy): Bacteria > Bacillota > Bacilli > Bacillales > Bacillaceae_G > Bacillus_A > Bacillus_A thuringiensis_K. Next base: position 536,487 of record NZ_CP014282.1, read on the forward strand.
GTGAAAAAAGAAATTAGTGATACGTTGCCTATGAAAGATGCAAAAATGACAAAACATAGCTCTCAATTCTTTAATACATTTACACTAGAAGGCACATTTACAGGTAATGTAACAAAAGGTGAGTCAGAAGATTGGAAAGCAATGAGTAAAAGAGTAAATGAATCTTTAGAACAATTGGCGCAAAAAGAATGGAGTGGCTACAAAACTGTTACAGCATACTTCGTCAATTATCGTGTGAATAGTTCAAATGAATTTGAATATGATGTAGTCTTCCATGGAATCGCAAAAGATGATGGAGAAAATAAAGCTCCAACGGTTAATATAAATGGCCCTTATAGCGGTCTTGTAAAAGAGGGAATTCAATTTAAAAGTGATGACTCAAACGATGAAGATGGAAAAATTGTTTCTTATTTATGGGAATTTGGAGATGGAAGCACAAGTGCAGAAGTGAATCCAGTACATGTATATGAAAGAGAAGGTTCTTATAAAGTATCGTTAAGAGTAAAAGATGATAAAGGCAAAGAGAGCAGAAGCGAAACAACTGTTACGATTAAAGATGGAAGTTTAACAGAATCAGAACCAAATAATCGTCCAGAAGAAGCAAATCGTATCGGGCTAAATAGTACGATAAAAGGCAGTCTTATTGGCGGGGACCACACTGATGTTTATACATTTAATGTAGCATCAGCGAAAGATATCGACATTTCTGTTTTAAATGAGTATGGAATTGGGATGACATGGGTACTTCACCATGAATCAGATATGCAAAATTATGCAGCTTACGGTCAAGCCAATGGGAATCATATAGAAGCGAAATTTAATGCAAAACCAGGCAAGTATTACTTGTATGTATATAAATATGATAATGGCGATGGAACGTACTCATTATCAGTAAAGTGAACTTTAATCAGTGGGAGTCTTACTGCCCGTTAACGCGGGGGAAAATAAGTGCTTTTCCAATGTATGTTTAACTTTACTTTTTGTGGAAAATAGTATATTATATAGATATATAATATATCGGTTATTTTCTAGGAGGAGCCTGTCACAATAGGTTTCTCCTGTTCTTTTTTAGGGGCCTGTCTTACAGGCTTTTCTTTAAAAGTTAAATAACTGAAAATTAAGAACTATAATCTTTGAAAGAGGTGGGGCATACACATAACAAAAAAGGGATTGTTTAAGAAAGGGGGATAAGAAATGGTCTTGTTTGGTTATCCACTTGAAACAATTTATTTATATGGATTTATTATTGCTACTATACTCACTGTTATTTATATCTTCTTTGGAGATATATTTGAATCCATATTTAGTTTTGGGGGCGGATCTGTATCCGTTGTTACTTTATTACTTAGTTTCTTCGCCATGTTATGTGGGCTTAGTTATATAGGAGAGTACTTATTTTCCTTTAATAGTATTACTATTTTCGGGGCTGCATTTGCTATATCTTTTATCGGTGTTTTCATCATGAAAATACTAATTTTAAAACCGATTGCAGAAGCAGAACAAAATACCGTACAACGTATGGATGAATTTATCGGTTGCAAAGGAGAAGTCATTACGACAATTCCTACAGAAGGATTTGGTGAAGTATTAATTTCATCCCAATTTGGAAGTAATGCAATCCCAGCTAAAACAGTTGGGAAAAAAGATATTTCGCAAGGAACAGAGGTTATTATCGAGGGAGTCCAAGATGGTGTTTTACTTGTACAAAACATCGCTTATTCTTTAAAGAAACCAAAATTATAAGGGGGAATTTACATGACGATTCCATTAATTATCGGTGGAGTTTTACTGGCAATTTTAATTCTACTCATTTTAGTATTCATTACGAAGTATCGTACGGTTGGTCCAGATGAAGCGTTAATTGTTACAGGGAACTGGCTTGGTGGAGGAAAGAATGTTGTTACCACTGATGATGGAAAGAAGATTAAGATTATCCGCGGGGGCGGTACTTTCGTAGTTCCAATTATGCAAAGAGCAGAACCTTTAAGCCTATTAAACTACAAATTAGAAGTTGGTACACGCGATACGTATACGAAGCAAGGTGTTCCAGTTACAGTAAATGGTGTTTCTATTATTAAAGTAGGTTCTACAATTGAAGAAGTATCTACTGCAGCTGAGCAATATTTAGGAAAAGAAACGGAAGAGTTAAAAGTAGAAGCAAAAGAGGTTTTAGAAGGTCACTTACGTGCAATCTTATCTTCTATGACAGTAGAAGATGCGTATAGTAATAGAGAGCAATTTGCTCAAAAGGTACATGAAGTAGCTTCTACAGATTTAAAGAAGATGGGACTTCGCATTGTTTCTTTCACAATTAAAGAAATAATGGATAAAAACGGATACTTAGATGCGCTTGGTCAGCCGCAAATTGCTACCGTTAAGCGTGATGCAACAATTGCGAACGCAGAGCGTGAAAAAGAAGCACGTATTGAAAAAGCACGTGCTGAAAAAGAGGCAAAAGAAGCAGAATATCAACGTGATGCACAAATCGCTGAAGCTGAAAAACATAAAGAATTAAAAGTACAGTCCTATAAGAGGGAACAAGAGCAAGCACGTGCAGATGCGGATCTTTCTTACGAATTACAACAAGCGAAAGCACAACAAGGTGTTACAGAAGAGCAAATGCGCGTTAAAATCATTGAGCGTGAAAAGCAAATCGAGTTAGAAGAAAAAGAGATTGCGCGTCGTGAAAAGCAATACGATGCAGAAGTTAAGAAAAAAGCAGATGCAGATCGCTATGCTGTTGAGCAATCAGCGGAAGCAGAAAAAGTAAAACAAATTAAAAAGGCAGATGCGGATCAATATAAGATTGAAGCTGAAGCGAGAGCTCGTGCGGAAGAAGTACGTGTAGAAGGTTTAGCGAAGGCGGAAATCGAAAAAGCGCAAGGTCAAGCAAAAGCGGAAGTACAAAAAGCACAAGGTACGGCGGAAGCAGATGTTATTAGATTAAAAGGTTTAGCAGAAGCAGAAGCGAAACAAAAAATTGCCGAAGCATTTGAATTATATGGTCAAGCAGCAATTATGGATATGGTTCTTAAAATGCTTCCAAGTTATGCGAAGGAAGTTGCAAGTCCGCTTAGTAACATTGATAAAATCACAGTTGTCGATACAGGCGGCGGTGGTAAAAATAGCGGGGCCGGAAAAGTTGCAGGTTATGCGACTGATTTAATGGCAACGATGCAAGAAACGTTAAAAGCTTCTTCTGGAATTGACTTAAAAGAGCTATTAGAAGGATTTGCAGGAAAAGGAGCGGTACAACAATTGTCAAGCGATAAACCTGTTGTATCTGTAGTAGAAGATGAGAAAAAAGAAGTAGAAAAAGATAAAGAATAGTAAGGTGGAAAGAACCTCTAGTAAGTGAAATACTAGAGGTTCTTCCATGAATTATAATATTTCGAATAATATACATTTTTATACATTGTTTTAATTATTTAATTTATATAGAATGAAAAAGATATGTATCGATTCTTTATGATGTAGAAAAAATAGAGAGTCTCATCGATGCATTTAAATCGTATTATTTTTATAGAAAGATTAAATGTTAATTAATTACATTTAAAACGGCATGGAGGGGTAGAAGTATGTTTCAAGGGAAATTAAGGAGTAGTAGTTTAAAAACAAAGTTACTTGTATCATTTATTATTATTTTAATTCTTCCAAGTATTGTAATTGGTTGGACGTCTTATCAACAGGCGAAGACGAATTTTAATGAAACGATTTTAAACTCGGCTAAAGATAATATAAAAATTTTGGATAATGTAATTAATAAAGAATTGGATAGTAAAAAAGTAGATGCAACTTATTTTACGAAATTATTCACACAATCAAGTTACCAAGCAGATCAAATTCAAAACATACAAAATAAACTAGAAGAATACAATAAACTGCATCCAGAAATGGAAGCAATCTATACAGGATCTAGTAATGGACAGTTCATTCAATCACCAGCTATTCAGATGCCAGATGGATATAACCCTACAGAAAGAGATTGGTATAAAGAGGCTGTGAAGAAAAGCGGAGAAGTAATTGTAACTCCTCCATATAAGTCAAAAACGACAGGGAATATTGTTATTACACTAGCAAAACAAAACGAGGATAAAAGTGGCGTTCTTGGGATTGACTTAATCATTAATGATATTGTTACTACTTCCAAGATGGTTAATATCGGTAAGGAAGGGTATGTAGCAATATTTGATCAAGATAAAAATGTAGTAGCGCACCCGACACTGAAGCCAGGAGAGAAATTAGAAGAGAAACTTAGTAAAGAATTGTATAAACAGGAAGCTGGGGATGTTCATTATTCATTAGATGGTGAAGATCGCAATATCACTTTTAAAACGAATAAGAAAACTGGATGGAAAATAGCAGGAATTATGCCTTCCAAAGAAATTATCCAAGCGGCTGAACCTATTTTCTATAAAACAATAACTGTTCTTGGAATTTCACTAATAATCGGTGGGATTGTAATTTACTTCATAATTGCGTCTATTATTAAACCGTTAAAACAACTTGTCATATCATCGAAGAAGATTAGTGAAGGTGATTTAACAGAATCAATTACAGTTCATTCTAAAGATGAAATTGGACAGCTAGGAGAAAGTTTTAACGAGATGGCTGCATCGTTACAAAGTGTCATTTCCAATATAAACACTTCAGCAAGTCATGTAGCGGCATCTTCAGAAGAATTAACAGCTAGTATGAAGCAGACAAGCGAAGCAACGGAACAAATTACACAGGCGATAGAGCAAGTATCAAGTAGTGCAGAAATACAAACGAAAGAAGTTGAAGAAGGAGCAACATTGTTAGAAGAAGTTACAGAAGGAATTCAGCGTGTTGCAGATAGTTCTTCATTAGTATCTACAGCCTCTATGTATACGAAGAAAAAAGCTGAAAATGGTGGGAAGTTAGTTGAACAAACAGTGAATCAAATGCAATTAATTCATGAGTCTGTTTCACAGTCAGACAAAATCATTGGTTTATTAGACGATAAGTCGAAACAAATTGGAGCAATCCTCGAAGTGATTCAACATATTGCAGAACAGACAAATTTATTAGCGTTAAATGCGGCAATTGAGGCTGCGAGAGCTGGAGAGCAAGGAAGAGGATTTGCAATTGTAGCAGATGAAGTGCGAAAACTAGCAGAACAATCAGGACAGTCTTCTACGGAAATTGGGAAACTAGTGAAAGAGATTCAATTTGATATAAAAGAAACAGTAAGCTCTATGAATCAAGTTGGAACAGAAGTACAATCAGGACTTGTAGTTGTAAATGAAACGAAGCAAAGCTTTGCCGAAATATTAAAGTCTACAAATGATACAGTTGTACAAATTGATAGCATGGTAGATGTAGCAAAACAAATGACGGTAGATGCAAAGCAAGTAAGTGCATCTATTAATGAAATTGCAGCTACGATTGAAGAAAATGCAGCAAGTGTTCAAAATATTGCTGGTTCCTCTGAGGAACAATTAGCTTCAGTAGATGAAATAAATGCAGCAGCAGTCCATTTATCACAAATGGCAGAAGAATTACAAGAGATGATTAGTAAGTTTAAAGTGTAATAACAAATATTAAGAAACGAGGTAATAATTTTACTTCGTTTCTTTTTTTATGAAGAGAAAAAGAAAGAAATATAGAGTAACCGTGTTATGATTAAGTATAATTAAAGAGACTGTATATTCTTTAAATTCCATCTTTAATCATGTTAGGGGAATGGTTTTGAAATTTAAAAAATTAAAACTCCAACCGAGAATTACATTAACTATAAGTACACTTATTTTAGTTGTACTTATGCTAACGAGTTATTTATTTTATTACATATTATCTGAAACGGTAGAAGAGCAAATTGGGAAACGAGCTTTGCATGTTGCGAAAACAGTTGCTGCTATACCTGAAATAAAGGAAGCTTTTCAAAAAGAAAACCCAGCTTCTATCATTCAGCCGATTGCAGAAAGAATTCGAATGGATACAGAGGCTGACTTCATTGTAGTTGGAAATAAAGAGGGGATTCGATATGCGCATCCTGAGCGAGATAAAATAGGAGAAGCGATGATTGGTGGAGATAACAAAGGTGTTTTATTAGAAGGAAAATCATATGTTTCGAAAGCAACTGGATCATTAGGCCCTTCATTACGTGGAAAAGTTCCAATCCGTAATCAGGAAAATGAAATCATTGGTGTGGTGTCTGTTGGATTTTCAATGGATGATATTCATGGAGCGGTAGAGGTGTATGGAAAGCGTGTATTTTGGATTACAATAATAGGGCTATTAATTGGAGTAATCGGCTCTATATATTTAGCGGCAAGTATAAAAAGAATGATGTTCGGTATGGAACCAGAAGAAATTTCATCTTTATATGAAGAGCATAGTACAGTGATTCAATCTGTACGTGAAGGGATTATTGTAATCGATAAAAATGGCATGATTAGTTTAGTCAATCAAGCAGCCTATGATATTCTTTCGCTAGATAAACAACAAAATATTATTGGGGAATTTATTTTAAATGTAATTCCTAATTCAACGATACTAGATGTACTTCAAACTGGTGAAGAACAGTTTGATCGCCAATTAAATATAAAAGGACAGGCTGTTATTGCGAACCGTCTACCTATTAAAGTAAAGAATAAAGTAACTGGCGTTGTATCGAGCTTACGTTTGAAATCTGAAATGGATCAGTTAACAGCAGAATTATCTCAGACGAAGCAATATACAGAGGCATTACGAGCGCAAGCGCACGAATATAACAATTTATTGTATACGCTTTCAGGTCTTATCCAATTAGAATCATACGAAGATGCTTTAGAGCTTATTCATAAGGAAACAGCGGTATATCAAGATTTTGTTCAATTTATTATGAAGCGGATTCAAAATCCATGGCTAGGTGGAATTTTAATTGGATTTTATAATAGAGCACGAGAGTTGAAGATTGATTTTATGCTAGATAGAGAAAGTGGTTTAGACAAATTAAGTCCACATATTGAGAGTAATTATGTCGTTTCTATTTTAGGAAATTTAATTACGAATGCATTTGAAGCAATTGAAAAAAATGAAGAGAATGATAAGACAGTAAGGATGTTTGTAACTGATATTGGAGAAGAAATAGTAATTGAAGTGGAAGATTCAGGGCAAGGGATTCATGATGAAATAATTACTAGCATATTCTATAAAGGCTTTTCGACGAAAGAAGGAGGAGAGCGAGGATATGGATTAGCAAAAGTGAAAGAGTTAGTAGAAGATTTAAATGGAAGTATTGCAATTGAAAAAGGGGATTTAGGTGGTGCGTTATTTATTATTGCACTACCGAAAGAGAGAGGCGAATAGTAATGGGTGAGGAGATTGAAGTATTAATTGTAGAAGATGATATTCGGATTGCTGACATTCATCGTCGTTTTACTGAAAAAATTGAGGGATTTAAAGTAATTGGAACGGCAACGACTGGAGAACAAGCGAAAGAATGGCTAGAGCTTGTGAAGCCACAGCTCGTGTTATTAGATGTGTACTTACCTGATATGCAAGGAACGGAACTTGTCACATATATTAGGAATCATTTGCACGATACAGATATTATTATGATTACAGCGGCATCGGAAACAGATGTAGTGAGGCACGCCCTGCGGGGCGGAGTAACAGATTATATTGTAAAGCCACTAATGTTTGATCGATTTAAGGCGAGTTTGGAAAGTTATCAAAAAAAGATTGTGCAGCTGAAGAAAAATAATCAATTATCTACAGAACAAATAGAACATTTATGGTCTCAAAGAGGCGTAAAGGGAAATGAAATGGAATATGCCCCGAAAGGGATAGACCCCTTAACTTTAGCAAAAATAAAAAAAAATATGTTAACAGTTAATGAAGAAGGGATTACAGCAGAGGTACTAAGTTCAATGGTAGGCGTAAGTCGATCAACTGCAAGGCGCTATTTAGAGTATTTGATATCTGGGAAGAAAGTCCACGCAGAGCTAATATATGGAAGTGTTGGGAGACCGGAGAGGCGTTATTTTCTTACTTCTTCATAATAAAAAACAGTAGAGGATTTTATTTCTTCTACTGTTTTTTTGCATCTTATATTGGAATAATCCCAATTACAATACCGGTAATTAACATAACCATTGTCGTTCCAACGGCCCACAATAAAGTGAAGCGTTGATGTTCACCGAAATCAACTTTGGCCATTCCGACCAATAAATAAGTGGAAGCGACAAGAGGACTTAATAAGTGAACGGGTTGCCCAAGTAAGGAAGCGCGTCCCATTTCAGCTGCACTAATTCCGTAAGTAGCAGCAGCCTTCGTTAAAATAGGCAATACCCCAAAGTAAAATGCATCATTGGACATGAAAAATGTGAATGGCATACTGAGAAGTGCTGTAATAATTGGCAATTGTGGTCCAAGTGCATCTGGTATAAGAGTTACTACACTGTTAGCCATGGCATCTACCATTTTTGTTCCAGATAAAATACCAGTGAAAATACCGGCAGCAAATACGAGAGAAACAACTGCTAATACATTCCCTGCATGAGAAGCAATACGTTCTTTCTGTTGTTCTAAGTTTGGATAGTTAATCATAACAGCAATAGCAAAAGCGATTGTAAATAAAACAGGTAACGGCATAACTTCTAGTATGAGACAGACAAGTAATGTAGCGGTTAATAAAAAGTTAATCCATAGAAGTTTAGGACGTTTATGCACTGCGGCTTCGACAGTTGCAGCTTGCTCATCCATTGTTTGCATTTGTTTTAAATACTGTACATCCATAATTCCTAAACGTTTTCTTTCTTTTTTTCCAAGATAGTAGGCAACGAAAACAACCCAAATTGCACCAGCAATCATTCCTGGAATAAGAGGTGTAAATAATTCGGAAGCCTCAAGTCCAAGTGCGCTCATAACACGAGCTGTGGGTCCACCCCAAGGTGTAAGATTTGTTACCCCCGCCCCTAACATAACAACTCCAGCTAATATGAGGGGGTTCATTCCAAGGCGCTTATATAGTGGATACATTGCGGAAACTGTAATCATGTATGTTGTTGTACCGTCACCATCTAGAGAAACGATAATAGTCAATATAGCCGTTCCGATAACGATTTTTAAAGGATCTCCTTTTACAAATTTTAAAATCTTACTAATGACAGGATCAAATAAACCGCTATCAATCATAATCCCAAAATATAAAATAGCGAACATAAGCATAATACCAGTAGGTGCTAACTTTTGAATCCCCTCTAACATCATAGGCCCCATATTGGCATAGAATCCGCCAATTAATGCAAAAACACTCGGAATTAATATTAATGCTACTAGCGCTGACATACGTTTCGTCATAATTAAAAACATAAAGACAAATACCATCGCAAATCCAAGTAGTGCTAACATGTAATTTCCCCCTCAAAAGAATGATTGCGCTTTCAAAACAGAATAAAAATTCAGAAAAAGGTTTTTTGTTTATAATAAAAGCATCTATTCAAATGGTAAATAATTTGAAAAATAACATCATTAGAAGCATAATTTTTATTTTGTTCATTTTGTTCACGGTAGTTAATTTGAATTTTTAAAAAGTAAGCAGCTCCTCGTAAGAATGGTAGAATAAGATGAAAATAGTGAAGTGTGAAATAGGGAGTAGATGTTATATGAAAACGAGAATTGAAGAGATTTATAGCTCTTATGAAGGAAAAGTAGAGGAGATTTTTATTAATGAATCTTCTTACGTATATGAATGGGAAAAATTACTGATGATCCGAAAAAATGACGGTGAGCTTAAAAAAATCGCAGTCGGGATTAGTGGAAATATAAGATTGGTAAATGTAGAAGTTGGACAGGAAATTAGTGCGGATACATTATTAGTTAAGTTAGAAGATGATTTGTTAATTACAGGCTGCGAGTGATGAGAGATGTGTAGAAATAACTACACATCTTTGTTTGTTTCCTATATTACAAAAAGCACATTGTTTTTTCACAAATCTCACACAACCTTTTGGTATTCTTTTCGTGGAGTATACGGTTTCTAGGGAGGGATATTGATGAAAGTAAAATATGTCGTACTTGCTATATGTTTATGTTTCGTATTTACGGTAGTCGGATGTGGAAAAAAGGAAACAGCAGCTGTTGCCATTGATGAGAAACATGATAAATGTGATATTTGCCAAATTGGGGTAACAGATAATCAATTTGCAACAGAAATTATTTTAGAAAATGGAAAAGCGTTAAAGTTTGATGATATCGGTTGTATGTATAAATGGATGGAGATTAACTCAGATGAAAAGACGAAAGAGAAATTTGTCCGAGATTATGATTCGAAAGATTGGATTTTGTTAGAAGACGCTACTTACGTATACGATAAAACAATAACGACACCGATGGCTTATAATGTCATTTCATTTAAAAATAAAAAAGATGCAGAGAGCTTTGTATCTAACTATAAGGGGAAAGTTCTTTCGTATAAAGAGCTAGCAGAGCATAAATGGGAAATGAATAAAGAGATGATAGTGAAACCGAAAGCAGGAAATCATGGTGGACATCATTAATAATAGAAAAAGACACTATATAGTTGTCTTTTTCTATTATTACTCAGGTGCAAATATAGAAAAGGTGTAAAATTTTTAGAAGAACGGTTACAATGGAATATAGTAACCTAAAGCAATCATTTATCCCGCATTAACGGGCAGTAAGATCTCCACCTCAAAATTTAGTGAAAGCAAAGAAGTGAGGTGGAGTCGGGCTGCCCGTAAAAGCCCGACTGGTGTGGGCTAATAATTAGTGGTGGATGAACAAAATCCCCACTAATTAAAGTTTCACTTTATGTACTTTTTAGAAATGTATACAAATGCGGTAAAAACGTGCTAAACTAATTGCTTCATAATGTTAATGATGGGGCCATCAGGCGTATCATTTCAATAGGTTGAGAAACATAGTATAAGCTTAAGATAATCCGTTTAAAGAAGGAATCTAAAGGGCTTATGGATAAATGTACTCAAGAAGAGTTATTGTATGTGATGGAGGAATGGTTAAGAAAACATTATCTTTCATAGGAGCTGTAGTTGTGAGAAAACAAAAAATTTTATTATGTATTTTATTAGGACTTTTAATGACGGTAGTGGCTTGCGATAAGCAAGAAGAACCAGAATCGAGACCGGTTCATGTGAAAAATGAAAAGAAAAAAGAGAAGCATAAAGAACAGGAAGAATCTAAAGAAGAGAAAAGTATAAATTTAATGGACAAACAGTTGTTACTTTCAGCTACTCTTGGAGACACAGAGACAACTATGAAGTTGATTCAGGATGGAGCGAATATAAACGTAGAAGGTGACAACGGAGAAACGCCTGTTCTTGCAGCCACGTACCAAAATCATGTAGAGACAGTTAAGGCATTAATTGGTGCAGGTGCTAATATTGAAATTAAAGATGAGAAAAAAAGTAATCCACTTCTTTATGCAAGTAGAGAAGGATATACGGATATTGTAAAAGTATTAATTAATGCAGGAGTTAATACGAAAGAAACGACTAGGTCAGGTGGGACAGCACTTATTTCTGCATCTGAGCGTGGCCATGTAGAGGTTGTTAAAGAATTATTAGAGCATACAGATATTGATGTGAATTATAAAAATGAACGTGGTGGAACAGCGTTATTAGAAGCAATTGTATTAGGAAATGGTAGTGAAAACCATAAGAAAGTAATTCAATTGCTTATTGATCACGGTGCAGATGTAAACATGGCTAACAAGGAACATCTGACGCCACTGCAATACGCTGAAAAAAGAGGTTTTAAAGATATTGTAAATATGTTGAGGGTAGCTGGAGCGAATGAAGTAGTACAGCCACAACAGCCAGTAGAGTAAAAAACGAAAAATAATCCCATTTAGATAGACAGAATGAAGAAATCAGTTAGTATGATGGATTCAGTAATGTGTATTTGAATGGGATTTTTGTTTTGAACATGAAAAATAGATTATGAATGGATGGTAAATGGAGTAAATAAGGAGGAAGCCTTATTTTGCAATTGTAAAAAATGAAAAGGTAGTTTCTGTTTGTTGCAGTGCAAGAAGTACGCCCGTAGCTGCTGAGGCAAGTGTGGAAACTTTAGCGGAGTTTGAAGGGACCGGATATGGTACTGATGTTGTTACAGCCTGGGCTATATCAATACAAGAGGAAAGGCGCATTCCACTTTATAGTACTGCTTGGGATAACTTTGCTTTGCAAGCAGTGGTAAGCAAACTAAAAATCATTAACTATGGAATGAATTTACATATTGATTGAATTTTAAGTATTGTTTCGTTCTAATTTTTATATTTAAATATATAGATTAATGTAAATGGTGATGTGGTGAATATTAACATTCGATTAACACCTAATTAACAATCTATCAAAACTGACTTAATAAATGCGTAATATAGTAAAGGTAACAAAATAACTAGGGTAGAGAACATTTGAGAACACCCACTTACATATAATGTGCCACTTTCTTAGGTGTGCTCTATTCCCTAGAGTTCAAATAAGGAGAAAGGCGTTCTATGTAAGTAGGTGTTTTTAGTTTGGATAAAAATAGAACAGTTAGGTGGAATAAATGTTTGAAAAACCTTATATTGCGATGATAAAGGATTGGGAAGGATACAAAGCATACAAAAAATTGCCGAAAACAGTTTTTCTTATGACTGGTTCAATGCTGGAATTACCAGAGTGTGTATATGAATTGCAGAAACATGGACATGATGTATTTCTTCATTGTGATTTTATACAAGGCTTAAATACGAATACAGAGGAAGCGCTTTTGTATATTCAAGATGTTATCGGGGCACAAGGTATTATTTCAACAAAAGGTTCGACAATTCGAAATGCTAATAAAATTGGATTGAAAACAATTCAACGTATTTTTATTGTAGATACTTTATCTCTTACTAAATCAATTGAAAATTGTAAAACGACTAAACCGAATGCAGTAGAGATTATGCCGGGGATTATGCCTTCTATTATTAAACAGCTAGTAGAGGAACTAGAGTTTCCTATTATTGCAGGCGGGCTGATTCAAACTCGAGAAGATGCGGAAATTGCAATTCGTGCAGGAGCAAGTGCGATTTCAACAAGTCATTATGAAGTATGGATACAAGAAGAAAAAAGGAGTGCAACCTTGTGATTGAATTGAAAAATGTTTCAAAGGTATATAAAAATGCAGAAGAGACAGCGGTTAAAGGCGTATCGGTTCATATTAAGAAGGGCGAATTTTTTGTTTTAGTTGGACCTTCGGGATGCGGGAAAAGCACATTATTACGAATGATCGCTGGCTTAGAAGAGATTTCTTCGGGAGATTTAATTATTAATGAATGTGTTGCAAATGATCTAGAGCCGAAAGACCGTAATCTATCAATGGTATTTCAAAATTATGCATTATATCCACACTTATCTGTAGAAGAAAATATTTTATTTGGACTTAAGGTAAGAAAATTACAAAAAGAAGAGCGACAAAAGCGATTAATGGAAGCTATTGAAATGGTAGGACTGAAAGAGTATGTGAAAATGAAACCAGGCCAATTATCAGGCGGACAAAGACAGCGTGTTGCACTAGCTAGGGCAATTGTGAGTCAGGCACCAATCTGTTTAATGGATGAACCACTTTCGAATTTGGATGCGAAATTACGTGCGCAAATGAGAATAGAAATTAGAGAAATTCAGCAGCGATTAGGAATTACGATGATTTACGTTACCCACGATCAAATAGAAGCGATGACTATGGGAGATCGTATCATGGTTTTAAATAAAGGAAGTATACAGCAAGTTGGAACACCACTTGACATATATAATGAACCAGCAAACGAGTTTGTTGCAAGCTTTATAGGTTCTCCTTCTATGAATATAAATGATGGGGAAGTGAATAAAGAAAAAGGTGTATTACATATAGGGAAATTGCAAGTTCCATTATCTATTAGACAGTTAAAGCAATTACCAGAAGGAACAATTCGCATAGGCATGCGTCCTGAGCATATTGCACTGTCTGAGGAAGGACAAGAAGTGACGTTGCAATCTGTAGAAGTATTAGGGAATGAATCTATATTGAACTTTGCGGTAAATGGAACAACTTGGAGTGCGAAAGTTATCGGACAGTTACTCTTGAACAAAGGTGACAAAGTAAAATTATTATTCTCGCAAGAAAAGTTATGCTTCTTTAACGAAAACACGAATGAACGCTTAAAAGTGGTAGCTAAAGAAGAGTTGAAAGTGGTGGCGAAATAATGATCGAAGTAAGTAAGTTACCAGTTCAAACAAAGGTGTCAAAAAAGAAAAAATTATGGGGGAGAACGAAAGATTTAAGAATAGGATTATTGTTTTTGGCACCATCTATTTTGCTATTTTCGATTTTTCTGTTCTATCCATTGTTTAGGACGATTTACTATAGTTTTTATTTAACCGATATACATGGAGAAGCTAATCTTTTCGTTGGCTTAGAAAATTATCAATATTTATTCTCTGATCAAGCCTTCTACAAAAGTATAAAATCAACTTTATTATTTGTTTTATATACAGTGCCTACGAGTATTATATTTGCTTTGTTTCTTGCATTGATTGCAAATGGAAAGGTAAGAGGTATTGGGTTATTCCGAGTTCTGTTTTCTTCGACGATGGGAATATCAGTAGCTGCTAGTGCAGTGATTTGGCTATTTTTATTTCATCCAAGTGTAGGATTATTTAATAATATATTAGGCTCTATGAATCTTCCTGCAATCGCATGGTTAACGAGTCCGGACTGGGCACTATTCTCTGTATCAGTTACAACAGTTTGGGTGAATACAGGATTTGCATTTTTAGTTATATTAGGTGGTTTACAAAATATCGATACGTCTTTATATGAGAGTGCATCTATAGATGGTGCTAGTTATTTATATAAGCTTCACCGTGTTACATTACCGATGCTATCGCCAACTTTATTCTTTATTGTAACCGTAACGTTAATTAGTGCGTTCCAAAGCTTTGGACAAATTGATATTTTAACGCACGGTGGACCGAATGATGCAACGAATTTAATTGTGTACTCGATTTACAAAGAGGCGTTTGTGAATCATCAATTTGGAACAGCAAGTGCACAAGCGATGGTATTATTTGTTTTCATTTTCATTGCTACATTACTTCAATTTAAGTTTGCTGAGAGAAAGGTGCATTATAAATGATTGTTAAACAGTGGAAGCAAAATTTCCTATTATACATGCTGCTCATAATTAGTGCAGTAATGGTATTTTTTCCTGTACTGTATGCGTTTTTAATAAGCTTTATGACACCAGACGATATTCAAATGAGAAGGTTATTTCCAACTCAATTTACTTTTGATAATTTCATTAATATTTTTCAAAAAGTACCGCTTTTTACATACTTATATAACAGTTTAATTGTATCGATAGTCGTTATGATTGGACAACTTATCGTATCAAGCTTAGCGGCGTATGCTTTTGTTTTTCTTCAGTTTAAAGGAAGAAACCTTATTTTCTTCCTGTTTATTTCGACGATGCTTATTCCGTGGGAAGCAACGATGGTACCTAACTTTTTAACGATTCAAAACTTTGGCTGGATCAATAGTTTCGCTGGGATGACAGTGCCGTTTTTTGCGACAGCTTTCGGTATTTTCTTGCTACGTCAACATTTTATGACACTTCCGAATGAACTGAAAGAAGCTGCATTTATTGAAGGGATTGGAAATATAAGGTTTTTATTCAGCGTTGTAATTCCGTATTGTAAAACGAGTTTT
Source organism: Bacillus thuringiensis (assembly GCF_001595725.1). GTDB lineage: Bacteria > Bacillota > Bacilli > Bacillales > Bacillaceae_G > Bacillus_A > Bacillus_A thuringiensis_K. The sequence goes on from NZ_CP014282.1 coordinate 552,195, forward strand.
ATTACGCTTGGAGTATATAGCTTTTTAACAACATGGAATATGTATTTATGGCCACTTTTAGTGACCACAGATGAAAAAGTAAGAACAGTGCAAATTGGTGTGAAGCAGCTTCAGTCTCAAGAAGTTGCAACTGATTGGGGAAGCGTAATGGCCGGTGTTACGGTTATCGTTATTCCAACATTGATTTTACTATTTTTAGGGCAAAAGCAATTACAACAAGGATTAACAAAAGGTGCAATTAAATAACTAAGAGAAGGTGAGATTTAAATGAGTCTAGTTAAAAAAGGTGCTGCGCTATTAATGGTAGCAACAATGGCATTATCTAGTGCCGCTTGTTCAAATAGTAAAACAGAAGGAAAACCTGAAGCACAGGCAAAAGTAGCACCAGTTGAAAAAAATGGTGATAAAACTGTAATTCGCTTCTGGCATGCGATGGGTGGAAAAACACAAGGAGTACTAGATGGTCTTGTTGCAGACTATAATAAGTCGCAAAATAAATATGAGATAAAGGCAGAGTTCCAAGGAACATATGAAGAGTCTTTAACGAAATTTAGAACGATGTCTGCAACGAAAGAAGCGCCAGCTCTTGTTCAATCGAGTGAAATTACAACGAAATATATGATTGATAGTAAAAAAATCACACCAATTGATAGCTGGATAAAAAAAGATAAGTACGATACGTCAAAATTAGAAAAAGCAATTACAAATTATTATTCAGTTGATGGAAAAATGTATTCTATGCCATTTAATTCATCTACACCAGTATTAATTTATAATAAAGATGCTTTCGCAAAGGCGGGCTTAGATCCAGAGAAAGCTCCGAAAACATATGCGGAATTACAAGAAGCAGCGAAAAAGTTAACGATTAAAGAAGGCGGAAATGTAAAACAATATGGATTCTCCATGCTTAACTATGGTTGGTTCTTTGAAGAATTGTTAGCGACACAAGGTGCTTTATATGTAGATAACGAAAACGGTCGTAAGGATGCTGCAAAGAAGGCGGTATTTAACGGTAAAGAAGGACAGAAAGTATTTGGAATGTTAGATGATTTAAATAAAGCTGGCGCACTTGGAAAGTATGGAGCAAGTTGGGATGATATTCGTGCCGCGTTCCAGTCTGGACAAGTTGCTATGTATTTAGATTCTTCAGCAGGTGTTCGTGATTTAATTGATGCATCTAAGTTTAATGTAGGTGTTTCATATATTCCGTATCCAGAGGATTCGAAACAAAATGGTGTTGTTATTGGTGGAGCATCATTATGGATGACGAATATGGTTTCAGAAGAAACGCAACAAGGTGCTTGGGACTTTATGAAATATTTAACGAAGCCAGACGTACAAGCAAAATGGCATACTGCAACAGGCTATTTCTCAATTAATCCAGATGCATATAATGAGCCATTAGTAAAAGAGCAATATGAAAAATACCCACAGTTGAAAGTGACAGTAGATCAACTGCAAGCAACGAAGCAATCTCCAGCAACACAAGGTGCTTTAATTAGTGTATTCCCAGAATCACGAGATGCAGTTGTAAAAGCATTAGAAGCGATGTATGACGGGAAGAATAGTAAAGAAGCGTTAGATGAAGCTGCCAAAGCAACAGATAGAGCAATTAGCATTTCAGCTCGTACAAGTCAAAAATAAGAGAAAGCCGTATCCTTAACAGGGATACGGCTTTCTTTATAGGGAGATAAGGGATCAAAGAAATGATGAAGTCTTATCTCTTTTATATGAGTAAAGGGTCTAGAGTGAATGTTGTCCTTTTCATTATTTATTTAACTCCATTGCGACTTGTTTACCATTTACGAAAACCTCTACTACCGCTACTACAACTTCCATTACTTTTTTCATCTCTCATCTCTCCTTATTTTTTGTTTCATTTCTTACTCTCAGTATAAGGAAATACAGTAATTACAACTATCGAATTGGATGACAAGAGACTTACATTGTTGTAAGGGTAATTGTTTAGTTTGTAATAAAGTGAAACTTTAATCAATGGGGCTTTTCTTCATCCCCCACTGATTATTAGCCCTCACCAATAGGGCTTTTACGGGCAGCCCTACCCCCACCTAACTTCTTTGCTTCCGCTGAATTTTGAGGTGGGGGTCTTACTGCCCGTTAATGCGGGGGAAATTTAATTCAAGGTTAAGATTCGGAATTTTCCGTTGTTTTGAACTATAATTAGAAAGGGGGGGATAATATGAAAAGAATTCTTGTTATTAGTGATATTCATGGAGAAATAGAAAAGTTCGAACAGTTGTTGAAAGAAGCTCAATATAATGCGAAAAAGGATCAATTAATCTTACTGGGAGATTATGTAGATCGTGGTCCAAATGCGCGTGCTGTAATTGAAAAGGTAAAAGAATTGAAAGAAGAGGGAGCACTCATTTTAAAAGGAAATCATGAAGATATGATGATTAAGGCGTTAACGATAAATGAGGAACGTTCATGGAACCATTGGGTAAAAAGAAATGGTGGAGATAAGACATTATATAGTTATGGATTTGTAGAAGAAGATATTGCGTTTAATGAGAAAGACTTCCAAAAACCGATTTTACAATCTTCTGTATTAGAGGAACATATAAAGTTTATTCAAGAATTAGATCATTACATTGAAACAGAAGAGTATATATTTGTACATGCTGGGGTTGAGCCGATGAAACGAGTTTCTGAATCTGAACCATATACGTTAATGTGGATCCGTAATGAATTTCATAATGGATATAGCGGTGAAAAGGTTGTTGTATTTGGGCATACGGAAACAAAGACGCTTCATAGTAGTGAGGATTGCGGAGTGTATTTTGGTAGTAATCGTATTATTGGAATTGATGGCGGGGCTGTGTATGGTGGTCAGCTAAATTGTTTGGAGTTGCCAAGTAAAAAGGTATATGTAATAAAAAATTGAAAGAGATAAGAGGAATCTTATTTCTTTCAATTTTTTATTAAGGTAAATTTAAGACAAAGTTTTTATAATAAAAATTCAAAATTTGAGAAGGAAATAGTTGAAAATGAAATTACGTAATATAACTACATTCTTTTGTTATGAAGAGAAGAAATGTAATAATAAATAGAATTGAACTATTTGATGGAAGGTGAGAGCATGCGCTTACTTGTAATAGAAGATACTACTTCGTTATTAGAATCTATCGTACAAATTTTGCGTGATGAATTTGAAGTAGATACGGCAATAAATGGAGAAGATGGATTGTTTTTAGCGCTTCAAAATATATATGATGCAATTTTGTTGGATGTGATGATGCCAAGGATGGACGGATTTGAAGTGATTCAAAAAATACGTGATGAAAAGATTGAAACACCAGTCCTGTTTTTGACAGCGAGAGATTCTTTAGAAGATCGGGTGAAGGGATTGGACTTTGGTGGAGATGACTATATCGTTAAGCCATTTCAGGCCCCTGAATTAAAAGCGAGAATTCGCGCTTTACTACGCAGAAGTGGTAGTTTAACAACGCAGCAAACAATTCGCTATAAAGGGATTGAATTGTTCGGAAAAGATAAAGACGTTCAAGTAGATGGACAAGGTATTAAGTTGACATTGAAACAATATGAGCTACTAGAGTATCTCATTCAAAATAGCGGGAAGATTTTAATGCGTGAACAAATTTTTGATCGTGTTTGGGGATTTGATTCAGATACGACAGTAGCGATTGTAGAAGTGTATGTGCATCATTTACGTAAAAAATTAGAGCCATTCGGTTATCAGAAAGATATTCAAACCGTTCGAGGTATTGGATATATATTAAAAGAACAATGAGAAAAGGAAGTATGTTTCAAAAGACACGCATTCGTTTGACTATAGTGAATTCATTAGTATTTATCCTATTAATAGGTATATTAGGCAGTATTATTTATTCATACACATATAAGCGTATTTATAATGAAGTGGATCAATCTATAAAAATGATGGCCCAGTATAGAGAGAAATTAGATGTTAAAATACCACCAAGAAAACGCATGGAGAATATCCAGATTGGAGATCCGCGAGTAACTAGAATAACTTGGAATGGGAAAATAGTGAAAATAGAGGGCGATAACCGTAAATTCCGTTCTATTTTTGAAGAGAATTTGGAAAAGTTTTCTCCAAAAAAATTAGGGGAGTTACAAGATATTGAAGTACAAGGACGATATTTTAGAGCATTTTCGCTTCAAAAAGATGGAGAAATAGTTCAAATCGTGCGAGATATAACAGCGGAAGAAAGAATGTTAAATACTTTATTTTTAATCCTCGTTATAGGTTGTAGCATAGGAAGCCTCTGTGCGATAGGTATCGGCTTTTTCCTAGCTGGCAGAGCACTTGTACCTATTCAAAATTCATGGGAGAAACAGCAGCAATTCGTTTCTGATGCATCACATGAACTAAGGACACCGCTTGCAGTTATTCAATCAAAAACGGATGTGTTATTCCAATCACCATCCGCTACGATAGAAGAAAAAGCGATAGATATTTCTACAATTTCAAAAGAATGTAGGCGGTTATCGAAACTCGTTAGTAATTTATTATTGCTAGCACGTTCTGATTCTAATCAAATTGAGATGGATAAGAAAACATTTGAACTTGATAAATTGTTAGAAGAAATAGTAGCTCCATATAAAGAGATTGCTTCTTATCAAGAAAAAGAAATGATACTAAAAGTAGAACGTGGTGTATCTTTTATGGGGGATAGAGAGCGGATTCATCAAATGATGGTCATACTGTTAGATAATGCGATGAAGTATACAAACGAAGGTGGGCATATTCAAATCGATTGTACGCAAACGAGTAGTTCAATTCGTATACAGGTGAAGGATGACGGGATAGGAGTGAAAGAAGAAGATATTCCGAAATTATTTGATCGTTTTTATCAAGGGGATAAAGCAAGAAGTACGTCAGAAGGAGCTGGATTAGGTCTTTCAATCGCAAATTGGATTGTAGAAAAGCATTATGGAAAAATATCAGTAGAGAGCAGGTGGGGAAATGGCACTAGTTTTGAAGTGATTTTCCCTAAAAATCAAAAAATATAAGTAAGAAGACGATCTTGTTTTTACAAGGTCGTCTTTTTTTAAGGGAAAGTTAAGAAACTATTTATATTATGTATGGCATAAAGAACGTTCGTTACATGAAGAAGAGACTAGGTGTATGTGAGTGGATTTTATCAATCATAATGTTATCTCAAGCAGAGATGAGATGTATGTATAGTATTAAAAAAATTATGGGAATGCTGAAAAAGAAAGTGTAAGAGGGAGGAATTAATTTTGAAAAAGAAAATGATGATGGTATTCACTATTGGAGTAATGAGTTTAAGCATATTAGGTGGTGCCTCTCCTTCTGAAACACAAAAAGGAAAGACAGATTACACGCAGCGCAGTAAAGAACAATTGAACAATGGTAAGATACATGCAGTGCATACAGAAGAAAAAGCAGAGGAACTAGGTATTGAAACGGAAGGAAAAGAACAAATTACATTAGAAAAAGAAATTCATGAAACAGAAGTAGGAAGGGAAGCAGAGCAGTTAGGTATTTCGATAGAAGGAAAAGATGTTGGGACGCTGTCAGAAGAAATCTATGAAACAAAAGTAAAGCAAGAAGCGTTAAAGCTAGGTATATCTATAGAGAATACATCAATTGTAGATTTAATTACTCAAATTAATACGATTAAAATTAAAGATGAAGCAGATAAATTAGGCATTTCTACAGATGGAAAAGAAATCGAAGACATCGCGGAAGAAATCTACGGAACGAAAGTAAGAGAAGAAGCAGGAAAGTTAGACATTTCTCAAAAAGGAAAAGAAATTGAAGAGTTAGCACAAGAAGTGTACGAACAAAAAGTACAGGAAGAAGCAAAAAAATATCATATTGATTTGTACGGTAAAGATATATATCAAATATTAAAAGAAATTAATGAACAAAAGGTGCTACAAATGGCAGATGAGCTTAATATGGATAAAATGAATATGAATATTCAAGAGTTAGCGGAAAAGATAAAAAAAAATCAGCCTGAAAAAGGAAAAGAACTAAATTTTGTACCGATGATTAGAACGGATGCTGACGCATTTTATTCTTATTTAACGAATTAATAAGGGCGTGAAAGTGATAAGAAAATTGAAGTGGTATATATGTACAGCTTTACTAGGTGCAGCAATATGGAGTGTATATACAAATGGAATTCCAAAGTATGTAGAGAAGTTTACATTCTCAAATATACAAAGAGGAAAAGAAACGGAGTTTTGTAATAACGATGAAAAAGTCATCTTATCAAATGTTCCATTAATTCAGCAGTTACCAGAATTGGATAGAGGCTGTGAAGTGACAAGTTTAGCGATGATGTTACAATATGCTGGTGTTTCAGTGGATAAGATGACATTAGCAAATGAAATAAAAAAAGTTGATTTTATAGACGATGGTGTGCGCGGGAATCCGAATGAAGGATTTGTAGGTAATATTTATACATTTTCTGAATCAGGATATGGTGTATATCATGGGCCACTTTTTCAGTTAGCGGAAAAATATTTACCTAATAAAGCTGTAGACTTAACTGGGAGGAATATAGAAGAGATTTATAAGAGTGTAAAAGCAGGACAACCGGTAGTCATGATCACAAATGCAACATTTGCACCATTAGATGAAGATGAATTTACTACATGGAAAACAAATAGTGGAGATGTTTCTATTACGTATAATGAACATTGTATTGTACTTATTGGGTATGATCAGGAATCTGTATATATTCGAGATCCACTTGAGGATAGCTTAGATGTAAAAGTGCCGAGAGAAATCTTTGAACAGGCATGGGTGCAAATGGGGAGTCAGGCAATTAGTTATGTAAAGAACTCCAAATAAATTAGGAGGAAGAGTTTTAGTAAGATGACTATAAGGCGAAGGATAGAGATTGAAGATTATAAGAGAAATTTTTTAGAGTAGAAGCTGTTGAGAAATAAGAGAACTTTAGTATATATAATGCTAAAGTTCTCTTATTTTTATGATTAAAATCCTTATTAAGGAGTGAATATGTAAAAATGCATAATTGACGAAAAATTTACATGTTATCATTATATATTGTTTTATACATGTTAATTGTATAAAATGACACAAGTATCCACATTACATAAAGGAGGCTTATTATGCAAAAAATATTTAACGGGGTTAAATGTATGAGTATCAATAAAAAATTAATCATTTCATTTTTTATTATTTTAACTATACCAGGAATTATTATCGGTGGTGTTTCATATCAAACTGCCAAAACAAATTTTGAACATCAAATGACAGCTAAAGCAAAGGAGAATATTTCGATTTTAAATACTGTTATTTCTCAAAATATAGAAGAGAAATTTGTTGATGCGACGTACTTTGCAGACATCTTAACAGAGGATACATATCCAAATGGACAGGAAGAAATAGTAAGAACGAAGTTAGCACAATATATAAAGCTTCATCCAGAAGTAGAAGGTATTTATATTGGAACGCAGACGGGAAAGTTTATAAGAGAACCATTTATCCAAATGGCTGATGGGTATAATCCAACAGATAGATCTTGGTATAAAGAAGCACATGAAAATAAAGGGAAAGTAATTGTTACTGCACCATATCAATCAGCATCTACAAAAAATATGGTAGTGACCATTGCGAAAGAAGTAAAAGATGGTAAAGGTGTTATAGGAATTAATTTAAACTTAGATAACATCTTAAAAATTTCCAAAATGATTAACATTGGTGAAAAAGGTTATGCAGTTATTTTAGATCAAAATAAGCAAATTGTTAGTCATCCATCTAGAAAACCAGGTGCGAAAGTTACTGATCCTTGGGTTAAACCAATTTATGAAGATAAACAAGGAAATGTGTCTTATACAGAACAAGATGATAAAAAGAATTTAATCTTTGCAACAAATGAAAAAACAGGCTGGAAAGTAGTTGGAGTTATGTTCGATGAAGAAATTAACCAAGCTGCCAGTCCAGTGTTTTATAAGACTTTAATTGTTATTGCTATCGCTATTGCATTTGGTAGTGTATTAATTTATTTCATTACAAGGTCTATTACAGGGCCATTACGAAAAATAGCTGAATCAGCATATAAAATTAGTAAGGGAGATTTAACAGAGAAAATTACAATCCATTCTAAGGATGACATAGGGAAATTAGGGACTTCATTTAATGAAATGTCTACGTCTTTACAAGATGTTATTACCCAAATTAGCTTTTCAGCAGAACATGTCGCGGCATCGGCTGAGGAGTTAACAGCGAGCGTACAGCAAGCAAATGATGCGACAGATCAAATTACAATTGCAATGGAACAAGTATCAGGTGGGGCTGAATCACAAAGACAAGGTGTTGAAGAAGGTGCGGCTACATTACAACAAGTAAATACAGCAATTCAAGATGTAACCGGAAGCGCAGAGTCAATTTCTATTTCCTCATTACATGCGAGAGAAAGAGCTGAAGAGGGAGAAGATTTAGTTGAACAAACTGCAAAACAAATGCAGTCTATTTCTAGGTCGGTATCCGAGTCAGATGCTATTATTAAACTTCTTGATGAGAAATCAAAGCAAGTAGGAGCTATTTCTGAAGCAATTCAAAACATAGCTACTCAAACGAACTTATTAGCTTTAAATGCGGCTATTGAAGCAGCAAGAGCAGGTGAACAGGGTCGAGGATTTGCTATTGTAGCAGATGAGGTTAGAAAATTAGCAGAGCAATCAGGAGAGTCATCTGGAGAGATTGCAAATTTAATTGCAGAAATTAAGGCGGATATTGAACATACTGTTAAGGCAATGGATAATGTGAATGGAGAAGTTCAACAAGGGCTTGATGTTGTAACAAAAACGAAAGTAAGTTTTACGGAAATTTTAAGTTCTACTACACATATTGTTTCTCAAGTTAATCAAATGGTAGAAACAACGAAGAGAATTGCTGGAGATGCAAATGAAGTGACAAATGCTATTGATGAAATTGCAGCGGCTGCAGAAGAAAATACAGCTAGTATGCAAAGTGTTGCAGCTTCAACAGAAGAACAGGTTAATTCAATGGAGGAAATTAGTTCAGCTTCGCAAAACTTAGCTGGGATGGCCGAAGAACTACAAGCGATGACTAGTAAATTTAAAGTATAATAACAGCAGATAAGTAAGGTGAAAATAATATCACCTTACTTATTTTTCTATTCAGCAATTAGGGGAGTCATTAACGGGATGAAAAAAAGAAAAAGACTATGGAATTTGTGGAAAACGATTACATTGTTAGTTTGTACAGTTGTAATTTTTTCTTTACTTGTGACAGATATATTAATTAGTCATAATGTAGAACGGGCGACGGAGGATAGCCAAGCAGAGAAAGCAAAAACAATTGCACACATTGTGGCGAATGATTCAATTGTAATCAATGGCTTGGTTGGGAAAGCGGATACTCCTGCAATCCAAACGTATACAAATAGGATATTAAAAAACACAGGTGTTCAATTTATTGTAGTTATGGACATGGATGGAATAAGAAAATCTCATCCAGATCCTCAAAAAATAGGTTATCATTTCATTGGTGGGGATGAAGGGCCTGCATTGAAAGGAAAAGAACATGTATCGTTAGCAGAAGGAACTTTAGGTATTTCCATGCGAGTATTTGTACCAATATTTTCTGAAACAGGTGAACAACTTGGAGCAGTGGCTGTTGGTATTTCAGCAGATAATGTAAAAGAGAGAGTTAAGGAAAGTAGACATATCATTTATATTGGTGTCGGAGTTGGGGTATTAGTCGGAATTATAGGAGCAATATTACTAGCTAGACATATAAAGAAAAGTTTATTCGGTCTTGAGCCGCACAGGATAGCAAAAATTCTTGAAGAAAGAAATACGATGCTACAATCTGTAAAGGAAGGTATTATTGCTGTAGATAAAGAGGCTAGAGTAACGTTAATTAATAATGAAGCGAAACGTCTATTTAAAAAAAGCGGACTTGAAGAAGATTTTATCGGTAAAGATGTTGAGTTGTATATGCCAAATTCACGTATAAAAGAAGTATTGAAAACGGGAGAAGTACAATTAAACGAAGAACAAAATATTTACGGAATTACGATTGTGACGAATCGAGTTCCTTTATATGTAAAAGGAGAAATAGTTGGTGCAATTGCAACATTTCGTGATAAAACAGAGATTAGAAAACTAGCAGAGGAACTAACTGGTATTAGACTATATGCAGAAGCATTACGGGCACAATCTCATGAGTTTATGAATAAGATGCATGTCGTATTAGGGCTTACACATATGAAACAGTATGAAGAATTACAGAAGTATATAAGCGGCATGGTATCAGAGCATCAATATGAAATTGGTGGAGTTATGAAAAGAATAAAAAGTCCAGTATTTGCTGGTTTTTTACTAGGTAAGCTCAGCTATGCTAGAGAGAAAAATATAAAATTAATTATAAGTGAAGATTCTTATATGCCGGAAATAGATGATGAAAGTATTACTCATGAACTTATTACGATTGTCGGAAATTTAATTGATAATGCATTAGAGGCAGTTACGAATTGTGAAAACAAGCAAGTTGAAGTTAAGATACAACATGGGGATATACTAACTATTACAGTACAAGATACGGGAAAAGGTATACAAGAAAAAGAAATAGAGGAATTATTTACGAAAGGTTATTCCACAAAGGGAGATAACCGCGGTTATGGTTTGTATCTTGTAAAAGAAAGTATACAGCGAATAAATGGGGAAATTCATATGCATTCATTAGTAGGAAAGGGAACAACGATAACGATTGAAATACCTAAAGGTAGGGATGAGAGGCAAATATGATTAAAGTTTTAATTGTAGAAGATGACCCGATGGTAGCAATGTTAAATACGCATTATTTAGAGCAAGTAGGAGGGTTTGAACTTGTTCAAGCAGTTAACTCAGTAAAGTCGGCGATAGAAATATTAGAGAAATCACGAGTAGATTTAGTATTACTTGATATTTTTATGCCTGAAGAGACTGGGTTTGAGCTTTTAATGTATATCCGGAACCAAGAAAAAGAAATCGATATTATAATGATTTCAGCTGTACATGATATGGGAAGTATTAAAAAAGCATTACAATATGGTGTAGTAGATTATTTAATTAAACCATTCACATTTGAACGATTTAAAGAGGCATTAACTATATATCGAGAAAAACTTACTTTCATGAAAGAACAACAAAAAATTAGTCAATCGGAATTAGATTCGTTAATTTTACAAAAAGAAAAAAGAGAGCCTACTGTCACTAAAGAGCTTCCGAAAGGTTTAACGAAGCAAACGTTGCAATTAATTTGGCAGAAGATCGAGTCTCTGAATGGAAGAGTATTTACAACAGATGAAATGGCACAATTAGTTGGAATTTCAAGAGTTTCTATTCGAAAATATGTAATGTTTCTGACTGACATTGGGGTGTTAGAAAACGAAATGATGTACCAACATGTGGGAAGACCTGTAAGTAAATTAAGATGTGTTGATCAAAAGAAAATAGAGTTTTACGTATAAGCGACTTAATATAAGTCGCTTATACTTTTTTTAATTACAAAATCAATTACAAAACTTACAAAAACTATTTTTACTATTGAAAGCGTTTTAATATTGTTATTAAGAAAACGAGGGGGTGCCATATGGGAATTCAAAAGAATGTGGAAGCGGTATCATTTTCTGAAGGAAATGAAGTACAAAGAGAATCTTTCGCTTCTAAAATTATGAATGTAAAAATCGGTGTTATACCTTTACCGTTATATGTAGTATTGGCTGCTATTATTTATGGGGCATCTGTATATAATAAATTGCCAGCAGATATGATTGGTGGATTTGCAGTTATTATGATCATGGGGATTTTCTTAGGCGATATTGGGATGAGAATTCCAATTTTAAAAAATATCGGCGGTCCAGCAATACTTTCGTTATTTATTCCATCATTACTTGTATTTTTTAACTGGATGAATCCAGCTTCAATGGAAGCTGCGACTATGTTAATGAAAAAATCGAACTTTTTATATTTATATATTTCTTGTTTAGTAGTCGGAAGTATTTTAGGAATGAACCGTAAAGTGTTAGTACAAGGTTTCGTTCGCATGTTTATTCCTTTAGTAGTAGGGACGTTAGCTTCTGTAGCAGTAGGATTATTGGTCGGTTCATTATTTGGATTTGAAATGAAGCAGACATTCTTCTTTATCATCGTACCAATTGTGAGTGGCGGTATCGGGGAAGGGATTTTACCATTGTCGCTAGCTTATAGTGATATTTTAAATGAATCATCAGCAACGTTTGTATCACAGCTTATTCCAGCAGCTATTATTGGAAATATGTTCGCAATTGTAAGTGCAGGGTATATGAAGCGTTTAGGTGAAAAGAAACCGGAGCTTAGTGGTAACGGTGTATTAGTGAAAACAGACAATCAAGCAGAATTATTAAAAGAACAAAATACAGAGAAACCAATTGACTTCTCATTAATGGGAGCAGGTTTATTAATTGCGTGTACGTTCTTCATCTTCGGAGGATTTGCTTCTAAGTTCATCGGTATTCCTGGGGCAATTATTATGATTTTCTCAGCAGCACTTGTGAAATACTTTAAATTAATGCCAGCAAAAATGGAGCAAGGAGCATTCCATTTATATAAATTTATTTCGAAGAATTTAACTTGGCCTTTAATGGTTGGATTAGGATTGCTGTATATTCCGTTAAAAGACGTAGCAGCAGTTCTTTCAGTAGGATATGTTGTTGTGTGCGCATCGGTTGTTCTTACAATGGTAGCATCAGGTTTTCTTGTAGGGAAAGTGATGAAGATGTATCCAGTTGAATCGGCGATTGTAACTGGATGTCATAGCGGTTTAGGCGGAACTGGAGATGTTGCTATTTTATCGGCTTCAAATCGTATGGAATTAATGCCGTTCGCGCAAATTTCGACTCGTTTAGGCGGGGCGGCAATGGTTGTAACGGCGACAATATTATTAAAGATGTTTTCATGATCAAACAAGCTAGCTATATTCATATAGCTAGCTTGTCAAATTAAGGGGAGATTATAAGTATGTTAGCAAATCAAATTAATGAAAGATCATTGTTATTGCATAAAGAATTAGTAGGGAAAATTGAAATTACAAGTAAAGTTGAGGTAAATTCAGCGTATGATTTAAGCCTGACGTATACACCAGGTGTAGCGGAGTCTTGTAAAGCAATTGCGGCAGATGAAGAAACAGTGTATGACTATACAGCACGTGGCAATATGGTGGCAGTTGTTTCAGATGGAACAGCGGTACTCGGCTTAGGAAACATTGGACCAAAAGCGGCTATGCCTGTTATGGAAGGAAAAAGTATTTTGTTTAAGAAATTTGCGAATGTAGATGCTTTCCCATTATGTTTAGGCACAACGGATGTAGATGAAATCGTTACCCTTGTAAAAAATTTAGAGCCTACATTTGCAGGGATTAATTTAGAAGATATTGCAGCACCGCGTTGTTTTGAAATTGAAAAACGATTAAAAGAAGAAACGAATATTCCTGTATTTCATGATGATCAACATGGAACAGCTATTGTCGTTTTAGCAGCTGTTATTAATGCATTAAAAGTTGTTAGCAAACAAATGGATAATGTGAAAATCGTTATTAACGGTGCGGGCTCGGCAGGAATTGCAATTGGAAAATTATTATTAAAGGCTGGTGCAAAGCACATTACGTTAGTTAGCCTAGAAGGTATTGTTTGTGAAGGTGAAACATGGATGAACGAAGCGCAAATTGAAGTTTCAAAAAAGACAAATCGTGAACATGTGCGTGGAACGTTAAAAGAAACGATTCACCAAGCTGATATTTTTATTGGCGTATCTGCTCCTAACGTATTAACGAAAGAACTTGTGCAGACGATGAATGAGAAAGCAATCGTGTTTGCAATGGCGAATCCAATTCCAGAAATCTTCCCTGAGGATGCATTAGAGGCTGGGGCAGCTGTAGTAGGAACTGGGCGCTCGGATTATGCGAATCAAGTAAATAATGTATTGGCGTTTCCCGGAATATTCCGCGGTGCGTTAGATGTGCGCGCAACTGATATTACAGAAGAGATGAAATTAGCGGCAGCATATGGGATCGCTAACATCATTACTGACGAAGAACGTAATGCGAATTATGTAATCCCAAATCCATTAGATAAAAGAGTTGTTCCAAGTGTTGCAGAAGCAGTAGCGAAAGCAGCTATTGATTCAGGCGTGGCGCAAATTACGAAAATACCAAGTTATTAATAGCTAAAAGCAGTGCCTAAAAGGCACTGCTTTTTTGAGATAAGAAATCAAAATAATGAAGAAGTGTAGAATTATTTATATTTCTCCACTATTTATTTAATTCCATTGCAACTTGTTTACCATTCACTAAAACCTCAGTTACTGCTACGATTACTTCTATCATTTTTTTCATCTCTCATCTCTCCTCGTTTCATTTCTTACTTTAAGTATAAGAGAAGAGAGATAATTCAACTATCGAAGTACATGATGTAGAAATTACATTGTTGTAAGAAAGTGGTTTATTTTTGTCACTTTACTCAGCAGTGATTACAAACTGATCATAATATTTTTCATTCACATATATATTTAATAACCATAATCCAGATGAAGGTAGTGACATAGTGAGAGGGAGTTCGTTTGTAGTAGAATCGATTGTATTTGAAGTAGTCCAAGTTTGTTTGGAAGTTTCTTTTTGAAAGAGTACTGGTGTTGGAGTTACAGATCCTTGTTTTAGCGCAATAATAGACAATTTTCCAGTTGGTATTTCAGAATCTAGAAAGTACCACATTATTTCATTTTGTTCATTTGCGATAATAGGACTATCAGCCATTGCGATTTTTCCTTCGATGCCTTTTAAAGGTATTTTTCCGTCTATGAATGAGGGGGCTTCTTCCCAATTTACATCTTTTAAAACACTAAGGTGAAAGAAGGAAGGTGCGTTCACTTGAGTGGATGACGTTGCGACAGCTTCAGTTTTAGATGCTTTTGAATCAGATTGTGCTTGTGTGCATCCAGTGATGAGAAAGGAGAGAAGTAGCATAGTTCCGATTTTTTTCATGGTGCCACACTCCTAGTTTTTATTGTTAGTGTAATTGTATTTGCTAGAAGGCGGGACAATTCCTTTAAAGTATAAAAAGAGGTCGTAAGTTTTGTACGACCTCTTTTGACATTTTTTATCCCGTAAAAGCCCGATTGGTGTAGGTTAATAATTAGTGGGAGATAGCCCCAACTAATTAAAGTTTCACATTATACTTGTTCAGTTGTATAGGGTGGTTCGGTTTCTTTTTGAGGCATCGTCAAAAAAATAACGGACAGAACGATACATACGCCGCCTAATAATTGATATGTTCCAAAAGATTCATTTAGCCAAGTGATTGAAACGATGGCAGCTACAAGGGGTTCAATGCTAGATAAAATGCTTGTTTCTGTTGCTGCTAAATATTTAAGACTACCGATATATAGAAGGAAAGAAAGGGTACCACTAATAATGATAAGAATAAGCATAGAAAAGGTTTTTAGTGTAAGAGTTTGTGAAAATTGATTCCACCCGAATGAACGATTATAAATAAGTAGTACAATTCCTCCGATTAACATCCCCCAACCAATTACTACAGTTGTCCCGCATTCTTTAATGAGAGAAGCCGGATGAAGGGTATAAAATGCAAATCCGATTGCTGTTAATAGTCCAAAAATAATAGCTTCTTTGGATAAAACAATATTTTCAATTGAGCCATTTGTAATAATAAAGTATGTTCCTATTAGCGCGGCTATAATTGCGAATAGTTGCATGGGAGCAGGGAATTTTCTTTGTTCAAATGCAACATACATGGTAATAAGAACAGGACCTAGAAATTGAAATAGCGTTGCTGTGACTGCATTACTAATATGAACCGTTTCGATAAAGGCGTATTGCGCACCAAGCATGCCGAGAATAGAGAAAATAATAAGTTGTATAGAATATCTAGGGTGTTTCCAAATTTGAAATATGTTTTGTTTCTTTATAAGTAAGAAAGACAAAATAAATATTCCTGCAAGCAACAATCGAATTGTTAAAAAATCAATTGAGGATACATTAGTATGCTGAAATAGCCACTGAATCATTGGACCAGATAATCCCCATAATGTAGCCCCTGTAATAATCATAATGAGTCCGATACGTTTAACATTGTTCATTATCATGTTTCTCCTCTCCAGTATTTGATTTTTTATGTGTGACATGATAAAAGGAATTATATATAACTTCTGGTACTGTAAAAAGTATCAGATTTTAGTTTTATTAAGGGGTCAGATATTATGTTAGAATTAACGCCTAATTTAAATATGAATAGTAAAAAGGCATTATATGTGCAATTGTATGAGTATATAAAAAAAGAAATTAAAGATGGATCGATTGTCCCTTTTACGAAATTACCAGCTAAGCGAAAGTTAGCGATACATTTACAAGTAAGTAAAAATACAGTAGAGGCAGCGTACGAACAATTACTTGCAGAAGGTTATATTGAGCCGATATCGAGAAAAGGTTATTTTGTATGCAAGATTGAGCAAATGGTTCATGTAGAGGATAGCGGAGAGAGAATAGAAGAAGTACCGTTTCAGGAGAAGAGTTATAAATTTGACTTTACACAAACAGGAATTGATACAAATGCTTTTCCATTCAATATGTATCGGAAAATTGTAAATGAAGTATGGCAGCCGCATAATAACGAACTTCTCTTTCTAGGACACCCTCAAGGGGAAGCGAGCTTAAGAGAAGAGATTACGAATTATTTGTATGAATCTAGAGGTGTGCGTTGTTCAGCTAGTCAAATTGTATTAGGAGCGGGAACACAAATATTAGTGAAACTATTGTTTCAATTGTTAAAGGGAAGCAATTATGCAGTTGAAAACCCAGGGTATCATAGGAAGATGGTTGTTTTTGAACAGGGAGAAGCAAGAGTCCAAATGTTATCTTTAGATAGAGATGGAATTTGTATTGCAGATTTAGAAAATAGCAATGCGAATGTTGTATTTGTTACACCTTCCCATCAGTTTCCAAATGGAATGATTATGCCTATTACGAGAAGGATGCAGCTTTTACAATGGGCAAAGAAAGAAGAGGGCAGGTATATTATTGAAGATGATTATGATAGTGAATTTCGCTATTCTGGAAAGCCTATACCGGCGCTGCAAGGATTAGATACAGAGGGGAAAGTTATTTATATGGGGACGCTATCTAAAGCATTATTGCCATCGCTACGGATGAGCTATATGGTGTTGCCGAAGAAATTAATTAAAAAGTATCAACAGCAATATTTATTTTATACACAAAGTGTTTCAAGAATGGACCAAGAAGTGATTAGAAGATTTTTAAATGAAGGCTATTGGGAAAAACATATTCATAAAATGCGTGTCGTCTACCGAAAGAAGAGAGATCGACTTGTTTTTGAAATAGAGAAGTATTTCTCTAATCGTGTTGAAGTGATAGGAGAAGATTCGGGATTACACATTTTATTAAAAGTGCATAATGGAATGCGGGAAGAAGAATTAATTCAAGAAGCTGCGAAATATAGTATCAAAATATATCCTGTGTCTACGTACTATAAAGATGGTACGGCGCCTGAGAATGTAGTTTTGCTTGGGTTTGCGATATCATCAGAGGAAGAAATTGCGAAAGCGATTCAATTATTACACAAGGCATGGTTTACAAGAAAGTAAAAAACATCCTCCAAACATGAGGATGTTTTTTATTATTTATTTTCATCTAAGAATAAGACCATATGCTCTTCGTCCCAATATTGTCCGTTATATTTTAATGAACGTTCTTGTACACCGAATGTTTTAAAACCTAATGACTCATAAAGTTTTTTTGCTCCATCGTTGCCAACAACAACATCAAGCATAACTTGTTCTACTTCTAAAGATTTAGCAAGTTCAAGACATTCTTTAATAAGTGCTTTTCCTGCTCCAAGTCCGCGTGCTTTTGGAGAAACATATACAGAACCGATTTTAGCTTTATGTTCTTGTTTTACATATGGTTTCGTTTCCAGTGTTGCAACCCCGATTAATTTCCCATCTTTAAATGCACCTAGCGTATAGTTTTCATCTTGTGCTAATTTTTGTGCTTTATATTCAATCGCACACTCTTTATTAATAATATCTTCATAAGAAGAGCTGAATGCTTCAGGGTTTTGCTTTAATCCTTCTACGCGAAGTTCTAAGTAAATTTCTGCTTCGTCTTTTGTTAATACATGGATATCCAATTATATCACCCTCCAAATCTTTGACAAATGTATCTTTATTTTATATTGAAATAAGAATAATTTCAAAAGCTTAGCTTATATAAGCTGTTTTTATGAACAAAATAACACCAGTAGTGTTTACTACTACTGGTGTTTTCACACGCATATTATTCAAAAGGTATATCGATTATAAAGTTTGTTCCCGCTCCTAATTGGCTTGTTACTAGAATAGAACCGTTATGCAATTCTACAATTTCTTTTGCAACAGCTAGCCCGATACCTTTTCCGCCTGTAGCTCGTGTTCTGGATTTATCAACACGATAAAAACGGTCAAAAATATGCGGGATATCTTGTTCAGGAATACCTTCACCTTCATCTTGTACACTTATTGTAAAAGAATCTGTTTCCATGAGTACACGTATCGTAATGGATGTGTTTTCTGGCGAATGTTGATAAGCGTTGTGTAATAAATTTAACATAACTTGTTCCATACGTCTTTCGTCTATGCAAACTTCTAAATCATCTTTGCAATATACATGAAGTTGCATTTGCT
The DNA here is from genome assembly GCF_001595725.1 of Bacillus thuringiensis. Lineage (GTDB taxonomy): Bacteria > Bacillota > Bacilli > Bacillales > Bacillaceae_G > Bacillus_A > Bacillus_A thuringiensis_K. The sequence continues at coordinate 570,939 of NZ_CP014282.1, forward strand.
TATTTGTTAATGTTGTTTTTGTTTTTTCTACCATTCGTTCTAAAAATGGCTGAAGAAGCACTTTTTGTTTTTTTATAACAAATTGGTGTTGTTCTAATTGTACAAGCATAAATAAATCTTGGACGAGATCGGTTACACTATCCGTTTCATCCTCAATGATTTGTAAGTATTCTTCTCGCTCCTCTTTTGTTAAAGAGTCTCTCTTTGCTACCTTCGCATAACCTTTCATATAGGTCAATGGAGTTAATAGTTCATGAGCGACACTAGCGAGAAATTCATTGCGCTCTTTTTTCATATACGTAAGTTCACTCGATAAATCTTCAATTGTTTTTGCTAAACTTCCGAGTTCATCATTTCGCTTAATACCTAATTGAATTGGCTTGTTTAATTTTGACATTTTTTCTGTCGCTCTCTTCATTTTTACAAGTGGTTCTGTAATAACGCGTGAAAAAACAAAGACAGAAATTGTTGTTAAAATAATTGTTAAAACGCTAATGATAAGAAATTGGTTCATGAGTTTAAGTAACATATTTTCTAGGAAAGATGTTTTTAATAACATATATAGCTTTCCTTGAAACTTTGTTGTGTTAAGTGGGCTTACTGTTGTGATGAACTTTGATTTTTTCCAGTTCCTTTCAACGACCAACCCGCCGTCTGGGACAGTTTCTGTTTTACAAGTAAGTTGTTTTTGCATATCTTTTGTTACGGGTTCTGAGGTGGAAATAATTTTGCCGTTATGGTCAGTAATAATGATAGCTATATCGGAGTTAGAAATTGATTCCGATTCAACTAAGTGTGCAGCCTCATTCGTAATATCGAACTCAGGGTACACAGGACGTTTAGGATTTTTATTATGTTCAGCGTGTTTCATTTCTTTATAATATTCATCCCGTCTCTCGCGGCTTTTAATTTTTTTACTATAGCGATTACCTTTCTCTAAAAGAGCATCTGTTTCCTCTTCAATACGTATTTTTGAAAGGCTTTTATAAAAAGATACGAAAGCAATTGTTTCAATACATAAAGCTAATATTAAAAAGTATGTCCCAATTTTAAGGGAAAGTTTACTCATTTTTTCACCATACCTTATCCATAATAAAGAGTCAGTGGTATACGATTTCCCACTGACCGAAGTAATTATTCACTTTTCCATTTATATCCGACTTTATAGACCGTTTCTAGGTAATCTTCAATCGGAAATCCTTTTTTGCGTAGTTTATCACGGATATTACGAATGTGTGAATCAATTGTTCTATATTCGATATCTGTTTCATAGCCCCAAATTTTTTCGATTAAATCATCTCGGCTATAAGCTCGGTTTGTATTTTGCAAAAATAGTCCGAGTAACGAAAATTCGATAGGAGTTAGCGAGATTTTTTCATCATAAACTGTGACAGTATGTTTCGTTTTATCCCACTCAATACCATTGAAACTAACAAAACCATCTTTTTTTGTACGGCGTAATATAGCCTCGATTCGTGCGACTAATACATGCTCATCAAATGGTTTTGTAATATAATCATCTGCGCCCATCGTGAGGCCTTTCACCATATCGTAGTTTTGGTTGCGAGCTGTTAACATAATGATAGGAACGTTGGAAATTTGACGGATTTGATAGCAAGTATCCCATCCATCCATACTTGGCATCATAACATCTAATAAAATAATATCGAATTCTTTTTGTTCGATTAAATTTAGTGCTTCAAGGCCAGAGGTAGCTTTCATGCAAAAATAGCCGCGAGGGCTTAAGAACAGATCTAATAATCGTAACATACGTTCTTCATCGTCTACTAATAAAATTTTTACCATAATCTTGTGCACCCCAAACTGTTCATTCTACTTATATAGTTTACATGAAAATAATAAAAAACTCTTTTTATGTGATTGAGTGGAAGAGTTATTTTTCGCTCAGAGTAATTGACATAAAAAATGCACTAGTTTTGCACAACTATTTTTTATAATAGAAAACGTAGCGACACAAAATACCCTATGTTGCGACATAACGTCATGTCATTTTATTTATAAAATGACAATTCCATTCTATTGTGTATGTGAGATAGAGAGGGTTTTCGTATTCACCTCGCATCGGATAAGAAAAATTTCCTATCTCACACTTTTTTTAAAAAGGAGATCATACACATGAATCCAAAAGAAGAAATTTCAAAAAAAGAAAAGCAAGATCGTAATACGGTTGTCATGTGCGTTGCCGTATCTATGGTTATTATTATAAGTTGCGTAAATAAAATTTTGGGGATTTTATAATATAAAAAAAGCTGATTGCTTCTTAAGAAGCAATCAGCTTTTTTCATTGTTAGGGGAGTATTTCTATTATGCCTTTCGAGAGGACTCCGTAAGTGAAGGTGGTGAGGTGAATCGAAAAAAATATTTTATTTTCAAAAAAATATAGGGAACATACGTTCTTTTTTTGCTATAATATCCTTAACAAGGGGGTGAATAAAATGACAAAGGAAAATCCATCAAACTATAAAACTCTTCAAATTTGGATTAAAAAAGGGCATCGTATGTATTCTTATTTTCAAGAATGTTGTCATAATGCTAAGAACATGTACAACACCACAAACTTTTATATACGTCAGGTGTACACTGGATTAACACAAGAAAAAGAGTTGCAGCCTTTGCAAAAAGAAGTTCTGGATAATATTCATAAAAATATTGGTAAGATGAATGACACACAACTTCTTGCCTATCAGAAGAAATTGGAAAAAGAGAATTTAAAGCCTAAAGAAGAACAGAAAGAGATTAAATGTAATTTGTTTTCAGAACCTAATTTTGAAAAACCTTATGTAGATTACAACTTTCTAGATGCACTATTTAAGGCTATGATTCAAAATGATTATCGAGCTTTGCCTACGCAATGTAGCCAGTCAATCATGAAATGTTTGTTCCAAAATTGGAAATCTTTTTTTGCTAGTTTAAAAGACTATAAAAAGAATCCAAACAAATATGCTGGAATGCCTAGGATTCCAAAGTATATTCGTTCTTCTGAAAAAGAGATTCTGTATACAAACCAAGATTGCATCATTAAAAACGGTAGATTTTTAAAGTTTCCAAAGACGAAATTGCAATTAAATATTGGGAAACTAGGTTTCACTGAAGGTAAACTGAAACAAGTTCGTGTGATTCCAAAATACAATGAATATGTAGTGGAATTGGTAATTGATGTTCCTTCTGAACAACAAATGATTGAAGAGAATGCTCGTTATATGAGTATTGATTTAGGGATTGATAACCTTGCAACCATCGTAACAAACACAGGTATGAAACCTGTCCTTGTTAAGGGCAAACATGTCAAAAGCATAAATCAATATTACAATAAAATGAGGAGTCATTTTACAAGTATTCTTAGAAATGGAAAACAAACTAATAAAGGACCTTTTACTTCTAAAAGGATAGAAAAACTTCATCAAAAACGTTACTTGAAAATAAAAGATGTCTTCCATAAAGTTAGTCACCACATCGTAAAACTAGCTCAAGAAGAAGAAGTTTGTAAAATCGTTATTGGTCAAAACAAAAGTTGGAAACAAGAAACGAATATGGGAAAAAGAAATAACCAATCGTTTTGTTATATCCCGCATAATTTACTGATTCAAATGATTACATACAAAGCAAATGCTGTAGGCATTCAAGTTGTTGTAACTGAAGAATCATATACATCGAAAGCAAGTTTTCTGGATAACGACTTCATTCCAACGTATGGAGAAAATGACCAAAATACAACTTTTTCAGGAAAACGAATAGAGCGCGGCATATATCGTTCAGCAAATAAAACTTTAATTAATGCAGATGTAAATGCTGCGGCTAACATTTTACGAAAAGTAATCCCAAATGCATGGACAAATGGGATAGAGGGGTTAGGCGTGAAACAGCTCGCTAATGTGTTAACTCCCCTGACGTTAATCATCCATTAGGTCGAAACGTTAGAAACCCCCACTTCAAGCTTTGCTAAGTGGGGGAGTGTTCATATGATAAACCAAGGTAAAATTGCTAACCCAGAAGTTACAATTGCTGTAGTAAATATTAAAAGCATAGCTCGTTTGTTTTGTTTCATGTCACATTCTCCTCTACATATCAAGTACATGCGATCAGCGTGGGATGTAGTTCCCCACTGAGTAAAGTTTCACTTTATATTTTTAGTATAATGAATGGAAAGGTTTGGTACGATCGATAAAGGTGACATGAAGATTACATTGTTGTAATGAAAAAACATCTTTCTTATTAAGAAAGATGCTTTTGGAAAACTCCCCCACTGAGTAAAGTTTCACCTTATATTGAAGTATTAATCATTTAAGAACAGAACCATATGTTCCTCGTCCCAATATTGACCGTTATGTTTTAATGAACGCTCTTGTACGCCGTAAGTTTGGAAACCTAATGACTCATATAATTTTTTTGCTGCATCGTTACCAACTACAACATCGAGCATAAGTTGTTCTACATGTAATTTATCGGCATTTTCAATAATTGCTTTAATTAGAGCTCGTCCTGCTCCGAGACCACGTGCTTTTGGAGAAACAAAAACGGAGCCAATTTTTGCTTTATGTTCTTGTTTAATAAATGGTTTTGTTTCTAAAGTAGCGATACCAATTAAATCATTATCTTTGAAGACACCTAGAGTATACTTATCCGGATTGCTTAATCGTTTAGCCATAGCAGCCACAGGATTTTCATGTTTAAGAACATCTTCATAAGAAGAGCTAAAAGCTTCCGGATTCTTCGTTAAACCTTCCATACAAACTTTTAAATATATTTCTGCGTCCTCTGTTGTTAATAAGCGAATTTCCATAGTTGTAACCTCCCTGGTGGATTTCAAATAAATCCATTACTTTTATAAGATTGAGTATATGTTTTGTTAGTATTCTCTTTTAATTTGTAAAAGAATGAAAAGATATATGCTACAATGTTTTGTTTTAATTATGTAATGAAATTATATATTAACTTTGTTAACTATTCAAGTGTTTAATATGTTACATTTTTATAACTAAAATAACTCCTCGATTGAGGAGTTATTTTTTAAACATTGGATTGATAGCCATCAATTCGTTTTGGATGTGTGTAAATATTACAAGATTCATTTCTAATAAACCCTACGACTGTAATGCCTAAATCATGGGCAAGTTGCAATGCCAGTTTTGTTGGAGCGGATTTAGATAGAACAATTTCACATCCGATTTTTGAAACTTTGAGTAAAATTTCGGATGAAATACGTCCGCTAAATGCGATGATTTTTCCTTTAATCGATATATCGTTACGCAAACAATGACCATATATTTTATCTAATGCATTATGTCTTCCAATATCCATTCTTGATAGGAGGATATTGTTTCGATCACATAGCGCGGTATTGTGAACACCACCAGTTTGGCGAAAGGTAGTGGAAGATTGTTGTAAAGTATTCATTAAGTAAAAGCATTCTTCAGGAGTAATTTTTACATGTATATCATGTAAGTCTTTTGCTTTTGCTGCGTCGTTTACGAAAATAAAACCTTGTCTACCTTTTCCGCAGCAAGAAGTGATGTATCGTTTATTATATAAAGTTTGATAGAGCGGATTCACTTTTGATGATTTTACATGGACAATTCCGTTATCTTTTTGAACCCATAGTTCTTCAACATCTTTATAGGAAGAAATAATCCCCTCAGAAATTAAAAAACCAATTACCATATCTTCAATATAATTTGGTGTGCATACGACTGTTACATATTCTTCACCATTCAACTTAATAGTAATAGGAGATTCTGTAACAATCTCATCAAGCTGTTTTGAAAATGTACCAGATTGATAGCGTACAATTGTATAAGTCTCTTGCGTAGGCCCCATATTAAATTCCCCTTTTATATGTATTTCTCTCCCACATTTATCATAAAACAATGGAAAAAATAAAAACACCTATTAACAAGAAGATCACAGATTATTTTGGTTATTATTGTATATGTACGATATAATAGAACTGTAGAATAGTGATAATTTCAAGCTTTCGTAGTTATACCTTATAACATCTAGAATCGACTTCATAAGAAAGTATTTGGGTAGAGCGTTTCAAAAATATGTACAGTAATGCGATTTTGAAAACGGATTCATAATTGTGTTGTACAGTTGGTTGTAAGGAGAGGGGAAACTATGGCAGAACAGACAGTCCGTGTAACCGTCGATGGTAAAGAATTTTCTGCATCAGGTGAAAAGACGATACTACAATTATTTAACGAGAGTAATTTGGAACATCCTCAAATTTGTCATGTACCAGAAGTAGATCCAATTCAAACTTGTGATACGTGTATTGTAGAAGTAAATGGGAAGTTAATGCGTGCTTGTTCAACGAAATTAGAGAATGGTATGCATATTGAAAGACAGTCCCAGCGTGCAAAAGAGGCACAGACTGAGGCAATGGATCGGATATTAGAGAATCATTTATTGTATTGTACTGTTTGTGATAACAATAATGGTAACTGTAAAGTCCACAATACAGTACATATGATGGGGATTGAGGAACAGAAATATCCGTATGAGCCGAAAGTAAGTGCGTGTGAAGTGGATATGTCACATCCATTTTATCGATATGATCCAAATCAATGTATTGCTTGTGGGCAGTGTGTAGAAGTATGTCAAAACTTACAAGTGAATGAAACTATATCGATTGATTGGAGATTAGACCGTCCACGTGTTATATGGGACAATGGTGTAAGTATAAATGACTCATCTTGTGTAAGTTGTGGGCAGTGTGTAACAGTATGTCCATGTAATGCGTTAATGGAAAAAACAATGCTGGGTGAAGCTGGATTCATGACAGGATTGAAACCGGATGTGTTAGATCCGATGATTGATTTTGTAAAGGATGTAGAACCTGGATATAGTAGTATTTTAGCAGTTTCAGAAGTAGAGGCTGCGATGCGTAAGACGAAAGTGAATAAAACAAAAACAGTTTGTACATTTTGTGGTGTAGGTTGTTCATTTGAAGTATGGACGAAAGACCGCCACATTTTGAAAGTACAGCCTGTTTCAGATGCGCCGGTTAACGGTATTTCCACATGTGTAAAAGGCAAATTTGGATGGGATTTTGTAAATAGTGAAGATCGCATTACGAAGCCATTAATTCGCCAAGGAGATATGTTTGTTGAAGCTTCATGGGAAGAGGCTCTTGAAGTTGTTGCATCCAATATGCAGCATATTAAATCAGAATATGGAAGTGATGCATTTGGATTTATTTCTTCTTCGAAAGTAACGAATGAAGAAAATTATCTTATGCAAAAACTAGCCCGTCAAATATATGGAACGAATAATGTAGACAACTGTTCCCGTTATTGTCAATCTCCAGCAACAGACGGTTTATTTAAAACTGTCGGTATGGGCGGGGACGCTGGAACAGTGAAAGATATTGCGGAAGCAGGCCTTGTCATTATCGTTGGAGCAAATCCAACAGAAGGACATCCTGTACTTGCAACGCGTGTAAAACGTGCACATAAATTACATGACCAAAAATTAATTGTGGCGGACCTTCGTAAACATGAAATGGCAGAGCGTGCGGATTTATTTATTCATCCTCGCCAAGGAACTGATTACGTATGGCTCGCTGGTATTACGAAATATATTATTGATCAAGATTGGCACGATAAAAAGTTCATAGCTGAAAATGTGAAGAATTTTGATGAATATAACAAAATGGTAGAAAAGTATACGCTTGATTATACAGAAGAAATTACAGGGATTTCGAAAGAAAATCTGAAAGAAATGGCTCGTATGGTATATGAAGCAGATGGTACTTGTGTGCTTTGGGGAATGGGTGTAACGCAAAATACGGGAGGAAGTACAACTTCAGCAGCAATTTCAAATCTATTGCTTGTTACGGGTAACTATCGTCGTCCTGGTGCAGGAGCATACCCATTACGCGGACATAATAACGTACAAGGCGCTTGTGATATGGCAACATTACCAAACTGGCTTCCGGGTTACCAAGCGGTTTCAGATGATGCGCTCCGTGCGAAATTTGAAAAAGCATACGGTACTACAATTCCGAAAGCACCAGGCTTAAATAATATTGCAATGTTACTTGCGGCAGATGAAGGAAAACTGCGTGGTATGTATGTTATGGGTGAAGAAATGGCTTTAGTAGATTCGAATGCCAACCACGTACAACATATTTTAGCGAATTTAGATTTCCTCGTTGTTCAAGATATGTTCTTATCGAAAACAGCTCGTTTTGCTGATGTTATTTTACCGGCAGCACCAAGCTTAGAAAAAGAGGGAACATTTACGAATACAGAGCGCCGTATTCAAAGATTATATGAAGTATTGAAGCCGCTTGGTGATTCAAAGCCAGACTGGTGGATTTTACAAAAAGTAGCTCGTGCACTTGGCGGGGACTGGAATTATGAAAGTCCAAGTGAAATCATGGATGAAATTGCATCGCTTGCACCTTTATATTCTCAGGCAACATACGATCATTTAGAAGGATGGAATAGTTTATGTTGGGGTAGCCATGATGGCAGTGATACACCGCTATTATATGTGGACGGATTTAACTTCCCGGATAAACTAGCTCGTCTATCATTAGATGAATGGGTACCACCAGTTGTAGCACCAGATGAGTATGATTTACTTTTAAATAATGGTCGTATGTTAGAACATTTCCATGAAGGGAATATGACGAATAAATCGGCTGGTATTTTATCTAAAGTATCTGAAGTATTCGTTGAAATCTCGCCGGAACTTGCCCTAGAGCGCAATGTGAAAGATGGTGGTCTTGTAGAATTAGCATCACCATTTGGGAAAATTAAAGTACAGGCACTTGTTACAGATCGTGTAACGGGGAAAGAGCTATATTTACCGATGCATGCAACGGTAAATGAAGAGGCAATCAATATTTTAACTGGAACGGCGACAGATCTTTATACGTGTACACCAGCGTACAAACAAACGATGGTAAAGATGCGTGTACTACGTGAAAAAGGGAATCGTCCGTTACCATCTTCAAACCCGAGAGATAAAAAGCGTAATCCGCAAAACGGTGTTGAAATCGAGCAAAAATGGCAAAGAAAACAATACGTATCACTTGTGGACTAGGGGGCGGAGATAGTGGCGAAAGAAATTACTGTAATTAAAAAGAAAGTGGTAACAGAAGAAGAACAGAAACAGCAAGTAGCAGATGAACTTCTAAATGAGCTATCTAATAATCGTGAAGCAGTAGAAGAAACGATGCAGCTTTTAGCACAGTTGCAGAAGGCTGGTATATTAGATGCGGCAATTAGTTTACTTGCTGCGAAGGAAGATGTTTCAAAAATCGCTGTGGAGCAATTAAATCGTGAACCCGTTAAAAATGCGTTAAATAATATGATGGGGGCAGGAGAAGTGTTATCTTCAGTTGACCCAGAAATAACGAAGCAAATTACGTCAAGTTTAGTTACAGGATTGCAATTTGCAACAGACGAATTAAATAGTGGTAAAAAAACAAAAGTGATGGATTTCTTTAAAGTATTAAAAGATCCAGATATCAATAGAGCTATTACATTCGGTTTTAGCTTCTTGAAAGCGTTTGGACAAGGGTTAGAGAAAAAATAGAATAGATGAAAAAGTGATGGGGAGTAACCATCACTTTTTTTATTGTATGTATAAGAGTGTTCATGTTAAGCGGAATATATTATTATTAAAAAGATGGATTAGAACTGGAAATATGGAATCCATCTCAAATATCGTTTTAGAATGTGGAGGAATATATGCAACACCGTAAAAAACTATCTATACCAGGAGTAATAGGACATTCCTTTCAAACAGTTAAATTTGCTTTTTGGAATGTATTAACCTTTCAACTCGCTTATAAATTATTAGCAGCGATTGTGTTTGTTCCACTATTTGGAATCATTTTTAATAAGTTATTGTATTTTGGTGGTTATGCAAATGCGACAAATGATGAATTATTAGCGTTTTTAAAGACGCCTTATGGGATCTTAGCAATCGTAATTTTATCATTGTTAGCACTGTTTCTTATCTTTACAGAATTTGCGGTGCTTATTATTATTTCGTATTTCGCTCATAAAAGACAGAAGGTGAAATTACGTCCGATTTTATATAAAACGGTAACGTATTTACCTACTCTTTTCACATATTGCTTACCAGGATTTATTTTATATGCTGTCGTATTGTTGCCTCTTTTAAATATGGGATATGAAACGGCATTAATCCCACAAATTCAAATTCCTAACTTTATTACAGGAGAACTGTTTAAGACAACGATGGGACAAGTTGGTTATTACACGTTCTTTGCTGTAGTCGCGTATTTGAATCTTCGATGGATTTTCGTTCTACCTATTGTTGTTTTAGAGCAAAAACCATTTCGCGTGGCAGCACGTAAAAGTGCAACTTTAGTAAAGGAAAGCTTTTTTAAAGTACTATTCTTTTTAGTAGGGTTTTTTATTTCAATTGGAATTGTATATGTCGTGTTTTTGGGAATATATTTATTGTGCTTATGGGGTGTTTATGAATTTACAAACCCGAAAGGAACATTTGCATTATTAGCTGAATCAACGATTTCTGTATTTTTAACGAGCACATTGTATTTATTCAGCTTTATCGTGACGCCATTTTATATTATGGCGATTACGCGATTATACTTACAAAAGGTACCGGTTGAGGATGTTTTATTAGAAGAAGGATTAGATTATTCGAAAACGAAAGCAGATAAATGTTTTTTCCAAAAACATCGTTGGAAATTTATTGGTGTATATATTGTAGGAATTATTACTGCGGGAATGGTCGTTGCCTTCATTGTAACGTTTATTTCAAATTCGTATAAAGAACCGATTATTATGGCGCACCGCGGGTATATATCAAAAGGTGTAGAAAATACGAAAGAAGCTGTGCAAGGTGCTATTGATGCAAAAGCAGACTACGCTGAAATAGATGTATTACAAACGAAAGACGGTGAACTAGCGGTTATACATGATTTGAAGCTGAAACGTCTCGCAAATGCCAATGTGCATGTGTCAGATTTAACGATGGCTGAGTTAAGGCAGCTTACCCTTAGTCAAGATGGACTTTCAGGACAAATAAGTACACTTGATGAAATCATTAAGCTAGCAAATGGCAAAATCAAACTTAATATAGAAGTGAAGCTTCATGGGGGCGAAAAAGATTTTGTAAACAAAGTCTTAAAAACGATTAAAGATAATGAATTTGAGAAACAATGTGTAATTCAAACGTTACATTACCCGCTTATTAAAGAGTTTAAGCGTGCAAATTCAGATATAAAAGTCGGATATATACTGTATGCAAGTAGAGCCAACTTAAAGAATGTGAAGGCTGACTTTTACGTAGCAGAAGAATATATGTTAAATAAGAAGCTAGTAAAAGAAGCAAGGAAGTTAAACAAGCCAATTTACGTATGGACGGTAAATGATATGGAAAGTTTAAAGGGATATTATAAATTAAACGTAGATGGTATCATTACCGACTATCCTGAAGATGCACGTGAAACAATTAAGATGTTAAAAGAGCAAGAAGCGGAAGAAAGTGATCTGTTTGATAAAATTACTGAAACGACAGACGATTTATTTTCTAAGTTATTTATAAGTTACCCAGCTGCTAGCTAAATGCTAGCAGTTGTTTTTTTGTGAAAAGAATATATTTCTAAAGTATTGAGTAAAGTAATAACTGTATATGTATACGTTATCGCTTAGGTTTCTTACATTGTTACATTATTGTCAAATAATAAAAGGTTGCTGTTTATTTTGAAGAGGTATAATAAAAATAGAGTGAAAGATAATGGAATGACACGAAACCCCTAATAGAATCAATGTTTTTTATATTTACACTATTCTAAATATAAAAACTTTAGGAAAATGGTATGTTAGCGTTTTCATAACTTTTAAGTTATGCTAGAATAAGGACATAAGTTATTAATTATTACAAAAAGAAAAAAGACTTTCTTTTTTCTGTTAATTATAAGGGGGCATTTCATTATGCGTATTGGGGTACCAGCAGAAATTAAAAACAACGAAAACCGTGTGGCAATGACACCAGCAGGTGTTGTACATTTAATTCGTAACAATCACGAAGTATTCATTCAAAAGGGTGCAGGTTTAGGATCTGGTTTCACAGATGCTCAGTATGTTGAAGCAGGAGCAAAAATTGTTGATACAGCTGAAGAAGCTTGGAACATGGAAATGGTTATGAAAGTTAAGGAACCAATTGAAAGCGAATACAAACACTTCAGCGAAGGTTTAATCTTATTCACATACTTACACTTAGCTCCAGAACCAGAATTAACAAAAGCATTAATCGAAAAGAAAGTTGTTTCTATTGCATATGAAACAGTACAATTAGAAAACCGTTCTCTACCATTACTTGCACCTATGAGTGAAGTAGCTGGTCGTATGGCTGCACAAATTGGTGCACAATTCCTTGAGAAAAACAAAGGCGGTAAAGGTATCTTACTTGCAGGTGTTCCAGGGGTTAAACGTGGTAAAGTAACAATCATCGGTGGTGGACAAGCTGGTACAAATGCTGCTAAAATTGCAGTTGGACTAGGTGCGGATGTAACAATCATCGACTTAAGTGCAGAACGTCTTCGTCAATTAGATGACATTTTCGGAAACCAAGTAAAAACTTTAATGTCTAATCCTTACAATATTGCAGAAGCTGTAAAAGAGTCTGATCTTGTAATCGGTGCAGTATTAATCCCAGGTGCAAAAGCGCCAAAACTTGTAACAGAAGAAATGATTAAATCAATGGAACCAGGTTCTGTTGTTGTAGATATCGCGATTGACCAAGGTGGTATTTTCGAAACAACTGACCGTATTACAACTCATGATAACCCAACTTACGAAAAACACGGCGTTGTTCATTATGCAGTTGCAAACATGCCAGGTGCGGTTCCACGTACATCAACTCTTGCATTAACAAACGTAACAGTACCATATGCAGTACAAATTGCTAACAAAGGCTACAAAGAAGCTTGCCTAGGCAACTCTGCATTACTAAAAGGTATTAACACATTAGATGGCTATGTAACATTCGAAGCAGTTGCAGAAGCTCACGGTGTAGAGTACAAAGGTGCTAAAGAATTATTAGAAGCAGAAACAGTATCTTGCTAATAGAAGCATTATACAAAACAAAATCGAACAATATATAAAACAACATGATAAGAGCTAAGAGTGAAGATCTCTTAGCTCTTCTTGGCAAAAGGGGGCATACATCGTGGCCAACCTATTTAAAAAGAAATCCGTTACGCAATTGTTAGGGGAAAGTAAAAGTAAAACTTTGACGAAAACGCTAGGGGCATTTGACCTAACAATGCTAGGGATTGGTGCGATAATTGGTACAGGAGTTCTAGTATTAACTGGATTAGTAGCAGCAAGAGATGCTGGTCCAGCAGTTATTTTTTCATTTATGATTGCAGCCATCGTTTGTGGATTTGCAGCATTATGTTACGCAGAGGTTGCTTCTACACTTCCTGTTTCAGGTAGTGTGTACACATACTCATATGCAACAATTGGTGAGTTTGTAGCTCATTTAATGGGATGGACATTACTATCCGTATATGTTGTAACGACTGCCGCAGTAGCTGGCGGATGGACTGGTTACTTCCATAACTTAGTGAGTGGATTAGGGCTTGAAATTCCAAAAGCACTGCTAACGATTCCGTCTCAAGGTGGTATGGTGAATTTACCAGCAGTTATCGTTACATTAGTTATCACTTGGTTATTATCAAGAGGTACGAAAGAAAGTAAACGTGTGAATAACATAATGGTATTAATTAAAATTGGTATCGTTGTTTTATTCATTGCAGTTGGTGTATTCTACGTGAAACCAGAAAACTGGATACCATTTGCACCGTACGGTTTAAGTGGAGTTTTCGCGGGGGGAGCAGCAGTATTCTTTGCTTTCTTAGGATTTGATGCATTAGCAACTTCTGCTGAAGAGGTAAAAAATCCGCAACGTGATTTACCGATTGGTATTATCGCTTCGTTAGTCATTTGTACAATCATTTATGTTGTAGTTTGTCTCGTTATGACGGGTATGGTTTCTTATAAAGAGCTAGATGTACCGGAAGCGATGGCGTATGTGTTAGAAGTTGTAGGACAAGATAAAGTAGCTGGTATAATCGCAATTGGAGCTGTAATTGGTATTATGGCAGTAATCTTTGCTTACATTTATGCAACGACACGTGTATTCTTCGCTATGAGCCGTGACGGTTTATTGCCAGAATCTTTCGCGAAAATTAATAAAAAGACAGAAGCACCAACATTTACAGTTTGGTTAACAGGAATTGGTAGTGCTTTAATTGCTGGATTTATCGATTTAAAAGAATTGTCAAATTTAGCGAATATTGGAGCGTTGTTAACATTTGCGATGGTTGGTGTGTCAGTTATTATTCTTCGTAAAACACATCCGAAATTACAACGTGGATTTATGGTACCACTTGTACCGATCTTGCCGATTATTTCAATTGCATGTTGTCTATTCTTAATGGTAAACCTACCATTAAAAACATGGATGTACTTCGGTGTTTGGTTAGCAATCGGAGTAGTTGTATACTTTGTTTATTCGAAAAAACATAGTCATTTAAAAGACGATGGAAGTTCGCAGGATAATTTAGAACAAGCTAATTAAAAGGGATATAAGTATAGTAAGCCTTGTGCGTCTAGGGAGCGCGCAAGGCTTTTTCTTTTGTTGAAATAAAGGGAATGTATATTACTTTGTTGAATTTTTATGTCGGAATATGAAAAAAGGGTGTGCGAATTGTGCATCCTTTTTTGTATGAGAATATAGAGAGTGCGGAAAATATGTATACGACTTATTAAAATGTGAACGGAATGTTCATAAAAAAAATTCAGATTTCATTGACACATATGAGTGGGTGCTCATATAATAAGAGTATAAGATATATGAATGATTGTTCATATGTTCAATTAAAGAGGTGAGCTATAATGGCTGGAAATAAAGTAGAAACACCACAAGAGACATGTTCTCAAACGATAATTCATGAAGAAGTTGTAGAGCAAGTAAAACAAACAATTCCAACTGATGAAAGTTTAAGTAAAGTAGCAGAACTATTTAAAGTATTAGGTGACCGTACACGTACGAGAATATTACATGCGCTATTTGAAGCTGAAATGTGCGTTTGTGATTTAGCTTATTTATTAGGAATGACACAATCATCTATTTCGCATCAGCTTCGTGTGTTAAAGCAAGCGAAACTTGTGAAGAATCGTAAAGAAGGAAAGGTTGTTTATTATTCGTTAGCTGACCAGCACGTAATTCATATCTTCGAGCAAGCGTTTGAACACGTAAACGAAGAAGAATAAAAAGAACGCGAGGAGGGAGAACGATGGCTGAAGCATTGGTGAAAAAGAAACTGATGTTAGAAGGTTTAGATTGTGCGAACTGTGCAATGAAAATTGAAAAAGGTGTTGGGAATATAGAAGGAGTAAATTCTTGTTCTGTAAACTTCGCAACAAAGACAATGATCTTAGAAACAGCACAAAATAAAGAAAACGAAGTTGTTACGGAAGCAAAACAACTCGTTACAAAATTAGAACCGCATATTAAAGTTCAAGAAGAACAAAAAAATAAAATTGCTAAAGAAGTATTTATATTAGAAGGTTTAGATTGCGCGAACTGTGCAATGAAAATTGAAAATAAAGTGAAGGAAATGCCAGCTGTCTCAGAAGCAACTGTTGATTTCGTATCGAAGAAATTACGAGTAGAAGTTGCGAATAAAAGAGAACTAGAAGCGACTGTAGCAAATATAACAAATGTCGTTCAAAAGTTAGAACCAGATGTGAAAGTTGTTCGTGAAGAGAAGAACGGTCATGACCACGGACATAGTCACGATCATGGTGAAGCGAATGTGAAAAAGATGGTAGGGAGATTAGTAGTCGGCGGAATTTTGACAGCAATTGCTGCATTAGCGGGCTTACCACAAATGGTAACAATTCCGTTATTCGTCCTTGCTTATTTATTAATAGGTGGAGATATCGTTTGGAGAGCGGTAAGAAACATAACTCGTGGCCAAGTATTTGATGAAAACTTCTTAATGGCAATTGCAACTGTAGGAGCTTTTGCAATTCAACAATACTCAGAAGCTGTAGCAGTAATGCTATTTTATCAAGTAGGAGAACTATTCCAAAGCATTGCGGTAAACCGCTCTCGAAAATCAATTACTTCATTAATGGATATTCGTCCTGATTATGCGAATATAAAGGTTGGAAATGAAACGAAACAAGTATCACCAGAAGATGTACAAATTGGCGATTATATTGTCGTTAAGCCAGGTGAGAAGGTGCCGTTAGACGGAAAAGTAATTGAAGGAACATCAATGGTAGATACTTCAGCATTAACAGGTGAATCTGTACCACGTGAAGTAGAAGTTGGAAATGATGTATTAAGTGGCTTTGTGAACCAAAATGGTGTGTTGACAATTGAAGTTACAAAAGAATTCGGTGAATCCACTGTATCAAAAATTTTAGATTTAGTTCAAAATGCAAGCAGTAAAAAAGCACCAACGGAAAACTTTATTACGAAGTTTGCACGTTACTACACTCCAGTTGTAGTTATTACAGCGGCGATCATGGCGTTTATTCCACCACTTATTTTAGAAGGAGCTACATTCTCTGAGTGGATTTATAGAGCTTTAGTGTTCTTAGTAATCTCTTGTCCATGTGCGTTAGTTGTATCCATTCCTCTTGGATTCTTTGGAGGTATTGGTGGTGCATCTAAAAGTGGTGTGTTAGTAAAAGGTAGTAACTATTTAGAAGCTTTAAATGATGTAAAATATATTGTTTTTGACAAAACAGGAACATTAACAAAAGGTGTTTTCAAAGTTACAAAAATGGAACCGAGCGAAGGTACTACAAGTGAAGAGTTATTAGAGTATGCGGCATTTGCTGAAGTATATTCTAACCATCCAATTGCCCAATCTATTCGAAAGGCATATGGAAAATCAATTGATGAAAAAATAATCGATGATTATAACGAAATTTCTGGTCACGGTACAGTCGTAAAAGTACAAGGAAAAGAAATTTTTGCAGGTAATGCAAAATTAATGAGAAAAGAAAATATTGAATTTAAGCAACCAGAAACAGTAGGTACATTAGTTCACGTTGCTGTAGATGGAAGATATGCAGGTTATATTGTTATCTCTGATGAGGTAAAAGAGGATTCTAAACAAGCGATTCAAAAGTTAAAAGAACTAGGTATTAAAAAGACAGTAATGTTAACTGGTGATGCAAAACCAGTTGGTGAAGCTGTCGGTAAAGAATTAGGCTTAGATGAAGTTCATGCGGAATTACTACCGCAACAAAAAGTAGAAGAGATTGAAAAAATTGATGCAGCGAAACACGGAAAAGAAAAAATTGCCTTCGTTGGTGACGGTATTAACGATACACCAGTATTAGCCCGTGCAGACGTTGGTATTGCGATGGGTGGTTTAGGATCAGATGCAGCAATTGAAGCGGCAGACATTGTTATTATGACTGATGAGCCTTCAAAAATTGCGACAGCTGTAAAAATTGCAAAACGTACAAGAAGTATAGTGTGGCAAAATATTATCTTTGCTTTAGGTGTAAAAGGGATCGTTTTATTACTTGGTGCCTTTGGTATTGCAACAATGTGGGAAGCTGTTTTCTCAGATGTTGGTGTGACACTACTTGCAGTGTTAAATGCAATGCGTGTATTACGAGTGAAAGATTTATAAAAAAGGACGCGACCCGCGTCCTCTTTTTTATTGGTGATTTTGTTGAAATTGACTCAATAAAATAATACCAAATATTATTTTAATTTTAAATAGTGTGATATTAAAATTTACAAATAAAATACATTCGTCTTATTATTTTAATATATTTTTTACAAATATCCATATAGTATTGAAAAAACAGAGAAGGGGAAACTTCTCTGTTTACTTTTGTATGTTTTTTTCAACTTGTTCTCGAACTGTTTGAATGTAATTCATTTTATGATCCCAGCACTCTTGGCTTAAATCGACAGGGTATTCTTCAGGATTTAAAGTTCGCATATATTCTTCCCAAAATAGAGAGAGACTCTGCTCGTTATATTGTTGAATATCTAATATACTTGGCAGTTCATATGTTCTTTCACCGTTAACGAAAATGTCTTTATGCAGTTCACGGGCTTCAAAGTTTGTTACGAATTTACTTATATATGTGTGAACTGGATGGAACATTTTTAAGCGCTCTTCTTTTCCAGGTTCTTCAGAATCTAATGCAATATAATCGCCTTCTGCATGATCGTTAACTCGATTGATAATACGATAAATTCGTTTCAGTCCTGGAGTGGTAATTTTTTCAGGATTAGATGAAATTTTAATCGTATCATTTAATTTTCCGTCAGTATCCTCAATCGCAACTAGTTTGTAAACAGCTCCTAATGCAGGTTGCTCAAAGGACGTAATTAATTTCGTCCCAACGCCCCATACGTCAATTTTTGCTCCTTGAGATTTAAGGTGCATAATTGTGTATTCATCTAAATCGCTAGAAGCGATAATTTTTGTATTTGTAAACCCTGCTTCATCTAGTAGTTTTCGTGCCTTTTTCGATAAATAAGCCATATCACCACTATCAAGACGTATGCCATAGAAATCAATACGATCCCCAAATTCTTTTGCAACACGAATTGCATTTGGAACACCAGATTTCAATGTGTCATAAGTATCAACGAGAAAGACGCACTTTTTATGAGTTTCAGCGTATTTTTTAAACGCGACGTATTCATCGCGATATGCTTGAACGAAAGAGTGAGCGTGTGTGCCGGCTACAGGGATCCCAAAGCGTTTCCCAGCACGAACGTTGCTTGTAGAGGAGAAACCACCAATAAAGGCAGCACGCGTCCCCCAAAGGGCAGCATCGAACTCATGGGCACGTCTTGTGCCGAACTCTAAAAGCTCATCATTACTTGCAGCATGTTTCATACGAGCTGCTTTTGTTGCAATTAATGTTTGGTAATTCACAATATTTAAGAGGGCAGTCTCAATAATTTGTGCTTCACCAAGTGGTGCATCAACACGTAATAAAGGCTCGTTATTAAATACAACTTCCCCTTCTTGCATACTGCGAATCGTCCCAGTGAATTTCATATTTTGTAAATAATGAAGGAATTCTTCTTCAAATTGTAATTCTGCTAAATAAGCGATATCGCTTTCAGTGAAACTGAAATTTTCTATGTACTCTACAATTTTCTCAAGGCCAGCAAAAACAGCGTAGCCGTTCTCAAATGGAAGCTTTCGAAAATATAAATCAAAAACAGAACGGCGATTATGAATACCATCTTTCCAATATGTATAAGCCATGTTGATTTGATATAGGTCTGTATGTAAGACATAACTATCGTCTTTATAATGAGTCATCGCGAGAACACCTCCATAATTTGGTTATAGTATACCAATTTTTCACCATTCGTAGCAAAGAAGAGATATTGATGTGAAGTCAAGAGAGAAAAAAATGAAATTATGCATATTTTTTAGAAAATTTATATTTATCAATTTATATTTCTCCAGATTTTATGTATTATTAGAGTAATGGGGGTAATGAGAATGGAGGAGGACAATGCAACAAACATTAGAAAAAATAGGCAAACAAGTCTTTTATAAACGGCTACAGCAAAAAATGACACAAGAAGAATTATGTCAGGGCATTTGTTCTGTCTCATACTTAAGTAAGATTGAAAATGGAAAGATTGAAGCATCAGAAGAAATTCTACAATTGCTCTGCACAAGACTAGAAATTGCTGTGACGGATTTGAGAGATGTAGAAGAAGATGTGAAGGGGAAGCTGGACGAATGGTTGAATGCACTAGTTCATTTGGACAAGCAACAAGTAGAACGTATATATGAAGAGTTGCAAGGTGAAATGAAGCATGTGTTGGATTTTGAAATTATAAATTATTATAAACTGCTGTATACACGTTATTTAATTATGAAAAGGGATTTTCCTGCTGTCGAAAAAGAGTTAGAGAGCTTAAAGAAGATGTACAAAAAGTATTCACCATTCCAAAAATTATTATATACGTATAGCAAAGGGTTATATTATTTTTTACAACATAGATATAAGAAGGCATTGGAGTATTTGACTCGAACAGAAGTAATGGCAAAGGAACAAGGTTATCATGAGAATGGAATATATTTCAATTTGGCTCTTGTTTATAATGAATTAGAAGTTGAACATATGACTTTACATTTTGCTAATGTAGCAATGGAAGGATTTAAGAATGAATATAAATTCCGTTATGTGATAAATTGCCAGTTACTTATTGCATTGAGTTATATACAAAAAAAACAATATAATGAAGCACTATCTATTTATAATAATATTTTGAGGGAAGCAAATTCTTTTGCTGATAAAGAAAGTATAACAGCTATTGCTTTAAATAATTTAGGCTTCTTGTACTATAACTTAAAAGATTATGCAAAAGCAAAAGATTATTATTTACAATGCCTAAAGTACAAAAAGGAAGAGGATTTAAATTATATTGATGCAGTGTATGAGATCGCTTTGCAGTGTATTGAATTAAAAGAATTTGAAGAAGCGAAAGATTGGATTAATAAAGGGATAGATGTTGCCAAGAGGGATGAAAAGTATAAAAGTATGCTATATATACTTTCAATGCTTAAGAATAAATACTTTGAAACGAAAGATGTTTATAAAAGATTTTTAGAAGTTGAGGCAATCCCATTTTTTAGAGGCGAAGAAAATAAAAAGGAATTAAAAATGGTGTATTTAGAACTAGCAGGATATCACGAGGAATTACTAGAATTTAAGGAAAGTAATAACTACTATAAATTAGCAATTAATTTATTAGAAGAAAAGGGAGGAAAATAATATGAAAAAAATAATTATTGGTGCTTTGGCTTTGGTAGCTGTATTAGTGGTATTGGAACCGCAATATGCTTGGACATCGGATATTTATGGTCAAGGAGAAAAAGTAGTAGAATTAATAAATTCTTAACAGAAACCCCTTTCCAACAGGAAAGGGGTTTTTCAATATTTGTTCCTCAAAATTCTACAAAACTTGAGAAATAAATTAATTGAATTTTTAGTATATTAATAGTGAAAACATAATGCTAATATAAAACTACTCTTTTTCAAAAAAAATTTTATTAGGGGGAAGGTTCATGAAAAAGAAAAGTTTAGCGTTAGTGTTAGCGACAGGAATGGCAGTTACTACGTTTGGAGGGACAGGCTCTGCATTTGCGGATTCTAAAAATGTACTCTCTACGAAGAAGTACAATGAGACAGTACAGTCACCTGAGTTTATTTCTGGTGATCTAACTGGAGCGACTGGTAAGAAAGCAGAATCTGTTGTGTTTGATTACTTAAACGCAGCAAAAGGTGATTACAAGTTAGGGGAAAAGAGTGCGCAAGATTCTTTCAAAGTGAAACAAGTGAAGAAAGATGCTGTAACTGATTCAACAGTAGTACGTATGCAACAAGTTTACGAAGGAGTGCCTGTATGGGGTTCTACTCAAGTGGCTCACGTAAGTAAAGACGGTTCTTTAAAAGTATTGTCTGGAACAGTTGCACCTGATTTAGACAAAAAGGAAAAGTTGAAAAATAAAAATAAGATTGAAGGCGCAAAAGCAATTGAAATCGCGCAGCAAGATTTAGGGGTAACGCCAAAATATGAGGTAGAACCAAAAGCGGACTTATATGTATATCAAAATGGCGAAGAAACAACATATGCATACGTTGTAAACTTAAACTTCTTAGATCCAAGTCCAGGAAACTACTACTATTTCATTGAAGCAGACAGCGGTAAAGTATTAAATAAATATAATAAATTGGATCATGTAGCAAATGAAGATAAATCACCAGTTAAGCAAGAGGCTCCTAAACAGGATGCAAAAGCAGTAGTAAAACCTGTAACAGGAACAAATAAAGTAGGAACTGGTAAAGGTGTATTAGGAGATACGAAATCACTTAATACAACGTTATCTGGTTCATCTTACTACTTACAAGATAATACGCGCGGAGCAACGATTTTCACATATGATGCGAAAAATCGTACTACATTACCAGGAACTTTATGGGTAGATGCAGATAATGTTTTCAATGCAGCGTATGATGCAGCGGCAGTAGATGCTCATTACTATGCAGGTAAAACATATGACTATTATAAAGCTACATTTAATAGAAACTCTATTAATGATGCAGGAGCACCATTAAAATCAACAGTTCATTACGGAAGTAAGTATAATAATGCATTCTGGAACGGCTCACAAATGGTATACGGAGATGGTGATGGTGTAACGTTCACTTCATTATCTGGTGGAATTGATGTAATTGGCCACGAATTAACGCATGCTGTTACAGAGTATAGCTCAGATTTAATTTATCAAAATGAATCAGGGGCATTAAATGAAGCTATTTCAGATGTTTTTGGTACATTAGTAGAGTATTATGATAACCGTAACCCAGATTGGGAAATTGGTGAAGATATTTATACGCCTGGTAAAGCTGGAGATGCGCTTCGCTCTATGAGTGATCCAACGAAATATGGTGATCCAGACCACTACTCTAAGCGTTATACTGGTACTAGTGACAATGGTGGCGTTCATACAAACAGCGGTATTATTAACAAAGCAGCTTATTTATTAGCGAATGGTGGTACGCATTACGGTGTTACTGTGAATGGCATTGGTAAAGATAAAGTAGGAGCGATCTATTACCGTGCAAATACGCAATATTTCACTCAATCTACTACTTTTAGTCAAGCGCGTGCTGGATTAGTACAAGCTGCAGCGGATTTATATGGTGCTAGCTCTGCAGAAGTAGCAGCAGTTAAGCAATCATATAGTGCTGTTGGTGTAAACTAAGACTTTAAGAGATAGTTATTAATAAAATACCTCAAAAATAAAGAAGGAGCCTATGCTCCTTCTTTATTTTTTTCTCCATTTTTTCCACAAATAAAACAATCCAATAGCGCCTGCGATTGTTACAATCCACTTTGCTTCATTTGTTCCATTTATAACGTGATATGCAGAATATACTTCAATCAATAAGGCCGGTATTTTCCCTATTGTGCTGGCAATACTGAAGGAGAGTAATGACATCTTACCTAGAGCCGCAAATAAAGTCACGATACTTGATGGGATGAAAGGTATCAATCGAAACGATAGAACGAGTAGAAAGGCCTCTCTACCTTCTACATAAAGAAGACGCTCTACCTTTGGATACTTATTTACTTTATCGTGAGTGAACTTTTGAAGGCCCATGCGGTAAATATAAAACGAGATAATAGCCCCTAATGCTTCGCCTACGATCGAAATAACAGTACCATTTGTTACGCCAAAGAGCTGTATATTAATGGCGGTTAAAAAAATACTAGGGATAAAACCTAAAAGACTAATGATGATGTTAATTAAGATACTAAGTGGAATTGCGATTGAATAGTATTCTGTTAAGAAATTTTGAATCGTTTCAGCCATTGTTTAAAATCCTTTATCTTTTTTTGCATTACACCATATTTCGATTATATAGGCAAGGATAAATTTACATAATGTAGAAAACGTTGATAAAACACCGTTAATATACTATATAAGGGTATTGGGTATATTAAGTCAGGGGTATATTTTTATTTTTAATAAACCACCGGATAAACCCTTTAGATATGGGGTTTATCCGGTGGTTTTAGGGATGGATTAAATCGGGAAATAATCATAAAAATATAGGGGTATATTTATAGAAGGGGAGAAAATAGCGATTCTATGAAAATCGGTTGATAATATGGCAAAATAGGTGAGGAATTTAAAAAATGTGTATGTTTTTTCGTGTGAAATTGACTTTTAGTGAAGTTGAGATAATAATCATGGAAGAGGTGATATGATGAAACGAATAAGCAGTCTTTTCTTCAGTAGTTTATTGGCATTAATGCTGATCTTAAGCGGATGTGCAGGAAAAGAACAAAAGCCAGAGAAACAGACAGGGAATCAAGCTACATCGGTAGAAAAAATCAGTGATAATATTTTAGATGAAATGGAAGGACCACCTAAAAATGGTCATACGATTGAAAGACATGTAGGCAAGTCAGAAGAGGATTTGAAGAATCGCTTGAAGACAGATAAAGTGTCAGCTGCAAGTACATACTATGATAAAGAAACAGCGACGAAAGCTGTAAAAGATAGCTTGAAGCAACACGACAAGGAAATTCAAGATTGGTTAAAAAATTCTAAAGAGGCTCGTCTCGTATTAAATACAACTCATTCATTCCCGGTTGGAAAAACGGTAATAAAGAAAAATATGAGTGTAAAAGACAAGTTAGTAAAAACTGTTACTGTTTTAGCAAGAGATAAGTCAGGGGAATTAGGGTTTAAGATTATTACTTCTTATCCATCTGATAAATAAGAAGGGGGAGTACATTATGTATACGACATTACAATACTTTCTTAAATCGTACTGTACGTTAAGTATTCATGAGGATGAAATAGTAAGCGTGATGGAAGAGTTTATTGAACAAGAAGACGAAGAAATCGTTTTGAAATTACGTGATGAATTAATAAATATGAAGAAAAAGAACGCGTGGGAAGTGGCGTGTGTATTAGCTGCGAAGCAAGGAAATCGTATGTGGTCTTTAGAAGAAACGAAAGACCATCTTGAAACTTTTTTACTATTACTGCAAAAGAAAAAGGCGTGATTTAATCACGCCTTTTTCTTTATGTTATTCGGTTAATATTATCTATTCTTTTGGAGCGCTTTTATATACGCTTTTTGAAATTTGTCCATTTGATATTACTTCCCCGTTTTGTGTTACTTTTTTATACGTAACTGCTGTGATTTTATCACTAGTTCTACTAATTACTTGAGAAGAAACTTCAACATTTTTACCAGTATTTGTACCGAAAATGCGTGTAGTAATACTACCTCCATTTGAAAATGCTTGAATATAAATATGATTGCCTGTATTATTTTTAAATTTTAAATCTGGACCATAATCTGCTACTGCTGCATCTTGCCCAAGTGGTAAATAATTTACCGGCATTGAATGATTGCTTCGAGAAACAATGCCTAAATCTGCCCTTAAAGCTGCGCTGTATAATGTACTACTGACTTGGCAAACTCCTCCGCCTGCACTTTGTATTACTTTACCTTGTGAATATACTGCTGCAGATTTATAACCATGTGCAGCATCAGTTACGCCAACGCGGCCGTTAAAACTAAATGTTTCATCAGGTGCGACAATAACCCCACTTAAAGTATTAGCTGACTTATTTACGTTAAATGATTGATTTCCGTTACGGCCAGCCATTGGAGTAGAATATTCAGCAATGACTTCTTTAATACCCATTTTCTGTATGTCTTCTGTAGAACGTTCTGGTTTTATGAATGTAACTGGTAATGTAACATCTGATTTACCAGTAGTAATAGCTTCGTTTGTTAAACTGTTTAGTTTTCCTTTATCAATTTTTTCTCCGTTTTGGCTTTGACTAACATTTACTGTTGAGCCTTCAATACTTAATTCTGCATTAACAGGATTTTTTAATGTTTCATTATATTTATCTTTTATAAAGGTTTCATAAGCTGTTGTATTTAGTTGTGGTGTTAATTTATAGTCCCGTTTTAATTCACCGTTTTCAGCTTGCTTACGCATTTTGTAACGATTCATTACGTTTCCTTCTTGTTCTTTGAATATTTTGTCAATAATATCTTTCTCTTTATAATTTACCCCTAAATCTTTCCATGTGTAAGTTTGTTTATCGTTTTGGAATATGTAGGTAAGGGATTTTTGATCTAATTCAGTTACCTTTTGATTAATAATTGCTTGAATGTCTTTCTTATTTTTTCCATCGAGAGAAATACCTTCAAATGTAGTATTTGGTAATGCAGTAGTATCTAATTGATTATTTAATTTGGATACATATTGATATCCCCCAACACCGCCTACACAAAGTAATATGCCCCCGGCAATTGCAGAACCAATCAGTATTTTACTTAGCTTCATTTATTTCCCCCCAGAAATTTATGTATAAATATATGTATTACATTTTTTGTATAAAAATGATGAAAATAACATTATGTACGTACTAGTATACTATTATTTTCACTGCGTGTGTAACGTTTTCATAAAAAATGTTACACGGCTGTAATAATTGTCACTTATTGTCACAATGTGTATGAAAAATATGTTGAAAATTATAATAAAAAGGCTGTCTAGAAAGATCTAGCAGCCTTTTTATTATAATTTTTTATGTTCATTTTTATTCGTAACACCGAGATGTTTTTGAAGGGTAGTTGAAATAGTATCGACGCTTTTTTCATTTGGAACGTAATAATAAATACCACCTATATATTTATCTGTACCTTCTACTTGCATTTTTTCCATCTTTAAATTTGAATCCATTGAATTTTTTGTAATTGTCATCATATCATCAAAAGTTAAATTGGTTTTTAAATCTTTATCGACAGCGTCTAGTAGGCCACCGATTTTATTAATGGAATTAAGAGATAGTGCCTTTTCAGCAATGGCCTCTAATACAAGCTGTTGTCGTTGGCCACGCATATAATCACTATCGATGTGACGAGTTCTAGCTAGTGCCAGTGCCTCTTCTCCATTTAAATGTTGACGTCCTTTTTTTAGATGAATTGCATCTGCTTCATCTTTACTATTTTGCTCTGTGAACTCAACTGGAACGTCTACAGTAATACCACCAAGAGAATCAACAATTTTAATAAATGATTTAAAATTGAATTTTACATAGTAGTCAACTGGAACATCTAAAAAGTTCTCTACCGTATCAATTGTGCTGTCTACACCACCGAATACGTGCGCATGTGTGATTTTATCGTATTTATCACGTGATTTAATGTAGACGCGTGAGTCACGTGGAATGCTTACAAGTTTAACGGATTTATCGTTTTTATTAATTGTTGCAAGTAATAACGCATCTGTTCGAGTTGCTTTTCCATAACCTTTTTCCCTAATATCACTTTCATCAACACCCATAATTAGTACAGAAATATTATCGGTCATAGGTTTAACAGCTTTTTCACGTTTACTGGACTTATCTCCTCGACCTAGTTCAGCATAAGCATTATTTAAGACGGACTTTGCTTTACTGTATATATGGAAGGAGTAGCCTCCTGCTCCAAGTGCTACAATTAGTAATGGAATAAGAAGGAACCAAAGTAGGCGTTTTTTCTTTGAGCGTCCTTTTTTGGCTCGCGTATTGTTGTTCGTGTCGGATTTCATCATTTTTTCTCCTTTAAAACTATCAAAGTGTATACATTTAGAAGTGTACTCAAACACATAAAAAATATTTTACGCTAAATAAAAGCGATTGTACATGTATAAAAAATAGATGTCTTGATTATTTATCCCGCATTAACGGGCAGTAAAACTCCCACCTCAAAGTCCAGCGAATGCAAGGAAGTTAGGTGGGAGTTAACTGCCCGTAAAAGCCCGATTGGTGAAGGCTAATACTCAGAGGGGGGATAGCCCCCTCTGAGTAAAGTTTCACTGTATAAGACATCTATTCGTTATTGTATACAAAAGATAGGGATAAGAAAATGATAAAATTTTACCTAATTACAACATAATGCTTACGATAATTGCAGATAAAATACTAACGAGAGTAGCTCCATATAGTAATTTAAGGCCAAACCTCGCAACAACGTTTCCTTGTTCTTCGTTTAGTCCTTTTACCGCACCTGAAATAATACCAATGGAAGAAAAATTGGCAAAAGACACAAGGAAAACAGAAATAATACCAACTGTACGGGGAGAAAGGCTATTAGAAATTTTACTAAGGTCCATCATTGCGACAAATTCATTCGTTACAAGCTTTGTTGCCATAATACTGCCAGCTGCGACAATTTCAGAACTTGGTACACCGATAAGGAATGCGATAGGTGCAAATACATAGCCGATTAATTGTTGGAACGTAATACCGAATATAATGAGGAACAGGTCATTAATACAACTAATTAATGCGACGAACCCGATGAGCATAGCGCCGACAACAATGGCTACACGAAAACCATCAAGAATGTATTCTCCAAGCATTTCAAAAAAGCTTTGTTTTTCACCTTTGATTTCTAAAATATCTTCGTCATCTTTAACGTCGTAAGGGTTAATGATGAGTACGATAATAAAACCGCTAAATAAATTGAGAACGAGTGCAGTTACTACATATTTAGGTTCAATCATTGTCATATAGGCACCTACGATAGACATAGATACGGTTGACATAGCAGAGGCACAAAGTGTATAAAGACGGTGTTTTGGAATTTGAGCTAATTGCTTTTTCACTGTAATGAAAACTTCGGATTGGCCGACAATGGCAGAAGCAATAGCGTTGTAAGATTCTAATTTCCCAAGACCATTTATTTTACTAAGAAAGTACCCGATCCAATGAATGAAAAATGGTAGTATTTTGAAATGTTGTAATATACCAATTAAAACAGAAATAAAGACGATTGGTAATAATACATTAAGGAAAAATGGCATTTCACCTTTATTTGCAAGTCCACCAAATACGAAATTTATTCCATCAGCAGCATACTCGAGTAGTTTGGTAAACAAACTGGAAATGATTCTAATAAGTATGAGGCCGATTTCTGTATTTAATAGTAAATAGGTTAAAATTAACTGTATAATGAGCATGATAAAAATTGGTTTAAATTTAATATGCTTCTTATTATTGCTAGCGATATAAGCGAGCAAGAAAACAACAATTAGTCCGACGAAAAAAGTAATGAATTTCATGGTAAGCCCCCTAAAAGAGATATTCTGCTATATATGTTTTTCATTTCAAGGGAGAATATGCATCTTTGGTAAAGAAAGGAATAGAGAGAGTATGAATATATGTAGAGTGCATCACGTTGCAATTATTTGTTCGAATTATGAGACGTCAAAGGATTTTTATACTAGAATATTAGGGTTTAAAGAAATGAATGAAGTATATAGAAAGGAACGAGATTCTTATAAATTAGATTTATGTGTAGGAGAAGAGTATCAAATCGAATTATTTTCATTTCCAAATCCACCTGAGCGCAAAAGTTTTCCAGAAGCAGCCGGTCTTAGACATTTAGCATTTGCTGTTACAAATATAGAAGAAGCTATGAAGCATTTAAATCAATGTGGTGTTGAGACCGAACCGATCCGTATTGATGAAATAACGGGGAAGAAATTCGTCTTTTTCCAAGACCCTGATGCTTTACCTTTAGAATTGTATGAGGTTTGAAAATTGGTGGATTTTATATAGAGTTGCTGTCCAATAATTGAAGAAACTAAAGTGAAACTTCTTTTTAAAAAGGAGGTGTAACTTTAGCTAAGAAAGCTAAAGAGCATATGTGGATATTTTAAAATTATTGATGGTAGTCCTTCTTATTGGGTTAACAGCATTTTTTGTGGCTGTTGAATTTGCAATTATTAAGGTACGTAGCAGTCGTATTGATCAACTCGTTAGTGAAAAAAGACGAGGTGCACTGGCAGCAAAAAAGGTAACTACAAATTTAGATGAATATTTATCGGCCTGTCAGCTAGGTATTACAATTACTGCTTTAGGGCTCGGGTGGTTAGGGGAACCAACTATTAAACATTTACTCGAACCGTTGTTTTTAAAATTGCAATTCTCACCTGCAATTTCTAGTACAGTTTCATTTATTATTGCCTTTGCAGTAATTACATTTTTACATGTTGTCATTGGGGAACTTGCTCCAAAGACATTTGCTATACAAAAAGCAGAACAAGTTAGCTTATTGTTATCGAAACCACTTATTTATTTTTACCGAGTTATGTATCCGTTTATTTGGGCTTTGAATGGTTCAGCGAGGGGTGTAACTGGTTTATTCGGATTACATCCAGCTTCTGAACATGAAGTAGCTCATTCAGAAGAAGAATTAAGGTTAATCTTATCTGAGAGCTATGAGAGCGGAGAGATTAACCAAAGGGAATTTAAATATGTAAATAATATTTTTGAATTTGATAATAGAGTAGCAAAAGAAATTATGGTACCTCGTACGGAAGTTGTAGGCTTATATGAGGACGAACCATTTGAAACACATATTAAAGTAATCGCGCAAGAAAAGTACACGAGATATCCTGTATTTGGTGAAGATAAAGATGAAATTATTGGGATGGTTAATGTAAAAGATTTATTTATTCGGTATATGGATGGTAATCGGGACGAGGAGTGCTCGATTATGCCATATACAAGGCCAGTTATTGAAGTGCTAGAAAATATTCCGATTCATGATTTACTATTACAAATGCAAAGAAAACACATTCCATTAGCTGTATTGTATGATGAATATGGTGGTACAGCAGGGATTGTTACACTAGAAGATATTTTAGAAGAAATTGTTGGAGAAATTCGAGATGAATACGATGAAGATGAGAATCCACCTATAGAGCATGTAAGTGAAGGTTATAAAATCGTAGAGGGAAAAGTGCTTATTAGTGAAGTAAATGATTTGCTTGGCATACATTTAATTGCTGATGATGTAGATACAATTGGTGGCTGGATTATGGTACAAAAACAAATCGTTGCTGAAGGAGATATTATTGAGAAACACGGTTTTTATTTTAAAGTCCTTGAAAAGGATATGCATCAAATTAAACGAGTGGAAATAAGGAAAGTAGAAGAATGATTTTCTATAAACTTTAATAAAAAGGATATACAGAAAAATAAATGTTTGCGCTTTCAAAAAAGGTGCTATATAGTGAAGGTGGATACTGAAAAATTCTTCTGAATGATACTCGTGTTTTTAGAGGGCGGATTTTTTGGATAAGGATTTAGAATGAAAAAGTATAGGTGATAAAAATGATAGCAACGAAGGATATACGTATAGAAAAAGATTTTTTAGGTGAAAAAGAAGTACCAAGTGCAGCTTATTATGGTGTACAAACATTACGTGCCGTAGAAAACTTCCCAATTACAGGATATCGCATTCATCCATCACTCATTACAGCAATGGCAATTGTGAAAAAAGCGGCGGCGCTTGCGAATATAGACACTGGTTACTTAGCTAAAGACATTGGACATGAAATTGCAGAAGCAGCGCAAGAAATTGTTGATGGAAAGTTTCATGATCAATTTATCGTGGATCCTATTCAAGGCGGAGCCGGAACTTCTATTAATATGAATACAAATGAAGTAATTGCGAATAGAGCGTTAGAACGTATGGGATATGAAAAAGGTGCGTATGCGAAAATTAGCCCAAACACTCATGTGAACATGGCCCAATCAACGAACGATGCGTTTCCAACAGGGATTCATATTGCAACTCTTATGATGTTAGAAGAGCTTCTTATTACAATGGAGGAACTTCATTCTGCTTTTCGTAAAAAAGCAAAAGAGTTTGATCACGTTATTAAAATGGGACGCACACATTTACAAGATGCAGTTCCGATTCGTCTTGGACAAGAATTTGAAGCGTATAGCCGAGTGCTTGCGCGTGATATAAAAAGAATTAAACAGTCTCGTCAACATTTATATGAAGTGAATATGGGAGCGACAGCTGTTGGTACAGGATTAAATGCAAATCCTACGTATATTGAACAAGTGGTAAAACATTTAAGAACGTTTAGTGGATTCCCACTTGTTGGTGCAGAGCATTTAGTTGATGCAACGCAAAATACAGATGCATACACAGAAGTATCTGCAGCACTTAAAGTATGTATGATGAACATGTCTAAAATTGCAAACGATCTTCGTATTATGGCGTCTGGACCACGTGTTGGGTTAGCTGAAATTCAATTGCCAGCACGTCAGCCAGGTTCATCGATTATGCCAGGTAAAGTAAATCCAGTTATGGCAGAAGTGATTAACCAAGTCGCATTCCAAGTAATCGGAAACGATCATACAATTTGCTTAGCATCAGAAGCAGGACAATTAGAGTTAAATGTAATGGAGCCTGTACTTGTATTTAATTTAATTCAATCTATTAGTATTATGAATAATGGATTCCGTGTATTCCGTGAATATTGTATTGAAGGAATTACAGCAAATGAAGAATTGCTGAAGCGATATGTTGAGAAAAGTGTTGGAATTATTACAGCAGTTAATCCTCATATTGGTTATGAAGCAGCATCTCGTATTGCACGTGAAGCAATTGAAACAGGAAAATCTGTTAGAGAGTTATGTTTAGAACATGGTGTACTGACGGAAGAGGAATTGGATATTATTTTAGATCCATTCGAAATGACTCACCCTGAAATTGCTGGAGCTTCTTTATTAAAAAATAAAAAAATGTAATGTGAAAAACACCGATCCATTTGGATCGGTGTTTTATTTTTAAAAGATATTAAATACAGCGTTTAATTGAAGTAAGCTAATAACAGCTAAGAAGATTAAACTGTATTTCATTGCTGTTTTAAATAGAGCAGATTCTTTACCAACTAGTCCAACTGCGGCACAAGCAACTGCTACAGATTGTGGTGAAACCATTTTTGCCATTGTACCACCTACTACGTTTAAGGCAACGAGTGTAGAAGGAACGATGTTTAACTGGTCTGCTGTTACTGCTTGAAGTGGTGCGAATAAAGAACCACTTGAAACTACTGAACCTGTAATGAATACGCCAATCCATCCTAAGATTGGAGAAAGAACTGGGAATGCATTACCAGTAGAAGAGAATGCAAGTCCAAGTGTAGATGACATACCAGAGTAGTTCTCTACGTAAGCCAAAGCGATAACGCTACAAATTGTATATACTGGAGCTTTTAATTCTTTCATTGTTTCAATCATTAATTCTTTAACCATTTTACCTTTTACGCGGTAAACAATAAGTGAAACGATAATTGCTAGTACAATCGCAGTAGTTGTAGAAGAGAATACATCAAATTTGAAAACAGCTGCGAAAGGTGTATCAGCTTTTGTAATTGGTGTAGTTTTCATAACAGCATTATGAAGACCAGGGAACTGAATGTTAAATACTAAGTTTGCTAACGCACCATCTGGAGCAAATAAAGCTTTAATCGGTTTTAAGTTAAAGATTGTTACAAATGCAGTTAAGAATACGAATGGAGACCAAGCATATAAAATTTGATTGAATGTATGTGATACTTTAGTTTCTTGTTTTTCTTCTTTAGTAGAAGATTTTGGTTGCCAAACACGTAAGAATAATGCAAGAGCAATCATACTTACAACTGCTGCGAAAATATTAGTAAGTTCTGCACCTAAGAAGTAAGTTACAGCGAATTGAGTAATAGCGAAAGAAACACCACTTACAAGAATACCTTGCCAAGTTTCTTTAATACCTTTAATTCCATCGACCATTGAAACAAGTAAGAAAGGTAAAATAATACTAATGAAAGGTAAAATAAGAACAGTTTGACGACCAATAGTTAATGCGTCAAGTTGAGTTAATTGTGCTGGCACTGTAACTGGAATACCCATAGCACCCATAGCACCACCAGCAATATTAGCTACTAAACAAATACCTGCTGCTTTTAATGGATTAAAGCCCATACCCACAAGTAGTGCAGCTGTAATAGCAACTGGAACCCCTAGACCAGCTGCGCCTTCTAAGAAAGCACCGAAAGAATAAGCGATTAATAATACTTGTAAACGTTGATCATTTGTAATGCTTGAAATACTATCGCGAATAATATTGAATTGCTCTGTTTTAACAGTTAATTTGTAAAGGAAAATTGCGGCGATAACGATAGTACAAATTGGATAAAATCCAGATAAAACACCGAATCCGGCAGATGCTACAGCTACTGTTGCTGGCATTTTATAAACAAATATTGCAAGGATAATAGCGACGATCACACTATAAAGACCAGCCATGTAACTTTTCATTTTGAATCCCATTAAACAAATGATGAAACAAAAGATTGGAAGTGCTGCGATTAGTGCAGATAACCAAATATTGTTTAATGGGTCATAAATTTGTGTCCAAGTACTCATAATAATGACAACTCCTATCTATTATATGTGAAGAAATTCACATTATTTGTGAAACTATTCACAATCAACTTACATGCTTAGTATATTCTCCTTCAACACTATTGTCAACGTAAAAAAGTATAATTATTCCATAATAGTGTTAAAAGAAAAGCTTTGTTCATAAAGTAGACAAAAAACACACTCAAATGAATTTAAGTGTGCTGTATAAACTATTTGCATATTATTTTGCTTATTCAGATGGCATGTTCTCTGGTGTATATTAGATGCTGTCTTTTATATCGAGTATAAAGTTTAATATATGCATTTATCTGTCCTGTTTGATCTAGTGAGGGAGGCACGTTGAGTGGATTTAATAGGAAGTTTTGCACAACAGTCCAACCGCTTGCAATACGAATAAAAAATTAGAAACAAATTTTTAATATCACATCATCTCTTTTTACTGAAAATTCCTTTTAACGTAACAAAGAGGTTAATTATAGTTCAACTACATTACGATAGGTTATCAATTATAGACGGTATTTTACAATACCGTTACTGTGCATTTCAATGAGGTGAAAATATAACAAAAAGCCTGATAAAACAACGTTTGCAAGCAAAGTATTCGTAGGCCATTATTTTGCTTTTTCGTTATATCATATAGTATAATATTCAAAATCAGCAAGGATTTTTTCCTGAATTTTTGCTGATAAAGATGGAAAAATTTTTCGGCTTTATAGGTTGATAAAGTTATGTCGTAACAGGAAATATAAGAACAGATATATAAATAAATAAAAAGAACATAAAAACGCAAATAAAAACGAAAATGAGGGGAACTTTATGAGCCAAAATCAATTCGAATGTCGTATTTCAGAAGAAGATGTACAAATGTTAAGAGCGTTAGCTCACCCACTTCGTCTACGTCTAGTAATGGAACTTATGCAAAGAGGAACATGTAATGTAACACAACTACAGGAAGTATTAGAAATTCCGCAATCAACGGTTTCACAACATTTAACGAAGTTAAAGCAAAATAAAGTAGTGCGCTTTGAAAGACGAGGATTAGAAGTGTATTATCAAATTCATAATGATAAAGTAAGTGCGGTAGTAAAAACATTATTTTCATAAAATTTGAATATTGTGGAAAAAGACGTATGTAATATACGTCTTTTTTTATTTGTCAGAAAGGTAGCGAGAGAGTAAATATTAGCATGTGAGGAAGAAATGACTATTAATCAACATGCTGCCTTACCGAATATATTCTAAAAGGAAAAGAAAAAATAGAAAGGAGTGTAGTAAGCAAAAGGAGGGATAGTAGTATGGATGTGAAACGTGTGAAACAAATCTTATCTTCTTCAAGTAGAATTGACGTTACATATGAGGGCGTACCAGTATGGATTGAGAGCTGTGATGAGCAGAAGGGGAGTGCTCAAG
The DNA here is from genome assembly GCF_001595725.1 of Bacillus thuringiensis. GTDB lineage: Bacteria > Bacillota > Bacilli > Bacillales > Bacillaceae_G > Bacillus_A > Bacillus_A thuringiensis_K. The sequence continues at coordinate 606,217 of NZ_CP014282.1, forward strand.
TGTATGATGTATCTAATCCTGGTGAGAGCGTTCATGTGGACGTGACAGCTTTAGAGGAGAAATAATAAAAAAGACGCTTCTAATTTTAGAAGCGTCTTTTTGTTATTCCATCATATGTGCAATTTTCTTAGAGAACATCAGAAGTACTAATCCCAGTACAATTACGATAATACCGATGCTTGCGAATACTTCTAAATATCCTAAAGATTGAGTGAAAGCGGCTAATTGTCCTGCTAATAAGTTTGCGAAGCCAGTACCAGCTAACCATACACCCATTAATAATGATGCTAATTTAACAGGAGCGATTGCACTTACCATAGATAATCCAATTGGTGATAAGAATAACTCACCGATTGTGTGGAACATGTAAGTGAATACAATGAATAGTAAATTTGCTTTCATTGTAATGTTACCTTCATCGCTACCAGTTTTTAAAACAGCTAAAGTTAGAACTAAATATCCAATCCCTAGTAAAATCATGCCTAATGCCATTTTTGTTGGGATTTTCAAATCACCATTTTTTGTTTTTGAAAGCTTAATCCATAACGCAGAAACAGGTAATGCTAGTAAGATAATGAATAGTGGGTTTACAGATTGGAACCAAGGTGTTGGAATTGTAAATCCACCGATTGTACGATCTACGAACTTATCTGTGTAAAGTGTTAAAGAACTACCAGCTTGCTCAAATCCTGCCCAGAAGAATACTACGAAACAAGTTAAAATTAAAATTGCAGCAGTACGTTTTTTCTCTTGTGTTGTTAAAGGTTTTTTCTCAATTGCTTTTGCATTTTTTTCTTTAGATTGTTTACCTACAACAGTTGTTCCGATAGACCCTAAGTAACGAGGTGCTAAGAAATTAAAGGCAAGCTGCCCAATAATCATACCGATACAAGCTGTTAAGAAACCGTATCTATAATCTGCGAAGTAACCGCAAATGAATGGAGCGATAAGAGCTCCTAAATTAATCCCCATGTAGAAGATAGTGAAGGCACTATCACGACGAGAATCATTTTCGCTATATAATTGACCTAATAAAGTCGAAATATTTGGTTTGAAGAATCCGTTACCAATAACTAATAATCCTAATCCTAAGAAAAGTCCAGTTTTTGTGTTCATTGAGAATAATACAAAGTTACCAATTGCCATGATGATACCACCAATAGTAATGGCATGTCGCTTCGTAATGAAATGGTCAGTTAACCAACCACCAATAATAGGTGTGAAATATACAAGCATTGTGAAAATACCGTAAATTTGAACTGCAACTGCTTTATCAAATCCTAAACCGCCGCTTACTAAGCTCGTTGTTAAATAAAGAACTAATAAGCCACGCATTCCGTAATAACTAAATCTTTCCCACGCCTCTGTAAAGAACAACAAGTATAACCCTGGTGGATGTTTTTTTGGTGATTGTTGCTCTCCAGCTTTGTCTAATTTTAAAGCTGCATCCATTTTTGTTTCCCCCTAATCCTGTATAACGGATATTTATGTAATCATTTTAATTTACAAAATATTTAGAAGTCAATAGAATTATATGGAAATAGAAAGAAAATTTCTAAAAAAGTTCTATTTTTCTTCAACCGTTACTGTATTTTGCCCTGAAAACGAGATGATAAGCGTTTTCAAATGTAATAATTGAATTCTAAAAGAAAATAAAATAGTGATTAATCAGAAAATTTAGATTAAAAAAATATTCTGATATAAAGAAAATATACTCTATTTACTTTTATAATATAACATATTGGGAATAAAAATACAAAACGAAATAATGTGACATTTAAGTGAATTGAAAAATAACCAGCTCCATAGAAGCGAGCTGGTTAAGGAAATATTATTTAACAAAGCGCTTTTCGATGTCATCTAGTAATAGGTTAGCAGCCATTACACCGCCAGCTGTATTCCAAATAACATCGTCGACTTTGTATGCTTTACCATTCTTTACGGCATTTAAATTTTTAAATAGAGGATCGTTTATATATTCTTTTTCTAGTTCAGATCCTTTTTTCTCATTTCCTTTATCGAATGTGAAGTAGAATAATACGTCACCATCCATAGCAGAAATACGCTCTTTAGATACGTTACGCTCTGCAAAATCATCTTTATTTTGATCTCCAGGACGTTTAAATCCAAGTTCTTTTAAAATAACACCAGAGAATGTATCGCCATGATAAATACGAACATCACCAGGCATGAAACGAACCATAGAGATTTCTTGATTTACTTTATCGCCAAGTTTGCCTTTTAAATCTTTCATACGTGATTCGTAATCAGCTACAACTTTTTGACCTTCTTTTTCTTTATTTAATGCTTTTGCATAAAATTTGAAGTTATCTTTCCATTCACCACGTAATGTTTCTGAGAACACAGTAGGTGCAATTGCTTTTAGTTGTTCGTACACTTTTTCGTGGCGCATTTTGTTACCGATAATTAAGTCTGGTTTTAAAGAAGCGATTGTTTCAACGTTAACTTGTCCTTCATCACCAACAACTTTTACATCTTTCATTTTATCCTTAATATGTGGATACCATGGGTCACCAGTCCAAGACTTTACAGCACCAACTGGTTTCACACCTAATTCAAGTAAAGCTTCAGTTCCTTCATTTGTTAAGATAACTACACGTTTTGGATTAGCAGGAACTTCTGTTTTACCCATTGCATGTTCTACAGTAACCACTTCTTTTTTAGTATCTTCTTTTGGAGATTCTTCTTTGTTATTTGATTTTCCACAAGCGCTTAAAAGCATTGAAAATGCTAGTAAAAATACAAATACTGTAAACGATTTCTTCCGCATGAAATTCATTATGTACCCCCTATATGTTGAGAATATTTTTCAATAGCAAGCATGATATTAAGCCTTTATCTTTTAATTGTCAATATATATGGGTGAAAATAATTCTCATTTCCGTTGACAATGAGAATTAAGTTGAAATACACTAACAACGTATCATTATACATTGAAGGGGAAACGCTGCATGTTATTAAAAACAAATCGAGCAAAATGGATTGGATTATTTGTTGGAATCATTGCAGTCGTCATTTGTATTTGGGGAAGTATTATTTTCGGATATACAAATACGAGTTGGAAACTAGCATTGGATGCTTTTTTCCATTTTAACGGTTCCAATGAACATATTATTATTGAAAATGTACGTCTGCCTAGGGCGTTAATTGCAGCTAGTGTTGGTGCTAGTTTAGCCATTGCTGGTTGTCTTATGCAAACTTTAACGAAGAATCCACTTGCTTCTCCAGATTTTATTGGATTAAATTCAGGTGCTGCGTTCTTCATAGTTGTAGCAATTGTAATCTTTTCCGTGACATCATTATCAGCTTTCACATGGATTGCTTTTTTAGGAGCGGCGGTTGCAGCTGTACTTGTATTTGCTTCTAGTTCTTTAGGAAAAGAAGGGACTACTCCTCTTAAGTTAACGTTAGCAGGGGTCGCAATTAGTGCGTTATTTTCATCATTAACACAAGGATTACTTGTGTTAAATGAAAAAGCACTTGAAGAGGTATTATTTTGGCTTGCTGGATCTGTGCAAGGGAGAAAGTTAGAAATTTTACAATCTGTATTCCCGTATTTATTAATAGGATGGATTGCATCTCTTATGATGGCAGGGAAAGTAAATACATTGATGATGGGAGAAGACGTCGCGAAAGGACTTGGACAACGAACAATTTTAATGAAATCGTTCGTGTTACTTATTATTGTACTGTTGTCTGGTGGTTCAGTTGCGGTTGCTGGCCCAATTGGATTTATTGGAATTATTACTCCGCATTTTGCTAGATTTCTTGTTGGAGTTGACCACAGATGGAGAGTGCCCTATAGCGGATTGTTAGGTGCAATACTACTAATATTGGCTGATATAGCAGCAAGATATGTCATTATGCCACAAGAAGTACCAGTGGGAGTTATGACAGCATTTATTGGAGCACCGTTCTTTATTTATATTGCACGTAAGAGAGGGCTTAGCAAATGAAGAAATATATTCCGTTTCGTATAGGAAAAGGCGAGCTCTCGTTTTTAATGTATAAACGAGCTTGTCTCGTCTTGTTAAGTTTACTAGTTGTTTTAATAGGATTATTCTTTGCGAGCGCAGGTATGGGAGACATGAAAATTGCTCCTTATGACGTATGGCAAGCAATTACCGGAAATGGCGATGCGATGTCTAACATGGTTGTAAATAAGTTTCGTATGCCACGTATTTTAATTGCTATCCTTGTAGGAATTGCGCTTGCGGTAGCGGGCTGTATTTTACAAGGGCTCGTTCGAAATCCACTTGCTTCTCCTGATATCATCGGGATTACGGGCGGGGCAAGTGTCGCAGTTGTATTATTTTTAGCGCTATTTAGTGATAAAAATAATGCACTAACGGTAAGTATTCATTATATGCCGCTCGCAGCTTTTGCAGGAGCAACGATTGTAGCGGTTTTTGTATACTTATTTGCATGGAAAAATGATGGATTATCACCAATTAGTCTCGTTTTAATTGGTGTTGGATTTTGGGCATTAACGAAGGCGGCAACGACTTTGTTTATGTTATTAGCACCAATTTATCAAGCGAGTCAAGCGAATGTATGGATTACAGGTACCGTTTACGGATCTTCTTGGCAAAATGTTATGGTACTTGCGCCTTGGGTTCTCATTTTAACAGTAATATCATTTATCGCAGCTAGGCATTTAAATGCACAAGAGCTAGGGGATGATATAGCGGTAGGACTTGGGGTTCCTTTAACAAAGTCGCGTGTATTTATGTTATTACTTAGTACAGCTTTAATTGGTGGTGCGGTAGCTTTTGCCGGAGGGATTGGATTTGTCGGTTTAATGGCACCACATATTTCACGAAGATTAGTTGGTTCTTTATACGGTGCATTACTCCCAGTTGCAGCTATTGTCGGTGCAATTCTAGTACTTGCTGCAGATTTAATAGGGCGTACAATTTTCACACCACTTGAAATTCCAGCAGGGGTATTTACATCAGCAATTGGTGCACCTTATTTTATTTATTTACTTTATAAAAGTCGGAATTCATAAAGGGAGATGAATATGCAAAAAGCATTGGAGACGAAACGCTTGACGTTGTCTTATGGTGAAACAATTATTATTGATGAGCTGAACTTAGAAATTCCAAAAGGAGAAATTACAATTTTTATTGGTTCTAACGGTTGCGGGAAATCAACTTTATTACGTTCACTAGCCAGATTATTAAAGCCAACAAATGGTGATATTTTGTTAGATAATCAAGCAATTCAAAGTATGCAAACGAAGCAAATTGCTCGTCAAATGGCGATTTTACCGCAAGGACCACAAGCACCAGAAGGACTTACAGTATTACAACTTGTAAAGCAAGGGCGTTATCCATATCAAACATGGCTGAAGCAATGGTCAGAAAAAGACGAGGAAATGGTACAGAAGGCACTTGCAGCAACAGGTATGACAGAATTTGCTGAGCGAGATGTGCATGCCCTTTCAGGTGGACAACGTCAACGTGCTTGGATCGCAATGACACTTGCACAAGATACAGATATTATTTTACTGGATGAGCCAACTACATACTTAGATATGACTCACCAAATTGAAGTGCTAGATTTATTATTCGAATTAAATGAAACAGAACAAAGAACAATTGTTATGGTATTACATGATCTAAATTTGGCATGCCGCTATGCAGATAACATTGTAGCAATTCAAGATAAACAAATATATGCACAAGGTAAACCTGAAGAAGTGGTAGATGAGAAACTAGTACGTGATGTATTCCGAATGGAGTGTCAAATTAGTACGGATCCGTTGTTTGGAACACCACTTTGTATCCCGCACGGAAGAGGAAGACGTGTAGTTAAAGAAGTTGCCCAGGCAATGAGATAAAAAAACGATGAGTGATTCATCGTTTTTTTTATTTTGTACAAGAAAATAAGAGAAAGAGAGGAATTCGTAAGCGACGTTTATACTCTTCTTCATTTTGAAAATAGGTTGAATTTGGTGTAGCTTCTTTTAATGATGTAATGGTAAATCCAGCTTGCTGTAATAATGTGAAATACTGTTCCGTTGTACGATGATATTTAATAACTTCTTGGTCAATCCATGGTTCAACCCGTTTGCCTAGTTTAAAGTAATGATCGACGAGCCAACTCGTTCTTTTACCACTTGTTTGTAAGCTTTCAAACGAAGAAGTAATTACGGGATGTTGAACGCTAAAGGTAAAGGTGCCATTTGTTTTTAAAGTTTGAAACACTTTTTGAAAAATGGTATCAAGATGTTCAATATAATGTAAGGCGAGTCTAGATGTTACTAAATCAAAAGTGGAAGAGGGGTAGGTATAATCTTTGAGGTTTAAAAAATGAACAGATCCATTTTTATTTTCTAGTTGTTTTTTAGCTTTTTCATACATAAATTCGGAGCCTTCAATGCCGGTGTAAGAGTGGCATCCCTTTTCTAATAATTCCGCGCCAAACTTAGCGTCACCACAGCCTAAATCGAGAATTTGTTTTCCTTGTACATGACCAATGAGCTGAAAGAATACTGGTTTTTCAATGGATTCATTTGGGCTATTTTCTCGGTATCTTCGTTTCATATATTGTTCGAAAAATGCTGTGTTATTGTATACATCAGATTCTGTAAATGCCATGTTTGAAACCTCCCGAAATATTTTTTTAATTCTATCAAATATGAAAAGTAAATCATAGATTTATTGTAATGAATCATATATAATCTAAAATTGTAAGCGGTTACTTTAAACTATTTTTCTATAATAAATTCTGAAAACGTGTTAAGCTAGTAGAGGGATTATTGGAACTATTAAGACAATAATTCGCTTACATGAACGATGGGAGGCTTCACGATGTCTAGTAAAACACTTGCGAAATTTTTAGAAGAAAATTTAGAGGATTTAAAATCAAAGGGGCTTTATAACGTAATTGATCCGCTTGAGAGTTCAAATGGACCGATCATTACAATTGGCGGAAAAGAATATATTAACTTATCTTCAAACAACTATCTTGGATTAGCAACAGATAGCCGTTTGCAAGAAGCAGCAATTGGTGCAATTCATAAGTACGGTGTTGGGGCAGGAGCTGTTCGTACAATTAACGGTACTTTAGATTTGCATATTAAATTAGAAGAGACAATTGCAAAGTTTAAACATACAGAAGCAGCAATTGCTTACCAATCAGGATTTAACTGTAATATGGCAGCGATTTCAGCCGTTATGGATAAAAATGATGCAATTCTTTCAGACGAATTAAACCATGCTTCTATTATTGATGGTAGTCGTCTATCAAAAGCCAAAATTATTGTTTATAAACATTCGGATATGGAAGATTTACGCCAAAAAGCAATCGCGGCGAAAGAATCAGGTCTTTACAATAAATTAATGGTAATTACAGACGGTGTCTTCTCAATGGACGGAGATGTTGCGAAATTACCAGAAATTGTTGAGATTGCAGAAGAATTAGATTTAATGACATATGTAGACGATGCACACGGTTCAGGCGTACTTGGAAAAGGTGCAGGAACTGTAAAGCACTTCGGTCTATCTGATAAAGTTGATTTCCAAATTGGTACATTATCAAAAGCAATTGGGGTAATTGGTGGATATGTAGCAGGGAAACAAAACTTAATTGACTGGTTAAAAGTTCGTTCACGTCCATTCTTATTCTCTACAGCATTAACACCAGCTGATGCAGCTGCATGTATGCGATCCATTGAAATTTTAATGGAAAGCACAGAGCTACATGATCGTTTATGGGAAAATGGCCGCTACTTGAAACAAGGATTAAAAGAACTTGGCTTTAACATTGGGGAAAGTGAAACGCCAATTACACCTTGTATTATTGGTGACGAAGTGTTAACACAAGAGTTTAGTAAACGTCTAAATGAGGAAGGCGTATACGCAAAATCTATCGTGTTCCCAACTGTAGCTAAAGGAACAGGTCGTGTTCGTAATATGCCTACAGCAGCTCATACGAAAGAAATGTTAGATGAAGCAATTCGTAAGTATGAAAAAGTAGGAAAAGAAATGGGCATCATTTAAGTAACGACATCTTTTGAATAGCTTGCAAATGAGGAGTGGGGAAAATGAAAAAAATTCTAGTAACCGGTTCTTTAGGGCAAATTGGTTCTGAATTAGTAATGAAACTTCGTGATGTATACGGCGCATCAAATGTTATTGCAACAGATATTCGTGAAACAGATAGTGAAGTAGTAACATCTGGTCCATTTGAAACGTTAGATGTAACAGATGGACAAAAACTACATGATATCGCAAAGCGTAATGAAGTAGATACAATTATTCATTTAGCAGCTTTACTTTCAGCAACAGCAGAAAAAAATCCGTTATTTGCATGGAATTTAAATATGGGTGGACTTGTAAATGCATTAGAAGCAGCTCGTGAATTAAACTGTAAGTTCTTCACGCCAAGTTCTATCGGTGCATTCGGTCCATCGACGCCAAAAGATAATACACCGCAAGATACAATTCAGCGTCCTACTACGATGTATGGGGTGAACAAAGTAGCAGGAGAATTACTATGTGATTATTATCATCAAAAGTTTGGCGTAGATACGCGCGGTGTCCGTTTCCCAGGTTTAATTTCTTACGTAGCTCCTCCAGGAGGCGGAACGACTGATTATGCAGTTGAAATTTATTATGAGGCGATTAAAAAAGGTGCATACACCTCATACATTGCTGAAGGAACATATATGGACATGATGTATATGCCTGATGCTTTACAAGCAATCATTTCATTAATGGAAGCTGATCCAAGTAAGCTAGTGCATAGAAATGCATTTAACATTACAGCAATGAGCTTCGAGCCAGAGCAAATTGCAGCGTCAATTCGTAAACACATTCCGACGTTTACAATGGATTATGCAGTAGATCCAGCTCGTCAAACAATCGCTGATAGCTGGCCAAACTCTATTGACGCAACTGCAGCAATGAAAGAGTGGGGCTTTAAAGCAGAATACGATTTAGACAAAATGACAACTGACATGCTGGATAAGTTAAAAAAAAAGCTCACAGCTGGGTTAGTGATGAATTAATAGGAAGGGTCGATTCTTAGGAATCGGCTCTTCATCATTTTGGAAGGGAGAGAAGTCTTGTGCAAAGAGTTGACGTTGTATATGCACTAATACATGACGAAGAAACAGATAAAATATTAATGGTACATAATGTAGAACAAAATGTTTGGTCATTGCCAGGCGGGGCTGTGGAAAAAGGTGAAATATTAGAGGAAGCACTAATAAGAGAAGTGAAAGAAGAGACAGGTTTAACTGCTACGTTAGGTGGACTTGTTGCGATCAATGAAAAATTCTTTGAAGAATCAGGGAATCATGCACTATTTTTTACATTCCGAGCGAATGTAGTAAAAGGTGAACTTATTGCGGAAGATGAAGGTGAAATTTCTGCAATAGAGTGGGTGGATCGAAAAATTGTGAATGAGCGTTTCCCATACTATGACGCAGGATTTGAATCTTTATTAGAAGTAGCCATTCCGTACAAGTTTCAACCAGAAACAAAGTAATTGAACGAAAAAATAGGAGCCACAAGGCTCCTATTTTCTATTCAATCGTCTTCAGTAATAGTTTTTTCAGCAATGGTTTAATCTTCAATCGTAAATCTTCAGCATGATTTGCAACTAAGAAGTGATGGTTATAAATGTTTTTCATCAATTGATAAGTTGCTTCTTTCGCTTCGCCTTCTTCGATGAAGATACCGATTACTTCCATACCACTTTTACGCGCGAGTTTAACAGCTTCATGCGTATCTAAAATTCCGTCTTGTTGATAGTCTAGCGCAGAAGGCTCACCGTCTGTGAAGACTAGTAAGAATTTATGTTTCTCAGGTCTTTTGGCAAGTTTTTCAGAAACGATACGAATAATATATCCGTCGCGGTTATCTTCTTCTTCACGAAGTTGCATAATTTCTGGACCAACGTTTGGTAACGTTGAGTTTTTATAATTTACAACTTCATGGATAACGTTTGGTTTATCTTCAGGTTTAGCGCTAGAGGCATCTTCCCAAAATCCGCTAATAGCGTGTGGGATTTTTAAAGATTTTAAAGCTTCATGGAATAGTACAACACTCTTCTTCGTTTCTTCCATTTTGTTATACATAGAACCAGAACAGTCAACTAACAGTTGGAATGCAACATCGAGTTCTTGTGACTCTTGTCCTTTTTTATAAAACATACGCGGTTGTTTTTCGGTATAAATACGAAGGAATTTCTTACGAAGTCTTCCGTAATATTTATCGCTATTCGCATTCGTTTTATTTTCAATTGTTTTTTCGATAATTTTCTTTAATTCTTTTACATCTTTATTAACGACTGATTTGATAGCTTGGTAATCTTTTTTCTCATCTGAGTTTGGTTTGCGAGCTTCTTTAAATGTATGAGAAGCACCTACATTATACTTACCGTATGCACCGTCGTGCTGGCTAGAAGCGTGTGAAGCCCTTGCTTCTTCTGTATCAGCGCCATCAAAGTTGGATTGTGTACTTTTTTGTGAAGTACCTTGTACAGAACCAAGTGCTTGGTCGCCATCTTCTGATTCACGGGCAGTATCACCCATCATATTAGTTTTTGTTCCGCTTTCTAATTCAAAGCGTAAAAAGTTCTCGTTTTCGTTATTTTTATTTTCACGATGCCATGTGGAGAAACTTTCATCCATTTTGTTTTTATTTTCATCGTCATCTATAAGCTGCGTATCATCATTTGCTAAATCTTCGACGCGACAGTTCTTTTCGTCTGCAAGGACAGATAAGTAAAGTGGAGCATGTCCGAAATAGTTGTTAAGCATATCACTTTCAAGAAGCGCCTCTAAGCGATAGCGAATTTTCTCAACGATATACATAATATCTTCTGTGTTACGTGCTTGGAATGTTTCATGTAAAATCGCTTCAATTTGCTCAAAATATTCATTATTAAACATTTCATATTTATCGCTCGTTAATGAAAGATAGCATAGGCAAAATAGACGATCACCGTGATAATTACGAACGCGGTTTATTTCATTTTGAGAGCCGAAATAGTTGCGGTACATTTCTTTTCGACGTTTAAAAACATGCTTCGTGCCAGGACGTAAGTTCTTTACGATTTCCTCAACGCGTAAATCTTCTAATAGAACAAATAATTGTGTTAAAAACTTTTTTAGGGGCGATTCTTGCAATTCAATCGCATAAGAACGAATTAAAGTCATGTCCGAGTAATGTTTATTACCAAGTGCTTTTAAGAACACTTCGCTTTTTAATCCGATTACTGTATCTTCTTCTTTTCGATCATCCCAAAAGTGACTAATGACAACTTTCTTTTCAATTTCGTCGTAGTATGCTTTATAGCCATATTCAAGATAGGCATCGTCTTCTTTTAGAAGGGCATACATTAAATTTTCCATTTGTAGAAACAGCGACGCATCAATTTTTTTGTCACTAAAAATTTGTCTCATAAATTATCCCTCAAAGAAATAACTTTCTGCTAATTCACGGACAGTCATTTGTTCTGTTTCATCATTAAGTTTTGCAATTATGCTTCGTTCAATCGCTCGCATAACAGGAATATATACACCTAAATCACATGCGTCGATAATACCACGAATACTTGCTGCTTCTTCACTTACACGTCCATCGCGAGCTAAAGGCATAAGGTCGCTTGCAAATGCAACAAACTTTTCAATTGTTGCAACATCATTTAATTTTGATTCTGCTAATAATAGTTCTTTTAATGTGTCACCTTGAATGTAAGGAACTTCAATAATAACGAAACGGTTTTTTAATGCTTCATTTAGCTCACTTGTTCCAACGTAACCTTCGTTAATCGCAGCAATTACACGGTATTCGTCATCACCGAATACAACCTCTTGTGTAAATGGGTTTGTAATCATTTTACGGTAATCTAATGCGCCGTGAAGTAGCGGTAAAGTTTCAGGTTTTGCCATATTGATTTCGTCAATATATAGGAAGTGACCGTTCTTCATTGCTTTCATAAGAGGACCGTTAACGAATGAAACTTCAGATGCACCATCTTTCGTTTGTAGTGTGTTGTATCCTAAAATACCCTCTACATCTAAGTCGACAGAGCAGTTAATGCTATGCATTGGTTTTTGGAATAAAGAAGAAAGAGTTTCCGCTAGTACTGTTTTACCACTACCAGTCGGTCCTTTTAATAGAATGTTCTTGCCAAGAAGAAGTGCTGTAATTGCATCTTCAATAATGCTATTATCAGACGCTTTATATATTTTCGTTCCGATTAAATGTGCATTTTCACCAGCTTCTTGTTTATTCTTTTCATGAATCGTAGAAAGCTGTTGTTTTAAATCAGCATGTATATGAAATTGTTCTAACATGTATTTCCCACCTAACATTATTTTCATAAAGTAATACATCTTATGATAACTTGTTTTAATATGGTATGCAAAGAAAAGGAAGGAGGATAAAGGGAAAAGAAAAAGCAATCAAGATGAAGTTGATTGCCTACAGTAAAGGAGAAATGAGCCTCATGAAAGACTCCAATATGCGTTTTTTTATACTTCTTTTTTGGAAAGAGTTCCATTTAATTTCAGTTGAATGTTTAAAATCTTCTTCAAAATCACGTTTAATATCGTGAACTGTTTTTGATTCATAAAGTACGCTAATAATTTCGTAATTCAATTCAAAGCTACGTACATCCATGTTCGCTGTTCCAATAGTTGCAATTGTATCATCAACGAGTACAATTTTTGCATGCATAAAACCATCTTTATAACTGTAAATAGAAGCACCAGCTTTTAAAAGCGGAGTGAAATAGGATTGAGATGCTTGATCACTAATGATGCTATCACTTTTACCTGGATATAAAATCCGTACATCTATTCCGGCAATTGCACTTAAGCGTAATAATGTTAAAGTTTCTTGATCTGGAATAAAGTAGGGGGTAGCGATCCAAATGGATTTTTTTGCAGAGCCCATAACAGCTAATAATGTATTACGAATACTTTTATCATCGGAGCTTGGTCCACTTGCTACGATTTGAACAGCACCTTCTGCATTTGAAATCTCTTTACCTGGGAAGTATTGTCTATTCATGAATTGATCCCAGGAATAAGTATTTAAACCACTAGAGGCATAGAGCCAGTCTTCTAGAAAGATTGCTTGTAATTTATATAATGCTTTTCCTTCTATCTTTAAATGACTATCACGCCAAACAGGAAATTTCTTGGAACGGCCAAGATATTCATCACCGACGTTGAGTCCTCCGGTAAAACCAATTTCTCCATCTACAATAACGATTTTTCGATGGTTACGATAATTGACCGTTTCAAGTAACCAAGCTGAAAAAATAGGGTCAAATTCTACTATTTCAATCCCAGCTTCTTTCATAGGTTGCAAAAATCGTCTTCTTAACGTATTACTTCCAAGACCATCATAAAGGAAACGTACAATAACACCATCTTTTGCTTTTTGTATTAAAGCATCTCGAACTTTTGTACCAATTTCATCAGATTTATAAATGTAGTATTGAATATGTATATGATGTTTTGCCTGATCTATAGCTCGCAAAATTTCTGAAAATGTTTGATCTCCGTTTGTTAAAAGTTTTGTAGTTGTTCTATCTGCGACAGGACCGCCTCCAAATTTTTGTATGACTTCTGTTAAATGTATGGAACGTTCATTTAGTGGGACTGTGAGTAATAACTCTAGTCTTCTTCCTTCTAATATTTCACGGAATAATTTTCTTTGTTCTTCTGAACGATGGAGATGTTTTTTTCTTCTCCAGCGGCTGCGCCCGAAAATAGCGTATAAAAGCACACCTATAATAGGAAGAAGTGCTAATACTAAAAACCACGCTAATGTACTTTGTGGAGATCTATTTTCTATAAAAATAACGAATGAAATTCCTACGATTGTGATGGACCATAGGGCACCGACAAATGTATATAACGAAATATACGATGTATTTAATAGGAACAGAACGATAGATACAATTATAAATATTAATAGTAATTGAACGATAGGCTTCTTCATTTCTATATAATTCCCCTAATCTTTTTTCAATATAGACTTCTTAAATAGAAGATGTAATATGACATCTTTATTATAAGGTGTTTTGCTTTTTTTACAAAATATAGACATTTCACCTATACTTTCCGCATTTGTCCTACATACAGTGTACTATCCCATTTTTTATCCCACTCTTAACGCATATGAAAATGAAAAAATCGAAAAGGAGCGGAGAAGCATGAATTATATAGAAAATAATGGGTTTTATTATCGAAATCATCATCATGGAGGACACAATCATGGTGGGCACAATCATAACGGCGGACATCATCACTATGATCACCATCATCATCACGGAGGCGGATGGGGCTGGGGTGGTGGTAGTTCATGGGGAGGCGGATTTTTCCCTGGAAGCTTTGCAGGAGGAGTGTTAGGCGGACTGACAGCTGGTGCATTAACAGGTGCAACAAGTGGAGGATATTATCCAGCTCCATATCCAGTAGCTTATCCATCACCATACCCTGTAACGTATCCAATGCCATACCCAGGTTATCAGCAAATACCATATTCGTATTAAACTAAAAAAGAGGCTATCCTCTTTTTTAGTTTAATACGGTATTTATTTATAAAATACTTCCAAAATTAAGGTGAAAATATGTTAATATTTTATTATTGTAATTCAAAAACATATACATTGATATAGAGTTTTATATTATTATTCGTGAATAGTTATGTAGTATGGTCTAATTTCTATTTCGTTATTAAAAACAAAGAGATCAGATGTGAGTGGTATTAGTTGGAAACAAGGCTTGCATAGAGCCACTTAAAGAGATTGCAGTATAATAAGGCGCGAAATCATTAGGGAGATGAGAAGCTACTAGTTATAATTGGAACGGTATAATATTGCTTTTTATTACAAATAATATTATGTTATTTTAATCGGTCTATTTAAAAAGATAATTTATGTAATGGGCTAGTATTAGAAAATGAAATATCTCTATTTCTATGAAGAGAAACAGGTTGTGTTTTAGTCAGATAGAAGCAAGGAGAGATGCGCATGCTAGAACAGAGAGGTCATGCATTATATGACTCTTCATTGCGAGATTTAAAGTTAGCATTAGATGAGTCTTCAATTGTTGCAATTACAGATCGAAAAGGTCTTATTACATATGTAAATGATAAATTTTGTGAAATCTCTAAATACAAAAGAGAAGAATTAATTGGAAAAGATCACCGTATTTTAAATTCAGGACATCATCCAAAAAACTTTTTTCAAGAATTATGGAAACGTATTTTGAATGGGAAAGTATGGACAGGTGAGATTCGGAATCGAGCAAAAGATGGT
Source organism: Bacillus thuringiensis (assembly GCF_001595725.1). Classification (GTDB taxonomy): domain Bacteria; phylum Bacillota; class Bacilli; order Bacillales; family Bacillaceae_G; genus Bacillus_A; species Bacillus_A thuringiensis_K. The sequence continues at coordinate 621,535 of NZ_CP014282.1, forward strand.
ACATATTATTGGGTCAAAACAACAATTGTTCCATTTTTAAATGAAAAAGGAGAGCCATACCAGTTTATCGCAATTCGAAATGATATTAGTAGTAGAAAAGAAGCGGAACATAGATTGCGGCTAAGTGAAAGTCGTTATAGGGAACTTGCCTATCATGATGCCTTAACGAGTTTGCCTAACCGTTTACAATTAATAACGACCGTTAATAAATTGATTGCAGATAAAAAAGAATTTGGTATGATTTACTTTGATTTGGATCGTTTTAAATTAGTAAATGATACATTAGGTCATATGATAGGGGATTTACTTTTAAGCGAAGTTGCTTCAAGGTTGCATTATGTACTAGGAGAGAAAGATGTTCTGGCTAGGCTAGGTGGCGACGAATTTGTGCTGTTAACAAAAAATCATAGACAAGATGATATGAGTCAGTTAGCGACATCTGTGTTGTCATGTTTTCAGGCACCATTTATGCTGGAAGGCCATGAAGTATACATTTCAGCTAGTCTAGGACTTTGTTCTTATCCACAAGACGGACAAGATGTGGAAACTTTATTGAAAAACTCTGACTTAGCTATGTATAGTGCAAAAGAACAGGGGAGAAACGCTGCATGTTTCTTTACAGATGAGCTACGTGCGAAAATAAATCGTAGAATGAAAGTTGAGTTTGCTTTGCAAAAGGCAATTCGTGACGAAGAGTTAGATGTAGCATTGCAGCCTATTATTGATTTGAAAACGAAGAGATATTCTGGTATAGAAGCTCTAGTACGTTGTATGACAGAAGACGGACCTATTTCACCAAGCGAATTTATCCCTGTAGCTGAAGAGTCTGGACTTATTATAAAGCTAGGAGACTGGGTATTAGAAAAATCATGTCGCTTGTTTAAAACATTGCCAAATTATCAAGAAGGACTAAAGTTATCTGTGAATTTATCTATACAACAATTAATGCAGAAACGTTTTATTTTGTCCGTACGTAGCATTTTAAAGAGAACTGGTTTTCCTCCGAACCGTTTAATATTAGAAATAACGGAAAGCATTGCAGTCCGCCATTTTGATTATATTATTGCTACATTACAAGAATTAAGAAATATGGGTGTTTTAATTGCTTTGGATGATTTCGGAACTGGCTATTCTTCCTTATATTATTTAAAACAACTACCACTGGATATTGTAAAAATTGATCGTAATTTTATTCGTGAATTTCATTATGATCACGCACAACCAGAACGAACGATTGTAAAATCCGTTATCGAAATTGCTCATAGTTTAAATTTAGCAGTAGTTGCTGAAGGAGTAGAAACAGTAGAGCAAGAGAGTTTGTTACAATCAATGAGCTGTGATTATGTACAGGGATTTTATTATGCGAAACCTTTATCTGTAGGAGAGCTAAAAGAAAAGTTAATTACAGATTTTTAATAAAAAAGAGAAGCCAGCAGCTTCTCTTTATTTAATCCGTTTTTTGTGAGTCTTTCATTAGTACTGGATAGAGAATAAGGCCTAATACGAATAATCCAATTCCTAAGAAGAATGTTTTTAAATCAGCAGTTCCCGTTTTGATAACCCAAATAGAGTATACCAACGCCAATGTAGTAATGATTCCATCTTTTACTCGAGATCCTGGCAGTATATCATACGTTTCTCCTGTAATAACTAATTTTAATTGGTACAAGGTAGAAACAAGGTATGGAATTAAATAGGCTAATGTTGCTACGACGATAGCGAAACTATACGCTTCTGAAACAGTACCAGAAATCGTTGAAAATAAGAAAATTTGCGTCATTACATTTGTAATCAATAATGATTTTGAAGGACTACCTTTTTTATTTGTTTTCCCGAAAAACTTAGGGAAAAGTCCATTTTTTGCTGCCTGGTAAGGTACTTCTGAACTAACAACGATCCAGCCAACTGTAGATCCAAATAAAGATATAAGAGCGAGTAAAGCCATTATATATGCGCCTTTATTTCCAATTGCTAAATTTAATGCGTCTACTAATGGTTTTTGAGACTCTTTTAAAGCATCTTGCGGAAGAGCTCCCATTGTAAGTAAAGTAATTGACATGTAAATAAGAAGAGCGATAATTAATCCGAAAATCGTAGCTTTTTTTACATCGCGCTGTGATTTTGCACGATTAGAAAGCATAACTGCTGATTCAATACCGATAAATGCCCAGAGTGTTGCAATAGCAGCTGAATTGATTTGTCCACCTAATGAGATTGATTGTCCTGCTTCATTCATAAAGGTTTGACCGTCTCCGAAATTAGAAGCATTGAAAATGAATAATGTAATTACAATAAACATTGTAAATCCGATAATTTTTGCAATGGTAGCAAGTAGATTCATATTTCCAGCTCGATCAATATTTTGAGAAAGAATATATTGAATTCCCCACAGCATAAGGCTACATACGAGGAAAGTTAACCCTTTTCCGAGTTCTAGTGAAAATCCGTTTATTGAAAAAAGAATTTGCTTACTTTGTAAAACTGGAAAGAATGTTGATAAATATCCAGCGAAGGAAATAATAACAGATGCTGTTGCAGCCCAGTTAGCAGCCCAATATCCCCATGCCATACTATATCCTGCAACTTTACCAGCTTTTTTTGAAGGAAACATTGCTTGAGCATAGCTTTGTGGTCCAGCTTTTAATTCTGGTTTACGAATCGCTAAATTTCCAAATACAAGTGCAATCATAAATACGCCAAGGCCTGTAATACTCCATGCGAGTGTAGAACCCATTGGACCTGATACTTGTGCTAAATTTGCTGGAAGCATAAATACGCCACCGCCAACCATATTCCCGATAACAAATGCTGTTAAAACCCATAATCCCCATTTTTTCGTTTCCATTTTTGTTAACTCCTTTGTAGTAAGTTTTGCTTAAACATCATTTTTCACTAGCTTTTTGACAATAAAAAAAGAGCCATGTAGATAAAAAAATACCTACATGGCTCTTTCGCCAAAGCGTAGGTACAACGGGAATAACCCTTGTACCTACGCGTAATTTTTCCGCTAGGTTTCAAGGGTTACGTATGATGATGATGTTTTTGTGCAAATGTAACTACAGTTGTTGTATAAGTAAGCATAGTTCTTTGCTCCCTTTCTCCTCTGATTTTGAAGTTAGTATACTACATGTTTTTTTGAATGAAAAGAAAAATATAAAAAATTTTATAAAAATACGTTTTAAAGATTAAATATTTACCTATATTTTTCTTGTAATGGAAAATAAGTGAGAGATTGGCAGAAGAGTGAAGCATGTTATAATACATATAGAATTATAAGGTGACAAGGGGCTATTGTAGATGATGAGTAAGTATGAACAAATTTATACAGAAATCAGTAAATCTATTGATAATAAACAATTAAAAGAGGGATGCAAAATCCCATCAGAAACAGAATTAATGAAGCAGTATGAGGCAAGCCGAGGCACGGTAAGAAAAGCGGTAGATTTACTGCAAGAGCGTGGATATGTACAAAAAATTCACGGAAAAGGTGTGTTTGTTTTAAAGCGAAAAAATATTGAATTTAATTTTGGTGGTATTGTAAGTTTCCAAGAAGAAAATGAACGTTTAGGGCGTCATTGTATTACAGACGTCGTAGAAATGGAGAAAATTGAAGCGACGAAAGACGTAGCAAAGTTATTAAACGTGAAAGAAAAAACAGTGATTGACCATATTAAACGTGTACGAAATATTGATGGAGAAAAAGTAATTTTAGATATAAACCATTTTGTATCGGAATATATTCCAGGCTTAACGAGAGAAATTGCAGCTACATCGATTTATAAATACATTGAGAAAGAGCTTGGGCTACATATTAGTTATTCACAGAGGGTAATTGAAGTACAGCCATGTACAGAGGATGACAGAAAGTATTTAGATTTAAATGGAACAGACTATGTTGTCGTTGTGAAAAACTTTACACATTTGTATGATGGAAGTCAGTTTGAATATACAGAATCACGCCACCGCTTAGATATTTTTCACTTTTCGGATGTGGCACGTAGGAAGTAAAGAGGTGGAACAAAATATTGTTTCATCTCTTTTTTTTATAAAAAAAACACAAACTCGTACATACGAGTGTTGACTAACTTATATATACGAGTTAATATGTAATTGTAAACGGTATCAAAAAAAGAAAAGAGGGACGGGAATATGGGGAAAGACTATCGTAAAACAGCAGAGGAAGTGTTGCAGTATATTGGTGGGAAAGACAATATTGAACAAGCTGCGCACTGTGTGACGAGGCTCCGTATCGCTTTAAAAGATGAAAGTAAAATAGATAATGATAAATTACAGTCTGTTTCATTAGTGAAAGGAGCTTTTCATAACGCTGGGATATTTCAAATTGTAATTGGTCCAGGGGATGTAGATCGAGTATATGCGGAATTGATAACGCTTGCGGGTATGAAAGAATCGACTGTAGCTGACGTAAAAGATTCAGGTAACCAAAAGTTAAATCCAGCTCAAAAGTTTGTAAAAATATTTTCGGATGTATTTATGCCAATATTACCAGCGATCGTAACAGCTGGTTTACTAATGGGTATTAACAACCTATTAGGCGCAAAGGACTTATTTTTTGATGGGAAAAATTTATTAGATGTTTATCCAAACTTAGGCGGGCTTTGGGATTTAATTAATATGATGGCCAATACAGCATTCGTATTCTTACCAGCACTTGTCGGGTGGTCAGCAACGAAGCGTTTTGGTGGTAGTCCAATACTAGGGATTGTTATGGGATTAATGCTTGTGCACCCGGCCTTATTAAACGCTTGGGATTATGGAAAAGCAGCGACTGGTTTAGAGGGGCAAAAGATTGAGTACTTCAATATTCTAGGACTGTTCCAAATTGAGAAGGTAGGATATCAAGGACAAATTTTACCTGTTTTAGTAGCAGCATTTGTATTAAGTAAAGTAGAAATTTTCTTAAAGAAACATGTACCAAATGCAATTCAATTATTAGTTGTACCAATTACAACAATCGTTGTGACAGGTGTGTTAGCATTAGGAATTATCGGTCCGGTTACACGTCATATTGGAGATTTATTAACAGTAGGATTAGTAGGTGTATATGAAACAGTACCAGTAGTTGGAGCAGTATTATTTGGAGCATTATATGCACCGCTTGTAATTACAGGTATGCATCATATGTTTATTGCAATTGATTTACAATTGATTGCACAACATGGCGGTACATTTATTTGGCCGATGATTGCTCTTTCTAACATTGCCCAAGGTAGTGCGGCACTTGCGATGTTCTGGATTTCTAAAAATCAAAATGATAAAAGTATGGCATCAACATCAGCCATTTCAGCATACTTCGGTATTACAGAACCAGCGATGTTTGGTGTGAATTTACGAAATAAGTTCCCGTTTTATGCAGCGATTATAGGGTCTGCTGTGGCAGCGATATTCATTACATTAAATGGTGTATTAGCACCTGCTATCGGAATTGGCGGATTGCCAGCATTTATTTCTATCATTCCGAAATCGATTCCAATGTTTATTGTCGGAATGATTATCGCAGTTGTAATCCCATTTACTTTAACATGGTTATTTGCAAAAAGAGTCAAACAGAAGTAGGAGGAAGTTAAACATGAAGGATTGGCATAAAAGTGTAGTCTATCAAATTTATCCGAAGAGCTTTAATAGTTATTACAATAGGGAAACCGGGGATATAAAAGGGGTTACAGAGAAACTAGATTATTTAAAAGAACTCGGAGTGGATTATATATGGTTAACACCGATATACCAATCACCACAAAATGATAATGGATATGATGTAAGTGATTACTACAGCATTGATCCATCTTACGGAACGATGGAAGAGTTTGAAGAACTTTTAGCAGAAGCGAAAGTACGTAACATTGAGATTATGCTTGATATTGTTGTAAATCATAGTTCGACTGAACATAAGTGGTTTAAAGAAGCGAAGGAAGATAAAAATAGTCCATATCGTAATTACTATATTTGGCGTGATGAAAAAAATAATTGGCAGTCTAAGTTTGGTGGATCTGCTTGGAAATATGATGAGAAGACGGAGCAATATTATTTACATTTATTTGATGAAACACAAGCTGATTTGAATTGGGAAAATGAAAAACTTCGTGAAGAAGTATATGATATGATGCGCTTTTGGCTGGATAAAGGGGTAACGGGATTCCGATTAGATGTCATTAATTTAATTTCAAAAGACCAATGCTTCTTAAACGATGAAGGTAATACTGCGACAAGTGATGGACGCAAGTATTATACAGATGGCCCGCGTGTTCATGAATATTTACAAGAGATGAACCGCAATGTTTTTGCAGGAAAAGATGTAATTACAGTTGGAGAAATGTCTTCTACGACAATTGATAATTGTATTAAATATTCTAATCCTGAGCGCAATGAACTGAGCATGACGTTTAGTTTCCATCATTTAAAAGTAGATTATCCGAATGGTGATAAGTGGAAGAAAGCAGAGTTTGATTTCATTAAATTAAAAGAGATTATGTCTAACTGGCAAATTGAAATGCAAAAGGGCGGAGGATGGAATGCGTTATTTTGGTGTAATCATGACCAGCCTCGCATTGTGTCACGCTTTGGTGATGATGGAAAGTACCGAAACGAATCTGCAAAAATGTTAGCGACAGCTATGCACATGCTGCAAGGAACGCCTTATATTTATCAGGGGGAAGAAATCGGTATGACGAATCCTAAATTTGAGTCCATCGAGCAATATCGTGATGTGGAATCGTTAAATATATACGATATAAAGCTAAAAGAAGGGCTATCAAAAGAAGATATTATCGGGATTTTAAAGCAAAAATCTCGTGACAACTCTCGCACTCCGATGCAGTGGAATGAAGAAATAAATAGCGGGTTTACAACAAGTACACCTTGGATTTCAGCGGCTAAAAATTTTAAAGAAATAAACGTAGAGAAGGCACTAGCCGATAAAGAGTCTGTATTTTATCATTATAAAAAACTAATTGAACTAAGAAAAACATATGATGTTATGACAGAAGGAGAATATGCTATTTTAGATAAGAATCATCCTAAGATTTGGGCATATACACGTACTGTAAATGATGAGATATTACTTGTTATCAATAACTTCTATGGAGAAGAAATAAAGTATTCTGTACCAGCTCATGTTCAATTAGATGGAATGAAACAAGAGGTACTACTGTCGAATTATAAAGATTGCAGCAAGGATATTACAAAACTTAACTTAAGACCATATGAATCAATTGTGTATCGATATACGAAATAAAAAGGTTGTATGCCCGAGCGGCATACAACCTTTTTATTTTAAGACACCACTATACAAAATATTTACATCTACCTCAGGTTTGAATTTTACTTTTGCATAATCTTTATTCCAATTTTTTTTCTTCCATAAGTCAGGGTGATAGGCGATAAGGTGTCTTCCGATACCGAAAGCATCACAGTTAGCTTTTTGTAGCTTGTTAGTTATCTTTTTAGCTTCTTTCGTAAGCTGTTTAGACAATTCTTTATTTAGTTTTTTTCTTTCATCCATTTTATAAAGGTTATCTCTTGGAGCTTCAAGCGCTATCACTTTTAGTTGTAGTTTAATGTGAGCATAAACATTTCCTTTTTTATCTGTCGTTATTTTTAAGTCTCGTTTTAACTTTCGATTGCTAATTTCCATTGTTAAATAATCAGATGTCTTCTCTGATTTCTCGCTAGTAAGCTTTTGGGTTATACGCGCACTTGTTCCCATTTTTCCGGTTAATAATACGAATAAAACCGATTGTTTCAAAGGTAAATGCCCAGTTAATTTATCATTGTTAAATAAAGCTAACCCGTTTGTAATTACTTCTTTTCCTTTTATTTTTATGGAAGGGAGTATAAAGTCTTTACCGGGGTCTAACATTTTTGTAGCAGCTGTTTCTAAAGTTTCTTTTGGAAATACACTCATATCTTCTAAGCTTTTCACTTTTTTCTTTAAAAAATCTCCAATTAATAAATTTCCTACTTTCTTTTTTTCGAGTACCTCGGACGTTTCACCATCTACTGCAATAAGCTTTACTAAAGCAGTTGGATTTGTTGGATCCCGAAAACTGACATCTAAATAGGGTAGTATCCCTTTTTTTAGAATTTTGGTTCCTAGTAATTGAACACCATATTTAAAATAGCGAATATTTCCAGTCACATTTTTTTTTAGGGAATCGCTTGTATCTCTTATGTTATGCCCGGTTGCTGAATGTATTTCATTCTCGAATGAAGATTGTTCTCCGCTTGAACTTTTTACGAGCTCGATTGTTTGCTGGAGTTTATTCTCTTCCGTAATATCAGCTCCAATACTATAAGCTAATCTCGCTTCTCTTAATGGTTCTTGATCCCAACAGCCAGAAAGGAGGGAACTAGTACATAATATAAAAAGTAATTTAACTCTTTTTTGGAACATATTGTTCTCCTTTCTTCTTTCTTATTACTGAATAAAGTAGAAATAAAAGAGGGAGGACAACGATGAAAATATAGGTAAACTTATCAGTGAAAGTTGCAATTACTTTTAATTCTTCAGGTGTATCTATAAATAAGGCTACACTAAAAGCAATTATACCAACGATTGGAACAGCTTTTTTATGATTAGCAAGGTTGAATATGTGTCCAATGCCGATAGAAGCAGCACAATAATAACTAGCAATAGAGGCAGCGACAGTTATCATCCAAATTGGTATGAAGATTAGGTCCGTTCGGTCTATAATTCCAATATGCAAGGAGCGTAATAAGTAAGCAACTGGCTCTGGAATAAGCTCAACTTGTTTTGGACTAAATACGATAAAGCAAATCCAAACGGTAAAAGTATAAAAAAGTGTTACAAATCCATTAGCGATAGAAATGGCCTTCAGTTTTGCCACAGAACTCCCGTTTACTTTTGGAAAGGCAATAAGAATAATTTCAAAACCATACATGGCTGTAATTGTTTCTTTCGATGCTTGAATAATATTCCACCACCCAGCCTCTGTAAGTGGGAAAATATAAGAAAAATCAGCTCGGGAAAACCCTAGGGCAATTAAAAGGGCCATTGGAATAATGAGAATAGAGGCCATGACATAAAATCGTACGATGACTTTAAATGTATTATAAGCGACATAACAACAAGCTACTGTACATAATATGAGAATTGCAGACCACGGAGTTGCTTGTAAAACCCATACTTTAATGACATTACAAGCATTTAACATAACCGTCATACCGATAAGTGTAAAATAAAAAACATAAGCAAAACCTAATAGTTTTCCAAACTTATTACCAAATAGCATACAAACACTTTCATACATATTTGCATCAGGAAATCGTTTTAAGAAAAGCCACATAAGTAAAATAATAAGTTGAATTGCCAGACCAGCGATAAGAGCAGAAATCCATCCACCACCTTTTGCTATTAGGTGAAGACGGTTCGGTAGAGAAAGTATGCCCACTCCGATTTGGCATTGAATAACGAAAAAGGTAAATTGAACTAGTGAAATTTTACTTTGCGTGTTTGTCACCGTCCTCATCCTCTCTCGTTACATGTTGGCGTTGCATTTTTTTCGGCTTTGGATCATGTGGTCTTTCCCAAAATGACCAAATTGGTAGTCTTACGAAAGAATCTTTCATATCTTTTATCCGCATCGGGGCAACAGGAGAAAGATATGGTGTATGAAATGAATGTAGCTGACATAAATGAACAAAAGTTATAATGAGACCGAATGATATTCCTAAATATCCGAATATAGCAGCAAGAAGCATTAATGGAAAACGAAGAATGCGAACTGCTGAGCTCATATCATTTGATGGAACGAGAAAAGATGAAATTGCAGTTAAAGCTACAACGATAATCATTGTGTAAGAAACAAGCCCAGCCTTTACAATTGCATCACCAATTACTAACCCACCTACAATACCGATTGTTTGTCCCACTCGGCTCGGCAAGCGAATACCAGCTTCGCGTAACAATTCAAAGATTAATTCCATTAAGAGAGCTTCAAAAATAGGAGGAAGCGGTACTTTCTCTAATGAAGCTTTAATTGTATACACAAGTTCGAGCGGTAACACATCAGGATGAAAAGCGACAGTTGCAATATATAAAGCTGGCAAGAGAAAGGCAATTAAAAAACTTACTAAGCGAATCATTCGGACGAAAGAACCTACAATCCAGCGGTTATTATAATCATCTGGTGATTGATAAAAAGCGAATAACGTAACAGGTACGATGAGCGCTGTTGGGTCCCCATCAGATAAAATTGCAACCCGTCCTTCCATTAAATTAGCAGCGGTCCTATCTGGACGCTCTGTATTTAATTGCTGCGGAAATGGCGAGAAGGACGTATCCTCTATGAATTCTTGTATGTATCCTGGAGGCATAAGTGCATCTGTCTTAATTTTTTCTAACCTTCTTTTCACTTCGGCAACTAGATCGTCATTGGCTATATTTTGCATATAAGCAATTGCCACTTTCGTGTGCATCTCTTCACCGATTGTAAAGTACTTAACAACTAAATTTGGACTCTTAATGAGTTTGCGAATAGAGGTTAAATTCGTTGCTAGATCCTCTACAAAACCAGTATGTGGACCGCGCACAATTCCTTCATTATCAGGCTCTGCTATATCTCTCTTTAAAGATAAAGCTGTTTCGAAAATACAAAAACTATTGACATGTTCATGAAAATATAAGGATTTACCTTGTAATAAAACCTGTACTCCATAATTTAAATTCGTTTCTTTTTTCATATTTAATGTGGAAAAGGCTTTATCTAAGGACAGATCCGATCGAGTTAATAATGGTTCAAGAGCTAATTGATGAATTAAATTTGGATCTGCTAAAGATTCAATATATAAGATTGTTCCTTTTCCGTTTTGAAAAGGGAGATCTAATTTTTTTATATCATCAGAATGAGAAAGTTTATTTTCAATGTAATTAATGTTCTCCGGAAGTGATGGAAACATATGCTTTTGTTTTTTACTCTCTTGTTGTTCTTTTTTCTCTGTCATACTTTCCACCTCTTTTAGAATAAAATTACTTCTGTTAATTTTTGCTTTTTGTGAGAAATTTATGCTTAGATTATTTTTTTAAGAAGAGAATTGAAAGTTACGTTACATTGTCTTTTGTGCATTATTCAATTTCATAGCAGTACTTCTCACGTTTGTGTCGAATTAAGAAGATATATAGGAGGGATATATATGGAAATAGCTGTAGAACGTGTTTTTACAAAGGAAATTTTAGCAAGAGCGGCAAGGGAATTTCATGTAACAGTAGAAGAAAAGCCACTTGGAGATTTTGAAAATTATATTTTTAAGGCAAAGGGTGATAATGATGAAGATTACGTATTACGTTTAACACATTCTTCTCATCGCTCTAAACAAGAGGTAGAGGCTGAACTAGATTTTTTACGATATGTTGCAGAGAATGGGGCAAAGGTAGCAGGACCTCTTGATTCAACGTCTCGAAATCTCGTAGAAGAAATCGTAGCAGAGGATGGAACGTTCTTTTTCGCGTCTTTATTTACATATGCAAAAGGCGAGCAAGTAAAAGGGGAAGGATCACCTTATTGGGGAGATGCTTATTTTGAAGCATGGGGAAAAGCGATTGGACAACTGCATCGCCTAACAATGAACTATCCTAAAACGAATCATCGTGATACGTGGGAAGAAGACGAAAGTGGGATTATTAATGAATTAGAAGATGATCAAGTGAAAAAGATTGCAGCGGTATTAATGGATGAAATTAAGGCTCTTCCAGTTGAAAGAGAAACGTTCGGTCTTATGCACGGTGATATTCATCCAGGTAATTTTCATTATGATGGTAAAGAGCTAACAATCTTTGATTTTGATGATGCGGCTTATAATTACTTTATACATGATTTAGCGATGGTTCTATACTACTCTGTTCTATTTACACCGTGGACAGCAGAAGAGAAAACAGATTTTGCTCGTAAACAGTTACAAGTGTTACGAAAAGGATATGAGTATGAGCACAGGCTGGCGGATAGTTGGTATGAATCGTTACCACTATTTTTACGTTTACGTGACATAGGTCTATACGGTACACTCCAAAAGAAGTTTAAGGGGAAAGATATGCCAGATAACTTCCAAAAATTATCTGAAGAGTTATATGAAAGAATTATAAGCGAAGAAGCAATTGTGAATATATAATACATTTTGTTCAAAACAAAGTATACAAAATAAATGTATACTTTGTTTTTTTATACAAAAATATGTTTGTTTTATTAAAATAATATTGTCCTAGATTCGGTATGCACTTATAATTTTATATATATTCTGAATATTCTTTATAAAGAAGGAGGGGGAATGTTGGAAACTTTCGTAAATTGGTTAAATAATATTGTTTGGAGTCCAGCACTTGTTTATTTATGTTTAGGAGTAGGTTTATATTTTTCCATTCGAACAAAGTTTTTACAAGTAAGACACGTAGGAGAAATGGTGAAGCTGACATTTCAAGGAGAAAAATCAGAGGCTGGTGTTTCTTCATTTCAGGCGTTAGCACTTTCTTTATCAGGGCGCGTTGGGACAGGGAATATCGCTGGGGTAGCAACAGCGGTTGCATTTGGTGGACCAGGGGCTGTATTTTGGATGTGGGCAGTAGCCTTCTTAGGAGCAGGTTCTGCTTATGTAGAATCGACATTAGCGCAAATATATAAGACGAAACATCAAGGACAGTTCCGAGGTGGTCCTGCTTATTACATCGAAAAAGGTTTAGGAGTTAAATGGTATGCTTTAGTGTTCGTTGCAGCGACAATTCTTGCAACAGGACTTTTATTACCGGGTGTACAAGCAAATAGTATTGCTGTAAGTTTAGAAACGGCTTTTGGTATTAATACTACCGTATCAGGGGCTATATTAGTTGTCGTATTAGCTCTTATTATTTTCGGTGGAGTGAAGCGAATTGTTAACGTAGCGCAAGTTGTCGTACCGTTTATGGCAATAGGCTATATTTTAGTAGCTTGCGTCATTGTTGCTATGAATATTGAAAAATTGCCAGAAGCATTTATGTTAATTATAAGAAGTGCATTTGCATTAGAAGCTGCTTTCGGTGGTATTATCGGTTTAGCAATTTCTTGGGGAGTAAAACGTGGTATTTATTCCAATGAAGCAGGGCAAGGAACTGGACCACATGCAGCAGCAGCAGCTGAAGTATCACATCCAGCTAAGCAAGGTTTAGTGCAAGCATTTTCCGTTTACATTGATACATTATTTGTTTGTTCAGCAACAGCATTTATGATGATTATTACAGGCATGTATAACGTATTTGATGCAAGCGGAAAAAACTTTATCGTTAATAAATTAAATGGTGCTCAGCCAGGACCAGGATATACACAGGCGGCGGTAGAATCTGTTTTCCCTGGATTTGGAAACGGTTTCGTTGCAATCTCGTTATTATTCTTCGCGTTTACAACAATTATGGCGTATTACTACATTGCAGAAACGAATATTGCGTACTTAAATCGAGATAAAGATCGTCCTTGGTTGTCTATGGTACTAAAATTTGTTTTTTTAGGAGCTGTATTCTACGGCTGTATTAAAACAGCAGCAACGGCGTGGGCTTTAGGTGATATCGGTGTAGGAATTATGGCATGGGTAAATATCATTGCGATTTTACTATTACAAAAACCTGCATTAGTCGCATTAAAGGATTATGAAAAACAGAAAAAAGAAGGAAAAGATCCAGTATTCGATCCGCAGCCATTAGGAATTAAAAATGCTGATTTTTGGGAGCATGAATACGGGAAAGATAAGAAAGAAGAAGTATCTTAACAGAATAGAAATGAAGAAGCAAAGGGGAAACTCTTTGCTTTTTTTTATGGACAAATTGAAGCTAAAAGTTATTTTTGGGACTATTTTTGAATATAAAAAGAATGTACATGCATTGTTAGGGGAAGGGGGAGTATGTTGATAGAATTTCGTAATGTAAATAAATATTATGGTAACTTTCAAGTTTTGAAAAATATTAATGTGCAAGTGAAAAAAGGCGAAGTGGTAGTAGTTGTCGGGCCTTCAGGATCAGGAAAAAGTACGTTGCTTCGGTGTATAAATCAATTAGAGCCAATTACAGATGGAGAATTAATTGTACAAAATACAGAGGTACACAATAAAAAAACGGACATGAATGAATTGCGGCGAAATATTGGGATGGTCTTTCAACATTTTTATTTATATCCACATAAAACGGTTCTTCAAAATATTACATTAGCACCGATTAAAGTAAATAAAGTTTCCAAAGAAGAAGCAGAGAAAACAGCAATGTTTTATTTAGAGAAAGTAGGAATTCCAGAGAAGGCTAACGTATATCCACATCAATTATCCGGAGGACAACAGCAACGGGTGGCAATTGCTAGAGGACTTGCAATGCAGCCGGAAATTATGCTATTCGATGAGCCTACGTCTGCTCTTGATCCAGAGATGATTGGAGAGGTACTTGATGTTATGAAAGCACTGGCTAAAGAAGGGATGACAATGGTTGTTGTCACGCATGAGATGGGATTTGCGCGAGAAGTAGCGGATCGGATTTTATTTATGGATGATGGCAAAATCATTGAGGATACAACACCGGCGCAATTCTTTGCGAGTCCTGAACAAGAAAGAGCGCGTCTATTTTTAAGCCGAGTGTTAAACCATTAAAGGAGGAGTTTTATGCTTAAAATGAAAAAGTTGTTTATGTTAATCATATTCTCGTGTTTATTCGTACTTGTCGTTGCTGGGTGTGGAAGTAAAAAAGATGAGGCGAAGGAAACAAATACGAAGCAAGGCAGGGCTGTTGAACAAATTAAGAAACGAGGGAAATTAGTAGTCGGGGTAAAGAATGATACGAATTTATTTGGATTAAAAAATCCTTCAACAGGGCAGGTAGAAGGATTCGATGTTGATGTCGCGAAGGCACTTGCGAAAAAGATTCTTGGAGATGAAAAGAAGCTAGAGCTGAAAGAAGTAACGTCTAAAACACGTATTCCAATGCTGAAAAATGGTGATATTGATGCAATTATTGCAACAATGACAATTACGGAAGAACGCAAAAAAGAAGTGGATTTTTCAGATGTATATTTTAAAGCAGGACAATCGTTACTTGTGAAAAAAGGAAGCAATATTAAGAGCGTTGATGATATAAAACAAGGCGTTAAAGTATTAGCTGTAAAAGGATCAACATCTACAAATAACATTCGTCAAAAGTCACCAGAAGCGACTGTATTAGAGTTTGAAAATTATAGTGAGGCATTTACAGCGTTAAAGGCAGGTAAAGGTGATGTGTTGACGACAGATAATGCGATCCTTTACGGAATGGCAAAACAAGATTCTAATTATGAAGTAGTAGGAAAAATTTTTACAGATGAACCATACGGAATTGCAGTGCAAAAAGGGGCAGATGATTTAACGAAAGAGATTAATACTTTAATTAAAGACATGAAAGCAAGCGGGGAGTATGACAAATTATATGAGAAGTGGATTGGACAAAAACCAGAAAAGTAGATAGTAAAAGTGAGAGGATGAGAGTACTCATCCTCTTCTTGTAAAGAAAGAGGGGAGAATATGTGCCTGATTTTTCTATATTAACGAATAACATTGATATGTATTTAGAAGGATTTAAATATACAGTTATGTCTAGTGTAATTGCATTGATAGGCAGTTTTATTTTAGGAGTAATTTTGGCAGTAATGCGTATTGCACCTATTCGTATTTTAAATTGGATAGGATCAGCTTTTGTGGAGTTTGTAAGAAATATTCCACTCGTATTAATTGCATTTATATTCTATTTTGCTTTACCTGTAATAGGAATTACTTTAAATGGTTTTGTAGCAGGAACAGTTACGCTTACGGTATATACGGCAGCTTTTATTGCGGAAGTAATTCGCGCTGGTATTTTATCAGTTGCGAAAGGGCAAATGGAAGCTGCCCGCTCTTCAGGGCTAACGTATGTGCAGGCGATGTATTATGTTGTCTTACCCCAAGCTGTGAAAATTGTAATTCCCCCTTTAGGAAACCAGTTTCTCAATTTAGTTAAAAACTCTTCAATACTTGGAATCATTGCTGGTGCTGATTTAATGTATCAAGGAGATTTAATTTCAACGAAGACGTTTGTTACGTTTGATGTTTATATATTTGTCGGGATGTTTTATTTAATATTAACAATTCCGCTCAGTATGCTAGTGCGTTATTTAGAAAAACGCTTGGCAAAGGAGGCGGTGTAAATGGATTTCAAGGGAGCAATTACAGGAGATCATATTCTATTTTTATTAAAAGGGTTACTTATAACATTAGAGGTAGCGCTCATAGCAATTGTACTTAGTTTTATTATTGGAAGTGTAATCGGTATATTGCGCTACACGAAAATACCTGTCGTCTCACAAGTATTAGGAGTTATAGTTGAACTGATTCGAAACTTACCACTACTGTTAATTATATTTTTCACGTATTTTGCACTTCCAGAAGCAGGCTTGAAATTAGAAATTATAACAGCTGCAATTGTTGCTTTAACAATATTTGAGGCAGCAATGATATCTGAAATTGTTAGAAGTGGTTTATTGTCTATTGAAAAAGGGCAGGTTGAAGCCGCACGATCTTCGGGATTAACTTATGTGCAAGCGCTTTGGCATATTATTTTGCCACAAGCATTAAGGAGAATGGTTCCGCCGCTTGTCAGTCAATTTATTTCATTGCTGAAGGATACGTCGCTAGCGGTTGTTATATCACTCCCTGAGCTTATGCATAATGCTCAAATTATTAGCGGGCAAAATGTGAATTACATGATTCCAACATTTATATTAGTAGCTTGTATGTACTTTATCGTAAATTATAGTTTATCAATTTTATCGAGAAGATTAGAACTTCGTTGACTCTTACAATATATGTAAGGGTTTTTTCCTTGTTTCTCCTTATTTTCCTCTAAATAGAATCTAAATCTTGCAATAATTAGATTTTTTATATTATTTTATCAGAAAAGTTTTAATTTTATATAGAAAATGTAATCGCTTTCGTGTATATTTTTATTATCAGAAAATTTTAACAAGATATAGGGGTATTGGTAGGGGGAGGATTTAGATGCAGCAACCAACGAATGAGAAATTACATCGCACGATGAAGAGTAGACATTTATTTATGATCGCACTTGGTGGTGTAATCGGAACTGGTTTTTTCTTAGGTTCAGGTTACACTATTAATCAGGCTGGACCAGGGGGAGCCATCCTTTCATATTTAGTAGGCGGATTTATTATGTATTTAACAATGCTTTGTCTTGGAGAGTTAACGGTAGCGATGCCGGTTTCAGGATCTTTCCAAAAGTATGCAACGAAGTTTATTGGACCAGGAACGGGCTTTATGATTGGCTGGTTATACTGGCTTGGCTGGGCAGTAACAGTGGGTCTAGAATTAACGTCAATAGGTTTAATGATGAAAAGATGGTTTCCAAATGTTGATGTTTGGGTATGGTGCCTTGTATTCGGTGTTATTTTATATGCTTCAAACGCAATTTCGGCAAAAAGTTATGCTGAATTAGAATTTTGGTTTTCTAGTATTAAAGTAATTACAATCCTTGCATTTGTCGTTCTTGGTGGTAGTGCATTATTAGGATTTATATCATATGACGGAAAAGAAGCAGCACCTCTTTTCTCTAACTTTGTAAGCGATGGTGGACTTTTCCCGAATGGACTAGCTGCCGTACTACTTACAATGATTACAGTTAACTTCTCATTCCAAGGAACAGAGTTAATCGGAATTGCAGCGGGAGAAAGTGAAAATCCAGAAAAAACAATTCCACGTGCGATCCGTAATACAGTATGGCGCATTATGTTATTCTTCATTTTAACGATGACAATTTTAGTAGGATTAATTTCTTGGAAAGAAGCAGGCGTAATTGAAAGTCCATTCGTAGTCGTATTTGATAAAATTGGTATTCCATACGCAGCTGATATTATGAACTTCGTTATTATTACTGCGTTATTATCTGTAGCGAACTCTGGATTATATGCAGCGACACGTATACTATGGTCACTTGCAAATGAGGGAATGGCACCAACTTCCTTCCAGAAAGTAAATAAGCGTGGTATTCCAATTACAGCGCTAGTCGTAACGATTGCGGTAGCAGGTCTTTCTTTATTCACAAGTTTCCTTGCAGAAGATACAGTATACATGTACTTATTATCTATAGCTGGTTTATCAGCTGTTTCAAGTTGGATCATTATTGCTCTATCGCAACTTCGCTTTAGAAGTCAGTATATAAAAGGCGGAGGAAAGTTAGAGGACTTAAAGTATAGAACACCACTATACCCAATTGTTCCAATTTTAGCTTTAATTACAAATAGTATCGTTGTTATTAGTTTAGCATTTATTCCTGAACAAAGAATGGCGTTATACTGTGGTATTCCATTTATCATTTTCTGCTATATATATTATTATATTAGTAAGAAACGGCAGAAACCGATGAAAGTGGAGATGGAAAAAACAAATGAAACTAACAATCAAACACGATGATATAGAAGCAGATTTATCGTATGATCAATTAGCGATTGGAAAAGAAAACGGGTATTCACCGTTACAATTACTCGTTTCTTCTATCGCAGGGTGTAGTGCAATTGTCTTTCGAACGATTTTAGAAAAGAAACGTATTACATATGATACGTTTACAATCGAAACTGAAATTGGTAGAAGTGAAGCTTTATCGAAGCCAGTTGAAAGTGTTCATTTGCACTATAAAATTAAAGCAGAAAACATTACAGAAGAGCAGCTGGACAAGGCGCTGCAGCTTGCAGTGAAAAATTGTACGATTGTTCAATCTGTAAAAGATAGTATAAAGGTTACGGAAACAATTGAGCTAATAAAGTGAAACATAAAAACGTGAGAGCCGTATTCTCACGTTTTTATGTTTTTAGAAAGAGGGGAAAGTGTAGTGGACTGTTTAGGTTGTAAATTAGCAAACGAAGAGGAAAAAATATATAAAGTATATGAAGATGATTATGTAACTTGCTTTTTAGATCATGCGCCTTTCTACCCAGGACATACTTTAATTGTGCCAAAGCAGCATGTTGTAGAAGTAGACGAATTAGATGACGTTGTAGCAAAATCCATTATGGATGCTTCTAAGCTTATTGCAAAAGCGATTAAGATAGTATATAAACCTGACGGAGTTACAGTTTGTCAAAATGGTGGAGTATTTAACGAGTTAACACATTATCACATGCATGTCGTACCAAGATATAAAGAGCGCTCATTTGCTGAGTTTTATACGGTGCAACCAGAGGAAAAGAAGAATCATAACTTGGAAGAGACAAAGAATTTGTTAAAAGAAGCGATAGAGCATATGCTGCTTACTGAAAAGGCGTAAGAGGGATATTCCTAGGGAAACAGTCAAGAAAATTCTAATATTAAAAAGCCCAATTTCTCAGTTAAAATAGAGAAATTGGGCTTTTGTTTATTTTATTATTAAATTTTATTTATAAATAGATTTTGTAGTGTCACAAAGTATATGGCTCATTCGTTATATAGAGTGAGAGGAGGAATTATATGAAAGTTACAAACAACGATTATGAAAAGATGGAAGAGCTATACGAGTTGTACGAACAAAAAATTTATTACGTAGCTTATTCTATTTTAAATAATATTCAGCAGGCAGAAGATGCAGTTCAAGAGACGTTTATTACTCTTTATAAGAACTTGGAAAAGCTCCATAACTTGGCTACTCAAGAGCTTAAACGTTACATTTTGAGGGTCGCGAAAAACAAGGCAATTGATAGTTACCGGAAAAATAAACGACATGAAACATTTTTAGAAGAATATGAAAGAGAATCAGTAGAGGCAGTAGATGAAAATATTGAAGAGTGGGAAAAACGTAAAATGTCTGAGCTTCAAATTGATGCATTGCTAAAAGAGTTAAATGAATCTAACAGACAGGTGTTTAAGTACAAAGTCTTCTATAACTTAACGTATCAAGAAATTTCAAGTGTTATGGGGATAACGGAGGCAAATGTCCGCAAGCAGTTTGAACGCGCTCGAAAACGAGTCCAAAATATGATAGGAGGTATACAACATGACGAATTCAAAGAACTCCAAAGAAATATATGAACTTGCTGAAAAAATTGCTTTAGATGATTTTGATAAACTTGAAGAACAACATGAATTTTCACATACATATACGCGCAAAAAGAAATTGTTTATGGAGGAAATGAAGCTGCAAGATGGACAACCGCTGAAAAAGTGTAAAAGACATCGTATGTTAATCGCTGCTGCTTGCTTATTGATCGGCATGCCGACAACCGTTTTTGGAGCAGTGAAAGTCTATAATATGATCGTTCAAAAACAAAATTATGAAGTAAATGTTTCCTTAACAAATAAGGATTCGAAAAAGAGTGATCAGTGGTATAAGTTGAAGGTTGGTAAATTGCCAGAAAATATGGAAGCAATTGATGACTCTGCTATGAAATATTCATTTAAAGATAACTATGCAAAGGGTGGATTTTCTTTCATTCTTTGGAGAGTAGGAAAAGATTCGAATTTTAAAACGCTGTACTCAAAAAGCTACGAAGAGAAAGAGATAAATGGTAAGAAAGCAGTGATTGTTAATAAAGAAAATGGAAACAATAATTTAGCGTTTAACAGAGAGGTCTTTCTCTTTTTTGAGAAAGAGGGGATCATGTTACAAAGTTATATTGGAAACGATGTAAACGAAGAACAAATGGTGGATGTGTTAGGGAACATTTCACTTGAGCCTACGTCAAAAGAAAAGGCATCATATATAAGCGATTATGATAAAAAGTATTTTAGCCAAGAAAGTAAAACAACTAAGGTAATTCCTTTGAAGAAGGATAGCAAACGACTATTTCATATAGGGCAAAAGGTTCCAGTAACGATATCTATGGATAACAGTCAAATTGAATATGTGATAGAAAAAGTTGAAGCCTTTGATTCAATCAAAGATTTTAAACAAGAGAACTTTAATGAAATGGGCTTAGGAATACTAAGCAGGAATCAAGCTTTGGATCAAGCTGGACAATTGATACCATATAGAAGGGATAAATATAAAATTGGAAATGGTAAAGATTCAATTGATCAATTAGTAGAATCAAAATTAATTCATCCTAAATTTGTCTACCTGACAACAACAGTGAAAAATATAGGTAAACAGGCGACAGAAGAAATCTATATGACTCCATCTATAAAAGTTCTTGAAGATAAAGGAAATGCATGGCAGTATGCTGGGAAAGATGGAATCGCAGAAAAAAATATTATGACAGGCGAAGTTGATTATTTAGAGCCTCATGGAGATGGAAAAAGCTTTTACAATATTGGCAGTATCACACCAGGAGAAACGGTAAAAGTTAATTTAGGTTATTTTGTAGATGAAGATAAATTAGATTCAATCTTTTTGGATGCTTTCAATTACAGAGGGATTGGTGACACTGAAAATATGAATTCGAAAAATCGTTGGTGGTTTGATATTCGTCAATCGTAAACATAATAAAAACAACTAGATTAAAAAGCTGCTTATATTTAGCAGCTTTTTTCGTCTCCATACATATGTAAAACTTCTTTCGCACGCATACGTAAACCATCTATCAATTCTATCGGTTCTAAAACTTTTGCATCTTTTCCGAGTCTATAAAATAAAGGGGTAATAAAATCGATTTCTCCTTTATCAATTGTTGAATGTATATATCCTGTCCCGTTTTCGTTTGTTACAACGAATTCTTCAAGGTAAGGCACGCTTTTACATTGGCGTACGCCTTCTGTTGACAGTAAAACATGTAACTGAGTAGGATTATGTACTACGTGAGAGTTAGAGGCAAACCACTCTTCTAAATTCATGAATGTATCTTCATTTTCTTCCGTTGATAATATAGAAAGAATACGATCGACGCGATACAGTAATGTTTTTTCTACATTAAAATCATAAGCAGGTAAATACCATAAACCATCATGCGCATATACACCGATAGGATGAACGTGTTTTGTTTTGATCCTTGATTTAGATTCGTATTGAAAGTGTAAATTTTTATTTTCAATAGCCGCGGTTAATACTTCGTGTAAAAGTGGTGTCTCAATTGTTCTCTTCGGATTCCAAAAAGCAATATAAGAACGTATTTTATCAACTTTCGCTTTTGCCTCATTTTGTAGAGAACTATACAGTTTATGCGTAACGGAATTGATTTCTGTGTTAAAAGGTAAGTCTCGATAGTAATTTAAAGATTGAAAAGCAAAAAAGATGGAGACTGCTTCTTCTTCCGTAAATAAGATAGGGGGAATGACTTTATTCGTTAATACTTTATAACCTCCGTTACGACCTTGTTCAGCGTAAATGGGTAATCCCATATCACTTAAATCTAAAATGTATCTATGGACAGTACGAACAGAAATATTAAATTCATCAGCTATTTCTTGCGCTGTAAATGCTTTTTTCGCAGAAGCAAATATAAGAATATCTAATAAGCGTTTAGCTTTTGACAAATGTATCACCTTTTTTCTTTTTAAACATGACATAAATTGTCGTGTTTTATTGTTAGTATATTGTTTACAGCATAATGTTATCAAGATGAGATGTAAGGAGGAAAAAATATGTCACGTGAAATAGTTTTATTTATTGCGGCGAGCTTAGATGGATATATTGCGAAAGAAGATGATGATTTACAGTGGTTAATGGAAACCGAAGGGGAGGGAGATAACGGTTATACAGAAATGTACGAAACGATTGATACAATAATTATGGGAAAAAGAACGTACGATTATGTAGTAGAGCATATAGAACCATTCCCGTATTTAGATAAAAAATGTTATGTTTTTTCTAACTCAGAAAAAGGTTCAAACGAACACGTGGAGTTTGTAAATGAAGATGTAGTGGAGTTTACGAAAAGGTTGAAAGAGCAAGAAGGATCTAAAATATGGATGGTCGGTGGAGGGGGTCTACTAAGAGAGTTCTTTAAGAATAATCTAATTGATGAATATATCGTTACGATTACACCGCATATATTAGGTTCTGGAGTTCCGTTATTTCAAGACAAGAACCCGGAAATCAATTTAACTTTAACGGATACGAAACGTTTTGGACAATTTGTAAATTTATATTATAAAGTTAAATGATAAAGAAACACGACTACTGATGGTAGTCGTGTTTTTGTATAGATGCTAATGAAATGATAAAGCAAGACCCGTGATTAACTTCGCTCGTTACACTAATATTCCCGCCGTGTAGTTCTACAATTTCTTTTACGATAGATAGTCCTAAACCAGTTCCACCTGTAGCTCGTGATCTTGCTTTATCAACTCGATAAAAACGGTCGAAAATGTGAGGGAGGTCTTCAGGCGGAATACCTTCGCCTTCATCTTCAATTGTAATGGAAATACGTTTATGTTCTTTTGTAACAGAAATATTTATATGAGAATGTTCTTTTGAATGTCTATAAGCGTTATTTAAAATGTTTATTATCACTTGTTCAAATCGCTGTTCATCTAAGTTTACTAGCAGTGTAGGAGGACAAGAGAAAGAAACTTTAATGTATCTTTCTTTATATATGGCGTTCACTTTTTTAGCTATGCGAGTAAGGAAGGTGTGTAAATGCACTTCCTTTACTTGAATAGAAAAGTTATGCTGTTCCATTTGTGCAAGTGAAAATAAATCTTGAACTAAGTTTGTAATGTAATCAGACTCATCTTTTATAATAGATAAATATCGCAAACGTTGCTCTGGGGGTGTGCTTTCTTTTAAAGCAATGTCAGCGTAACCTCTTACGTATGTTAATGGTGTTCGTAATTCGTGAGCAACACTTGCTAGAAATTCACTTCGCTCTGTTTTCATATAATGTAAATCATTAGCAAGCGTTTGAATAGATGATGCTAGTTCACCAATTTCATCATTTCGAGTAGTCGTTAACGAAACTGATAAATCGCCTTTACTCATTTTTTCAGTGGCATGTTTCATGTGTAACAATGGTTTTGTTAACAACCGTGATAAGAGAAAGATAGTGATGGCTGTTAATAGAAACGTAATGACGCCGGCAATAATGAATTGTCTTGTTAGCCCATTCACCATCTCTTCAATGGATTCTGTCCCAAGAAACATGTACACATAGCCTTCATGTTTTCCATCTACTACAATGGGACTAACTGTACATATATAATTAGATGTTTTCCAATGATTCTCTATAATTGCGCCTTCATGATCTGTCCGTGTTTGCATCTTTTTAATATGCTTTTTTATAGTAGTATTTATTTCGTTGGATTTAGCTAGTACATCCTTATTTGCATTTGTAATAACAACAGTCGTTTCGGCTTCGGATTCCATTAGTGCAACATGGGAGATTGTTTGCTTATCAAAATACTTTTCAAGCACATCTCTGTGACTATTTCCGCGCTTTAATAAAGCTGTCATTTCTTCATTTACTCTATTGTTGACAAGGCTATAATAAAGCAAGACAAATAGAACACTTTCGATTAAAAGTGTAACAATTAAAAAATAAAATCCGAGTTGAATAGATATTCGCTTCATCGTTTTGCTCCTTAATCTAAAGTATCAATCCACCGATACCCGACTCCATAAACTGTTTTTAAATGGTGATCAATAGGGAAATTTACTTTTCGTAATTTATCACGTAAATTACGAATATGTGAATCGACTGTGCGATCTTCTGTATTTGTGTTTAACCCCCAAATTCGTTCGATGAGCTGATCACGGTTTAATACGTAGTTCACATGGCGTAAAAATAATCCGAGTAAAGAAAATTCAATTGGTGTGAGAAGGAGTTCTTCATTATGGACAGAAACGAAGTGTTTTGTTTCATCCCATACAATACCGTGATATTGGATTTGTTTATGTTCATTTGTACGTCTTAAAACAGCTTCAATTCTTGCGAAAAGTTCCTCCTCATGGAAAGGTTTCGTTACGTAATCATCGGCTCCAAGTTTTAATCCTTGAACGACATCTACTGTTTGATCACGAGCTGTAACCATAATAATAGGAATGTTACTAAAAGATCGGATTTTTTTGCACGTTTCCCATCCGTCCATCTTTGGCATCATAATATCGAGTAAAACAAATTTAAAGTTTCGATTTTCTATATGTAAAATAGCTTCTTCTCCTGAAGTCGCACATACGCAGTTATATCCAATTGGGGTAAGATAAAGCGTTAATAATTCAAGCATTCTCGGTTCATCGTCTACGAGCAGTATATCAATCATAGAGAGCCCTCCATATTTATAATCGTTACTTAAAGTGTAATGCAAAATCATGAAGAAATGGTGCAGATTATGATGCGTCTGCATAATTTCTTCAGAATTGCTTGTTATTGTGGAGTTGAAATTACATTTTAGGTAATCATATTGGCTCAAAAATGATTAATGCGGAGGCGGTATAGTGAAAAAAATGACCCGAATTTTTGGGATAACAATAATTACAGCAGTGGGTCTTGCTGCATGTGGACAAACGAATACAGACCATAAAAACCATGAAGCTACAAAAGAGAAGAAAACAGAGCAAAAGGAAATGAAAATGGTTCAGGAAGTAACTGCGCCGAAAGAAATGAACCAAGGGGCATCGAATGATTTATTAACGACAAGTCTAAAAAATGTGACGAGGTTAAATACAAATGATCCCCTGCAAATGGCAGTGTTAACTTCGCAAACGATATGGCCAGCAACCCATAAAGAGAACCAGCCAGGTGCTGTTATTTTAGTACCAGCAAGCGAGTGGCAATTAGGCATTGCGAGCGCGGACCTTATTCATCATCCGAATAACGGGCCGATTTTATTTATAGAAAAAGAAAAGGTACCCGAAATGACGTTAAAAGAAATAAAACGGCTAAATCCGCTCGGAACGAAAGATGGAACACAAATTATGGTAATGGGGGATGTAGGTGCTAGCACGCTTGCACAATTAAAAGATTATAAAGTAAAGCAAATAAAGGAAACGGATCCAGCTATATTCGCTAAAGATGTGGATAAAGAATACACCGATATAACAGGAAGCTACCCAAATAGTGTTATTATCGGTTCGTCTGAAGAAGAAGGACGTTTATATACAACACCCGCTGTAAACTGGATTTCTCATATGCCGGAACCACTACTGTATACAGAAAAGGATAAAGTGCCAGAAGCGACAATAGAGGCATTAAAGATGAGAAAAGATAAAGCAAATATATATTTACTAGGACCAGAAAAAATTGTTTCAAAAGAAGTAGAAAAAGAGTTAAGCAAATACGGGAAAGTAACGCGTATTAGCGGTGAGAATCCAACAGAAAATTCTATCGCATTTGCGAAGTTTAAAGATGAAAAAACAAAATTTGGCTGGGGATTCATAAAACCTGGTCACGGTTTATCATTTGTTTCAAGCAAAACACCAGATTTAGCAGTTGCTGGGGCACCATTTTCACATATGGGTAAACATGCCCCTGTTATCTTTTTAGAGGAAGGAAAAGCTTCACAACCAGTGTATGACTTCCTTGCAAGTATTCAGCCGAAGTTTAAAGATGACCCAACACTTGGACCGTATAATCACGGCTTCTTATTAGGCAGTACGAGTGATATTTCATTCGAAACACAAGGAATATTAGATGAGAGATTAGAGATTGTGCAAGAAAGTGGTCAAGGGCATGATGGGCATTAATAAAAGGAGTAAAGGCGCTACTGAGGTAGCGTCTTTTTCTTTAGGAAACTTTTACATAGCAAAAAATCTTCTACTCGTTATATAATAGCTTTCGTGCAGTCGGCTAGATTTTCTTATGGAGAAAATCAAATTATAAAGGAGTAGAGGAGTGGTATTTTGTTTCAAACGATAAAAAATGACTGGTTTTCTAATGTGAGAGGGGACGTGTTATCAGGAATTGTCGTTGCTTTAGCATTAATCCCTGAAGCGATAGCCTTCTCTGTTATTGCAGGCGTGGATCCGACAGTTGGACTATACGCAGCCTTTTGTATTGCGGTTACCATTTCATTTGTTGGCGGAAGAACTGGAATGATTTCAGCTGCAACAGGTGCAATGGCATTATTAATGGTAACGCTTGTTAAAGATCATGGTTTGCAATATTTATTTGCTACAACAATATTAACAGGTATCGTCCAAATTATTTTTGGCGTGTTCAAACTGAGCTCATTTATGAAGTTTGTTCCGAAATCTGTTATGAGTGGTTTTTTAAATTCACTTGGAATTTTAGTTTTTACAGCGCAATTACCGCATTTTAAAAATGCAACTTGGCAAATGTATGCACTCGTTGTATTAGGACTTGCAATTATATATTTATTTCCACGTATTACAACGGCTGTACCTTCTACGCTTATTTCAATTATTATTGTGACGAGTATTGCACTTATGAGCGGATTACAGTTGAAAACAGTAGGGGATATGGGAAGCCTACCGAAAGAATTACCGTTCTTTAGTATTCCTGATGTGCCATTTACATTAGAAACATTAGGGATTATTTTACCTTATGCAGTTATGCTTGCAATCATTGGTTTACTAGAGTCTTTATTAACAGCTTCAGTTTTAGATGATATGACGCATACGGAAAGTAATAAGCATAAAGAGGCACGCGGACAAGGGATCGCAAACGTTGTTGCTGGTTTCTTCGGAGGAATGGCAGGTTGTGCAATGATTGGTCAATCTGTTATTAATATTAAATCAGGTGGACGCGGACGATTATCGACGTTTATAGCGGGCGGGTTTTTAATTGTATTACTATTCGTTTTAGGTGATTATGTTGTTCATATTCCGATGGCAGCATTAGTTGCAGTTATGATTATGGTTTCGATCGGAACATTTGATTGGAACTCTGTAACAACGATTCATAAAGTACCAAAAGGGAATGCATTCGTTATGATCGTAACAGTAGTAGTCGTTCTTATTACCCACAATTTAGGGTTAGGCGTAGTCATTGGGACAGTAATTAGTGCCGTATTATTTGCATTCAATATGGCAAAGATTCACGTGAAACATTTATATATTGAAAATAAGAAAATATACGAAATTCACGGTCAACTTTTCTTTGCGTCTACGGCAGATTTTATAAATGCTTTTTCATTTAATGAAGATGTGAAAGAAATTGAGATGAACTTTACTCATGCGCATGTATGGGATGATTCAGCAGTGGCATCAATTGATAAAGTTATCATGAAGTATGAACAAAGTGGTGTGAAAGTGAGTATAACGGGATTAAATGAACGTAGCTCAAAACTTGTTGCAAATTTAGCTACTTATAATAAAAGAATTGCTAGTTAAAAGCCTCCTTTTTAGGGGGCTTTATTATATAATACGAGTAGGATAACGAAAAGGGGATTCAGCATATGTACAAACAAATTATATTAGCATGTGACGGTTCTGAACATGCACTTCGAGCAGCGGAGCATGCAACATATATTGCGAAATGTAGCGAAGAAACAAATGTTGAAGTTGTGTACGTAGTAGATAATAGAACGGCAAAATCAGATATTATACAAGGTCAAACAGATTTAGAAACAATATCAGCTAGTCGAAAAGATAAATTAAAAGAGATTGAAGGTTTATTAAAGAAAGAGAACATTTCTTATACAATTACGATATTACATGGTGATCCTGGAGATACGATTGTTCAATATGTAAATACAGGAGATATAGATCTTGTTATCGCTGGAAGTAGAGGATTAAATACATTGCAAGAAATGGTGCTTGGAAGTGTAAGTCATAAAATAGCAAAACGAGTGAAATGTCCGGTGATGATTATAAAATGAAATAGAATGTAACGAAGACCTTAGTATAACTGAGGTCTTTTTTATGTATAAATGACTCTTATTTGTGGAAATACTAGATATATAAGTTGAAAAGATGTTAACTTACAAATTTGTAAGTTAGTTGTTAGAGAAATCGATGTTATGAAATTTTTCCCATTGGTAAAATAAAAGTATCAAAGGGGAGATAGGGAGGATGGAAGCAATGAAATCATTTCAAAATTTGTCATATAGTCAAGGGGTAAGTTTAATTTGTCTAGGGGGATTTGCTGCATCTGTTACGTTAGCTGTTTTAATAAAGGTGTTTCATCAAATCTTTTAATATTAGAGTAGGGAAGGAATTGGTTGTTATTATTAGTAGGAACAGCAATGAAAATAAAAAATAGCTCTTAGCATGTATGTAGATGCTAAGAGCTATTTTTATGCTTGTTATATGTTATTTAAGCTTGTTTTGATTTTACTGACCCTGTCTTTAAAGTAAGAGCAAGGAAAAACATTGCAAGTACGCAAGATGCGAGTAATAAGATGAATCCACCATCCCATCCGAATGCATCTACGATAAAGCCCATAGCTGCACTAGCGAAAGCAGCTCCGCCTAAGTAACCGAAGAATCCAGTTAAGCCTGCTGCAGTTCCAGCAGCTTTCTTTGGTGCTAAATCTAGAGCGTGTAGACCAATTAACATAACCGGTCCGTAAATTAAAAATCCAATTGCGACAAGTGCGATACTATCAACCATTGGATTACCAGGAGGGTTTAACCAGTAAACAAGAACTGCGATAAATACACCAACCATAAATAAAATACCAGCAGGTGCACGACGTCCTTTAAATAGTTTATCACTCATCCATCCGCAAAGAAGTGTACCTGGAATACCAGCCCATTCATATAGAGCGTAAGCAGTACGTGAGCTACTATGAGTAAAGCTTTTTTCTTCTACTAAATAAGTAGGAGCCCAGTCTACAACGCCGTAACGTACGAAATATACGAAAACGTTCGCAATAGCGATGTACCATAAAAACTTATTGTTTAATACATATTTAAACAAAATTTCCTTTACTGAAAGCTCGCGTTCGCGATCTTTTACTTTTTCATCTGGTGGATATTCCCCAGTATGTTCTTCAATAGAAGGTAGTCCACAAGATTGAGGCGTATCTTTCATCGTAATTAATACATAAATACCAACTAAAATTGAAAGAATACCTGGGAAGTAAAAAATACTTTTCCAGTCATCTGCGAAGAAGTATAAGCCTAATGTTACAAGGGAAGGCATAAGCGCTCCGCCAACATTATGAGCGACGTTCCAAATAGACATTTTTGTACCACGTTCGCTAATAGAGAACCAGTGAACCATCGTACGACCACAAGGAGGCCATCCCATACCTTGTACCCATCCATTTAAAAACTGAAGTACAAACATAAGTATAATGCTCGTTGTAATGAAAGAAAATGAGCCGAAAATAATATTAATGATACCTGATAAAAATAGCCCAGCTGCTAAAAAGTAGCGAGGATTACAACGATCGGATACGATACCCATAAGAAATTTACTTAATCCGTAAGCGATAGAAACTGCTGAAAGGATAACCCCAAGTTCCCCTTTACTAAAGCCTTGCTCGATTAAGTATGGCATTGCTAGTGAAAAGTTTTTTCGAACAAAGTAGTAACCTGCATAACCGATGAAGATACCTAAGAATACTTGTAAACGTAATTTACGGTATTCGCTATCAACGCGATCAGCTGGTAAGCGTTCCGCGTGGGGCGCAGGTTTAAATAATTGTGTGAAAAACATAAAATGAAAATCCTCCCCTAATTAATTCGAAGCGTTTTAAGACAGAGAACATAAAAAGGCCATGAAATATAAAAAAGTTTCCTTTTTTATGATTCATAGCCGTGTACTCCGTTTCTCCGTGACTGTCAATATTAACTTCGTCGAAAATTATACAACTTTGTGACAAAAATGTAAACGTTTTTATGAATAAAAGTATTGACGGATTTTGTTCGTGGGATTAATATTTAAATACATTAAATATTTTATTGTTTAAATAAGAGGTGGATAACATGCCAAATGATATGACGCATATCGATAAAATTCAAGCTCTTGCCTTTTCGATTGGAAAGAAAATGCAGACGGAGTTATTAGAACAAATGCAAGCGACAGGACTTACACCACCGCAGTTTTATATTTTAAAGATTTTAGATCATTATGGGGCTTCAAGAGCGACAACATTAGCGAAAAAGATGTATGTGAAGCCTAGCGCGATTACAGTGATGATTGATCGTCTAATCGATCAAGAACTTGTAGAACGCTATCACGACAAAGATGACCGTCGCGTTGTCATCATCGAGTTAACGAAAAAGGGGAAATCTAGAGTAGAAGAGGCAATGACAGCTCGTAACGAGCATATTGCAAAATACTTTTCACATTTAGAGTTGCAAGAAAGAGAAGATTTATTACGTCTCTTTGAGAAGTTAGAAACCATTATTTGTGGGACACAAGAGAAAAAAGAGAATAACTAAGAGGAATTGAGGAGATTACATGGAGCAACAAGAAAATCAAAATAGAAAGTTGTTGTTAATCGGTTTAATTATCGCGATGCTATTTGCTGCATTAGATGGAACAATTGTTGGTACAGCAATGCCACGTATCGTCGGTGACCTAGGTGGATTAAGTTTAATGACATGGTTAACAACAGCTTATATGTTAACATCAACGACAGTTGTACCAATTGCAGGTAAATTAGCGGATTTACTTGGTCGTCGTAACGTATATATAACAGGGCTAGTTATTTTCATGATTGGTTCGGCGTTATGTGGTATGGCAAATGGTATGACAGAATTAATTATTTTCCGTGGTATTCAAGGTCTTGGTGGCGGTATTATGATGCCAATGGCTATGATTATTATTGGAGATATGTTCACGGGGAAAGAACGTGCAAAATGGCAAGGTATTTTTGGTGCGTTATACGGCCTTGCTTCTGTAATTGGACCACAAGTTGGTGGTTGGATTGTAGATGCAGTGAACTGGAGATGGGTATTCTACATTAACTTACCGGTTGGTATTTTAGCAACAATCTTTATTGCAATGGGATTAAAATCGCATAAACAAACAGGACCAATTAAAATTGATATCGCTGGAATCTTTACGATGATTCTCGGTGTTGTAAGTTTATTACTTGCGCTAACGTTTGGCGGAAAAGATTATGCATGGGATTCTTGGCAAATTATCGGTTTATTTGCACTAGCTGTAATTGGTATTGTTAGCTTTGTTATCGTTGAAACGAAAGCTGAAGAGCCAATTTTACCAATGCATTTCTTTAAAAATCGCACATTTACAATACTGAATGCGATTGGATTCTTTATGAGTATTGGAATGTTCGGCGCGATTATGTTCGTACCATTCTTCATGCAAGGTATTGTAGGAGTAAGTGCTGCTGAATCAGGAACAATTATGACCCCAATGATGATTACAATGATTGTGATGAGTATTATCGGTGGGCAACTTGTATTAAAAGTTGGTGTAAAACCACAAATTATCGCAGGTATGCTTATTATGGCCGGTGGTTTCTGGTTATTAACAACGATGGATATGCACACAACGAAGCTTACAGCTACTTCTTATATGATGGTTATCGGTTTAGGAATGGGTCTTGTAATGCCGACATTAACATTAGCGTTACAAGAAAGCTTCCCGAAAAAAGACCTTGGTGTTGTAACATCATCAAGTCAGTTCTTCCGACAAATCGGTGGTACATTTGGTATTACAATTTTAGGATCAATTATGAATAACACTTCAGGTACGACATTAACAAAGAATTTAGTACCTGTATTAGATACATTCCCGAAAGAAGCGGGTCAAATGGTAACGAAATTTAAAGATATGATTCACACAGATCCACAAGGTTTATATTCGATGCTATTTAGCCCAGAGGCATTAAAACAAATGCCAGAAGCGTTCGCTAACAGCATTGTACCTATTTTGAAAAACTCTTTAGTAGACTCGCTTCATACTGTATTCTTAACAGGATTAGTATTTATCGTAGTAGGTGCCATCTTTACGATTTTCTTACAAAAAATTAAACTATCAGATCGTAAAAAAGATGCTGAAGAGCCTGCTGTAGAAGAAAAAGAAAAAACTGTATCATACTCATAATGAAGAAGCATCGCCTTATGGCGGTGCTTCTTTGAGTATAACCTTAAAAGCTTTTTAGTGAGAAATGATTGACGTATTTTTAGAAATACGTTATATTATTTTCTGTAAACGGTTACATGAAGTGAGGAGAAAAGAGAATGAGTACGATCAAAGACGTTGCGAAATTAGCGGGAGTATCTGTTGCGACCGTTTCCAGAGTTCTAAATAAAAATGGATATGTTCACGAAGATACATTAAAAAAGGTAGAACGTGCAATTGAGATGTTAGATTATAAGCCTAGTACAGTAGCGCGTTCACTGTATAATAAAAAGTCTCGTTTAATTGGCTTAGTTGTTCCAAATATCGTGAATCCATTCTTTCCGGAAGTTGCACGTGCCGTAGAAGATGTAGCACATAAACAAGGTTACACAGTTGTCCTTTGTAACTCTGATGAAAGTTTAGAAAAAGAGAAACAATATATTGATGTGCTTAGACAAAATAATGTAGATGGATTTATTGTAGCAACGAATCCACAAAATAGTGTTAATTACATGAATGTATCTGTTCCAGTTGTTGCGATTGACCGTATGTTTAATGAGCGTATTCCTACTGTATATGCAGATAACTATGCAGGAAGTCAGGCTGCGACAAAGTTGTTACTAGATAAAGGATGTAAACATATTGCACATATTCGCGGTCCACGTGATGTGAGTACTGCAAATGAACGCTTTGAAGGTTTTGTAGACGTTATTACGCAAAATAATCTTTCGTATATGATTGCAGAGAGTACGTTTGATCCAGCAAATAGTGAGCGTGTAGCGATGGAATTATTAGAAGAATACCCGCATATTGATGGTATTGTTGCTGGGAATGATTTAATTGCGATTGGTATTGTAAAGGCTGCACTTCAAAAGGGGATTGCCATTCCAGATGATTTACAAATTATCGGATTTGATGGAATTTCTTTAACGGAAATGATGTATCCATCTATTACAACAGTTGCACAACCGATATATGAAATGGGGAAAATTGCAACAGAGTTGTTGCTAGAGCAAATGGAAGGAAATACATTAGAAGAGAAACACTATCGTTTACCGATTGAAATTATAGAACGAAATACAACGAAGTAAGGAGATGAAACAGATGCCAAATATTGCAGTAGTAGGAAGCATTTCAATGGACTTAGTGGCTGTTTCAAAGAAACGGCCGAAAGCAGGAGAAACAGTAATTGGTGAAGAGTTTCATACAATCCCAGGAGGGAAAGGGGCAAACCAAGCAGTTGCTGCAGCTAGGTTAGGAGCAAATGTAGCAATGGTTGGAGCCGTAGGAAATGATGATTATGGAACAGTAGTTAGAAAAAATTTAGAGGACGAACGCGTTTTTATCGATTATGTGGTACCGGTTACAGATAGAACGACAGGAATTGCTCATATCGTTTTAGCAGAAGAAGATAACAGTATCGTTGTCGTACAAGGGGCAAATGCTTTTGTAAACAAGTCAGTGGTAGATCGCTCCAAAGACCTTCTTGTAAAAGCGGATATGGTTGTTCTTCAACTGGAAATTCCACTTGAAACAGTAAAATATGTATTAGCTATTTGTGAGGAACATAACATTCCTGTTATGTTGAATCCAGCGCCAGCACAAGTTTTATCAGAAGATATTTTAGAAAAAGCAACTTATATTACGCCAAATGAACATGAGTGCCGCATCGTATTAGATGATTTTACATCACCAATTGAAGATTTATTGGCGAAGTATCCAAATAAATTATTGATGACAGAAGGTTCTAAAGGTGTCCGTTTCCATAATGGAACAGAGATTGTACATGTTCCTAGCATTGCTGTTGATGTAGTGGATACAACTGGAGCTGGTGATACATTTAATGGTGCGCTAGCAGTTGCACTTTCTGAAGGAGAGACACTTCAAAAAGCAATTCGTTTCGCGAATATTGCTGGTGGTCTTTCTGTAACAAAACTTGGAGCACAGGGCGGTATGCCAACGAGAGATCGAGTACGTGAAGTGCAGGTGATTGTTGGATGAAAAAGCATGGTGTATTAAACAGTGAAATCGCGGCAGTCCTTGCTTCACTTGGGCATACAGATATGGTTGTAATTGCTGATTGCGGGTTACCGATTCCGGATGGAGTAAAACGAATTGATTTAGCTGTTGAGATTGGAAAACCGAGTTTTTTAGAGGTGTTACAAGTTGTAGCTGATGATATGGCAATTGAAAAAGTGACGTTAGCAGAAGAAGTCATTATAAAGAATGCGGAAGTAAATAAAGAAATCGAGCAGAAATTAATAGAGCCAGCATTTGAGTATGTATCTCATGAACAATTTAAAGAGCATACAAAGAAAGCGAAGGCGATTATTCGTACAGGTGAGGCTACGCCTTATGCAAATATAATTTTACATGCAGGCGTGATTTTTTAATAAAGGGAAGTGATGAGAATGCATATTGAAATGAAAAATATTTCAAAAGCGTTCAATGGCAATCCTGTTTTGAAGAATGCACAGTTTATGATTGAAACAGGAGAAGTTCATGCATTGATGGGGGAAAATGGAGCGGGTAAATCAACGCTCATGAAGATTTTAACAGGTGTATATAAAAAAGATGGTGGGACGATCACGATTGATGGGCAAGAGCGCACCTTTAAAAATGCGAAAGAAGCTGAAGAGTACGGCATCGCATTTATACATCAAGAACTAAACATATTGCCGAATTTAACAGTAGCTGAAAATATGTTTCTCGGTAAAGAGTTAATGTATGGGAAAACAGGTATTTTACGCACTCGACAAATGAACGCGATTGCGCAGCAACAACTAGCAGAGCTAGGATTGCATGTAAGAGGCGCTATGTTAGCAGAGGAATTATCGGTTGGACAACAGCAAATTATCGAAATTGCGAAAGCATTAATGACAAACGCGAGCGTTATTATTATGGATGAACCTACTGCGGCACTGACGGATCGTGAAATCGAAACGCTCTTTACAGTAATTAATAAGTTACGTAAAGAAGGTGTTTCATTCGTGTACATTTCGCATCGTATGGAAGAGATTTTCTCAATATGTGATGCTATTACGATTTTGCGTGATGGAGAATACGTGGGAAAGAGATTAATTCCAGAAACATCATTTGATGAAGTAGTGAGTATGATGGTGGGGCGCAGCATTGGTGAACGTTACCCAGAGCGAAATAGTCAAATTGGTGATATCATTTTTGAAATGCGTAACGGAACGAAGAAAGGGAAATTTGAAAATGTTTCGTTTCAAGTGAGGAAAGGTGAAATCCTTGGTGTAGCTGGTTTGATGGGGGCTGGTCGCACTGATATTATGAAAGCGATATTTGGTTATGAACCTTTAGACTCTGGACAAATTTTTATAAATGGACAAGAAGTAAAGATTGATAGTCCAATAGATGCAATTAGACAAAGAATTGCTTTTATTACAGAAGATAGAAAGTCTGAAGGATTAGTGCTAGATTTTTCAATTCGAGAAAATTTAGCTTTACCGAATTTAGAAAGTCTTTCAAAGGGAAGTGTTCTAAGCAACGAGCTAGAACAACAGTTTACAGAGGATATGATGAAGCTTCTTAATGTGAAAGCATCTAGCGGAGAGCAGGCAGTGAAATCTCTTTCTGGTGGAAATCAGCAAAAGATTGTAATTGCAAAATGGTTAGGCATTCATCCGCAATTACTCATTTTAGATGAGCCAACAAGAGGTGTTGATGTTGGAGCGAAAAAAGAAATTTACTCTATTATGAATAAGCTTACAGAGCAAGGCGATGCCGTTATTATGGTATCATCTGAGCTTCCGGAAGTTTTAGGGATGAGTGATCGAGTTCTTGTTATTCATGAAGGAAAAGTCCGCGGCATTTTAGGGAAAGATGAGGCATCACAAGAGTCTATTATGGCACTAGCTACAGGGGGAGAGTAAGGATGGCTAAGAAGGGGAATGTATTACAACAACTCGGTTCTTTAATCGGTTTAGTATTAATTATCGTCGTAATTACAGCTTTAAATCCAGCGTTTATTGAAATTCCAAATTTATTTAATATACTGCGTCAAGTATCGATTAATGCGCTTATTGCATTCGGAATGACCTTCGTAATTTTAACAGGGGGTATTGACTTATCGGTAGGTTCTATTTTAGCATTATCAAGTGCACTTGTTGCTGGAATGATGGCAAGTGGCATGGATCCGTTCCTTGCAATGGCAGTTGGACTATTAGCAGGTCTTGTAATGGGAATTGTAAACGGTATCATCATTGCGAAAGGAAAAGTAGCTCCATTTATTGCAACTTTAGCAACAATGACTATTTTTCGTGGGTTGACGCTTGTTTATATGGACGGACGTCCGATCACTGGTCTTGGTGATCATTTAATGTTCCAGATGTTTGGCCGCGGTTATTTTCTTGGTATTCCTGTACCAGCTGTTACAATGATGATCGCTTTCGCAGTACTGTACTTCATTTTGAAGAAAACGACATTTGGTCGCCGTACATTTGCAATTGGTGGAAATGAAGAAGCAGCAGCACTATCAGGTATTAATGTTACGAGAATTAAAGTAATGATTTACGGTCTTTCCGGAATTTTGGCAGCGCTTGCAGGTATTGTCTTAACATCACGATTAGATTCTGCACAGCCGACTGCAGGTACTTCTTATGAATTAGATGCAATTGCAGCAGTTGTATTAGGTGGAACAAGTCTTTCTGGGGGAAGAGGATGGATTGTTGGTACATTCATCGGTGTACTTATTATCGGTGTACTAAATAACGGTTTAAATTTATTAGGTGTATCTTCTTTCTTCCAACAAGTTGTAAAAGGACTTGTAATCTTACTAGCTGTATTAATTGATCGCCGAAAAGAAGCGTAATGGAGGGACAGTTCATGAAGAAATGGTTACTTATACTCGTTGCATGTATTATGGTCATTACTGCTGGTTGTTCAATGGAACCACCAGAATGGGCAAAGGATTCTAGCGATAAAGGTCGAAATAAAACTATTAAAGTTGGATTCTCTGTTTCAACTTTAAATAATCCCTTCTTTGTAACTTTGAAAAAGGGTGCAGAAAAGAAAGCGAAAGATAGCGGCATCGAATTGATTGCTGTTGATGCACAAAATGATGCAGCAAAGCAAACGAACGATGTTGAAGATTTAATTCAAAAGGGTGTCGATGTAGTTGTTATTAATCCGACCGATTCAGATGCTGTTGCTTCAGCAGTAAGTGCGGCAAATGCAGCGAATGTTCCTGTTATTACAGTAGACCGCGTTGCGAATTCAGGTAAGGTTGTTTCTCACATTGCATCTAATAATATCGAAGGTGGTCAAATGGCTAGTGATTACATTCGTGAATTAGTCGGCGATGGAGCAAACGTTGCTGAGTTAGAAGGAATCCCTGGATCGTCTGCTGCTCGTGAACGTGGGAAAGGATTCCATAACGTAGCCGATAAGTCTTTACAAGTAGTTGCCAAACAAGCGGCTGATTTTGATAGAGCGAAAGGATTATCTGTTATGGAAAACATTTTGCAAGCAA
Organism: Bacillus thuringiensis; assembly: GCF_001595725.1. GTDB lineage: Bacteria > Bacillota > Bacilli > Bacillales > Bacillaceae_G > Bacillus_A > Bacillus_A thuringiensis_K. The sequence continues at coordinate 659,869 of NZ_CP014282.1, forward strand.
ATAGCGATATTAAAGCCGTGTTTGCGCATAACGACGAGATGGCATTAGGTGCACTTGAAGCATTGAAGTCTGCTGGAAAAACGGATGTAGTCGTTGTTGGATTTGATGCAACAGAAGATGCTGTGAAAGCGGTTAATGATGGGCGTATGGCTGCAACAGTCGCTCAAAAACCAGAATTAATCGGAGAGAAGGCGATGCAAACAGCAAAAGAGATAACACAAGGTAAAAAAGTGGACAAATCTATTCCGATTGAATTAGAGCTTATTAAGAAAAATAAATAAATATAAAATGAAAATTAGGAAGGAAGAACAACAAATGAAATTCTTTATTGATACAGCAAACATTAACGAAATTAAAGAGGCAAATGCATTAGGCGTATTAGCTGGAGTAACGACAAATCCATCACTTGTAGCAAAAGAAGGCGTAGATTTTCACGAGCGCATTCGTGAAATTTGCAACGTTGTAGAAGGTCCTGTAAGTGCAGAAGTAATTAGCTTAGAAGCTGATAAAATGATTGAAGAAGGAAAAGAATTAGCGAAAATTGCTCCAAACGTTGTTGTAAAAGTTCCAATGACAACAGAAGGTTTAAAAGCAGTAAAAGCATTCTCTGACTTAGGAATTCGTACAAACGTTACATTAGTATTCTCAGCAGTTCAAGCGTTACTTGCAGCTCGTGCTGGTGCAACATACGTTTCACCATTCTTAGGTCGCTTAGACGATATCGGTCATAACGGTATGGACTTAATTCGTCAAATCGCAGAAATCTTTGCGATTCATGGCATCGAAACAGAAATCATTGCAGCATCTGTACGTCACAGTGTTCACGTAACTGACGCAGCATTAAACGGTGCACATATTGCAACAATCCCAGCAAACGTAATTGCTTCATTAGTGAAGCACCCATTAACAGATCAAGGAATTGAGAAATTCTTAGCTGATTGGGAAAAAACACAAGAGAAATAATAGAAAATCAAGAATCCTAGTTTAATTGACTAGGATTCTTTTTTATTTAAAAGAATTTTCATGCAATTTTGCATATTGTCTTTTAAATTTGTTATATAAGATATTTAATATATATCACATAACTCTTTATTTTTCATATTTCGATATAAAGTGGAACTTTAATCAGTGGGGGCTTTGTTCATCACCACACTGATTATTAGTTAAACCAAGGGATAAACAGATAGAGGGTCTGACCAGAAAACTGGAGGGCATGATTCTATAACAGAAAGTTTAATGTTTATAGAATTATGTCTTTTTATATAGGGAGGGTAGTAAACAGAGATTTCGACAAAAATGCACCGATTTATCTGAATTTTAAGTTTTATAAAAGGAGAGAAATGGAATGAGAAGAAAAGCCCCATTTAAAGTGTTGTCATCATTAGCAATTGCAGCAATTATCGGATGCACATCTGTAATGAGTGCGCCGTTAGCATATGCAGAAACGCCAGCAAAAGAGAAAGAGAATGTGTCTACAACGCCAATTGATTACAATTTAATTCAAGAAGATCGTTTAGCGGAAGCTTTGAAAGAAAGAGGAACAATTAATCCAGCATCTTCTAAAGAAGAGACGAAAAAGGCTGTCGAGCAATATATTGAAAAGAAACAAGGAGATCAGGCGAACAAAGAAATTCTTCCAGATGCTCACTCACAAGAAACGTCTGATTTCACAAAAAAAGTAAAAGAGAAAAAGATGGAAGAAAAGGAAAATGTAAAAAAGACTGAAAAAAATGTTAGCCTTGAGCAAAAGCCAGAACCAAATAAAAAGCAATTGAATGGGCAAGTTCCAACTTCAAAAGCAAAGCAAGCTCCATATAAAGGATCTGTTCGATCGGATAAAGTATTAGTGCTACTCGTTGAATTTAGTGATTATAAACATAATAATATTGATCAAACACCAGGTTATATGTATTCGAAAGACTTCAGTAGAGAACATTATCAAAAGATGTTGTTCGGTAAGGAGCCTTATACATTATTTGATGGTTCAAAAGTAAAAACGTTTAAACAATACTATGAAGAGCAGTCTGGTGGTAGTTATACGACAGACGGATATGTAACGGAGTGGCTAACAGTTCCAGGAAAAGCATCTGATTATGGAGCTGATGGTAGCAGTGGTCACGATAATAAAGGTCCGAAAGGTGCACGTGATTTAGTGAAAGAAGCTTTGCATGCAGCTGCTGAGAAAGGACTAGATTTATCTCAGTTTGATCAGTTTGATAGATATGATACAAACGGGGATGGGAATCAAAACGAACCTGACGGTGTAATTGATCATTTAATGGTAATCCATGCTGGTGTTGGTCAAGAAGCTGGTGGCGGTAAATTAGGTGATGATGCGATCTGGTCACATCGTTCAAAATTAGCAGTAGATCCAGTAGCGATTGAAGGTACAAAATCAAAGGTAGATTACTTTGGTGGAAAAGTAGCAGCACATGATTACACAATTGAACCAGAAGATGGAGCTGTAGGTGTGTTTGCGCATGAATTTGGACATGATCTTGGATTACCAGATGAATATGACACGAAATATACTGGAAATGGTTCACCAGTCGAAGCTTGGTCATTAATGAGTGGAGGTAGTTGGACAGGGAAAATCGCAGGAACAGAGCCGACTAGTTTTTCACCACAAAATAAAGACTTCTTACAAAAGAATATGGGTGGCAACTGGGCAAAAATATTAGAAGTAGATTACGATAAAATTAAGAGTGGTGTGGGAGTTCCTACATATATTGATCAAAGTGTTACGAAATCAAATCGTCCCGGCGTTGTACGTGTTAACTTACCAGGTAAAAGTGTTGAAACGATTAAACCGGAGTTTGGAAAGCATGCATATTATAGTACAAGAGGCGATGATATGCATACAACGTTAGAGACACCATTCTTTGATTTAACGAAAGGAACAAATGCAAAATTCGATTATAAAGCAAATTATGAGTTAGAAGCAGAGTGCGATTTCGTCGAAGTACATGCAGTAACAGAAGATGGAACGAAAACATTAATTGATAGACTTGGAGAAAAAGTAGTCCAAGGAGATAAAGATACAACAGATGGGAAATGGATTGATAAATCATATGATTTAAGTCAATTTAAAGGCAAAAAAGTGAAACTACAATTCGACTATATTACAGATCCGGCTGTAACATATAAAGGTTTTGCGATGGACAATGTAAATGTAACTGTTGATGGACAAGTTGTATTTTCTGATGATGCAGAAGGACAGTCTAAAATGAATTTAAATGGTTTTGTTGTTTCTGATGGGACAGAGAAGAAAGCTCATTATTACTACTTAGAGTGGAGAAACTATGCGGGATCAGATAATGGTTTAAAAGCAGGAAAAGGTCCAGTGTATAATACAGGTCTTGTCGTTTGGTATGCAGATGATAGTTTCAAAGATAACTGGGTTGGGATGCATCCAGGTGAAGGATTCCTTGGTGTTGTTGACTCTCATCCAGAAGCGCTAGTTGGTAATTTAAACGGCAAACCAGCATACGGTAATACGGGCATGCAAATTGCAGATGCTGCATTTTCATTTGATAAAACACCAGCATGGAGTGTAAATTCATTAACACGTGGTCAGTTTAACTATTCTGGATTACAAGGTGTTACAACTTTTGATGATTCAAAAGTATATAGTAACAAGCAAATTGCAGACGCAGGAAGAAAAGTTCCAAACCTTGGACTTAAATTCCAAGTTGTTGGACAGGCAGAAGATAAATCGGCAGGCGCTGTTTGGATTAAACGTTAATAACATAAAAGCACATTCTTCATATGAAGAGTGTGCTTTTTAATTTGTACAGTAAGTTATTATTTTAGTTTATCCCGCATTAACGGTCAGTAAGATCCCCACCTCAAAATTCAGCGGAAGTAAAGAAATTAGGTGGGAGATCAACTGCCCGTAAAAGCCCGATTGGTTCAACTAATAATCAGTGGGGATGAACAACCCCCCACTGATTAAAGTTTCACTTTATGTAATACAAGTGTTTATTCATGTGTAGTGTATCAAATTATGTGAGGAAAGGAAATATTTCCGAGGAAATTGTCGAAGTATCGTCAGTATTTATAAACTTTCTGTTTAAAAGAAGAGATGTATTATTGCCTTTACGGCTCAATTTATTTACATTGTTATTTGGTTATACACAAAAGTAATATATTGAGCAAAAAGAGTTCTATTCGATAGGGCTCTTTGGTTTTGTATTTGATATACAAATATTAACCTCGATTGTTTGGAAATGTATCTTCTTGTTTAGCGTCATTTGGACTTTAACTGCAGTTTTTGTTTTTCGTTTATATGAAGAGCGAGATGAGCCATTACCTTTTATATTTAAATTAATTGGCATTATTCCAACGCTTCCATTATATTACGGATTATATCAATATGCATTTTAAAAAAGACAACGATGGATTATCCCATCATTGTCTTTTTTACTTTGCTTCTTACATAAATCATACCAGCAAATGTTAATAAAAATGCTGTCCCGATAATGAAGCTGATGCTAGGTGATGCTCCGATTGCGCCGACTGTAAAGGAGCCAGCAACAACTCCTAATGAGAAGAAGGCATAAAATAATCCGAATGCCTTTCCGCGATTATCGTCTGTAGTATTTTCAACGAGTAAAGCGTTAATAGACGGAAAGAGGATTGCGAATCCAATTCCATAAATCATCATTACAATAAAGAGCATACCTTTTGTAGCAAATAATCCGAGTAAAGATAATGCGAATGCCATAACTGCAATTCCGATTAGCATTAGTTTCGAACGATTAAATCGATCGTAAATACGATTTGTTGGAAGCAAGAAGAAGAGGATAGCAGTAATACCAAATACACTTAACATCATGCCTGTTGTAGATGCTTTAAGCGCTAATGCCTCAACTTTTACTGGTAACATATAAGTGACAATTCCTTGTGAAAACATTAATGTGAAAGCACCAATATATGCTTGTAATAACGGTTCTGATTTTAACAGTTCAATCATATCTTCTTTGTTCATCATTTGCGTTCTTGATGTATCTTTTCTTGATACGTTATTTGGTAAGAAGAATAGAGATACGATTGTACCAAGAGCCATTAAAATAGAAATAGTAATGAAGACCCATTCTACGCCAGCTGTTGCTTTCATAATACCGCTGAAAGCAGGTCCTACGATTGCCGCTGTTCCAACAGCAGCACCAGATAGAGCCATTGCTTTTCCTTGTCTTTTTGCATTTGTTTGTTTTGATAAAAATGTAAAGGCAGCAGGAATTAAAAAGCCATCACTAAATCCATGCATAAAGCGAACAACTAATAGTTGTTCACCACTTTGAACAACGGTGTATAACAAGACTATGAAACTCGTAATTCCCATGCTTATATAAAGGATTTTTTTTGCACCAAATTTATCGACAGCTGCTCCAGCAATAATATTACCGATCATATTAGCGAATGAGTACATACCGACAACTAGCCCGATAATAAGAGGGGTTCCTCCAAGGCTTTGAGCGAAAGTACTCATAATAGGTAATTGTGAAAATGTATCTAAAAAAGCCACGATAACGATAAAGTAAATAAAATATTTCAAGCGATATTCACCTCTCCTATGCTATTATGGCACAATGCTAATTTCACCTGCAATGAAATTGAATTAACAGATGTGGAAAAAAGTACAAAGTGACAAAATATTGAACGTTATTTGTAAAAAATTAGTAGAAATGCGATTGTTTTTTTGAAATATATGGATAGAAGTATTATAATAGAATTGTAAACTTCACCAGGTTAAGTATATACATAGAGAGGGATGTATAAAATGAAAGCACTACTTTGGCATAATCAACGTGATGTACGAGTAGAAGAAGTACCAGAACCAACAGTAAAACCAGGAACAGTGAAAATCAAAGTTAAATGGTGTGGTATTTGTGGGACAGACTTGCATGAATATTTAGCAGGGCCTATTTTTATTCCAACAGAAGAACATCCATTAACACATGTGAAAGCACCTGTTATTTTAGGTCATGAGTTTAGTGGTGAGGTAATAGAGATTGGTGAAGGAGTTACATCTCATAAAGTGGGAGACCGCGTTGTTGTAGAACCAATTTATTCTTGTGGTAAATGTGAAGCTTGTAAACATGGACATTACAATGTTTGTGAACAACTTGTTTTCCACGGTCTTGGCGGAGAAGGCGGCGGTTTCTCTGAATATACAGTAGTACCAGAAGATATGGTTCATCACATTCCAGATGAAATGACGTATGAACAAGGTGCGCTTGTAGAACCAGCAGCAGTAGCAGTTCATGCAGTACGTCAAAGTAAATTAAAAGAAGGGGAAGCTGTAGCAGTATTTGGTTGCGGTCCAATTGGACTTCTTGTTATCCAAGCAGCTAAAGCAGCAGGAGCGACTCCTGTTATTGCAGTTGAACTTTCTAAAGAACGTCAAGAGTTAGCGAAATTAGCAGGTGCGGATTATGTATTAAATCCAGCAACTCAAGATGTGTTAGCTGAAATTCGTAACTTAACAAATGGTTTAGGTGTAAATGTTAGCTTTGAAGTAACAGGTGTTGAAGTTGTACTACGTCAAGCGATTGAAAGTACAAGCTTCGAAGGACAAACTGTAATTGTTAGTGTATGGGAAAAAGACGCAACAATTACTCCAAATAACTTAGTATTAAAAGAAAAAGAAGTTATTGGTATTTTAGGATACCGTCACATCTTCCCAGCTGTTATTAAATTAATTAGCTCTGGTCAAATTCAAGCAGAGAAATTAATTACGAAAAAAATTACAGTCGATCAAGTTGTTGAAGAAGGATTTGAAGCACTTGTAAAAGATAAAACACAAGTGAAAATTCTTGTTTCACCTAAATAAGATAGAATCGAATAGAGTAGCCCTTTTCTAGAAATAGAAGAGGGCTACTTTTTTTCTATACTGAAAGGTGATAGACTTTCCTTTGACTAAATGTATTTTTGTTTGGAAGGGAGAATCTAATGCTTTCATTTTTGTTAACTTTAAAGCGAATGTTAAGAGCCTGTTTACGAGCGTGGAAAGATAAAGAATTTCAAGTATTATTCGTATTAACAATTTTGACTTTAATATCGGGTACGATTTTTTATAGTACAGTTGAAGAATTACGTCCTATTGACGCTTTATATTTTAGTGTGGTCACGTTGACGACTGTCGGTGATGGGAATTTTAGTCCGCAAACTGATTTCGGAAAGATATTTACAATCTTATACATATTTATTGGGATTGGATTAGTGTTTGGATTTATTCATAAGTTAGCAGTTAATGTACAATTGCCAAGTATATTATCGAATAGAAAAAAAGAGTAAAGCATTCAGATGCTTTACTTTTTTTTTACATTAGTTTAGACAAGCCTTAATAATAGTTTATTAAAATGAAAGTGTATTCATTCATTATATTCACTGTGTATAAAGTTATAATGATATGAACATTTGCATATTTTAATTTAGTGATAGAAATTTCGTGAAAGGTGGGATATTCTAGTCATAGGTTAACCGGACGACATCATAGGATCCTAACAAAATGTTTACAATAACTCAATTATAAAATGGAGGATTTTATATGAAAAAGAAAGTACTTGCTTTAGCGGCAGCTATTACATTAGTTGCTCCATTACAAAGTGTTGCATTTGCTCATGAAAATGATGGGGCACAGAGATTTGGAGTTATTCCGCGCTGGTCTGCTGAAGATAAACATAAAGAAGGCGTGAATTCTCATTTATGGATTGTAAACCGTGCAATTGATATTATGTCTCGTAATACTACAATTGTAAAACAAGATCGAGTTGCACTATTAAATGAATGGCGTACGGAGTTAGAGAACGGTATTTATGCTGCTGACTATGAAAATCCTTATTATGATAATAGCACATTTGCTTCACATTTCTATGACCCTGACAATGGGAAAACTTATATTCCGTATGCAAAGCAGGCAAAGGAAACTGGAGCTAAGTATTTTAAGTTAGCTGGTGAGTCTTACAAAAATAAAGATATGAAACAAGCATTCTTCTATTTAGGATTATCTCTTCATTATCTAGGGGATGTAAACCAACCGATGCATGCAGCAAACTTTACGAACCTTTCGTATCCACAAGGGTTCCATTCTAAATATGAAAACTTTGTAGATACGATAAAAGATAACTATAAAGTAACGGATGGAAATGGATATTGGAACTGGAAAGGTACGAATCCAGAAGATTGGATTCATGGAGCGGCAGTAGTTGCGAAACAAGATTACGCTGGCATTGTAAATGATAATACGAAAGATTGGTTCGTGAGAGCTGCTGTATCACAAGAATATGCAGATAAATGGCGCGCTGAAGTTACACCAATGACAGGTAAGCGTTTAATGGATGCACAACGTGTTACTGCTGGATATATTCAGCTTTGGTTTGATACGTACGGAAATCGTTAAGTATTTAAAAAAGGTCAAATCTCAGAATAGAGTATTTGGCCTTTTTATCACTATACAATACATGGAGGTATGAAACGTGAAAGGTAAATTGCTAAAAGGTGTACTTAGCTTAGGTGTTGGTTTAGGGGCTTTATATAGCGGAACGTCAGCTCAAGCAGAAGCGTCTACAAATCAAAATGATACATTAAAAGTGATGACGCATAATGTATATATGCTATCAACAAACTTATATCCGAACTGGGGACAAACTGAGCGTGCTGATTTAATTGGGGCGGCAGATTATATAAAGAATCAAGATGTAGTTATATTAAATGAAGTGTTTGATAATAGCGCCTCAGATCGTTTATTAGGGAATTTGAAGAAAGAATATCCAAATCAAACAGCGGTATTAGGTCGTAGTAGTGGTAGCGAATGGGACAAGACGTTAGGAAACTATTCATCTTCAACTCCTGAAGATGGTGGCGTTGCGATTGTGAGCAAATGGCCAATCGCTGAAAAGATTCAATATGTATTTGCAAAAGGATGCGGGCCAGATAATTTATCGAATAAAGGATTTGTATACACGAAAATTAAGAAAAATGATCGTTTCATTCACGTGATTGGTACGCATTTGCAAGCGGAAGATAGCATGTGCGGAAAAACTTCACCTGCATCTGTACGTACAGACCAATTAAAAGAAATTCAAGACTTTATTAAAAATAAAAATATACCAAAGAATGAGTATGTGTTAATTGGTGGTGATATGAACGTAAATAAAATAAATACAGAGAACAAGAATGATTCAGAGTATGCATCTATGTTTAAAACATTGAACGCTTCTGTACCATCTTATACTGGACATACAGCGACTTGGGACGCGACGACAAACAGTATTGCAAAATATAATTTCCCTGATAGTCCTGCTGAGTATTTAGATTATATTATTGCAAGTAAAGACCATGCGAACCCATCGTATATAGAGAATAAGGTGTTACAGCCGAAATCTCCACAATGGACTGTTACATCATGGTTCCAAAAATATACGTATAATGATTACTCTGATCATTATCCAGTAGAGGCGACTCTTTCTATGAAGTAGTTTCAAAAAGTTTCTTCGTAAAGAAGAAACTTTTTTTATTTGCAAACAGGAAAATCACACTTTCTTTCCAATATGTATAAGACATATTGAGAAGAGGAGAGAAAAATGTGGATCGAGGACTTTTTAAAGAAGTTCCATTACCTTGTGCATTTTTGGATGAAGTGGCTTTAGATAGAAATATTCAATCGATTATAGAGTTAAGTGGAAATAAAAAGATTCGTATAGCGAGTAAATCGTTACGCTCTGTTCCGATTATGCAAAAGATTTTAGCTGCAAATGATCGATTTCAAGGTATTATGTGCTTTTCACCTAGAGAGATTTTATTTTTAATAGAACAAGGATTTAATGATTTATTGCTTGGATATCCTGCTTACGATGAAAGAGCTCTGTATGAAATTAGTTTGTTAACAAAGAAAGGTTTCATTATAACTTGTATGGTGGATTGTGAAGAGCATATTGTGTATTTAGAAAACATTGCTGAGAAATCTAAAGGATGTTTTCGTGTTTGTTTGGATATTGATATGAGTAGTCGTTTCTTTCAATTTCATTTTGGTGTACAAAGGTCCCCAGTAAAAAATGTGCAGGATGCGTTGAAAGTAGTAGAAAAGGTGAGAAGGTCATCATATTTAATGTTAGATGGTGTGATGGGTTATGAAGCTCAAATTGCTGGGGTGGGAGATCATATACCGAATCAATGGTTGAAAAGTAAAGTGATTTCGTATTTAAAGCAGAAATCAGTGCTAGAAGTTAAAGAAAGAAGAGAACATATTGTAAAAGCAATACAAAACATTGGTATTGAGCTAAGGTTTGTAAATGGAGGCGGAACAGGAAGCATAAAAACAACCGAGAAAGATAATTCAGTTTCAGAGATTACAGTAGGTTCTGCTTTTTATTCTCCAAAGCTGTTTGATTATTATAAAGAGGTGAAATTTCATCCAGCGGTCGGATTTGCCTTACCAGTTGTGCGGAAACCAGTCCCGTTTATTTACACTTGCCTAGGTGGTGGATATATTGCTTCAGGAGCAGTTGGAAAAGATAAAGAGCCTGAAGTTTGGAGACCGAAGGGTGCAAAACTATTAGCTTTAGAAGGTGCTGGAGAGGTACAAACACCAATTTTTTATAACGGCGAGGAACGAGTGGATATAGGAGAGTCCATATTGTTTCGCCATAGTAAAGCTGGTGAGTTATGTGAGCGTTTTCCTTTTTTGTATCGTGTTAAAAAAGGAGAGATTGTTGGGGAGTATTCAACATATCGGGGGGATGGCCAATGCTTTCTATAAAGGGACAAAAGTGGAGAAATTGGACAGGGAATGTAGAAGGAACGCCGCATTATACGATGTATCCAGAAAGTATACAAGATGTAGTAGAAGTTGTGGGGCTTGCGCGAAAAAAGGGGAAGAAAATTCGTGTTGTCGGTTCAGGACATTCGTTTACACCCCTTGTGCAAACGGAAGAAGTTTTAGTTTCTTTAGATGAATTGAAGGGTATTGTGAATATTGATGCAGAGAAGATGGTTGCTGAAGTATGGGCAGGAACAAAGTTATATGATTTAGGGAAGTTACTTGAGGAAAAAGGTTATGCGCAAGAAAATTTAGGAGATATTGATTTACAATCTATTGCAGGAGCGATTAGTACGGGGACTCATGGAACGGGTATTACCTTTGGGAGTTTATCAACACAAGTTATAGAGATTACGGCAGTTTTATCTAATGGTGAGAGTATAGTTTGTTCGGAAGCTGAGAACGTAGAATATTGGAGAGCGTTTCAGTTGTCACTTGGAATGTTAGGTATCATTGTAAAGATAAAATTGAAGGTTATTCCAGCGTATTCACTCGTTTATGAAAGTGAGAAACAGTCATTATCTACTGTAATGAACAAACTAGAAGAATATAAGAAGCATCGTCATTTTGAATTTTTCGTTTTTCCTTATTCTGATGAAGTACAAGTGAAACTTACGAACGAAACAACGAATAAAGGCAGTGATTTGAAATGGCATAAACTAAAGGTAGAGTTACTTGAAAATAGGATGTTCTCTTTACTATCTAAAGGATGTAAATGGTTTCCTTCTATAAGTAAAGGAGTGAGTCGATTATCAGCTAAAGCTGTACCAAACACAAAAATAATTGGCCCGAGCTATGAAGTATTTGCTACATCACGTACGGTACCATTTTATGAAATGGAGTATAGCATTCCTTCAAAGTATATGAGGACGGTTGTAGAAGAAATCTCAAATCTTATTGAAAAGAAAAAGTATAAGGTGCACTTCCCAATCGAATGCCGCTATGTAAAAGGGGATGATATATGGCTTAGTCCAGCCTATGGAAGAGATTCAGCGTATATCGCTGTTCATATGTATAAAGGTATGAAATATGCTGCTTACTTTGGCGAAGTGGAAAAAATTTTTCTGAAGTATGAAGGGCGTCCGCATTGGGGGAAAATGCATACATTATCGTATGAGCAATTACAAGATATATATCCAGAGTTTCATTCGTTTTTACAGGTGAGGAAATCTCTAGATGAACTTGGAATGTTTTTTAATCCTTATGCAGAAAAGTTATTTATCCCGCTATTTGTCAGGCAGTAAGACCCCCACCTCAAAATTCAGCGGAAGCAAAGAAGTTAGGTCGGGGCTGATTAAAGTTTCACATTATGTATATGAAAAAGCTGACAAATAATTATTTGTCAGCTTTTTTTAGTGTAATTGCATTTCTTGTATGACTAATATGTTCATAAAATAGTAGTTTATCACGGCTAAATACATGAAGTAAAACATGAATAATGAATAGGCCGTTAATGATAAATAGGAATAACAATGTAACGAGTAATACTAAAGGCTCTGTGTGATTTAAAATAGAGCTACTAGAAAGAATATAATTGATTCCGCCTAACGCAAAATAAAATATACCGTAGCGAATAAATAGTTCTTTTAATGTAATACGATTTGATTTTCCTTTCACGTGAATGCGAAGCAATGCTTTCCCAATTGTTTTTCCATTCGTAAAGTATGGAATAATAATAAAGTAAATAAGGATTGAACACGTAATGAAAATGAGTTCATACATATTCGTGTAAGATTGCATATTAGAAACGAAGAAAGAATTCCCTTTGTTTTTAACGACAGGTACGACGATAGATAAGAAAATCCAATCAATTTGCATCGCGATAAGGCGACGAATGAATCCGACTGGTTTCGTTTCCAAATTAATATGACTATCTAACTCGTTTGTCTTCGGAAGGAAGTACGTAAATATTGGTGCAATGATAAAACCAATTACGCCACCTAATGTATTTAAAAATAAATCATCGATATCAAATAATCGGTATGCACAATTGTATATACCGTATAATCCAGTCACTTGTGTTAGCTCAAAAAATAGTGAAAGGAAAAAGGAAATGCAAATTGTTTGTAAGAAACTACGTCGGAAATAATAACGTAAGTAAATGCCGAATGGAACAGTTAATAGAACATTAAAGGCAACTTGTAAAAACGCAGACTCTTTTAATAAGTAGAAATAAGTAGTTGGTTTCGTTAAAACTGCCGATGTATGACTACTAATCTCTTGTATGAAATAAAATGGTGAGAGTTGCATGTGTTGTGTATTAGCCGGTTGTAGGCTACAAGTATCAAACGTTTGTGGCAACGGCAAAATAACAAGAAAATAGGCATTTAATAAGTAAAGTAATAATGAGTATAAAATAAATGAGCGCCATTTATTTAAATAACCGTATTTTCGATAATTAAATATTAAAAAAGGGATTAAAAGAAACATTGCTAAAAAAGGAAATAAAATAAATGCTGTTTTCACTGGAAATAAATATGCAGTCAAAGTAAAACTCCTTTCAATAAAAATTCGTTTATCATTATAGCGCTAAAAATATTTAAATACAAAGTTAAAATTTTTCGAAATAGAAATAATTACTAATTTTATAGGGATTAAGTTATAATAAATTAAATATAAGGATATTGTGATTACATAATTTGAGAGAGGGTACAAGAGATGCGATATGAACTTTTTTCTGTAAGTGGGGATCATATTACGACTTTTGAAAGTGCATGGCGTTTTCAGGAGGGAGAACAGATTTTTGTTCATGATGATCAAACAAAACGAAACTTTATTATTATTCGGCTGACACATGATGTATTTCAACAAAATAAACATGTTATTCGTTTGTATTGTCAAGAGAAGAAAGTGTATGCATAAGAGAAGCCCTCTTACAGTATGAAAAGTAAGAGGGTCCTTATCTCGTTATTTGTGAACAGCCCAATTGATGAGGGCTGATTAAAGTTTCACTTTATCATTTTGGCCCTCGTAAGGAATAAAAAGAGAAGGATTAATGCACATAGGTAGCATTTGATTTGGAAGAAAGGATATAGCCTTGTATTTTGTGCTTCAAAGTTTCATTGCCTTCTTTTTGAGAAAGCCATGTATGGTAATCTTGTTGTGTTTTCCATAACATACGAATCATATACTCTGCCTTATCATTTGTACGATGAACATGTGAAAACTCTATGTTAATACAACCGTTCGTTCCGGGGGAAGGATAATATTGTTTAAGCCCATAAAGTAGCTCATTTTCATATCCGTACTTAATGTGAATGAGTTTAGTAACTATAAACATATAAACACCTCTTTTACGATAATAGTAGGAAAGATAGAATTACTGTAATAGTGAACTTTATAAAAAATATACTATTCAGAAAATTATAAGCAAATAATAGGTTTTAACTTAATAAAGGTATAAAAAAGCGAGTTATTCTATTACACTAGATGACTCGCTTTCAATTTGTAAGTTTTACTTTATAAGAAAATAAGAGTAAGTACACCTACGATAATACAATAGAAAGAGAAATATTTTAAATTTCCTTTTGCCATAATGTTCATAAACCATTTTAGTGAAATATACGTCATGATAAATGTTGCGATGAATGCAACGACATATGGTACGAATAATGTGTCTAGATTTGGATCATTTGCAATGTCTGTAATGCTTAACAATAAGCCACCTAAGCTAACAGGAATGTATAGTAAGAATGAGAAGCGAAGAGCTGTTTCTTGCTTCATACCAAGTAACATTGCTGCTACGATTGTGGCACCAGATCGGCTTATTCCGGGAATCAGTGCGCAAGCTTGTGCTAATCCGACGATGATTGCATCTTTCATAGAAAGGTCGCCATCATTTTTACGACCGCGTAAATTTCTAATAATCCAAAGGCCGACAGCAGTAATAAGAAGGGAAATCCCAACCATCTTCACACCTTTTAAGTACTGATCGATGTAATCTTTAAATAAAACACCAATAACACCTGCTGGAATGGTTGCCATAACAAGATAAATAATAAAGAAGAAATCTGATTTTGCGTCTTCTGCTCTTGTAAATATATAAGAGAGACCATTCTTTGTTAGACGAATTAAATCATTTCTATAAATAAGTAATACAGCTAATAATGAAGCTGAATTAACAAGTAGTTCGAAGCTAAACCCTTCTATTTTTAGTTCTAGCAAATGTTGTGCTAAAACGAGATGACCACTTGAAGAAATCGGAATTGGTTCTGTTAGTCCTTGGAACAGACCGAGAATTAAATATTTTAAAACGTAGTAAAATTGTTCCATAATAACCTCCTTGTTTATTAGTTGAAAGAAACAACTTTTCCATTATAACAAAGATATGGATGAATATTGAAAAGAAATAAATATTCGAAATAAAATAAAAATCCCTTATAGCAGTATAAGGGATTTTTATTTTTAATTAAGAAGTTACTGTTCCTTGAAGACTTTTAGACAATTGAACATCGACTTTTTCAGCATCATGAATATGATTCATAATAGTAGTATTTAATTTTTGGAACATTTGTTGTGTGTTAGCGAATTCTCGTAATATGTCATCATTACAAGATTTTTGGTTTTCAATAGCCTTAATAACATTTGTAGCACCATTTTGTAACGTTTGAATCATAACTAAAATATTTTCAATTCTAGCATTTGTATCGGCGCTCATTTCTACACCTTCATCGACTAAATGTAAATTATCTTTTGTGTTATCATATGCTTTTTCAATTTCTTCTTGAATTTTTTTCGTTAAGTTGCCGATGTTTTTTGTACTTTCTGCTGTACTTTCCGCTAGTTTTCTTACTTCATTGGCAACGACAGCGAATCCTTTACCGTGCTCTCCAGCACGTGCGGCTTCAATACTCGCATTTAAAGCAAGTAAATTTGTTTGTGCTGCAATGTTTTGAATGACTTCTACAATTTGCTCGATTTCCTTTGAGCGTTCGCTTAGATGATTCATACTATTAGACGTGCGTTGAGATTGTTCACCTAATTTATTAATTACAATAAGTAAGCGGTGAACGGATTCTTTTCCTTCATTAGAGCAGTCAATAATTTCTGCAATAGATTGAATTAAGCTTTGTTCCTTTTGTAACATTTCATTATTTAGCTCATTGGAATGTGTCGTACGTGTTGAAACATTTTCGAAACATGAACTTAATTGTTGAACTAAATTTTGAAGTGTATTATGTTGGTTATTTACAAGTTGATGCTCTTGGACAACACTTTGTACACGATCGTGGATAGTAGAAATAGTCTCTTGTTTTTCAATATCTTTTTGTTTTAATTCTGCTTCTAATTCTTGTATACGCTCTTCTAATTGAGCAATTGTATGTTGGAGTGATTTTTTTTGAGTAAACATGTATTTATTTCAACCGCCTTCGAAAGTTATATTTTCTCTATATTTGGATTTTAGCATCTTTTGTATTTTTTAAATATAGGAATTGTTAAATATTTAAGAATCTATTACATTTTATTCATAATTCTCTTTTTTTTGTCACGAAAAATAAACTGTATTTAATCGTTTTGTAAACAAACTGTAAAATAAATCATGTATAACTGTATAAGAAGGGAGTCGGATTATGAACTATTTTAAGCGAATCAGCTGTCTAGTATTAGCAGGAATTATCGGTCTTTCTAGTACAGTCGCTGTTAAAGCAGAGTCAAACGACGAGAAACTTAACAACATGCAACAGCAATTGCAACAAAACGATGCAGAAATGCAAAAGAAAGAGCAAGAGAAGCAAGCTGTTAGTAAAGAAATTAAAGGTATCGAAAACGAACTACATAATTTAAATAATACAATTGCAAAAAATAAAGAGGATCAAGCTGCTATTCAACGTAAAATCGATGAAACACATAAGCAGATTGAGCAAAAAAAGCAAGAAATTGTCGTTTTGGAGGATAAAGTCCTTGCTCGTAAAGATATTATGAGAAAACGTATGGTTTCTGTTCAAAACAGTTCAAATACAAGTTTAGTAGTAGAAGTTGTAGTAGAATCAAAAAACTTTGCAGACTTCTTACAACGTATGAACGCAGTTTCTACTATTCTAGAAGCTGATAAAGAAATTTTACGTCTACAAGAACAAGATCTTCGTCAAATTGAAGAAGATAAGAAAACAATTGACGAAAAAGAAGCATCTTTAGTAGTAGACAAACAAAAATTAGCAAAAGCGCAAGCTGAACTGCAAGATAACTTGAAAAAGCGTCAAGATAACTTACAAACAGTTCAAGCTAAATATAATGAAGTTGCAAGTCAACTTAATTTAGCAGCGGAAGAAAAAGCTAAAATTGAATCAAATATGAAGACAGTACAAGAAACGATTGCTCGTGAGCAAGAAGCAGCAAGAATCGCAGCGGAAGAGCGTGCAAAAGCAGAAGCGGCTGCAAAAGCAGAGCAAGAAGCTTTAGCGAAAGCACAAGCAGAAATTGCTGAAAAGCAAAAGCAGGAAAAAGCTAGTAAAACAGCTGAACCAGTTGCTAATAATAATTCGAAGGTACAACCTACCAAACCTGCACAACCTGAACCACCTTCTAAGCCAACTGCTGGTGGGAAAGAAATTTATGTAGAAGCTACAGCTTATACAGCTGATCCAGCGGAAAATGGTTATGCACCAGGTCAACAAGTATTTTCTGCATGGGGACACTATAACTTAACTGCAAACCCAGGAATGAAATTAATTGCTGTAGATCCAAAAGTTATTCCATTAGGTAAGACTGTAAATGTTGAAGGTTATGGAGTAGCAATTGCAGCCGATACTGGTGGAGCTATTAAGGGGCATAGAATTGATGTTTTAATGCCAGATAAAGGTTCATCAAGTAGTTGGGGCAGAAGAACAGTTAAAGTTACAATTTTAAACTAACACGTAATCCAACTTTACAATACGTAGAGTTGGATTTTTTTATAATAATAATGTTAAGTTGAGTTTACATTTTGTTAAAGATAGCATACAATAATGGTGAGAGGTGGTAAATTTGACCATTTTAAATAGAGTAAAAGAATTAAGAGCTCGTTTTAACTTTACGCAAAGTGTATTAGCAGAAAAGGTTGGAGTAACGAGACAAACAATTGCTGCAATTGAAAAAGGGGATTACGTTCCTTCGTTGTTATTAGCACTTACGATTTGTGATGTGTTCCAGTTAAAGATGGAAGACGTGTTTGTTTTAAATAAGGAGGGGGAAGAGGATGAATAGAATTGTTTTTTCTTATATCATAAACGTGCTTTATACTGCTTTAGCATGCTGGACATTTGTTGAATTTTATAGTGTTATTACAGAGTTAGCAGATATAATTAAAAACGAGAAATTCCCGTTTGAAGTATGGTTTAATGGAGTACCATTCATTTTATTATTTATTGGAGCAATTATAGTTACAATTTTTTATAGAATTCAAAAGAAAAAATATAAGAATTTATCTTTTTTGATGTATCCATTATTATTTCCACTAGAAGATGAACGTGAAAAAGCGATTACGGATAAAGCTTGTAGAACAACATTTGTATCGTTATGGTTTGTCTTACCTTGTGCAGTTGGATTTTTAACTTTTTCACCTATTATTAATGAATATCTTCCTGGATACCCATTATATATTCTATTTTCGATTTTCTTTATTCAAATGACAGTCTTTCACGTATCACTATACAGAAATAAATTAGCTTAAAAAGAAACCTTCTTGCACCGGCAAGAAGGTTTCTTTTCAGCTAATACTTGTACATATAGCGATATTATTTTATCATTTTATATAGAGTAAGATTTTGTAAGGGAAAGGAACTGTGTATGAATAAGCAAAGAATTTATAGTATAGTAGCAATTCTGCTATTTGTTGTAGGTGGCGTGTTAATTGGAAAGCCATTTTATGATGGATATCAGGCTGAAAAGAAACAGACTGAAAATGTGCAGGCTGTTCAAAAGATGGATTATGAAAAGCATGAGACGGAATTTGTAGATGCTTCCAAAATTAATCAACCAGACTTGGCGGAAGTAGCGAATGCATCATTAGATAAGAAACAAGTAATTGGTCGTATTTCGATTCCAAGTGTTTCAGTAGAACTGCCTGTTTTAAAAGCTTCTACTGAAAAAAACTTATTATCAGGTGCAGCGACAGTAAAAGAGAATCAAGTTATGGGAAAAGGAAATTACGCATTAGCAGGACATAATATGTCTAAAAAAGGTGTTTTATTTAGTGATATAGCTTCTTTGAAAAAAGGCGATAAAATTTATTTGTATGACAATGAAAATGAATATGAGTATGCGGTTACTGGTGTATCTGAAGTGACTCCTGATAAGTGGGAAGTTGTAGAGGATCATGGGAAAGATGAGATAACGCTTATTACATGTGTATCTGTAAAGGATAATTCTAAGCGTTATGTTGTTGCTGGTGATTTAGTTGGAACGAAGGCGAAGAAGTAAAAAAGAAGGGGAACTCTTTAAAGAGTTCCCCTTCTTTTTTACTAATGTTGAGAAATAATAGAATATTTCGGTTTGTATTTAATTATTCTTCTATTTATGTATAATAAATTTAGAATTCTATATTTTGGGAGGAACAAGAGTGAGACAACAGGTGAAGAAACTTCTTTTAACAACGAGTATAGCGTTATTGGTAGCTCCAATTTCAGCTTATGCGCATCCAGGGCGTACAGATGCTAATGGCGGACATACGTGTCGTACAAATTGTGAGAAGTGGGGATTACAGTATGGGGAATATCATTATCACAATAAACCAGCTTCTAGTAGTGGCGTAACGAGCCCAGCTCCTAGTCAGAATAATAATAGTGCTGTAGAAACTGAGAGACAAGCAGAAGCACAGCGCAATACTGAGGCTGAAAAACAACGTAATGCAGAAGCACAGCGTAAAGCTGAAGAAGAGAGACAACGTGTAGCCGAGGAACAAAGAAAAGCTGAAGAGGCACGTAAGCAAGAGGAAGCACAGCGCCAAGCTGATATGGAAAAAGGTCAACTTGAAGGTCAAAAGAATGGAGAAACTGATTTTAAAGCAGGAAAAAATGATGCAGAAGTGCATGTAGCTGGAAAATCTGATGCATATAAACAAGCGTTTAAAGCGACTTATGCAGCCGCATGGTCTTTAGAAGAGCAGAAGAAAACGCATTTTGAAAAAGGAAAAGAACAAGGTTTAGCACAAGAGACGATGGACGATAGTCAAGTTGCTCCAGAGTTTAAGGTAAACTTTGCAGACGGGTTCAAAGCAGGGAATAAAGAAAGAACAGAAAAAATTGAAAAAGAGCAAGCTGAATTAGGGGAAAAGACAGGGAAAGAACTAGCTGAAAAGAATCCTGAAAATAGAGAGAAAGAAGTATACGTGAAGGCATATGAAACAGCGTATGAAAAAGGCTATAAGTCTACAAAAAAGGCAGTAGAAAAGGCTGGCTATAAGTATGCATTTGAAAACTATGATTTAAAAGTTCCTGCTAAGTATGAACGAAATGAATTGTTAAAGAAGTGGTTTACTGAAGGATTTAAATCGAATAAAAAAGCAGCGGAAATTCGAGAAGAAGGGTATAAAAAAGGAGACAGCTGGTTCTCATTCTTCTATGAGAGTTTCGTACCAAGTGAATATAAAGAACATAAAGAGCTGTACGAACAAGCAATAGAAAAAGGTAAAACAGCATAAAAAAGATGAGGAGAAATTCCTCATCTTTTTTAATCCATCCATTTCACTAATTTCTTAGAAATTAATAATAAAACACAACCTAATACAATTGCCACAGCGCCAATAACTGTGAATACTTCAGCGTATCCAAGTGAAGTTGTGAAGCTTGCAAGTTGTCCGCCTAAAATGTTGGCGATACCTGAACTTGCTAGCCATACACCCATTAATAAAGATGCTAATTTTACCGGAGCAAGCGCACTAACCATTGATAGTCCGACAGGTGATAAGAATAGCTCACCTAACGTATGGAAAAGATACGTAAAGACGATAAACAGTAAGTTTGCTTTTTCTGTAATGTTATGTTCATCACTACCTGTTTTTAATGTAGCGATAACGAGAATGATATAACCGATACCGAGTAAGATCATACCAAGTCCCATTTTAGTTGGGATTTTTAAATCACCCTGCTTGCGAGTTGCAAGTTTTGCCCATAATGCAGAAATGACTGGAGCAAGTAAAATAATAAATAATGGATTGACCGATTGGAACCAAGATGTTGGAACTTCCCATCCGAACACAGAGCGGTCTACAAATTTGTTTGTATATAATGTTAATGAGCTACCAGCTTGTTCAAAGCCAGCCCAGAAGAAGACAACGAAGCATGTTAAAATGACAATAACTGCGGTACGTTGTTTTTCTTTTTTTGTTAACGGTGTATCTCCTACTGATGGTTGTCCAGTAGCTGTTTGTAAATCGCGAGTTGGTTTCTTACCGATATTACCAAGGAAGCGATTTGATAGTGTTGTAAATAAAATTTGTCCAATGATCATTCCGATTGAAGCGGCTAAGAAACCGTAACGGAATCCGTAATGTACAACGCCATCAACTGTTGTTTTGAATAAATTTTCTGATAAAAATCCGCAAACGAGTGGAGCTAAAAATGACCCGACGTTAATACCCATATAGAAAATGGTAAATGCACTATCACGTTTTGGATCGTTCTCTTCGTATAATTCTCCAACCAGTGTAGAGATGTTCGGTTTGAAGAATCCGTTACCTATAATAATAAGCGCTAATCCGAGGTATAGACCTAATTGGTTTTGCAAGGCAAATAGTGTAAGGTTACCGATTGCCATTGTTATACCACCAATTGTGATGGCTTTTCGTCTACCTAGAAAACGGTCTGTTAAGTATCCACCAATCATTGGTGTGAAATAACAGGCTCCAGTATAAAATCCGTAAATAGAGAGTGCCCATGCGGGACTAAACCCAAGACCACCGCTTACTAAAGCTGTCGTTAAATATAATGTTAATAATCCTCGTAATCCATAGTAACTAAATCTTTCCCACATTTCTGTAAAGAAGAGTAAGTATAAACCTGGAGGATGTTTCTTTTTTCTTTGTTGTTCTCTTTCTAGTTGTATCGCTGATTCCATGTTATTTTCCTCCTGACACAAACAAAAACAAAGTTAATAATTTTGTATATTTAATATTTTACCTTATTAACTATTATAAGTCAATAAAGGTTGATTTTTCAGAAGAAATTGGAAAAGAGGAATAGCTATAGAATGGGTGTTTCTTTTGTGATAGACTATGGACTATGTTTTCTTTGTAAGGAAGCGGGTTAGTGTACTTTTTTATATGTGAAATTGATTTCATAAAAGATGAAATTAAAGAAGGAGAAAGAAATGAAATTGTTACAGAAAAAAGAAATTTTACTTATTAGCCTTATGTTATTCTCTATGTTCTTTGGAGCAGGGAATCTTATATTTCCACCTTTCCTTGGGTATGAAGCAGGAGAACATGTTTGGATTTCATTAGTAGGGTTTATTATATCAGCAACAGGTCTTCCTATATTAGGTGTTATCTCTATTGCAAAAGCAGGAAGTTTTCAAACGTTAGCGGGTAGGGTTCATTCTTCATTTGCAATTATTTTTCCATGTATCGTGTATGTATTTATTGGACCTGGGCTTGGTATACCACGTGCGGGAAGTTTAGCTTTTGAAATGGGGCCAGGTCAGTTATTCCCTGAAGCAGGAAGCGGACTATTGTTGTTTTACACAGTTATTTTCTTTAGTATTGTTTACTGGTTAAGTTTATCTCCATCTAAATTAATGGGGTTGTTTGGAAAAGTATTGACGCCGTTATTATTATGTATGATTGCACTTATTTTTATAAAGAGTATGTTTACACCGGTAGGAGATATGAAAGAACCAATAGGGAACTATGGACAAGCTCCTATGTTTCAAGGGTTTTTAGATGGATATTTAACAATGGATGCGTTAGCTGCTTTAATCTTTGGAATTGTTATTGCAAATGCATTACGTGCAAAGGGTATTGAAGATGATAAAGGTTTAGCGAAATATATGAGTATTGCTGGAATTGGGGCAGGATTATTATTATCGATTATTTATGTCATCCTTGGATATGTGGGGGCAATTAGTGGCTCATTAGGAACATTTGATAACGGTGCGAAAGTGTTAGCACAAGTTATGATTACATTATTTGGACAGGGCGGAGTCGTTCTATTAGGTCTTATTTTTACTATCGCATGTTTATGTGTTTCAATTGGACTTGTTACGTCTTGTAGTCAATTTTTTGCGAGTGCATTTCCAAAAGTATCTTATAAAGTGTGGGCATTTATAGTAAGCGTTGTTAGTATGATCTTAGCTAATTTAGGATTAACGCAAATTTTAAAAGTATCAGTACCAATTCTTGGATTTATTTATCCAATTGCATTAACTCTTATTATTCTAGGGTTATTCCATAAGTATATTGGA
The DNA here is from genome assembly GCF_001595725.1 of Bacillus thuringiensis. Taxonomy (GTDB): domain Bacteria; phylum Bacillota; class Bacilli; order Bacillales; family Bacillaceae_G; genus Bacillus_A; species Bacillus_A thuringiensis_K. Next base: position 683,066 of record NZ_CP014282.1, read on the forward strand.
AAGTATGCATACGTATATGCAGTAACTGTTTGGGTTGTAGCAATATTTAGTGCAATTGATATTTTGAATAAAAATGTAATGATGAATCAGTGGACGTCAGTATTAAAATATATTCCGTTTTATACAGAAGGTGTTGGGTGGATTGTTCCAGCTATTGTAGGCATGTGTCTTGGTTTCATCGTTAGCATTGTTCTAAATAAGAATAACTGAGTAAAAAGGTGTTTTCCGATTTTGGAAGACGCCTTTCTTTTTTGGAAAAATACTATTGAAAATGAATAGACTAAGAGTATGATAAAGATAATTGGTAATATATAGGTTTAATGAGAGTTACGAATGAGGGGGGAGCGTATGAAGAAGGATTTGGATAAGAAAATAGAAGCACTCGAAACAGCAATTGAAACAATTCAAGAAGCACTTGCTGAATTAAAAGTGAAGCAAAGGGAAATAGAAGTAGAAAACGCTCAGCAACATGCTAGTAAGGATAAGAAAGAATATATTGAAACGGTAATGGAGGAAAAGCCAAAAGAAGAAATAGTTAAGATAAAAGAGCCTTTGCAAGAACGTGAGGTAAAACAAGTAGATATATCTGCTTTTAAACCAGAGCCATTTAATATTATTAAGTTTTGTCAAACATGGTTACCGCGTGTATTTGTCGGTATTATGTTGCTTGGAGTGATCTGGTTATTTAAAGCAGGGGTAGATGCTGGCTTATTAACACCAGCGATACGAATTGTGTTTGGTATCGTATTATCTATCGGATTGTATTATATAGGAGATATTCAAATTAAAAGAGAGCGGCAGGCGTTAGGGTTAGTATTAGCTGGAGGAAGTATTACCGGGATTGTTCTAACAACGTTTGCAGCACATTATTTATATGGATTTATTCCGGCAAGTGTCGCGTTTCTCTGTAATATTGCATGGGTTATTTTAGGTATTTATTTAGCGAAAAGATATCAATCGGAATATCTCACTATTTTCGTAGCGGTCGGAGCGTTCTTCGTACCATTCTTGTTAAATAGTACGACTCCTAATCCTTATATTTTCTTTGGATATGAGACAGTATTAACACTTAGTTTATTATGGTATGCGTTGAAAAATCGTTATAAATACTTATATATGATTTCTTACGCTGTTGCTGCCATTGTCCTTTTCGTTTTCTTTGCTGTTATGTCAATGTTAGTAGAGAACTTGCAAATACAGTTAACGATTGTATATGGTTTGATTCATTTACTATTATTTTGGCATATGTTTACGGAGAGAAGTTTTATACTAGAACCACGTTTGGCAATATTTAGTGCGAATGCAGTGTTCTTTATACTAGCTATTTCAAAAATACCTGATTTTACAACATGGGGATTAATTATTAGTGCACTCGTGCATGCCATTATGTTCGTATTTGAATATAGGAAAAATAGACATTCTACATTTACAAATCTCTTATTTGGTTTCGCAATGGGAGCATTTAGTTTAGCAATTTTATATGAGTATAGTTTAGTGAATGCAGCGATTGTACTATTGTTACAAGGTTTCCTCGGCATGGTCACTTCTATTAAAGTAAAACAACAGATAAAGTTGTATGTTAGTGCGACGGTTTACGCAATTGGAATGATACAGACTATTTTTAGCCCGTTTGATCAATTTATTTCGGCAGGCTTTGTTGCTCATCTTATTTTAATAGGAACGTTCTATTATTGCATGAGAGAAGCGAAAGAAGTATTAGCGAGCTTCGGCAAATATATGTATTCTATAGTGCTCTATTGGTTTATGATAATTGTATTTATTACAATTACGAGAATCGGTGAAGTTTTATCTACAGATGGAAGCGTAATTAGTGTATCAGTATCGTTATTATGGATGGTATATGCATTATTTGCAGTTTGGTTTGGAAGAAATAGAAATATGAATGAAATATTATATGCTGGTTTAGTCGTTTTAGTCGTAACGGTAGGGAAGTTATTCTTACTTGACTTACCAGAGGTATCGATGATGATTAGGGCAGTGTTATTCCTAATCGTCGGTAGTATAGGTATCGTTATTTCAAGAATGTTTTTCTCGAAGGAAGAGAAGTGAGAAGAAGGCAATCCATGTATGGATTGCCTTTTTTATTATTTCTTATTAATCGTCACAGTTTCATTATATTTCGTTGTTGTATTTTGGCGTAGACGAAGCGTTGCTTGTCCAGTTGTATTTGAATCAATCTGTACATTTACAACTTTCTCAGCAGAGCCTAAGCTGTTTGTTGTGAAAGAAAATGCACTACTATATCCGAAAGTAGATGGCCAAGTGCCGTTTGCATTTTGTACTTTAGCCACTTGTGTTCCACCAGTAGTGAAGATACCTAAAGAATAGTTGTTATACGTTGTATTAGGTAGTAAGTTATTTACTTGAATCTTCATTTGGAAAATTTCATTGTTTGGTAGAATGCTAGGGTGTGTAACGACGTAGTCGCTTGTTGTTACCGCACCGTTATAACCGTATGAACCTGGTTTAAAAGTATTTGTATTAAACCATTGATAACCTGCATTTGGTGCACTCCAAGGTTCAGGTTGTGGTTCTGTTGATAAGCTTGGCTGTTCAAATGTTTGTAGAGCTGTAGGTGAATCAAGTTGTAAACCATTTACTTGATCTAAACTTGTAAATGTCTCTTTATTTGATAACCAATTTACGATGTTTTCTAATAAGATAGCATCGTTTTCTTCTTTATAACCATCGTAAGTTTTCTTTGTTTGGCCAGAATCTTCACGAACGTACTTTGGCGTAGCATCTTCAACAGGAGAAGAGTCACCAATAAAGGCAGCTTTTCCAAGTCCTACTTTTGCAATTGCAGCATATGGGCCTTCTGCAATACCACCGCCATTATAAACGCCGCTATCAACAGCGTTATTCCATTTTGATGGATTTTCTGGAAGGTAAACAAGTCCTTTTGCTAGTTTTGGATTTGTAATTGCCAGAGTAGAACCAGCATGCATTGCTACAGACGAAACACCTTTTGTAATTCCGAAAGATTGTTCAGGCGATACAATTGTTTTCGCTGAAACATCACCAAGTGCATTGTAGCGGAAGCGAATACCGAAGTTGTCAGAGAGCCAATCAGAGCTTTCTACTCCTTGCATAGCTTGTGAATTTGCTTCTTCATTAGACATTCCTTTTGCTGGATTATCCCAAGCACCACGTCTATATCCATTAAATACTTCAGAAGAGTCCCAGCGATTTTTATTGCGATCCGCATTGTAATGATCAGCAATAAAGAAGATACTACCACCATTTTTTACATATTGTAACATAGCGTCCTGCTCAGATTTTTTGTAAGGAATATTAGCTTCTGGAACGATAAATACATTGTAATCTTTTAAGTCTTCGTACGTAATAGGTGTTGATTTACGAAGTTCCTTTACGTGATATCCGTTTTTTGCAATGCCGTTTCCGAAGTCAGAAAAGCTGCCGTCAATAACCCAGTCAGCTGTCCCAGCAGTTTGACCGTGTGTATTATCGAATAATACTTTCTTCCCATTGTTTTGATTTACAACTTTTGCAGCAATTTCAGGAGCTGGGTCTACAGAGCTTTCGGCATAAGTAGACGGTATGAACGAGGTCCCTATACTTAGTGTAATTGCTGTTGCTAAAGAAAATGTAATCCATTTTTTATTCTTCATAGAAGAATCCCCCTAATAATAAATATATGTGCTTTAATAATGTAATTTATTTTTCTGTAAAAATAAAGACGGAAAACATAAAAAATATTAAAAGATTGTAAAAATACCGTGAATTATGTTGAGAAATATTTATATAGATATAAAAACATCCCTTCCAAGTAATAAGGAAGGGATGTTTTGCTTAACTAATTTTTGAGTTAGGTGTTTCATCAATCTTATGAAACCCTTTCATGTAATATACAATTGCTAAGCCGATAAGCCAAATTGGGCCGACAATCAATGCGATTCGTGTATCTTCTGAATACGCCATTATACCTAATACTAATACAAGGAAAATGAGTGAGAAATATGAGCTTAATGGGTATAAAGGCATTTTATACGATAACTTTTGTTTATTTTGAGTAGGCAAGCTTTTACGGAATTTAATTTGAGCAACTAATATAATTCCCCAAGTCCAAATTGCGCCGAAAGTTGAAATGCTAGTAAGCCATGTAAATACCTTTGCAGGTACGAGATAGTTTAATATAACACCAATGAGTAAAACGATAGCAGTTGCTACAATTCCTTGGCTTGGAATGCCATTTTTATTTAAACGACCAAATCTTTCAGGAGCTTTTTTCTGCTGAGCTAATGTATATAGCATACGGCCTGTACTAAATAAACCACCATTACAAGAAGAAAGAGCTGCTGTTAATACGACAAAATTAATAATACCTGCTGCTTTTGCGATACCAATTTGCTGGAATGTTAATACGAATGGACTGCCTTTCTCACCAAGTTCATTCCATGGATAAATTGCCATCATAACGAATAATGCCCCAACGTAAAAGAGTAGAATTCTCCAAAATACGTTATCGATTGCCTTTGCGAGTGTTTTCTTCGGATTTTGAGCCTCACCAGCTGTAACACCGATTAATTCAACGCCTAAATAAGCGAATAGTACCATCTGCATGGAGAGTAGTAATCCAGAAAATCCATTTGGGAACCAGCCACCATGTGACCAAAGGTTTGAAATACCAGTAGCGATACCACCGTTTCCGAATCCGAATAAAATAATACCAGCTCCGACTACTATCATACAGATAATTGTGACAATTTTAATGAGAGCAAACCAAAACTCAAGTTCTCCAAATACTTTTACCGATAAGAAGTTAAAAGCGCTCATTAATAATAGAGCAAGTAACGCCCAAGTCCAGCGCGGAATATCTGGGAACCAGTACTGCATGTAAATACCAGCTGCTGTAATTTCAGCCATACAAGTAACAACCCATAAGAACCAGTAATTCCAACCAGTAATATAGCCAGCGAGTGGTCCAATATAATCATATGCATATTTACTAAAAGAACCGGCAACAGGTTGTTCAATTGCCATTTCCCCAAGCGCTCGCATAATGAAAAAAATAACGAGTCCGGCAATCATATAGCCTAGTAAAATAGAAGGACCGGCTAGTTTAATGGCGGAAGCGGATCCTAAAAATAGCCCAACGCCAATAGCTGAGCCAAGTGACATTAAAGTAATATGTCGTTCTTTTAAACCACGATTTAAAGTTCCAGATTTGTTTGCGTGCTGCATAAGAAGAATCCCCCTTGTAGAGTGAACGATATTTGAATGCGTTTACTAAATATTTAACTATTTCAAATTATAAAACATTTCTATCTGTTATGCTACAAAAATAATCATAATGAACTGTACTACATCTGTACTTGTCCGACTTAAACTTAAAATTCGAACTATTAGGGAATATATTGACTCTTCTTTTTATTGATTGTTAAGATTAAGTATTATATTTTCTCACATACTAGTAAGAAAAAGAATGTGTGATAATAATTCAGGTGTAGGAAGGGTACATAAGCATGTTTCAATTACAAAAATATAACACTTCTGTGAAGCAAGAGTTTTTAGCTGGCATCACAACTTTTTTTACATTTGCGTATATTCTTGTCATCAATCCAAAAATATTATCTGATGCAGGTGTACCGTTTGACCAAGCGTTTACAGCAACAATTATTGCCACTGTTGTTGGAACAGTAGGTATGGCGATTTTCGCGAATTACCCGATTGTTATTGCTCCAGCTATGGGAATGAATGCATATTTTGCTTATTCTGTTGTACAGAAGGCAGAAGGGATTACATATGTAGTTGCCTTTTCAGCTGTATTTGTAACGGGAATTATTTTTCTTTTATTATCTTTTACTTCGTTTAGGCAAAAGTTAATTTTAGCAATTCCTGATAGTTTAAAGCATGCAATTGCAGGTGGAATTGGACTATTTATTGCTTTTATTGGATTACGCCTTTCTGGAATTATCGTGGATCATCCGTCTAATTTAGTTACGATTGGTGATTTTCATTCTCCAGCTGTTATTTTAACTTTAATTGGTTTAATCTTAGCGGCGGTATTAATGGCATTACGTGTGAGCGGTGCATTATTTATTAGTATGATTGTGACAGGAATTATTGCCTTCTTTACAGGGCAATTGAAGTTTGCTGATAAAATTGTGGCGATGCCTCATTTACCAGAGGGTATTATCGTTTCAAACCCAATCAATGCCTTTTCTGATGTAATTGAATACGGATTATACGGCGTTGTATTTTCATTTTTACTTGTACTGTTATTCGATACAACAGGTGCATTACTCGGTTTAATTAAACAAGCAGGTTTAATTACAGACAATACAGAGAAGCGTTTTGGTAAAGCATTTATTGCAGATGCAATTGGCGGGACTACAGGTTCTATCTTTGGAACAAGCCCAACAGCAGCGACCATTGAATCGTCAGCAGGTATTGCTGCAGGTGGTAAAACTGGATTAACAGGGATTGTAGTTGTTGGTCTAACAATTATAACGGCATTTTTCAGTCCTGTTATTGCTTCTTTATCAAGTGTAGCTGCTATTACAGCTCCTTCATTAATTATAGTAGGTAGTTTAATGGCACAAAGCATTCGAGATATTAATTGGAATGGATTTGAAGATGCGTTACCAGCATTTTTGATCTTTATAGGTATTCCGTTAACATCTAGTATTGCAAATGGAATCGCAATTGGATTTTTAGTATATCCAGTCTTGAAAATTGTGAAGGGTAAAGGGATGGAAGTACATCCATTACTATACCTATTTGCATTCTTATTTGGATGTCATTTATTCTTATAATATAAATATAGGAGAGGGCCTTCTTATGGGAGGCCCCTTTTTTGTGTATAATAAAGTGAAACTATAGGCAGTAGGGGGATCCCCACTGTGTATTAGCCCACACCAATTGTGATAAGATGAAAACTTAAATGATTTCGTAAAATATAAATTACTTAATGGAATATATACGTTACAATAAAGATAGAGGAGGAACATGAATGGCTGTAAGTAAAATAAAAGTCGCGCGTGTTCAGTTAGATTTAACACAGCAACAATTAGCAGAAAAAGTAGGCGTTACAAGGCAAACGATTAGTTTAATTGAGAAGGGGAAATACAATCCATCTTTAGATTTATGTTTAAAAATTTGTTATGCAGTAGATAAAACGTTGAATGATTTGTTTTGGGAGGAAAAGGAGTGGTAGGATGAAAATCGTGAAAGATGAACGTTTAATGATTGAAGGGTTAAAACATATTAGATTAGCTTTCATTTTACAAAATATCGTCATACTAGCTATCGTCTTTTACCGCTATGTCTTGCAAGGGGCAGGATATGAAAGTGTTTCGGATTTATTAATGGTATTTATGGGCGGGATAATAATTATTAACTTTTTAAATCTGAAAAATTCAGTGGAAGTGTATGAGCATACGGGCGGAGTGTCGCGTCGTTATTTTATGAAGCTATTATTCATTCCGGTGGGTATTATTATTGGGATTTTAGCTATTTGTATCGTTGTAACACCAGATATTTCGATAAAGGAAATTAGTATGACAGGACTTATTATGTTTGCTTGTTTTTTAGTTCCTAGTTTGTTTATATACATATATATGAAAAAAATAAAAAGAGAAGATTGAAATATAAGAAAGGCTTTCCTGTATTGAGGAAAGCTTTTCTTATATCTTTTTATACAAAACTTTATGAAGGCCAATTGGTTCAATTTCAAAAATTTCACCATGTTCCTGAAAGCCTAAGCGCTTGTAATAGTCAGCTACAGTAATTCGGCCATTACACCATAACATATTTGCTTGACGCTCTTGTAAGATTTGTTCTGCATTCTGAATTAAGGAGCTTCCAGCGTGGTTGTTTCGAAACTCAGGTAATGTGGCCATTCCTCGTAGACGATAATGAATACCGGCTGGTAGGTCAGGATATATTTCTTTTGAGAAGGAAGCGATACTAATTAGTTCATCGTTTATAAATGCGCCTAAGTGGAAGGTGTCTGTTTCATAATCGGAAGGATATTTACAATCTGCTAATGTTTGATTGGGGCGTAAAATTTTTTGACGTAATACGTAAGTTTCAGATCCCTCAATATTTTTCACGATAATCATATTAACATCCTTTCTTATAAGGCTTTTTCTGTTAATTGTATAAAGAAATAAGCAGGTGCGGCGAGAAGTCCGAGTATGCTAGCAGTTCCGAGAAGGAGTGAAAGTAGGAGGCAAGAATATTTTATTCCATTCGATTTTTTCCATCCGTAACTACAAATCTCAATACTAACACCGATGAGAATAATGGCAATGAGTATTTCTGCTAATAATAAAAGAGCTAAAGTTACAATAGACATAATGTGATCCATCCTCATAATATGTGATAGTAACATTTTACCATATGAAGTTAAAAAAATGCCCCTCAATTATGTGAGGGGCATTTTTTTACTCTAATATGTTTTTTAGTGTATCGATATGTTCTTTTGAACCTGTTACAAGTAATGTGTCACCGTGTTGTAGTCTTGTATCACCATGTGGTATTAATGCTTTGTTACCGCGGTAGATTTGAATGACAAGTACATCACCTAAAAACGGGAGGCGGCGAAGCGCAACGCCGTTATATTTATTGCTGCGCAGTTCAACTTCACGTACTGTTTCGTTTGCTGTTGTAATTAAGCGAACGAGACTAGGTTTATCAATAAGTGCACGTAATAAAATACGTGTAGAGTTAATTGTTGAGAATACAGCGATATGTTCTTGCGTTGCTTTTTCTTGTAGAAGTGGATCTTCTACACTTGCAATAACATGTTCAACACCTAGCTCTTTTGCATGTTCTGCCAATAATAAGTTTTGTTCATCATCGCTTGTTGCAACAACGACGCGATCTGCATCAAATGCTGTTTGTTCAGTTAATGATGCGATTGTAATATCATCTAATTTCACGATAGGAAAGTCGTGTGATTTCGCTTCTTCATCATTTATTTTGTTTTGCCGCATCATATATAGCGTTACGTCATAATCTTCTCGTTTTAAATCTAGTGATAACGGAAGGGTAATTCTGCTCGCGCCAATAATAGCTACTTTTGGTTTTGGTGTTTCTACTTTTGGGAACATTTTTTTAAACAATATAGGTGCAAAAATACAAGTAATAACTGCGCTTAAAATAAGAGAGGCAGATAAACTTGGACTGATAATCCCCAGTTTTTCACCAATTTGTGCAGCCGCAATAACTAAAGAAAGTGTCGATGTTAATAAAATTGCACTTCCAAGTACGATATTACGTGGATACCATTTTCTTAAGACGAGTGATGGTAAGAGTTTCGAAATAAAGAGTCCTACAATTAAGATTGGGATCATTAGCATGCTAGAAGGTTCTTTGAAAATAGACCACACCTCTAGATTTACACCAACCATTACGAAGAAAATAGGGATGAAGAAACCATAGCCGATAGAATCAAGTTTTTCCACCATATCTTCATTTGGTGATAATAACGATACAAGTACACCTGCTAAGAAGGCTCCTAAAATATTTTCTGCTCCAACAGATTCCGATAACCCAACTAAGATTAAAATGAGTGCAAAAACAGCTCGTGTATCAATTTGTACACTACCAGCTTTTAAACTATCTAAGTATGGAATGTTTTTAAAGCGTTTTGCAATAAAGTAAATGATAATACCGGCACCGAATAGAATAAGTAAGAGCCACATACTTTGGCCGCTTTCGGAATTTAATCCGACGAAAACAGCGAGTAAAATCATTGTAACTAAATCTGCAATAACAGCAACTAATAAAATGATTTGTCCGATTGCAGTTTTTCCTAGGTTGTTCTCTTTTAATGTTGGTACAACAACACCTAAAGAAATAGTTGAAATAATTAAAGTCATGAACATTGCATTATCTACGAATCCTAGCCATACGAATAGTAATGATAGGGCATAAGATAAGATGAAAATAAATAAGAAGATAATGCTTGCTGCTTGAAATGTATTTGGTTCGTTTGTCGTATTCTTTTTCCCTTTTTGTTTAAAGATAGAAAAATCAATTTCTAAACCGCTTAAGAACATGAGGAAGATAAATCCTAATGTTGATAAAACTTGAAGCCATATATCTGGCTCAATAATATTAAACCCACTTTTACCTACAAAGATTCCTGCAATAATTTCTGCAACGACCACAGGAAGTGCTTTTAATTTAAAGCGTTGTAACAAAAGGGGAACGAAAAACGCGATTGCAACGACAACCATAAGTGATAGAACAGAAGTATGATGTTCCATTGCGTTCTCTCCCTTCAAATAAATATAGTACCTATTTAGCCATATAATAGGTAGAAAAGCAACGCATATGGATTCGATTTCATAAAGAAAGAGTTTTCTTAACATTTGTCATAATAAGTATATTTTTCATGATTATGTTGTTAATTCCGTAATGTGGATGTAATAGGGGAGAGGATAAAAAAAGGACTGCTGAGCAATCTCAGCAGTCCTTTTCATGTACATTACATTGAGAAGAAGATCCATACAGTTAAACCAACAGTTGCGGTTGCAACGAAGAAACTGTAGATCATAGTAAGAATTTGAACTCTTCCTTCTCCTTCTTTTAAATGCATGAACATAATTAATTGTAACAACGCTTGCGCAACAGCCATTATGATAATGGTAGTTAAGATCGTTGATAGTGGCAGGTTTGTGTAAAGTGCCACGTATAGAGCTAGAAACGTTAGTGCAAGCGATAAAATAAATCCGAAAACGTGTGACCAAGGGAATCCGCTATGCGCATGCCCGTTTGCTTGATTGTTATTTTGACTCATTTACGCCACCATCCCGTTCAAGTAAACTAGTGTGTAAATAAAGACCCAAACTAGATCAAGGAAATGCCAGTATAAGCTGATAATAAATACTTTACGAGCTGTAACTGGTGTTAAACCTCGTTTTAAAATTTGGATAATAACACAAATTGCCCAAATGATACCGCCTGTTACGTGGGCTCCGTGCGTTCCAAGAAGAACGAAGAATCCAGATAGGAAAGCACTTGTTTGAATTGTTGCGCCTTCACCAATATACATAATGAACTCTTCAATCTCGAAGAATAGGAAGCCTGCACCTAAAAGTAATGTAAGGACGAACCATCCAAGCATCGCTTTTTGGTTGTGCTTACGCATTTCGTGAATCACGATACCACATGTGAAACTACTTGTTAAAAGTAGTAATGTTTGAATTAAAAGCGTTTTAAGTTCAAACAGTTGTGCTGGTGTTGGACCATCTGCCGTACGACCAGCAAGTACTAGATAAGAGGCGAAAAGTGTTGCGAACAGCATAATTTCAGCCCCAAGAAAAATCCAGAATCCTAGGATATTCAATCTGCTTTGTTCGGATTGATATTCCAAAGGTAAGCTTTTATCTAAAGCCGCCATATCATTTCACCTCTCATGCTACATGTTCTGATTTTTTAATTTCATCAACACTAATATAGTAACCTTCATCGTAATCGAATGAACGATAGATTAAGCAAGCTAAAATACCAATGCCGCCGATTGCTGCAAGCCAGAACCAGCTAAATACTAATGCGAAACCTGCAAGACCGAAGAATCCAGACGCAATAATAGGCACACCAGAGTTACTTGGCATGTGAATTGGTTTGATGTCTTCTTCTGCTGGTGTAACTGTTTCCCCGCGCTTCTTCATGTACCAGAAAGCATCAGCTTCTTTAATTTCAGGAAGTTTCGCGAAGTTGTAATGTTGTACAGGAGATTGAGTAGCCCATTCAAGTGTACGGCCATCCCATGGATCTCCAGTTGTGTCACGTTCACCGTGACGAGCACTCCAAATTACGTTGTAACAAAGAAGTAGGAAACCAATACCCATCATTACCGCACCAACAGATGCGATTTGGTTTAGCCATCCCCATCCAAGACTTTCAGAGTAAGTGTACATACGACGAGTCATACCATCTAAACCTAAGAAGTACATTGGGAAGAAACAGATGTTGAATCCGCTCATAAAGATCCAGAATGTCCATTTACCTAGGCGTTCATTTAACATATGACCAGTCATTTTTGGATACCAGAATGTAAATCCAGCAAGCATAGCGAATACTGTACCTGCGATTAATACGTAGTGGAAGTGAGCAATTAAGAAGTAGCTGTTATGGTACTGATAATCAGCTGCTGCCATACCAAGCATAACCCCTGTAACCCCACCGACTACGAAGTTTGGAATAAATGCCAATGACCAAAGCATTGGAACTGTAAAACGAATACGTCCTTTATACAGCGTAAACAACCAGTTAAAGATCTTAACACCGGTTGGAATCGAAATCGCCATTGTCGAAATCGAGAAGAATGAGTTAACCGCTGGACCTGCACCCATCGTGAAGAAGTGGTGAAGCCATACGACGAAACTTAGTAAAGAAATTGCAACCATTGAGTATACCATCGCACTGTAACCGAATAGACGCTTACGTGAGAATGTACTAATGATTTCAGAGAAAATACCGAATGCCGGTAAAATAACGATATATACTTCAGGGTGACCCCATACCCAGAATAGGTTGGCCCATAACATTGGCATACCGCCGCTCGCCATCGTAAAGAAGTGAGCATCGAATAGACGGTCAAATGTCATTAATGCAAGAGCAACTGTTAATACTGGGAAAGCGAAAATAATGATAATTGTTGTAATTAAGATTGACCAAGTAAACATTGGCATTCTCATTAAAGTCATACCAGGTGTACGCATTTTTAAGATAGTAACAAGGAAGTTAATACCTGTCATTAACGTACCGAGACCTGAAATCTGTAATGCAATTGCGTAGTAGTTATTTCCTACACCAGAAGTAAACTCTGTACCTGCCATTGGGAAGTAAGAAGTCCACCCAGCGTCTGGAGAACCACCGATTACGAAAGCGATGTTGAATAACATTGCTCCGACAAAGAATAACCAGAAACTTAAAGCATTTAAGAACGGATATGCAACGTCACGAGCACCAATTTGTAATGGTACTACAAGGTTCATTAATCCCATAACGAATGGCATTGCCATGAAAAGAATCATTACTGTACCGTGTGTTGTAAAGATCCCGTTATAGTGTTCAGCGTTTAAATAAGTTGTTTCTGGGAATGTTAACTGTGCACGGATCATTAAACCATCCATACCACCACGGAATAACATGATAACCGCAGAAATAATATACATAGCTCCGATTTTTTTATGGTCAACAGTTGTCAACCATTCGTCCCAAAGCCATTTCCATTTTTTATACTTTGTTAGTACGAAAATGATTGCTAATGTCACAAGAACGATAGAAGCGTCTGCACCGTAAATAATCGGGTCACCTGTGACAAAGAATTCATCAAGCTTCACTGTGTTCACTCCAATCTGTTGGAATAATAGCTATTATTTTTTGTTTTTGTAGTAGTTGTAATCACAATATTCAAGTGATTTTGGATCTACATAACTTAAGTGGTGACTAGAGAATGTCATACGACCAACTACACCAGGTTTAACAATTTCGTTGTACTTATCTTCTGTTAGTTTAGGAGCAGTTTGTTGTACTTCTTTAACCCACTTGTCATATTTCTCTTTAGTTTTTGCTTCAACTTCGAACTCCATGTGTGTGAATCCTTCACCAGAGAAGTTCGCGCTACGACCTAGGTAAGAACCTGGCTTATCAGCTTGTAAATAAAGATCCATAATCATGCCATCCATTGTGTACTTCATACCACCAAGTTCTGGTACCCAGAAAGCATTCATTGGGCCGACAGAAGTCAGTTTGAATTGAATTGGTACACCAGCTGGGATGTTTAAATAGTTAACGGTTTCAATTTTTTCCTCTGGGTAACTGAATAACCATTTCCAGTTTGCAGATGTAACATAAATTTCAACTGGTTTAATATGTTTGGACTCTTTCGGCACCTCTTCAGAAGCATAAGTTGCTTTTACTGTTGGAATCGATAATGCGATAACGATAATAACAGGAACAAGCGTCCAAATAATTTCTAGTAATGTGTTACCGTGTTGTTCAGGTGGCTCATAGTCCATATTCTCTGGTTTTTCACGATAACGAATCAAGATGACTGTAAACAGAATGAATACAATTGCGATAATTAATGACATAAGCAAGAATGACCAAACAATTAAATCATACTGTGCTTTTGCAACAGGTCCTTGCGGATTTAATACTGCGAGTTTTTTATCACAGCCACCGAGGAACAGAAGTAATGATAACGGAAGAAGCGAAGCCAACTTCCAAAACGCTTTCTTTAGTTGCACGATTGAAAATCTCCTTTCTCCTTGGATTGAAACTATGCCAATAAAACAATATAAACCTATTAATTTATAGAAGGCAATAGTTTTTGATATATTGTTAAAAAATAGACACAAATGCACACTTTTTAAGGTGAATATCATTTGTAACTTGATTACATTGTAAACTATTTTCCAGAGAAAAACGTGATTGTGAAAATTTTAAGATAAATAAAGTTATACCAGGATATCCAAGAAATAGAAAAAAGCTATCTTATCATAAGAAAGATAGCTGAATTTTTTGTATATTTAGTTTATTTATCGTGTGACAGTTCGCGGCTGTTCAAGTGTGACAATTTTTTTATATTTAACTTGGTATAAAATGTAACAAATAATCATAAATGGAATGCCACAATAAAGAGCAATTCTTTGATCTGGAATGAAAGCCAAACTAACAAATGTAATGAAATTGAGCGAGAACGCTACGATTGGAACTAGTGGATAGAGCGGTGTACGATATTTTAAATCATTTATGTCGCCACCATTTTTCACGAAATTTCTACGGAAGAAAAACTGTGAAGCGGCGATTGACATCCAAACGACAACGGCAGCCATTGCTGCAATAGATGTTAAAACTAGAAAGACAGTATCTGCTGCAAATACACTTGTTAATAAGGAAAGGCTAGCAAAAATCAGACTGAAAATTAATGCATTTAGCGGTACACCTTTTTTAGTTAATTTCGTAAATGCTGGGCTTGCCATTCCTTGTTTTGCCATCGCCCACAGCATACGAGAATTTGCGTATAGACCAGAGTTAGCAACGGATAATACAGCTGTAATAATAACAAAGTTCATAATGTCCGCTGCATATGGGACACCGGCTACATCAAAAACAAGTACAAACGGACTTTCGACTAGATTAGCCTCTTGCCATGGGAGTAAACCTACAACAACTGATATCGCTAAGACGAAGAAGAAGAGAGTTCGCCAAATTGTATTTTTGATCGCTTTTGGAATTGTTTTTTCAGGATTTTCACTTTCTCCTGAAGCGATTCCGATTAATTCTGTTCCTTGGAAGGAGTAATTTACTGTAATCATCGTAAGAAGAACAGCTAATGCACCATTTGGAAATAGCCCGCCATTTTCAGTGAAATTATGAAGCATCGGAGCTGGCTTTCCATTAAAGTCTAGTAAACCGAACATAACAGCCCCACCAAGTACAATGAAAATAACGATTGTTGCGACTTTTACACTTGCGAACCAAAACTCTGCTTCTGCATATGCTTTTGCTGATAAAGCGTTTACGAGGAAGAGCGCTGCTGCAAATGTAACGCACCAAATCCATGAAGAAACGTCTGGAAACCAGCGTTTCATTAAAATACTTACAGTTGTTAACTCTACACCAACTGTAACAGCCCAATTTAACCAATACATCCAACCGACAACAAATCCAAAACCAGGTGAAATGAATTTGCTTGCATAGCTTTGGAATGAACCTGCTTCTGGCATAGCAACAGATAATTCACCAAGACATAACATCGTTAAATACATAACAAATCCACCTACTAAAAATGCAAGAATAGCGCCACCAGGTCCGGCATTATGGACGATTTGACCAGATCCCATAAATAGCCCGGTTCCGATAACACCACCGAGTGCAATCATAAATAGGTGTCTACTTTTCATTGTTCGTTTTAAATTTGTTTGTTCAATTTGTTGATTCATATGCCCCTCACCCCGTATTTTCTTGAATGTGTGAACTTCATTTTATTCTGAGTTTTTAATCATTAGTGGGGGATGCAACACACACTCGGTTTATTTGCTATGAAATGAATGGAGTATGTAAAAAACGAACTATGACTAAATACTCTAAGAATGTTTGTTAACATGGTGATATCTTCACTATGTTAACAATTTTGATTTTAGCAAAATATTCTGGAAATGTATATTTATTTTTCTTTTTATTAAAAATAATTAGAATTTTTACAATTAATTTTATGAGCGATAATTCACATGATCTTTCTAGCAAACTAGTAAGAAGAAAGGTACAATGATAAGAGTTGTGTCTGTAAAATAATAATTAATGGAGTTTTGTTTATAATGAAAAAGTTAAAATATCTTTTTGTTTTTGGTATTATACTTGTTGCTGCATTTTTTATAGGGAAAGATAAAATCATGCAAAAGGCGCAAGTTTTACGCTTAGAGTTTCTATCTGAAATGAAAGAAGCAGCTATGATTGAAGATGTTCCGTTTATTAAACAATTACCAGAATTACCTCGAGGATGTGAAGTGACAAGTTTAGCTATGTTGCTGCAATATAAAGGTGTACAAGTAGATAAGATGCAACTTGCTAGCGAAATTTATCGTGTTCCATTTGAACAAAATGGTTTGCGTGGAAATCCTTACGAGGGATTTGTAGGAAATATTTATACAAAGGCAAAGCCTGGATATGGTGTATACAATAAACCAATCTTTGATTTAGCAGAAAAATATGTTCCTGAAAAAGTAATTAATTTAACAGGTAGAGACATGCAAGATATATATAAAGTAATTAGTTCTGGCTCCCCGGTATGGGTCATTATTAATACGACGTTTAAGCCGCTAGCTGAAAGTAGTTTTGAAACATGGAATACGAGTTCAGGCGAAGTGAAAATTACATATTATGAGCATAGTGCAGTAGTAATTGGATATGATCAAAACTTTGTATATGTAAATGATCCTCTGAAAAATAATCCACGTTTGGCTGTTCCACGAGCAGAATTTGAGAAAGCTTGGGAGCAAATGGGAAAACAAGCGATTACTATTTTATAATAAAGAAAAAGTCATCTTTTGGATGGCTTTTTCTTTTTGTTTTATTGTAATTGAAAATTCAGAAGATTCTTTTAAAAGTTAACAATTCACGTTATAATAACATTTAACTTGGTGAAGAAGGAGTGAAGGGGTATGGATGTTGCAAAGGAACTTGTTTTGTCAAAAAATCAGTTAGTTGAGTGGAGAAGGCATTTTCATAAGTATCCAGAGTTATCTTTTCAAGAAGAAAAAACATCGCAGTTTGTGTTCGATATACTTCGGAAATGCCCATATTTAGAAGTGTCACGGCCGACTAAATATAGTGTGATGGCAAAGTTAGTAGGTAAACAGCCGGGCAAAACAGTTGCGGTTCGAGCCGATATGGATGCTCTTCCTATTCATGAAGAAAATGAGTTTGACTTTATTTCTAAATATCCGGGTGTAATGCATGCATGTGGCCATGATGGACATATAGCGATATTACTTGGGGTTGTACATAAGTTAGTAGAAGCAAGAGAGAAGATTAAAGGGGAGATTCGTTTTCTATTCCAACATGCTGAAGAAAATTTTCCTGGTGGTGCAGAGGAAATGATTGCGGCAGGTGTAATGGAAGGTGTGGATTATATCATTGGTGCTCACCTTTGGGCGTCGTTAGAGGTTGGGAAAATAGGCGTTATTTATGGTCCTGCAATGGCTGCACCGGATGTTTTTAAAATTAGGATAGAGGGAAAAGGTGGACATGCTGGAATCCCTCATGAAACGGTAGATAGTATCGCAATCGGTACACAAGTCGTTTCGCAACTTCAGCAAATTGTATCTCGCCTCACGAATCCATTAGATTCTCTCGTAATATCCGTTACGCAATTTCATGCGGGGACAACTCATAATGTAATACCAGAGCAAGCGGAGATTGAAGGGACAGTGAGGAGTTTAAGACATGAGTTACGAGGTGAAACAGAGAAGAAGATTGAGCGGATTGTGAAGCATATTACGGAATCTTACGGAGCGAAATATACGTTTTCTTATGAATATGGATATCGACCAGTTGTAAATAATTATGAAGTTACAGAGCTTATTGAACAAACGGCATTACAACTTTATGGAAGAGATAGAGTTGTTCGTTTGCAGCCGACGATGGCTGGAGAAGATTTTTCAGCGTTTTTACAAAAGGCACCAGGGGCATTCTTTTATCGGAGCGGGAAATAAAGAGAAAGGTATTATATATCCTCATCATCACCCTCGTTTTACGATTGACGAAGATGCATTACCGATTGGAGTGGAAGTCTTTGTATCAGCCATTATGAACTTTATAAGTAAAGGAGAATGAGATGAAGAAAATACACATTCTAGCGCTTATCCCAGTTCTTTGTTTAGTAGTTGGGCCAATATTTGCGAATTCAGTTACTCCTTACGTATTAGGGATGCCATTTTTATTATTTTGGGTATTATTATCAGTGTTTATTACATCTCTTTGTATGGGGCTTGTGTACGTGTTTGATCCTGCTAATAAGGAGGATGTAAAATGACTGCATTACTTATCATTATTTTATTTTTGTTTCTCGCACTATTTTTAGGGATTCGGGCACAACATGGAAAAGATATGAATTTAGAGCAATGGTCAGTTGGGGGAAGAGGATTTGGCACTATTTTTGTTTTTCTCCTGATGGCAGGTGAGATTTATACGACGTTTACATTTTTAGGGGGAAGCGGCTGGGCGTATAGTAAAGGAGCACCTACCTTTTATATTTTGGGATATGGTGCTTTAGCTTATCTTTTATCGTATTTTTTATTACCACCAATTTGGAAGTATGCGAAAGAGCATAACCTTGTTTCGCAGTCGGATTTTTTTGCGAAGAAATATAGAAGTAAAGCTCTTGGACTTATTGTTTCAGTTGTTGGTGTTGTTTCCATCATCCCATATCTTGTTTTACAGTTAAAGGGACTAGGGATTATCGTTTCAGAAGCTTCTTACGGAAGGGTGTCACCTGTTGTTGCAGTATGGATTGGTGCTATTGTTATAACTATATATGTAATGGTTTCAGGTATACACGGTTCGGCTTGGACGGCTGCTTTGAAGGATATTATGATACTGTTTATCGTTATGTTTTTAGGTATATATTTACCGTATCATTATTATGGAGGATTTCAGCCTATGTTTGAGGCTGTAGAAGCAGCGAAGCCGGGATTTTTATCTTTACCTGAAGAAGGAATGAGTATTTCTTGGTTTGTTTCTACTATTATATTAACGGCCCTAGGTTTTTATATGTGGCCTCATACATTTGCTTCTGCTTTTTCTGCAAAAAATGAAAAAGTATTTCGTAAAAATGCAGCAATTATGCCATTGTATTCTTTAGTGTTACTTTTCGTATTTTTTGCAGGGTTTGCTGCTATATTGCAAGTTCCTGGGTTAAAGGGAGCGGATGTGGATCTTTCGTTATTCCGTCTTGCTTTACAAACTTTTGATCCTTGGTTTATTGGAATTATTGGTAGTGCGGGAGTATTAACGGCGTTAGTTCCAGGCTCTATGCTTGTTATGGCGGCTTCTACACTGTTAGCGAAAAATATTTATCGAACGATGGTTCCATCTGCTTCAGATAGACAAGTTGCTAAAGCTGCAAAGTTATTTGTACCTGTAGTAACGCTCGTAGCAGTTTTATTTACATTTAAAGGAGGAGAAACAATAGGAGCCCTTCTATTAATGGGGTACAGTATTGTTACACAACTTTTCCCTGCACTTGTATGTAGCTTGTTTCCACGTCAGGTTATTACGAAGCAAGGAGCGATTGCAGGAATGGGAATGGGGTTATTAGTTGTTGCATATATCACTTTATCGGGCTCTAATATAGCTACGATGTTTCCGAGTTTTCCGCAGTCTATAAAAGATTTAAATGTAGGTATAGTCGCATTGTTAATTAATATGATTGTGATGTTTGTAGTTAGTGGATTTACAAAAAGTGTATCTATAAAGAAAAACAGCATAATAGTAGAAAAGTAATTCGTTTATTAGAGCTATCTTTGAAAAGAGATAGCTCTTTTTTGTATATATTTTCTTCTATTAGCGGAATCTAACTAAAAACTTGTTGAAAAGGAAGTTAGGTGGGGAAATTGTTAGAGCTTGAAGGTAACTTATTTGAAGTTATGAAAGAAATTAGGGATGAGTTAGGTTCACCTAATGATTTAACAATTAGAGAAGTTGCTCTTGCTGGGAGTTTTACACGTTGTGCGGTTGTGTTTTTATGTGGGTTAACAGACAAGGATAATGTTTATAAATATGTCGTTCGTACGCTGCAATACGAAGAAATTCCAAGTGAGGAAGCCGTTGTTCAAACGTTATTGGATCGTTTTATTTCTATCGCAGAAGTTGGTGTAAAGACGAAGTTTCCAGACATTATGAATGCGATTTTAGCGGGAGATACAGTTATATTAATTGATAATATTCAAACTGCTATCGTTATTAATAGTAGGGCTTGGGAGAAGAGAAGTTTAGAACCACCAGTGACAGAAGATTTAATACGTGGACCGAGGATCGGATTAAATGAAGATATTAACGTGAATAAAATGTTAATTCGCCGTAGTTTACGTGACCCAAAGCTGAGATTTCAATCTTATATTATAGGGAAGAGATCCCAAAAAGAAGTAACTTTAGTATATGTAGAAGACGTTATTAATCCTTACATTGTAAAAGAGTTAGATCGGCGTCTTCAATCAATAGTGACAGATGTCGTTTTTGAGACGGGAACGATTGAGCAGTTAATTCAAGATAATAATTTGTCACCGTTTCCACAATTTTTGAACACAGAAAGGCCTGATAATATTGTGGCCTCATTAATGAAAGGTAAGGCGGCTATTTTAGTGGATGGATCACCGTTTGCTCTTATTGCGCCATTAGTATTTGTTGATATTTTTCAATCTGTGGAAGATCATTATGAGCGCTGGGTAATTGGGACTTTATTAAGAATTTTGCGGATGGGTTCTGGTATAATTGCGATTTTAATGCCAGCGATGTATGTAGCGCTCGTCTCATATCATCAAGGACTTATTCCTTCTAAATTGGCTTATTCAATTGCTGGAGCAAGAGAAGGGGTTCCGTTTCCTGCATATATTGAAACGTTAATGATGGCATTAACGATGGAGCTAATACGAGAAGCAGGAATTAGGTTGCCGAAACCGATGGGGCAAACAATTGGGATTGTAGGTGGTCTTGTAATTGGAGAGGCAGCGGTGAATGCAGGAATTGTAAATCCATTTTTAGTTATCATTATTGCGGTTACAGCTATTGCTACATTTTCACTTCCAGTGTATAGCATCACAATTACGTTTCGGATTTTACTTTTCGTCTTTGTATTAGCAGCAACGGCTTTTGGGTTGTATGGAATCATTCTAGCTCTTATTGCGCTTGCTGTTCATATTACAAATTTAACAAGTGTTGGTGTACCGTATACAACTCCAATTGCTCCTGCATTTTATAAAGATTGGAAAGAGGAGTTTATTCGCATGCCAAAATCAATGTTGAAAGAGAGACCGGAATATTTACAAACGAAAGATTCTACAGTACGTCCAAAGGAGCGAAAATAATTGAAACCATTTGAGTATGGCGATGAAGAAATTGGATCTCGGGAAATTGGGTTTGCGGTATCATCGACCATTATTGGTATAGGAGCATTATCTATGCCAAGGGATATTGCTAACCAAACTTTATTTTCAGATGGTTGGATTATTTTGCTTTTGGGTGGATTGATATGTGCAGTTTTAGGCTGGTTTGTAACGAGGGTGGCTATTTTATTTCCAAAACAAAACTTTGTTCAATATACGAGTGCACATTTGACAAAGCCGGTAGCATACACGATTAGTATGGTTTTAGTATTAACGTTTGCTGCTTTGACAGCATATGAATCGCGAATGATTTCAATTATTTCTCAAACGTATTTATTTAGTGAGACACCGATACAACTACTGTCTTTCTTCTTCTTACTAGTTGTTATTTACGGAATAGCAGGATCAAGAGCGGCCTTATTAAGGTTAAATGTTCTATTTTTACCTATTGTTTTAATTGCGATAGTGCTTCTTTCTTTATTGAATATAAATTTAATGGAAATAAACAATTTATTTCCAGCTTTTCAAACGGAAGTAAGTCAGTACGCTGTTGGGGTTAAAAATTCTATATTCACATTTATTGGATTTGAGGTAGCTCTGTTTTATGCTGTGTTGTTGAATGATAAGACAGCGAAAAAGGCACCAATGGCAGTTGCAAAAGCCGTGATAGTAAATGTGCTCTCATATATTTTAATTTATGTAACTTGTATTAGTGTTTTTACGTATATGACAACTCGTGGATTGACATATCCAACAATTGAATTAGGGAAAGAAATTGAAATTGGTGGAGGCTTTTTAGAAAGGTTCGATGCAATTTTTTTTACGACTTGGATTATTACTATTTATAACACTACAGCAATGTATTATGACGTCGCATCTTTATTGTTTTGTGCCATGTTTCCGAAAGTGAAGAAACATATTTTTATTTTCGGAAGCGCGCCTCTGATTTTTATGCTGAATATGCTCCCTGGTAATTTAGATACGTTATCAAGTTACGGAACGTATTTAGCGTGGATAGATATGGGGTTTGTCGTATTAGCTCCTTTGCTAGTTTTTATTGTATATAAAATGAAAAGAAGGAATGGTAGAAATGAAAAACCTTCTTAAAATTATAATGGTTATGGTTTTAGCTGGATTTATAAGTGGGTGTTCTGAACTAGAAGAAATAGAAGAAAGAGGATTTGTAGTAGGCGCAGCTTACGATATTGTGAAGAAAAAGAAATCAAATCCGATTATGAAAGGGACGTATCAGATGGTACTTCCCAGTAAGTTAGCACAACAAGGTGGACAGGGCGATGGAGATAGTGAAAATTATATTAACGTAAGTGCGAAAGCAGATAGCGTCTTCGAGCAAATAAGAATAATTGCTAAAAAAATTAGTCGAACATTATTTTTTCCGCATATACAAGTCATTATTTTTTCGGATGAATTACTAGCGAATCCGTATGTTTTGCAAAATACGTTAGATGTATATTTTCGTGATCATGAAATGAGAAGAAATATTCGTTTGTTCGTTTCCAAGAAAAATGCAGAATCTATTTTAAAACAGAGCGCCAAACCTGAAAACTTACCGGCGCAGTACATTGATATGTTAGCTGAACATCCTCCGAAAAACGCTCAAATGATTGAGGCGGCGAGAATTGGTGAGGTACAAGGGAAAATGATCGCAGATCGAAGTTTTGCATTACCTCTCTTAGGATTAACTAAACAAGGAGTACAAATGGAAGGAGCGGCATTGATCCGTGGAAAGGATAATAAGTGCGTTGGAACTTTGAGTGGAGAACAAACATTAGGAATGAACTATGTAATAGGTAAAAAAATTGGAGGTTTCTTTACTGTTCGTAAAAAGAATCAGCTCATTACATATGAAATTCATAAGTTGCGCCGAAAGATTCAGGTGTCTACTGAAAATGCTACAAAACCGAAGTTTGATATTCATTTGTCCACAGAAGGCATATTAGCTGAGTTACATTTTAATGAACCGAAACAAGTGATGAATGAAAAGTTTTTAAAGAAAGAGATTTCAAAGGAAATGAAGAAGCGTATTGAAAAGTCTATACAGCTTGTTCAAAAAAAATATAAGGTAGATGTATTGGAATTAGGAGAGGTATATAAGAGGCATAATTATAAAGAGTGGAAGAAAATTAGTAAGAATTGGGATCAAGGTCAGAATTATTTTAGTAATGCTGAAATTAATGTTCACGTTGATCCAACAATTGAACATTCAGGTTCAGCATTACCAAAGAAAGTGAAGTAAGGTGATGGAAGTTGTTTACTGGATTAGGAATTAGTTGCACAATATTAATAGCGATTCTTCCAGGAGCCATATACTTTATTCATAAGAAACTCACAACGTATGGAGCGCAACCTTGGAATACTGATGTGCAAAAAAAGAAACCTGAATGATTTCAGGTTTCTTTTATACAAAGCATATGTGAAGGGGGATACCTTCTATGTATGCTTTGCTTTATACAAGCCCTAACCAATGTACCAATTGTGTAGAGAGGAATGTCACAACAATAGCGATAACGGTAGGGATTGCAAACGATAAGAATGTCCATTTTGCACTTTTTGTTTCTTTATATATGTTAACCAGTGTTGTTCCACATGGGAAATGAAGAAGTGAGAACAACATTGTGTTTAACGCTGTTAACCAAGTCCAACCATTTTCTAAGAATAAATTTTTAATTTGATTAAAATCATCTATTTCAGTTAAAGCCCCGGTTGATAAGTAAGACATTAATAAAATTGGGATAACAATTTCATTTGCTGGTAGTCCAAGAATGAACGCAGCTAGAATAAAGCCATCAAGTCCTAACATTTTAGCGAATGGATCCAGGAAGTTTACAAAATACATAAGTAGACTTGTATCACCGATGAAAATATTAGCTAGTAACCAAGTTAATGCAGCCGCAGGGGCAGCTACAACAACAGCTCGTTTTAAAACATAGACTGATTTATCGAGTGTTGCACGCACAATTGTATTCCAAACCTTTGGCTTACGGTACGGCGGTAACTCAAGTGTGTAGTGAGTTGGAACGCCTTTTAAAGCTGTTTTTGATAGTACCCAAGAAACGGTTAATGTCATAATAATACCAATTACAACCATTCCAACTACAACGCCGGCAGTAACAAGTGTTTGCATACTACCTGTATAACCAGCAGCCATAAATAATGAGGCCATTAAAATTAACATAGGCCAGCGACCGTTACAAGGTACGAAGTTGTTTGTTAAGATTGCTAGCATACGTTCACGTGGTGATTCAATGATACGTGTTGACATAATGGCTGCTGCATTACAACCAAATCCCATTGCCATTGTTAAAGATTGTTTCCCGTGTGCACCGGATCGTTTGAATAAGCGGTCCATATTAAACGCGACACGTGGTAAGTATCCGTAGTTTTCTAATAGCGCGAACATAGGGAAAAAGATTGCCATAGGTGGTAACATAACGCTAATAACAGCACCGATACCACGGAATAAACCAAGTATTAAAATGCCGTGTAACCATTCAGGTGCATGTGCTGCTTGGAACCAAGATGTTAAATATCCTTCGGCCCATCCGAAGAATTCGGCAATCATATCAGATGGTACGTTAGCGCCTGCAATTGTAAGATAAAAAATAATAGATAAAATACCAAGCATAATTGGGAATCCCCATATTGGAGATGTGAAAACTTTATCTAGTTTTTCGGAACGATATAATTTATCAGTATTTGTATATTGGACGGATTCTTTACATATGCTTGCAGATGTTCGGTAAATATCTCCGACTATATCATCTCGTATATCTTCTTTTGAAAGTGTTTGTGCATGTTGAATAATATAGTCTAATGGAAGAGCTTTACTGGCTGAGTGAGATTCCATTAATTACGACCTCCCTTACAAGTGGTTCATTATGGTGTTTTTGAAGTGTAGTTAAGAAATTTTTATCTCCATCTAGTATACGTAACGCAATCCAACGTGCTGGATACGTATCACCGAACACTTTATAAATTTGTGGTTCTAATTCCTGAATCATATTTTCGATTTTTTCGCTGTAAGTAATTTTAATTGGTGTTGGAATTAGTTTTTTATTTGCTACTTTTGCAATAACATTCAGCAAATGACCAATACCTACTCGGTTACGTGCTGAAATTTTAACGACAGGCACACCAAGTGATTTTGCTAATTTCTTTTCATCGATAACGATGCCTTTTTTCTCAGCTTCATCAATTAAGTTAATACAAATGACTACGTTACTCGTCATTTCAATCACTTGAAGTGCTAAATTTAAATTTCTTTCCATTGCAGTTGCATCTACAACGACTACAGTTACTTCTGGTTTTTTAAATATAATATAATCCCTTGCTACTTCTTCATCCGCAGAGTTTGAATATAGTGAGTAAGTTCCAGGTAAATCTATTAATGTATATTTACTTCCGTTATGTTCATATTCCCCTTCAGCTTTTAAAACAGTTTTTCCCGTCCAGTTGCCAGTATGTTGTTTTAAGCCTGTTAAAGTATTAAATAATGTACTTTTCCCGGTATTCGGGTTACCAGCTAAAGCGATACGATGTTTGCTCATCTGAAATCATCTCCTATTAATACCCCGAAAATAAGGGAACTTTCTTCTTTGCGCAGTGCAATAGTTGTGTTGCTTACTTGATAAGCAACTGGATCTCCAAGTGGACTGCGTTGCAATACTTTAATCGTTGCCCCAGGGATAAATCCCAAATCTAATAAACGTCGTTTCATAGTTCCTTCTAATTGTATCTTCTCAATTTGTACAAACTCTCCTGTTCTAAATTCGGAAAGTGGTTTTGTATTAGCCGATACCATAAAAGTTACCTCATCTCTATATTGTTAGTTTAAGTTTAAAAAGTTTCCTAAGGTAAACTTTTTGTTAGTAATATAGTAGACCACGTTGGATTATGTTGTCAATTAGTACTTTAAAAATATTCATTTAATTTTAGAATTGTTCCAATTTATTTAGTTGTACTAAAAAATATTACTGAAATTCTTTTTAATGTTCACAAATTAGGCGTGTAAAAGTTACAAAATGCGCGGAATTGTAAATCTAACTTTAACTAGAAAGGGAAAAGATAGAAAAACATTTACATTGAATTTACATTGTTAAGAATAAATTTACATTACAGCATAGTTAGTGTGGTTTTTGTTGGATTCTTTAACTATAAATGTTGGGATTCCTAGCTTTTAAAGAGTATTATCGTCATTTACTTAAAATTAAAAATTGCTTAACACTCACATAATATTGTTGTCCTACAATGAATTTGTGTTCGAAAGAAAATGAATTCGAAAAGCGATAATCCAAATGGGGGTACAAGACATGGTTATGAAAAAAGGTATTAAATTTTCTTTAGCAGCTTTAGTGGTGGCAGGAGCGTTAGTTGGATGTGGGAAAGCAGA
This sequence comes from Bacillus thuringiensis, assembly GCF_001595725.1. Classification (GTDB taxonomy): domain Bacteria; phylum Bacillota; class Bacilli; order Bacillales; family Bacillaceae_G; genus Bacillus_A; species Bacillus_A thuringiensis_K. Next base: position 710,087 of record NZ_CP014282.1, read on the forward strand.
AGATACAGCTAGTAAAGAAACTGCTAAAGGAAGCGATAATACAAAACAAGAGTTATCAGGTACGATTGCAGCAGCTGGTTCTACAGCTCTTCTACCTCTTGCGGAGGAAGCTGGAAAGAAATTCATGGAGAAAAATTCAAAAGTTTCTATTCAAGTACAAGGTGGCGGTAGTGGAACTGGGATTAACCAAGTAGCATCGGGTGCAGTACAAATTGGTAATTCAGATGTTCCATCAGGAGATAAAATAAAAGATGCTGAAAAAGCGAAAGAATTAGTAGATAACAAGGTTGCGGGTATTGCATTCGCACTTGTCGTAAATAAAGATGTAAAAGTTGATAACTTAACAGTGCAACAAGTACAAGATATCTTCACTGGAAAAGTAACAAACTGGAAAGAGGTAGGCGGGAAAGATGAAAAAATCAACGTAATTAACCGTCCGGCTTCATCTGGTACACGTGCTACATTTGAAAAGACAGTTATGAAAGAAGCAAAGATTAATGATGGAACTGGTACGACACAAGATTCTAACGGTGCAGTAGAGCAAGCGATTAACTCTACTCCAGGTTCAGTAAGTTATTTAGCGATGTCTTACATGGTTGGCGACAAAAAAGGTGCACTACAAACAGTGAAAATTGATGGTGCTGAACCAAAAGTTGAAAACATTTCGTCTGGTAAATATCCATTCTGGTCTTACGAGTACATGGTAACAAAAGGTGAAGCGAAAGAAGCAACAAAAGCTTACATTGATTATGTAAAAGGTAAAGACTTTGAAAAGCAAGTAGAAGATATGGGTTACATCCCAATGTCTAAATTAAATAAGTAATAAAGTTTATGGGGCTGGCTGCAAGGCCAGTCCTGTTCATTTCAATCTATGAAGTGGGGTCTGACCTGTGATGAAGGGGAAAAAACAAATTAATTACGTAAAAAGTGAATATATAGGAAGATCGCTTGTTACGTTTTGTGGTATTTTTATTGTTTTAATTACATTAGCTATTATCGCGTTTATTTGTGGTAAAGGTATTCAATCTTTTACACAAAGCGGTATTTCATTTACTGAGATGTTAACATCCACAAAATGGAATCCAAATGCTGACGAAGGAACCTTCGGGGCTTTGATTTTCATTGTAGGTTCAACAGTGGTTTCGTTAGGTGCGGTTATTATTAGTGCGCCAATTGCTATAGCTCTTGCTATATTCATGAATTTAATTTCGCCGAAGTTTGGAAATAAAGTATTGAAGCCTGTTTTAGAATTATTAGTTGGTATTCCTTCGGTTGTATACGGGTTATTAGGGGTTACGATTTTAGTGCCGCTATTACGTGATTCGTTTGGAGGAGTGGGCTTTAGTTTAATTGCAGGTATTGTTGTATTAAGTATTATGATTTTACCTACTATTGCTAGTATCGCTTCTGATGCAATACGCTCTGTTCCATTTGATTATTTAGAAGCTTCTTATGGTTTAGGGTCAACGAAATGGCAAGCGGTTAGCCGAGTGATTGTTCCTGCTGCGAAAAAAGGGATTTTAACAGGTATTGTTTTAGGTTTAGCGCGTGCTTTTGGTGAAGCATTAGCGGTTCAAATGGTAATCGGGAACACAATTAAATTACCAGAAGGAATATACAGTCCGACAGCAACGTTAACTGGTATTTTGACAATGGACATGACAAATACATTAAACGGAACTGCTTGGAACAATGCGCTATGGACTTTAGCGATGATTTTACTTGTTATTTCATTCCTGTTTATTTTAGTAATTCGAGCGATTGGGCAAAGAGGTGAGCGATAATAATGAATGCAAGAACGGTAAATAAAGTTTGGACAGGTATCTTTTATGCAGTTGCAGCTTTTGTTGTAGCTTTACTAGTATTCTTAGTGTTTGAAATTCTGCAAAAGGGATGGGGATTTTGGGATCCTAATTTCTTGTTTGGAGAACCAAGTAATACAAGAGCTGGTGGTGGGATTGGTCCACAGTTATTCAATTCCTTCTACATGCTTGTTATAACGCTTGTTATATCTATTCCTCTTGGTTTAGGTGCTGGAATATATTTAGCGGAGTACGCAAAACAAGGACGTTTTTTAAATTTTGTTCGTTTATGTATTGAGACAATGGCGTCTTTACCTTCGATTGTTGTTGGTTTATTCGGTTTGTTAGTGTTCGTTACAATGACAGGCTGGGGATACACAGTAATGGGTGGTGCTCTTGCTTTAACTATTTTAAATTTACCAGGTTTAACACGTGTTTGTGAAAATGCGATTTCAGAAGTTCCTCATAATGTAAAAGAGGCAAGTCTTGGATTAGGTGCAACGAAGTGGCAAACGATTGCTCGTATTATTATCCCATCGTCATTACCGCAAATTATTACAGGTATTATTTTAGCGGCGGGTCGTATATTTGGAGAAGCGGCAGCATTAATTTACACAGCGGGTTTAACATCGCCGATTTTAAATTCAGCAGCGGATTTCTCAAGTCCTGCGCATCCTTTAAATCCGTTTAGACCAGCTGAAACATTAGCGGTTCACATTTGGAAATTAAATTCTGAAGGAGTTATTCCAGATGCGAAGTTGATTGCGACAAAATCTGCAGCTGTATTAATTATTATGGTATTATTATTCAATGTTATTTCACGCTTGGTAGCGTCTATATTACACAAGCGTTTTACAGGAACGAAAAGAAAAAGTAAAACGACGAAGAAGGTAAAAGCGGCATAAGTTACAAAGGAGAACTCTCTATTTATAAGTAGGGGGTTCTTTTGTATTTTAATATAGAAGGAATGGATGTAATGATTGTTGAATTTGTAATTAATTATAAAGAAGAACAGATGTAATTTAGAGAGGAGTTTTAATTTGTTTTTTCTGCAAATGTCAGGTTTGCCTGGGTCAGGAAAATCGACAGTTTCTAAGTATATAGCGAAATCAACAGGTGCTGTAATTGTAGATCATGATGTTTTGAAATCCGCGTTGTTAAAATCATTAAAAGTAAAAGGAATTGAATCAACGATTGTTGGAGGGCTTGCGTATGATGCCGAATGGGTATTGATTGATTCTTATTTAGAACAAGGGCATAGTGTTATATTGGATAGTCCGTGTTTATATGAGGGAATGGTTGAAAAAGGGATTGAACTATCAAATAAACATGGTGTGAAATATAAATATATTGAGTGTTATCTTAATGATATGGAAGAGATTAATAGGAGACTGCAAACACGTAAGCGTATGATCAGTCAAATTGAAAAGGTGGAGTCGGAAGTAGGTTTTAAAAAGTGGTTAAATGGTAGTAAAAGACCTTCAAATAATGAATATCTTATTGTGGATTCTAGTAAACCTATAGAGCGATATGTGGAAAAAATGATGCATTATATGATTAAGTAGAGAAAAGGCGTTATCTTCATTTTTGAAGATAACGCCTTTTGTTTTTAAATATCAGGTGTTTCTGTAGAAGTGCTGATTTTCCTACGGGAGCGTCTTTTTCTCCCAATTTTATCTAACAGTTCATACATAACTGGAACGACTACTAATGTAAGAACAGTTGAGACTGCCAAACCACCAATGACAACGACGGCTAAACTTTTTGATACCATACTTCCTGCTTGGGATTGGCCAAATAGGAGTGGGAGCATAGCAACGATTGTTGTAATAGCTGTCATAATAATTGGGCGTAGTCTAGTAGAACCTGCTTCAAGTAAGGCTTCTCTTGTTTCCATTCCGTGTTCCCGATTTTGTTGGACTCTTTCTATTAATACAATAGCGTTTGTAACAACAATACCGATTAACATTAATGCGCCAATTAAGGAATTTACATCAACAGGTGTTCGTGAAATGATTAATCCTAAAATACCACCGACAGCAGCTAGCGGCAAGGAGAATAGGATTGCAAAAGGAGCACGTGCTTGCCCGAAGGTGATAACCATAATTAAATATACAATACCGATTGCAATCCCCATAATTTTGAATAAATCCGTAAAATTCTCTTGCATAGATTCAGTAGCTCCTGCGATATTTACTTTTGCACCGCTAGGTAAATCTAAGTCAGTCATCGCTTTATTTACTGCTGTGTTTACTTTGCTCAAATCTTCATTTGAAGCTTCGGCGGTAATTTGGATTGTTTCTTTTCCATCTTTATGGAAAATTTCTGTTTGCGTTTGTTTTTCTGAAATAGTTGCGATGTCTTTTAAAGGTATTGGGCCATTAATAGGTGATAGTATGTTTGTATTTAAAATATCTTCTTGTTTATTAATGTTTTCTTTTTTGTGTTCTATCATAATAGTAGTTTTTTCGTTATTAATTGTAATTTCGCCAATAGGTGATTTCTTCATAAGGAATGCTACTTGTTGCGCAGCTATTTCTGGTGTTAAACCTAGTTGTTCAGCCTTTGTTTGATCAATATGAATTTGCCATTCTTTCTTAGAGTCTTCTAAATTTGTTTTTACTTTAGAAAGATCATCCATGCTTTTTAGTTTTGTTTCAACGATAGTAGCCGCCTCTTTTAAATTCGCTTCGTTAGTAGCTGTTACGTTAAATTGTAAGTTATTGCCGCCGCCAGAGCTTGAATAACTTGTTTTTATATAATCAAGTTCAGCAGGCTCAAAAGTTTTATTTTCCTTTTTTAACTCTTTAATATATTGATCAATATCAGAACCTTTTTTAAAGACTACGAATATACTAGCGAGGTTATTTTTAGTTGTTTGCTCCCATTGTGCATCTTCTGCGCTAGATCCCATTCGTAAAATAACGTCTGTTATATCTGAATTAGAAAGTAATTTCTTTTCAAAATCAAATGCTTTTTGTTTTTGAGATTCAGCATTATAATCTGCTGGAAATGTCATGTTAATAGATAACATTGTGTCGTCTTCAGATTTTATGTTTGCTTTCGGTAGTAATATATAGGCTGCAATTGATCCTACAAATAATAAAAATGCAGTAAGTAGAATAATGAATTTATGAGAAAGAGCCCACTTTAACGTAGCGACATATCGTGATGAAGAACTTGGCTTTCGATGCTTTGTTTTTTTGAGTAGTAAAAAAGCCATAAGTGGAACAACTGTTAGTGCAACGATTAAGGATGATAGAATAGAATATACAACTGCTAATACCATAGGTAACATTAATTTTCCGATTGCTCCTGATACGAGGCCGATAGGTAAAAAAACAGCAACCGTTGTTAAAGTAGAAGAAGTAATTGCGACTGCGACTTCTTTCGTTGCATCGAGAATGATATCTTTAGAGAAAGAATCTTTTTGTAAACGGCGGAAAATATTCTCGATGACAACGATACTATCATCGACGAGACGTCCAACTGCAACAGCTAAACCACCGAGTGTTAAAATGTTAAGCGTAATGTTAGATTGATGTAGTAAAAAGAGTGTTAATAAAATAGATAATGGAATACTGACAACAGCGATGAGTGTTGTTCGGAAGTTACGTAAAAAGATTAAGATAATTAGAGTTGCAGCGATTGCTCCAAGTATTACTTCTTTTCCCATGTTAGTAACAGCATTTTCAACTTGTTCATGGGTTGAAGCCAAAAGTTTAATAGAAAATTGATCTTTATATTCCTTATCTATCTCTTTAACTTTTTTATCAATCTCTTTTCCAATGGCAACTGCATTTTTACTCGGTTCTTTCATGATGATTAATCCTGTGCCTTCTTCTCCGTTTATATGTGAGATTGTATCGTAGTGTTGTTTAATTTCAATTTGAGCAATGTCTTCCAATTTCACCTGGGGTGCCACAGTGATGTTTTTAATGGCATTTACATTTTTTATGTCCCCAATGACGCGGAGGTTGTATTCTTCCTGATTAACAGTAATTGCCCCAGCTGGAGTAGAAGTTTCTTTTCCTTGTAAAACAGTTAGTACCTGCTGTGATGTTACGTTTTTATTTTTTAATTGGTTCGGATCAAGTACGATAGATAATTCAGAGGTGGATTTTCCGAAAAACATAACGTTGGCAACACCATCAATGTTTTCGAGTTGTGGTACGATTTCTTTTTCAATTTGTTTTTCATCTGCTTTTGAAAAACCGTTTTGTTTCTGGATAGTAATTTGAGCGAGTGGAATCATAGAAGTGTTTAATTGACTAACTACGGGCTTGGTTACATCTTTAGGTAATTTAATTGTATTGACGGCTTTTTCGACTTCGCGTGCTGCATCTTTCATGTTTGCTTTTGATGTATACGCAATGTCAATACGTGATAATCCCTCGTATGTAGAAGAAGTAATGGTGTCGACGTGTTCTAAATTGCGAAATTGTTTTTCGAGAGGGTCAGTTACATCCTTTGTCATCGTTTCAGCGTCGAGTCCTTGAGATAAGGTTGTGACGGTAATTGCCGGATTGTCGATACTTGGTAAAAATTCCATAGGTAATTTAGAGCCGGAATAAACACCGAGTATGGAAATGAGAAAGATCATGATGATAATGGCAGCTCGGTTTTTTAATGAAAACTTTGTTAACCTATCCATAAAATAATTCCTCCATTGGTTTATTTATAGTTGAGTGCGTCCTTTCTTACTATATAACAAAAAATGGATATTTTTCATTAATTAAATGTAAAAAAATTCTAACAATACCCTTAAGTTTATATTAGGATTGGAATGTTGTTAATTTGTAGGGGGGAATTTTCGAATGAGAAGGAAGGGGATAATGCGCGTGAGTGACTGTTTAATGTAGATGGGATTTTTTCTTACGGCTAATTTGTATAGTTATTTTATAGAAGGATAATTATTATAAACCTTAATATAGAAGAGAATGAAAATTTGGGAAGGTATTGTGAAATTCAATTTTGTTGAATGAAGTGTAGTAGTATACAATCAGAATAACTATTTTTAGTAGAGAGGATAATAGTTATTTCTATAGAAGAAAGTAGGGTAGATAATTTTTTTATATTTTTATAAAAAAACACTTGTTATTTAAAAAGTGTGATGGTATATTAATAAACGTCGCTGATGCGGAAACGCAGAAAACGACAAAAAAGAAATTTTAAAACTTAGTTGACATCGAAAAATGAAGATGTTAATATGATGAAGTTGCTTCTGAAGCGACGGACAAGTTCTTTGAAAACTGAACGAAACAAACAACGTGAAACGTCAATTTTTATTTTAGATGCTAGACAAACTAACTTTATTGGAGAGTTTGATCCTGGCTCAGGATGAACGCTGGCGGCGTGCCTAATACATGCAAGTCGAGCGAATGGATTAAGAGCTTGCTCTTATGAAGTTAGCGGCGGACGGGTGAGTAACACGTGGGTAACTGCCCATAAGACTGGGATAACTCCGGAAACCGGGCTAATACCGGATAACATTTTGAACCGCATGGTTCGAAATTGAAAGGCGGCTTCGGCTGTCACTTATGGATGGACCCGCGTCGCATTAGCTAGTTGGTGAGGTAACGGCTCACCAAGGCAACGATGCGTAGCCGACCTGAGAGGGTGATCGGCCACACTGGGACTGAGACACGGCCCAGACTCCTACGGGAGGCAGCAGTAGGGAATCTTCCGCAATGGACGAAAGTCTGACGGAGCAACGCCGCGTGAGTGATGAAGGCTTTCGGGTCGTAAAACTCTGTTGTTAGGGAAGAACAAGTGCTAGTTAAATAAGCTGGCACCTTGACGGTACCTAACCAGAAAGCCACGGCTAACTACGTGCCAGCAGCCGCGGTAATACGTAGGGGCAAGCGTTATCCGGAATTATTGGGCGTAAAGCGCGCGCAGGTGGTTTCTTAAGTCTGATGTGAAAGCCCACGGCTCAACCGTGGGTCATTGGAAACTGGGAGACTTGAGTGCAGAAGAGGAAAGTGGAATTCCATGTGTAGCGGTGAAATGCGTAGAGATATGGAGGAACACCAGTGGCGAAGGCGACTTTCTGGTCTGTAACTGAGGCGCGAAAGCGTGGGAGCAAACAGGATTAGATACCCTGGTAGTCCGCCGTAACGATGAGTGCTAAGTGTTAGAGGGTTTCCGCCCTTTAGTGCTGAAGTTAACGCATTAAGCACTCCGCTGGGAGTACGGCCGCAAGGCTGAAACTCAAAGGAATTGACGGGGGCCCGCACAAGCGGTGGAGCATGTGGTTTAATTCGAAGCAACGCGAAGAACCTTACCAGGTCTTGACATCCTCTGAAAACCCTAGAGATAGGGCTTCTCCTTCGGAGCAGAGTGACAGGTGGTGCATGGTTGTCGTCAGCTCGTGTCGTGAGATGTTGGGTTAAGTCCCGCAACGACGCAACCCTTGATCTTAGTTGCCATCATTAAGTTGGGCACTCTAAGGTGACTGCCGGTGACAAACCGGAGGAAGGTGGGGATGACGTCAAATCATCATGCCCCTTATGACCTGGGCTACACACGTGCTACAATGGACGGTACAAAGAGCTGCAAGACCGCGAGGTGGAGCTAATCTCATAAAACCGTTCTCAGTTCGGATTGTAGGCTGCAACTCGCCTACATGAAGCTGGAATCGCTAGTAATCGCGATCAGCATGCCCGCGGTGAATACGTTCCCGGGCCTTGTACACACGCCCGTCACACCACGAGAGTTTGTAACACCGAAGTCGGTGGGTAACCTTTTTGGAGCCAGCCGCCTAAGGTGGGACAGATGATTGGGGTGAAGTCGTAACAAGGTATCGGAAGGTGCGGCTGGATCACCTCCTTTCTATGGAGAATTGATGAACGCTTCATCAATAAAGTTTCCGTGTTTCGTTTTGTTCAGTTTTGAGAGAACTATCTCTCATATATAAATGTATGTTCTTTGAAAACTAGATAACAGTGTAGCTCATATTTTTTATTTTTAGTTTGGTTAAGTTAGAAAGGGCGCACGTGGATGCCTTGACACTAGGAGTCGATGAAGGACGGACTAACGCCGATATGCTTCGGGGAGCTGTAAGTAAGCTTTGATCCGAAGATTTCCGAATGGGGAAACCCACCATACGTAATGGTATGGTATCCTTATCTGAATACATAGGGTAAGGAAGACAGACCCAGGGAACTGAAACATCTAAGTACCTGGAGGAAGAGAAAGCAAATGCGATTTCCTGAGTAGCGGCGAGCGAAACGGAACATAGCCCAAACCAAGAGGCTTGCCTCTTGGGGTTGTAGGACATTCTATACGGAGTTACAAAGGAACGAGGTAGACGAAGCGATCTGGAAAGGTCCGTCGTAGAGGGTAACAACCCCGTAGTCGAAACTTCGTTCTCTCTTGAATGTATCCTGAGTACGGCGGAACACGTGAAATTCCGTCGGAATCTGGGAGGACCATCTCCCAAGGCTAAATACTCCCTAGTGATCGATAGTGAACCAGTACCGTGAGGGAAAGGTGAAAAGCACCCCGGAAGGGGAGTGAAAGATCCTGAAACCGTGTGCCTACAAATAGTCAGAGCCCGTTAACGGGTGATGGCGTGCCTTTTGTAGAATGAACCGGCGAGTTACGATCCCGTGCGAGGTTAAGCTGAAGAGGCGGAGCCGCAGCGAAAGCGAGTCTGAATAGGGCGTTTAGTACGTGGTCGTAGACCCGAAACCAGGTGATCTACCCATGTCCAGGGTGAAGTTCAGGTAACACTGAATGGAGGCCCGAACCCACGCACGTTGAAAAGTGCGGGGATGAGGTGTGGGTAGCGGAGAAATTCCAATCGAACCTGGAGATAGCTGGTTCTCCCCGAAATAGCTTTAGGGCTAGCCTTAAGTGTAAGAGTCTTGGAGGTAGAGCACTGATTGGACTAGGGGTCCTCATCGGATTACCGAATTCAGTCAAACTCCGAATGCCAATGACTTATCCTTAGGAGTCAGACTGCGAGTGATAAGATCCGTAGTCAAAAGGGAAACAGCCCAGACCGCCAGCTAAGGTCCCAAAGTGTGTATTAAGTGGAAAAGGATGTGGAGTTGCTTAGACAACTAGGATGTTGGCTTAGAAGCAGCCACCATTTAAAGAGTGCGTAATAGCTCACTAGTCGAGTGACTCTGCGCCGAAAATGTACCGGGGCTAAATACACCACCGAAGCTGCGGATTGATACCGAATGGTATCAGTGGTAGGGGAGCGTTAAGGACAGTGAAGTCAGACCGGAAGGACTGGTGGAGTGCTTAGAAGTGAGAATGCCGGTATGAGTAGCGAAAGACGGGTGAGAATCCCGTCCACCGAATGCCTAAGGTTTCCTGAGGAAGGCTCGTCCGCTCAGGGTTAGTCAGGACCTAAGCCGAGGCCGACAGGCGTAGGCGATGGACAACAGGTTGATATTCCTGTACCACCTCTTTATCGTTTGAGCAATGGAGGGACGCAGAAGGATAGAAGAAGCGTGCGATTGGTTGTGCACGTCCAAGCAGTTAGGCTGATAAGTAGGCAAATCCGCTTATCGTGAAGGCTGAGCTGTGATGGGGAAGCTCCTTATGGAGCGAAGTCTTTGATTCCCCGCTGCCAAGAAAAGCTTCTAGCGAGATAAAAGGTGCCTGTACCGCAAACCGACACAGGTAGGCGAGGAGAGAATCCTAAGGTGTGCGAGAACTCTGGTTAAGGAACTCGGCAAAATGACCCCGTAACTTCGGGAGAAGGGGTGCTTTCTTAACGGAAAGCCGCAGTGAATAGGCCCAAGCGACTGTTTAGCAAAAACACAGCTCTCTGCGAAGCCGTAAGGCGAAGTATAGGGGTGACACCTGCCCGGTGCTGGAAGGTTAAGGAGAGGGGTTAGCGTAAGCGAAGCTCTGAACTGAAGCCCCAGTAAACGGCGGCCGTAACTATAACGGTCCTAAGGTAGCGAAATTCCTTGTCGGGTAAGTTCCGACCCGCACGAAGGTGTAACGATTTGGGCACTGTCTCAACCAGAGACTCGGTGAAATTATAGTACCTGTGAAGATGCAGGTTACCCGCGACAGGACGGAAAGACCCCGTGGAGCTTTACTGTAGCCTGATATTGAATTTTGGTACAGTTTGTACAGGATAGGCGGGAGCCATTGAAACCGGAGCGCTAGCTTCGGTGGAGGCGCTGGTGGGATACCGCCCTGACTGTATTGAAATTCTAACCTACGGGTCTTATCGACCCGGGAGACAGTGTCAGGTGGGCAGTTTGACTGGGGCGGTCGCCTCCTAAAGTGTAACGGAGGCGCCCAAAGGTTCCCTCAGAATGGTTGGAAATCATTCGTAGAGTGCAAAGGCATAAGGGAGCTTGACTGCGAGACCTACAAGTCGAGCAGGGACGAAAGTCGGGCTTAGTGATCCGGTGGTTCCGCATGGAAGGGCCATCGCTCAACGGATAAAAGCTACCCCGGGGATAACAGGCTTATCTCCCCAAGAGTCCACATCGACGGGGAGGTTTGGCACTCGATGTCGGCTCATCGCATCCTGGGGCTGTAGTCGGTCCCAAGGGTTGGGCTGTTCGCCCATTAAAGCGGTACGCGAGCTGGGTTCAGAACGTCGTGAGACAGTTCGGTCCCTATCCGTCGTGGGCGTAGGAAATTTGAGAGGAGCTGTCCTTAGTACGAGAGGACCGGGATGGACGCACCGCTGGTGTACCAGTTGTTCTGCCAAGGGCATAGCTGGGTAGCTATGTGCGGAAGGGATAAGTGCTGAAAGCATCTAAGCATGAAGCCCCCCTCAAGATGAGATTTCCCATAGCGTAAGCTAGTAAGATCCCTGAAAGATGATCAGGTTGATAGGTTCGAGGTGGAAGCATGGTGACATGTGGAGCTGACGAATACTAATAGATCGAGGACTTAACCATATAATATGTAGCAATGTTATCTAGTTTTGAAAGAATATAAAAAACTTGTTGACTTTCAGAAGTGAATAAGTTACAATGATTCTTGTCTTAAATGAATACAGTCTGGTAATGATGGCAGAGAGGTCACACCCGTTCCCATACCGAACACGGAAGTTAAGCTCTCTAGCGCCGATGGTAGTTGGGACCTTGTCCCTGTGAGAGTAGGACGTTGCCAGGCAAAATGGAGGATTAGCTCAGCTGGGAGAGCACCTGCCTTACAAGCAGGGGGTCGGCGGTTCGATCCCGTCATCCTCCACCATATATGTCGGAGGGGTAGCGAAGTGGCTAAACGCGGCGGACTGTAAATCCGCTCCTTCGGGTTCGGCAGTTCGAATCTGCCCCCCTCCACCATTCTTAATTAATGGGCTATAGCCAAGCGGTAAGGCAACGGACTTTGACTCCGTCATGCGCTGGTTCGAATCCAGCTAGCCCAGCCATTAAGAGCCATTAGCTCAGTTGGTAGAGCATCTGACTTTTAATCAGAGGGTCGAAGGTTCGAGTCCTTCATGGCTCACCATTTTAATGAAATATGCGGGTGTGGCGGAATTGGCAGACGCACTAGACTTAGGATCTAGCGCCTTTGGCGTGGGGGTTCGACTCCCTTCACCCGCACTTTTAATAAAATAACTCATACATGTCTTGCGGAAGTAGTTCAGTGGTAGAATACAACCTTGCCAAGGTTGGGTCGCGGGTTCGAATCCCGTCTTCCGCTCCAATTTTCAATATGACATGCCGGGGTGGCGGAACAGGCAGACGCACAGGACTTAAAATCCTGCGGTGGGTGACCCCGTGCGGGTTCGACCCCCGCCCTCGGCACCATATGCGCCCGTAGCTCAATTGGATAGAGCGTTTGACTACGGATCAAGAGGTTAGGGGTTCGACTCCTCTCGGGCGCGCTTTTATTAACGGGAAGTGGCTCAGCTTGGTAGAGCACCTGGTTTGGGACCAGGGGTCGCAGGTTCAAATCCTGTCTTCCCGATATTCCCAAAAAACATGGGGCCTTAGCTCAGCTGGGAGAGCGCCTGCCTTGCACGCAGGAGGTCAGCGGTTCGATCCCGCTAGGCTCCACTTTATTTAATATATGTCTCGGAGGTATACCCAAGTTCGGCTGAAGGGATCGGTCTTGAAAACCGACAGGCGGTGAGAATCGCGCGGGGTTCGAATCCCTCTACCTCCTCCATTTTTTCTTTAATGGTTTAGACATATAATAATAAATATTTTTCCCTTCATGGAGGTATACCCAAGTTCGGCTGAAGGGATCGGTCTTGAAAACCGACAGGCGGCGAGAGTCGCGCGGGGTTCGAATCCCTCTACCTCCTCCATTTTTTAAAACTTTATATTGTCGCGGGGTGGAGCAGCACGGTAGCTCGTCGGGCTCATAACCCGAAGGTCGCAGGTTCAAATCCTGTCCCCGCAACCAAATGGTCCCGTGGTGTAGTGGTTAACATGCCTGCCTGTCACGCAGGAGATCGCCGGTTCGACCCCGGTCGGGACCGCCATTTATGTTGGCTCGGTAGCTCAGTCGGTAGAGCAGAGGACTGAAATCCTCGTGTCGGCGGTTCGATTCCGTCCCGAGCCACCATTTTTTTATGCCGGCTTAGCTCAATTGGTAGAGCAACTGACTTGTAATCAGTAGGTTGGGGGTTCAAGTCCTCTAGCCGGCATCATTTAGGGGCATAGTTTAAAGGTAGAACTGAGGTCTCCAAAACCTCCAGTGTGGGTTCGATTCCTACTGCCCCTGTAAAGTATATGGGCCTATAGCTCAGCTGGTTAGAGCGCACGCCTGATAAGCGTGAGGTCGATGGTTCGAGTCCATTTAGGCCCACCATATATTATTCCGCAGTAGCTCAGTGGTAGAGCTATCGGCTGTTAACCGATCGGTCGTAGGTTCGAGTCCTACCTGCGGAGCCATGGCCCGTTGGTCAAGTGGTTAAGACACCGCCCTTTCACGGCGGTAACACGGGTTCGAATCCCGTACGGGTCATACAAAAAAGAGTCAGCATTATGCTGGCTCTTTTTTATTTTGTTAATCCTTTTTATTACGTTACTTTCCAGAAATAAATAAAGGGATTTTGGAAAAGCTATGGTATGTATAAAAAGGAGGAAATAAATAATGACACGAGTTAGAGACTTAATGAGTACCCATATTGTACATTGTACACCGCTAGACAATGTATATGAGGCAGCTGTTAAAATGAAGGAAGAATCAGTTGGATTAATCCCAGTTGTTGAAAATAAGCAAGTTGTTGGGCTTGTTACTGATCGAGATTTAGTCGTTCGAGGGATTGCTGAAAAACATCCTGGATCTAATAAAATTACAAATGTGATGACAACAAATATTATCTCAGTTTCCCCAAATGATTCTATTGAAAAAGCTACAGAGCTAATGGCACAGCATCAAATTAGACGATTACCAGTAGTTGATAGTGGTCAACTTATTGGCATGTTAGCACTAGGAGATTTAGCTATAAGGGAATCAGCAGATGATCAAGCTGGATTTGCCTTGAGCGAAATCTCAGAGCATACAGAGTAAATTGAAACTTTCATTAACCGAGAGTCTGATGGTCACTCATAAAGAGCTAAATTATATATAAAGTTCAGATACATTATTCTAGCATATATGGATTAAACTAATATGTTAGCGTGATGTATCTGAGACATTATATAATAAGTATGTGGTTAATAATTTCGACAGTTTTTTAAAATTTGTTATTCTTCATTTTTAATAAGAGAAAAGATGATATACTGATAGATATAAGTATTATGAGAGATTTTGAATATAACAATATTAATTTTTAGTGGCGCGATAATAAATTAATATTTCCTACATAGATGAAAAGGGAAGGGGAATTATATGAAGGCTGTACAGGGCGATCCAAATTGGAATTTGGTTACAGATACATATATAGAACCAAATAATTTCGCTGAATTATTTTCTTTGCTTGTACCTTGTCACCCAAAAGGTGAGGGGAAAGAACGAACTATATTAGTATGGAAAGAGAAAGAATTTTATAAAGAAGAAAACTTAGCGTCATTTATCGTATATGGCATGAATAAAGCAAAGAAATTACCGCAGTTTCATAAAGATGAAATTCCAACTTTAGTGCGTATTCTTCGCTTATGCCAAGAGATTGGTTGGTATGAAGAGGCAAATGATTTTATGATAGCGCAAGGATTAGCTGAGTTTGTTCATACTTCATTGGAATATGAAACATGGGATCTTTTGACGCAATCAGTTGCTTTAAATTATTTAATTATTAAATATCGTATAGGTGAATTGACAGATAGGGATATTGAAATTTGGGATAGAGTTAAATTTAATGAGAAGTGTATAACCGATTGTAAACATTTATTATCTCATAAAGAAGTATTGGAATTTACATTCTTTTATATGTGCAAGAGAGCGAAATCATTATCAAAAGAGCAATTAAATAGTGATATGATGAGTTTAGCGATGTATTGTAATACTTTTGTATATGATTTGTATACACATGATTTATTACGGAAATATCGTAAGTGTACAGATTTCCTATCATATTATGGACCTAGTCAGGCAGTTTTAGCATGTCAAAGAGCTGTATTATCTCAAATTTTCGATCGCTTAGACCCATTAAAGACAACGCATGTAGATGATTATTTATATGTGATGAAAGAAATGATGGAGCATATGACGATAGGAGTAATGGATCGATACGGTCATTTTATTGGAAAGCTACTATCTTATGTGCCATTTTTCGAAATGATACAAGTTCCACAGCATGCATATTATTGTGAAGAATTACTGTATATTTGTAAGGGCATTGAATATAAAGAAGAAATACTACGCAATTATATATTTATACAATTACATGATTGTTTACCATCATTCTTTAGGCTATTTCTTAAAAATAAGCGTTACGCAACGATTCATGATATTCTTTTCTATTGGTGCGATGACGAACAACGAATGAGTTTAGAGAAAAAATATAATCTGAGCTTTATTTATGAAAAATATGCTTGTGGATAAACAATATTTTCGATATGAAAAATTCATATAAATTAAAAAGGATCTCCAGTTTATGTGAGATCCTTTTTTGTTAGTAAAACAAGGAGAAAGTGATTAAGACAAGAAAAAGCATTCCATATAGGAGGAGTTGTGCAGTATAACTTCCTTGTATACCAAAAAAAGTATTGGTTTTCTTATACAAATTCAATATGTATTTTATTGGAGTATCTTTGAAAGATTGGTACACAGTGTCTCCTCTTTCTAAGCTTCTTGTTTTTGTTTTTGGTTATAAGGGACATTAATATATCTAGCTACAAATAATAAAACAGCCATAAAGAATACTGGAAATACAGTAGATAAATAAAAGCCATTACTAATTATATTTGTTATGAGAGCACTTAAAAGAAAAATAGCATTATAAATATGGGCAATTTTTTGTTTTAGTTGCACTTGAAATGATTCCATCATAATTTCTAATGCAACAAAAGCAATAATAATAGATAAAAATACAATGTTTGTATTGTAAATGATTAAACAACAGATTAAACCTAAAAAGGCTACGTATTCAATTATAAGAGGTATATTGCGTGGCATACAATTTACCTAACTAAATATGGCAGTGGATTTACTGCATTTGTTTTTTCAAAATTCCATTCTCCATTATGTAATTCAAAATGAAGATGTTGCCCGTATGAATGACCTGTGTTTCCCATATGACCTATTAATTGTCCAGTTTGTACTTGATCACCAGCTTGTACAGTGCGATCCTTCATATGAGCATAAACAGTTGTATATAATTTCCCATTGATTTGATGCGCAATGAAAACAACATTGCCATAGCTAGCTGAATAATAAGATTTCACAACTTTACCTGCAGCAGCAGCTTGGATAGAGACGTTTCCTGGAGCGGCAATATCTATACCATAATGCATTTGTTCCCAGCGTATATCAAAGGTTGAGCTAATTCTTCCTTGAGCGGGGAATTTGAAAGCAGCTGGAATTGATGAAGGCTGATCTGTTTTAGCTTGTGGTTGATTTTGTACTACATAGTGTTTTGCTACATATCCGTATCCTGTGCCAAAACGAATTTTATACCAAGTTCCTACAGTTTCTACTACTTGTACTTGTGTACCGTTTTGTAATGAACCGAGTAGAGCGCTACTTGTACTAGCGTTGCTACGTACATTTAGATTAGGTGTTGCAACGGTATATTTTGTATTATTTTGAACGGTGATTCCTTTTACTAAGGGTTGTGAACCATTAGAGATGAATGCTTTTTGTACGTAACCTGTTTGGCCATTATGTGAGATTTTATACCATTCGCCTTGATCTTCTTGAACGGTAATAAACTTGCCATTTGGTAATACATCTAAAATGGAAGATTCTAAATTAGGTTCAGAGCGAACGTTTAATGCATTAGCATTAACGATGTATTGATCATTAGATTGAAGTTTGTTTTTTAGTAAAATAGCATCTTTTTGTACATAACCTACTTTATTATGAACAGATACTTTATACCAACCATTAGTTGTTTCAAGGATGTTCACTTTTGTATTAAAGCGAATTGTATCAATTGATGTGCTTTTTACGTTATTTTCTGTATGTAATGCTACTTGATCGACTTTGACATACCCAGTTTTAATATTAGATAATTGTTCAGCGTTTGCTTTTTGTACATTTGTTTCACCCATAGAAGGAAGTAAAGAAGCAATCGCTACAGTAGTTGCTGTTAAAGCAGTAGCTTTCATATTCATGGAATAGAGACCTCCTCTAGTTGTATAGTTGTAATTTTATTATAGTATAAAGATATAATATAGTGGGTGTATTCACATAAATGTAATATGAAATCAATATAAAAATAAATTTTTTGAGGATAATGATTCCTTTTTATACAATTAATTGGTGTTTTATTTTCTAAAATAGAATGTATGTATTGTATAACTTTGATATTATGTTGATAATTAAGAAAATTAAAAAAGTTGATGATGTCTTATTACGGTGTTATACTGACAGTGATAATTTTATAGTTTGCTAGGAGAGCTGGTGTTGCCAGCTGAGAGTAAGACCTTAAGTCTTTGATCCTTTTTATTACCTGATCTAGATTATGCTAGCGTAGGGAAGCAATTCGGACACTAATAATGAGTCCCCGTTTTTTGCGTATAGAAACGGGGCTTTTTTATTTGAAAATTTCATATTGAAACCACTAGGGGTGCTTGTTGTGCTGAGAGAGGAATAATCCTTAACCCTTATAACACCTGATCTAGGTAATACTAGCGAAGGGAAGTGGAACAACGAATAAATTATAATTTTATTGGCTGTAACCACTTCTTATATAGAGAAGTGGTTTTTTATTTATATACACATACTGGAAGGGGATAGAGAAATGAAATTTTGCGATAGATTATTAGAAACTGTACAACCAGTTTGGGAGATGAGTCATAATCATCCATTTGTAGTAGGTATGGGGGATGGTACGTTAGAAAAAGATAAGTTTCAGTATTACATTATTCAAGATTATTTATACTTGTTAGATTATGCAAAGTTATATGCTATCGGTGTTGTAAAGGCAACGAATCCACAAGTTATGGGGAAATTTGCTGAACAAATTGATGGAATATTAAATGGAGAAATGACAATCCATAAACAGTATGCAAAAAGACTTGGAATTTCTATAGAGGAGATAGAGTCTGCAAAGCCATCTGCTAAAAATTTAGCTTATACAAATTACATGATGTCTGTATCTCAAAATGGCACACTTGCAGAATTAATAGCAGCACTTCTTCCGTGTATGTGGAGCTATTGGGAGATTGGAAAGCGTTTAAATGATATTCCGGGAGCAAGGGATCATGAATTCTTTGGTGAGTGGATTCAAGGATATAGTTCTGAAGAATACGGCAACCTCTGTATTTGGTTAATAGATTTATTAAATGAAATGGCAGTTGGAAAGTCTGAAAAAGAGCTTGACCGATTAGAGGAGATTTTCCTATATTCCAGTCGATTTGAATATTTATTCTGGGATATGTCCTATCGTAAGGAGATGTGGGGATTTGAGGAGCAAGAACATACTACAATTTCATAATGTTTGTTTTCATTATGATGAGAAACCAATCATCAATGAATTAAATGCTTCTATACAAGATAAAGAGTTTGTAAGTATTATCGGACCGAGTGGATGTGGGAAAAGTACTTTATTTCGCCTTATTACAGGTTTAGAAGAAGTAAGTACTGGTCAGATAGAGCTGATAGAAACAAAGAGCCATCCTGTAGGGTATATGCCTCAAAAAGATATGCTCTTGCCGTGGAGAACGATTATTGAGAATGCTGCTTTGCCATTAGAATGCCAAGGCGTGCCGAAGAAAGAAGCACAAGTAAAGGCAAAGGAACTATTGCATAAATTTGGTTTACAAGGGTATGAGACAAAATATCCGAAAGATTTATCTGGGGGTATGAGACAACGTGTATCTTTTATTCGAACTTTATTAACAGGCGGGGAGATATTGTTATTAGATGAGCCGTTTAGCGCGTTGGATGCTTTAACGAAGGCATCTTTGCAAGAATGGCTGTTTGAACAATGGAAAGAGTGGGAAAAAACAATTTTATTTATTACTCATGATGTGGAAGAAGCATTGTTTCTTTCTAATCGAATTTTAGTAGTGGAGCAGCAGCCGATAACTACTTTGACTGAGCGGATAGTGCCGCTTGATCATAACAGAACACGAAAAGATTTATATAAACCGGAAGTATTGGCGCTGAAAGATGAGCTTCTTAGTATGTTACAAAGGCAGGTACTCGTATGATGAACCGGTTGAAGGAGCTATTACCTGCTCTTACACTTTCTAGTATCTTACTTGCCCTTTGGGAAGTAGGAGCAATAATTGTAGATGAAATGTACATTTTACCGTCACCGTCTGCAATTGTAATGAAGATATGGAAACTAAAAGATATATTATTTACGGTTCATTTGCCGGCAACATTATATGTCGTTTTAATAGGTGTGGCAATTTCTATCGTACTTGGGGTAGGGCTAGCGATGTTAATGAATGCGAGTACATGGATGGAGAGAGCATTTTATCCATTATTAGTCGCTTCACAAACGATTCCTATTACAGCGCTTGCTCCGCTCTTCGTTTTATGGTTTGGATATACGATTTGGAGTAAAGTCGTTGTTACGGTTTTAATTACGTTTTTCCCGATTGCGGTCAATACGTATGATGGACTACGCAGTACGAAAAAAGAATGGGAAGAGCTTTTAGTTACATACGGGGCAACGAAAAAAGATGTTTTTCTTAAATTAAAATTGCCGTCTGCTCTTCCTTCTTTTTTCTCAGCTTTAAAAATCGCAGTTCCGCTTAGTGTAATTGGGGCAGCAATTGGTGAATGGCTCGGTGCACAAGCTGGGCTAGGATATTTCAGTAAAAGAATGATGACGCAGTTAGACGGAGCAGGTGTATTTGCACCCATTGTATTGTTATCGTTATTAGCTATTTTCTTCGTCATACTTATTTCGATATTAGAAAAGAAATTCATTAGTTGGAGGAAGCATTCATGAAATTATTAAAACGCATCTTTGTGTTTACATTATTAGTTGCAATGATTGCTGGATGTTCTAGTAATTCAGCATCAGATAAGAGTAAAAAAGAAATAACGGTCATGCTTGATTGGTACCCAAATGCGGTACATAGCTTTATTTATGCAGCAATTGAAAAAGGCTACTTTAAAGAAGAAGGAGTAAAGGTGAATATTAAATTCCCTTCCAATCCGACTGACCCATTAACTTTAGCAGCTGCAGGAAAAGTAACGGTTGGCCTATATTATCAACCAGATGTTGTTATGGCAAAAGCAAACGAACAAATTCCAGTGAAATCAATTGGAGCTGTCGTACGTTCCCCATTAAATCATGTTGTATCACTGAAGTCAGCAGGCATTCAATCGCCAAAAGATTTAGAGGGGAAAACAGTGGGATATTCTGGAACACCTTTAAGTGAGATGTATTTAAAAACGATGGTAAAAGAAGCTGGTGGTAATCCAGATACAGTGAAAGTAGTCGATGTTGGCTTTGATTTAGTACCAGCATTAATTACGAAAAAAGTGGATGCGGTAACAGGGGCATACATTAACCATGAAGTACCTGTTATGCGTCATGAAGGTCATGAACCAGCGTACTTTAATCCAGCAGATTATGGTGTACCGAATTATCATGAGCTTGTATTTGTAACAGGTGATAAAACGTTGAAAAAAGATAAAGAAGCGTTGCAAGCCTTCTTACGTGGTACGAAAAAAGGCTATGATTTCATGAAGAAAAATCCAGATGAAGCATTAAATATTTTATTAAATCATCAAGAAAAAGAAAACTTCCCACTTGTGCCAGAAGTTGAAAAGGAAAGTATGAAAATTTTATTAGAGAAGATGGAAACGAAAGATGAGCCATTCTTATCAGATTCAAAAGAGTCTTGGGAGAAACAAAATAAGTGGCTGAAGGACAAAGGAATGACAAAAGAAACCGTCCCAGCCGATGAACTATTCGAAAATATTTTAAAGTAGGCGAATGAATATGAAAAATGAGCTCCACGTAATCTCAAATGGCCATATGCCATTCGAAGAGTTAGTGAATGTAGCGATGCAAATTGAGAGTGAGATTGATTATTTGCATATTCGTGAGCGTGAGAAGAGTACAAAGGAATTATATGAAGGTGTGGAAATTCTGTTAATGGAGGGCTTTCCGGCTTCTAAAATTGTCATAAACGATCGAATTGATATTGCAATTTTATTAAATATTCCTCGTGTTCAACTAGGATATCGAAGCACAGATGTAAAGTCAGTGAAAGAAAAGTTTTCTTATTTGCATGTCGGTTATTCTGTGCATTCGCTAGATGAAGCGATAGTAGCATTTAAAAATGGAGCGGATTCACTCGTTTATGGCCATGTATTTCCGACAGATTGTAAAAAAGGTGTGCCAGCGAGAGGGCTTGAAGAAATTTCGGACATTGCAAGGAGCTTATCGATACCAATTATAGTTATTGGAGGGATTACTCCTGAGAATACAAAGGATATTCTGGCAAGTGAAGTAAGTGGAATTGCTGTTATGTCTGGAATTTTAAGTAGTAGTAACCCGTATAGCAAAGCGAAGTCTTATAAGGAATCAATAAGAAAGTGGGCGGAAAAACATGTGTGAGAAGTATGATGTAGCGATTATGGGTGGTGGTGTAATTGGTAGTTCAGTTGCACATTTTCTAGCAGAAAGAGGACATAAAGTAGCGATTGTAGAAAAGCAAAGAATTGCATCGGAAGCTTCGAAAGCAGCTGCTGGTTTACTTGGTGTTCAAGCAGAATGGGATGCGTATGATCCGCTATTTGAACTTGCTAGAGAAAGCCGAGCTATATTTCCACAACTTGCAGCAGTTTTACGTGAAAAGACGGGTATTGATATTGGATATGAAGAAAAAGGAATTTATCGTATTGCTCAAAATGCAGATGAGAAGGAAAGAATTCTTCACATTATGGATTGGCAGCAGAAAACAGGTGAAGATTCTTATTTTCTAACGGGAGACCATGTGCGGGAAAAAGAGCCATATCTATCCGAATCTATTATAGGAGCAGTATATTATCCGAAAGACGGTCATGTTATTGCACCAGAGCTTACGAAAGCATTTGCACATTCTGCGACAATTTCCGGTGCGGATATATATGAGCAAACAGAAGTATTTGATATCCGTATTGAAAATAATAAAGTGACTGGAGTTATTACAAGTGAAGGTATTGTCACATGTGAGAAAGTCGTTATTGCAGGAGGTTCATGGAGTACGCAGTTACTCAGTTATTTTCACCGTGATTGGGGTACATATCCAGTTAAAGGAGAAGTGGTTGCGGTAAAAAGTAGAAAACAACTTTTAAAAGCACCTATTTTTCAAGAAAGATTTTACATTACTCCAAAGCGCGGTGGACGTTACGTAATTGGGGCAACAATGAAGCCACATACGTTCAATAAAACTGTGCAGCCAGAAAGTATAACTTCTATATTAGAGCGTGCTTATACAATATTGCCAGCTTTAAAAGAAGCAGAATGGGAAAGCACGTGGGCAGGATTACGACCACAATCGAATCATGAAGCTCCTTATATGGGAGAGCATGAAGAAATAAAAGGTTTATATGCTTGCACGGGCCATTATCGAAACGGTATTTTATTAAGTCCTGTTTCTGGCCAATATATGGCTGATTTAATAGAAGGAAAGCAAGAGAATTATTTGCTAGATTCATTGCTTTCTAAAACGGTTTAGAAAGGGGATGGAAGTTTGAATTTGAAAATTAATGGTAATCAAATTGAAGTGCCAGAGAGTGTAAAAACAGTAGCCGAGCTACTTATACATTTAGAGCTAGATAACAGAATTGTTGTAGTAGAGCGTAATAAAGATATTTTACAAAAAGATGATCATACAGATACATCTGTTTTTGATGGAGACCAAATTGAGATTGTAACTTTCGTAGGAGGCGGTTGATTATGTTAAACATTGGACCATTTTCATTTCATTCTAGACTTTTATTAGGAACAGGTAAATTCCCTGATTTTGACGTGCAGCAAAAGGCAATTGACGTTTCTGAAGCTGAAATTTTAACGTTTGCAGTACGTCGTATGGATATCTTTGATGCAAAGCAACCTAATTTATTAGAGAAACTTGATGTGAAAAAATATACGTTATTACCAAATACAGCAGGGGCAAAAAACGCTGAAGAGGCTGTTCGTATTGCAAAATTAGCAAAAGCCTCTGGGCTTTGTGACATGATAAAGGTAGAAGTTATTGGTGATGATAGAACGTTATTACCTGATCCGGTAGAAACGTTAAAGGCATCTGAAATGTTACTAGAAGAAGGATTTATCGTACTTCCGTATACATCTGATGATGTTGTATTAGCACGTAAATTACAAGAGCTTGGCGTGCATGCGATTATGCCAGGAGCATCACCAATCGGTTCAGGGCTTGGTATTGTAAATCCATTAAATTTGAGCTTCATTATTGAACAAGCGACAGTACCAGTTATCGTTGATGCCGGTATTGGTAGTCCAGCTGATGCGGCATTTGCAATGGAATTA
The DNA here is from genome assembly GCF_001595725.1 of Bacillus thuringiensis. GTDB lineage: Bacteria > Bacillota > Bacilli > Bacillales > Bacillaceae_G > Bacillus_A > Bacillus_A thuringiensis_K. Next base: position 733,886 of record NZ_CP014282.1, read on the forward strand.
GGAGCGGATGGTGTGTTATTAAATACGGCTGTGTCAGGAGCAAAAGATCCTATTAAAATGGCACAAGCAATGAAATTAAGTATTGAGGCAGGACGTTTAGGCTTTGAAGCAGGTCGTATTGCACGTAAGCGTTGTGCAACTGCAAGTAGTCCTTTAGAAGGAATGAGCGTAGTTGAATAATCGATATTCTCGCCAAGAACTATTTTCTCCAATTGGAGAAGAAGGACAGCAAAAGATAAGAGAAAAGCATGTGCTTATTATCGGTGCAGGTGCATTAGGTAGTGCAAATGCAGAGATGTTTGTAAGAGCAGGTGTTGGCAAGATAACAATTGTTGACCGTGATTATGTAGATTGGAGTAATTTACAAAGACAACAATTGTATGCAGAGAGCGACGTAAAGAATAATCTTCCAAAAGCTATAGCGGCTAAAAAACGTTTAGAAGAGATCAATAGTGATGTAACAATAGAAGCTCTCGTTCAAGATGTAACAGCTGAAGAGCTAGAAGAACTTGTTACAAATGTTGATGTAATTATTGATGCGACTGATAATTTTGAAACACGCTTTATTGTGAATGATATAGCACAAAAATATTCTATTCCATGGATTTACGGTGCATGTGTAGGTAGTTACGGTCTTTCTTACACAATCCTTCCTAGTAAAACACCATGTTTATCATGTTTATTACAGTCGATTCCGCTTGGCGGGGCAACATGTGATACAGCGGGTATTATATCACCTGCTGTATCTCTCGTCGTTTCTCATCAAGTAACAGAAGCTCTTAAACTGTTAGTAGAAGATTACGAATCACTGCGAGATGGACTTGTGTCATTTGATGTATGGAAGAATGAATATTCATGTATGAATGTGCAAAAGCTTCGTAAACACAATTGTCCTTCGTGCGGAGAGAATGCGATATACCCGTATTTAAATAAAGAAAACACATCGAAAACAGCAGTTTTATGCGGGAGAAATACAGTTCAAATTAGACCACCTCATAAAGAGGAAATGAATTTTGAACAATATAAAGAATTGCTGGAAGGTCGCGTGAATGATTTAAATGTAAATCCATATTTACTATCATTTTCTGTTGAAGACAAGAGGTTAGTCGCCTTTAAAGATGGCCGTGTGCTCGTACATGGAACGAAAGATATAAGCGAAGCAAAAACGATTTATCATCGCTATTTTGGATAGAAAAGGATGAGGGGGATGAAAGTGAATAAAGCTTTAACAATTGCAGGGTCTGATAGCGGCGGTGGTGCTGGAATTCAGGCAGATTTAAAAACATTCCAAGAGCTTGGTGTATACGGAATGACGGCTATTACGGCAATTACTGCTCAAAACACGCTTGGCGTTCAAGGGGTATATCCTGTTCCGTTAGAAGGTATTACAGAACAGCTGAATTCAATTGGTACGGATTTAACACCAGATGCAGTGAAACTAGGAATGTTATTTAGTAGTGAAATAATTCAAATTGTTGCAGAACAAATTAAAAAGTTTGGCTGGAATAATATTGTGCTAGATCCCGTTATGATTGCAAAAGGCGGTGCATCATTATTACAGCAAGAAGCAGTGCAAGCATTAAAAGAATATTTATTACCAGTAGCAACTGTTATAACACCGAATGTCCCAGAAGCAGAAGTGTTAACTGGGATGGAGATTCATAATGTTGAAGATAGTAAGGAAGCTGCAAAAGTATTGCACGAATTAGGTGCTAAATATGTGCTTATGAAGGGCGGACATGCAGAATATCAAGGTAATGAAGTAATTGATTTCCTCTTTGATGGAGAAAAATTTATTGAGTTTAGAAGCGAGCGAATTCCTTCAAAGCAAACGCATGGAAGTGGGTGTACATTTGCTTCAGCGGTTACAGCAGGACTTGCGAAAGGATACTCAATTGAAGATGCTGTTCAAGAAGCAAAACGATTTATTAGTATAGCAATTAAAGAGCCGTTGAATATTGGTAGTGGCCATGGGCCGACGAATCATTTTGCATATAAGTTGAGTATAACAAAAGCATAAAGAAATGAATTTTGAAGACAATTAAATCCTCTATCCCTTATATTTTCTAAGAGGATGGAGGGCTTGTTTTTTTCGAGGAGAAAATAGAAATAGCAGTAAAATATAACAGTTTAATAAAAAAATAGTGAGAGAATATATTGTTTTAAGCAAGGCTGAATTCATAGAACATAGATTATTCTTGAACGAAGCAAATAGATGAGACGAATATTTTCACTGCTACATTTATAAGATTGAAAAGTCTTTTATAAACACTAATAATTTGTACGTACTCCTTCATATTACTATCTGATAATTACTCCACAGTTCCCCCTCGGAAACTATTTTATATATTTCATATCAACTGCCTGCCTTGTTCGATAATCTAAAAAAACTAATATAGGTAAAAAAAGGATGCTTTTTAAAATAATAGTAAAAAATGTAATTTATTCCTTTACTTTTAAAAGATGTTAATTTATTATTAAGTTGTTGCGAATTTTATTATTAATTTAGATTATTTAGAACAAATGATTATATTTGACTAGTATTTTCTCTGGGATTATTGGTGAAGTATAATTTACAACTACTAATCTATATATAATACTAATAAAACGTAATGATAAAATTATTGAATGGGGGTTTATCATGAAAATGAAAAAAATGAAGACATTTATTGTTGGTGCGGCGACGTTAGGGATTATAGGTACTGGTGCTGTTTCAGCACAAGCAATGGGACTACAGCATATTTCTATGGGTTCTGGTGCCACTGTTTACATTCAAGGGTTTAACGAAGTTGGTCACAAAGGTACTGGTGCTTATGGTACAAACAAAAATAAAGTAGTGACGGGTGTTAAAGTAACTTTAAAAGAAGGCAGTTTTAATGAGTCAGCTAACAATTATGCCAAGAGAGGAGGATGGACAAAGAAATTATCAAAAGTCAATAATCCATTCAACACGGCTTATACAAACTATAGTTGGAGATACTAGTTTAGTCTTTTACAAAACTATTTCTAACAGTATGTACATTACTGTTAGAAATAGTTTCATTTATAAAGAATAACTTTATTATTAAACATGATAAAGACGTGAAGGATAATGAGTATAATGTCTAAAATAATAAAAAAATCATGGTTACCTCTTTTTTTTACATTCATTGTATTTGGGACTATTGCTGGCGGAATTTCGATGATTTTATCTGTAGAAGAACAGATGTCAAATAATATTAATAAAAATACGTATCGGATTTCTATTAACCAAAATGAAGTAGAAACAAATTTTACAAACCAAGACTTACTATCATGGTTAAATAAACAACGTGCCAATTTTACATTTTATAAGAATATACCGCAAGAAGCTAGTCGATTAAGCTTTTCAAATGAAAATACTTTTATGTATAGCGTGGAGAAGGGAAAAGCTTATATTAATGTTTGGAACAAAGATGATCAAGTTGTTAAAAATGGTAAAAAGTACTTTTACTTTGATGGTAGGGAGTATGAAGTAATTGGCTATATTGATACTTTTACTAATGTAGTAGCGAATCTTGAGTCGTCGTTAGAAGCAACCCCAAAAGAATCAATAAAGGGAGAGTATTTCTTGGATGCAGGAGGAAATAGTGAGTCCCTTATACAGGATTTATTAACTACTATACAAGAAACAGATAATACAATTACAATCTCTTATGAAAAGGTTAAGCAAACATGGATAAATAATCTATTAAACCAAAAATATGCGCTTTTTATATTTCTTGGAACTAGTGCGATGCTATTTGTATCAGGATTTACTATCGTGCTTTCATGGGTAGAAAAATATAAGCGTGAGATGTTTGTTAGGCGATTATCAGGTGCGGGAGAAACAAGTTTATTATTAAGAGTTTATACTAATATGCTAGTTATTCGAGTAATAGGGATCATAATTGGAAGCTCGATAACATTTCTGATTACTGATGTTTTAAACCTATTACCGTATAATACTGTATTTCGTTTGGAATCAATCGTTGTAGGTATCATACTATTCTTTCTTATGGATATATTTTACACGTTCCCGATGTTGTTTATTAATCAAAGGAAACAATTAATCAAGATAATGAGGTAGGAAGATGTCAACTCAATTAAAATATGCTCTTGAAGATATTTGGAGGAAAAAGCTTTATTTTATTTTGTTTTTTACTCAGATTATGATTATCACATTGTTAATTACGGAATGTTTCTCTTTAATGTATAAAAAGCAAGATGCGTTTAACTATTTATCTAAGACATTTGATATTTCTAATGTTTATTATGTATCACTTGCAGAAAAAGAAAAGTATGTAGGTGGCGAATATGAAGAAAGTATTATGAAAGATTTATATACATATGTCAATGAAAATGAGAAGTATACAATTTTTTCTGATATTGAAGATTATATAGAAATAAAGGGTATTCCACAAAATTCTCTTTCCGTTGAAATAGAGCAAGGACAAACTAAGGTTCAAGCCTATAAAAGTTTAGCTATTTCACATAGTTTTATAGATGTTTTTGATTTAGCTTTATCAAAGGGAGAATTTTTTGATTCCGATTGGGAGTATACAAGTAACGAGAGTATACCAGTTGTACTGGGGCATTCTTATCAAAAGTTTATGAATATCAATGATGAGTTTGTTAATATAGATAATTTAAAGTATAAGGTGGTTGGTTTTTTACAAGAAGGACAAAGTTTCGTTGATATATCATCCGGCAAAGGTGTTATAGAGCTGGATGACACGGTATTAATACCAATGGATGTTACAAAATTTGATAATATGTATGTGAATGGAAATTATGCATATGAAACCTATCTTGAAAATGCAACAATTATAACAAAGAATAAAAATGATATAACAGAACTTAGAAATATTACAGAAAAATCACGACTATATAATTATAACTTCAATAATGTAGGTGGCGTCTCAAAGTATATGGAGATGTCTACCAAAAAATCTGTAGGTGTATTTTTGTTTATATCAATATGGGTAATTATTTTTGCCTTTTCATTAGTTATTATTAATACATTAGAATTTGTTAGAAAAAATTTAAGAGAATTTAGTATTCATATTTTTTGTGGTGGAAACAGATCGGATATTGCATTAAGGATTTTCTTACAAATATTTATTGTTTGGATCCTTGCTTCTATTATTTCTGTGCTAGTATCCAATCAACCTTTCATAGTATTAGGGGTTTCAGGAGCGATTTTATTTCTTTGTTTAATAACATGTATTCCTAGCTTTATTAAACTTTTTAGTTTACAGATAAGTGACATATTAAGGAGAAAAGAATAAATGATTGAGCTGAATAATATTTCAAAAGTTTATAATAAATCGAAGGCCAATGAAGTGAAAGTTCTTCAAAATATTGACTTGAAAATAGAAAAAAGTAGTATGTTAGCGATTATGGGTCCATCAGGTTCAGGGAAATCTACATTGTTGAATATACTTGGTTGCTTAGATATCCCGAGTATGGGTACTTATAAGTTGTATAATCAAGAATTGCAATCTTTAAATCGAAGGAAATTAGCTACTATACGAAATGAGCACTTTGGTTTTGTTGTACAAGATTTTGCACTTATTGAGGACTACACTGTTATGAAAAATGTTGAAATTCCAATTCTATATAGTAAGGACAAAACTAATAAAAAAGAAAGAGTGCTATCAATACTTGAAAGGCTTGGTATGAAGGAAAAGGCATCTGAATATGCATATAATTTATCAGGTGGACAACGGCAACGTGTGGCAATTGCCCGAGCATTGATTAACAATCCAGATATTATTCTAGCTGATGAACCAACTGGAGCATTGGATCAAAGAACAGGTCAGCAAGTTTTAGACATTTTTAAAAGTATACATCAAGAACAGAAAAAAACTATTTTAATTGTAACCCATGATGATAGGGTTGCGAAACAGTGTGATGGAATAATAAATATAGTAGATGGAAAGGTTTACTAAAAAATATTGACTTGAAAATTTTTTATAGGTTTTTCAAAGGTGGAAGGGATGGTAGATAATGAGGAAAAATGAGCCATATGAATCTAAAAAAAGAATACAAGGAAGTTGGATTCTACCCTTAATAATAGTTATATTGATTCTCTTGCTACGCCACTTTATGTTTACTCCTGTAGTAGTTGAGGGAAGCTCAATGATGTCAACTCTTCAGGACGGAGATAGAATGGTAGCGAATAAAATTGGATACAAATTAAATGGTCTAGAACGATTTGATATTTCTGTATTCAAGCATAAAGATGGAACGAATTATATAAAGCGTATTATAGGCCTTCCAGGGGATTATATTGAATATAAAAATGACCAGCTATATATAAATGGTAAAAAATATAGTGAGGCTTATTTGGAGAGTCAAAAGAAAGATTTGGAAAGGGAGGAGTTACTTACTGATGACTTTAATATAAAAACATTGCCATCAACTCTTAGTCCTATAGTTCCAGAGGGGCATTATTTTGTATTAGGAGACAATCGCCGTGGTAGTAAAGATAGTCGCGATATTGGTTTTATACCGGCAAATAATATTATTGGAAAAACAAATGTTGTTTATTGGCCTTTGAATGAGATGAAAATTGTTAAATAAAAAACATGGGTTAATGAATTGGATGATAAGTTACATTATAGGCTAACGGCTATCGTAGGATTAAGAAAATAAATAAAATCAGTTTGTTTACCTATTGTAATTCTCTTGCTACACTTGCAAAAAAATTAAAGGAAGAATATTTTTGAGTTTTTTTGCAAGTGTAGTTTAGATTGTGAGTATATAATATTCTTGAAGTTATATATTATATCGTTATAATAAAATACGATATATTTAGAGGCGGATATTACCTTACGTGCAGAATTTTTGTAAGTTGCATTCGCGGGATAAATTTTGAAAGAAAGAGAGAGTAAATGTTAAGGACACCTAAGATAGGTGCTTATATACATTTGCTTTTTTGTATGTAAAATATCATTTCTGTGAAAAAAGAAATGATAAGAAAACAGATGAAAGGGTATTAAAAATACATATTATAAGCGTTTAAATAATGAGATGTTTTCTTATTCTAGATAATTTACCTATTTACAAGTGAAATATAGAGGCGTATATTTACTTTCATAAATCATTTTTGAAAATTTTCAAAAAATCCTAAAATCGCTGAATTCCAAAAATGGAGCGGAGGAACCAATTTGTGCAGTGTCACTCGGGGTGAATCTTTCAAGTTTGAAAGTAGGGCTACTCTCAAAGTCCGAATCCGACAGCTAACTTCGTAAGCGTCTTGAGAGAGGACGGTGCCATGATGGATACATCACTTCATCGATCTGATTAGTATAGGGGAATATCAATTTATGTTTGATTTCTTTTATACTAAGGAGGATGAGGTACATGGAACTAACACTTATTTGTGTTGGAGAAGAAAGTAAGGTAGATAGTTTAAGAGATCTAGTATCATTTCAACATGAGTTAATTATTTTTACAGCAAATGAAGAGATAGCGGCTGAAGTTAGGAATTGTGGGTTTTGATTGGACTTATAGCTGCAGTAAGGAGCAGGACTTTACTAGTATTTTTGAGTGTATTAAGAAGGTGATTTTACTAGGGGATGAGCTTCCAATCGTTAGTTTTTTCACAGAACACATTCGCTTTTCTTTTCAAGCACCTATTACTGTTGTTACAAGGAATAAACGATATCCAGCGAGGCTCTATGAAACAATTGGAGCTAAGTTTGTCGTGTTTACAAATTGTGATAATATTTCTTTTTTATTTTTTTGAATAGGGCGGGGGAAGAAATGATGAAGGTACTATTACTTGGAGATATAGCAAATCGTTGGGCAGTATCGGTAGAGCGAGTTCAAGAATTGGTTAAGATCGATCCCCTTTTTCCAGGGCCGTATATTATATTACCATCAAAAGATGCTTTGTATTTAGAGGTGGATATTACCGAGTATGAGCAGCTACATGCAGAATTGACACAAGTTTATATTCGTGGGAGAAATTTACGTGCATTTTTACGAGGAGAATAAAGGTTGAATAAAAAGAGCGAATGCTGAGTGCAACAAGCTATGCACTTCATCTCATTCGCTCTTTTTATTTCATATTTAAAAGGTCATTTTTAAGAAAAGAGAAGAGAAATAAAGAAAATAGATGAAATAATAGTAATAATCTTCGATGTAAGCGTTTAAATGGATGTAAATATTATTATTTTCAGTAATTTAACCCTTTACAAGTGAAATATAGAGGAGTATATTTACTCTCATAAATCATTCATAAAATTTCCAAAAAAACCTAAAATCGCTGAGTTCCAGAAATGGAGCGGGGGAACCAATTTTGTGCATCGTCACTTGGGGTGAATCTTTCAGTTTTGAAAGTAGGGCTACTCTTTAGGCCCGAATCCGACAGCTAACCTCGTAAGCGTTTAGAGAGGAGGTTTACTTTTTGTTGTTCATTTTTTGAACACTGAGTAGAGCTCAGTGTTCTTTTTTAATATTCAAATGGTAAATTTTAACAAAAAACAAAGCGAGGGATAGCTATGTTAGATGTTGTAATGGTCGGGATTTTTATTTTATTAGTTGCATCAATGGCAAGTCTTGCAAGTTGGTCAGATAAAGTTGTGAAAGAAGGAAAGCAATCATGATGATTGTCTTATCGGTTATTGTCGCAGCAATTACAGTGTATTTAGTGTATGCATTATTAAATCCAGAGAAGTTTTAATTAGGGGGAATCATTCATTATGATTTGGGTTGCAGTCATTATTACAATGCTCTTGTTTATTTTAGTAGCAAAGCCAATGGGGATTTATTTAGAAAAAGCTTTTCAAGGTAGCAAAATGCTAGATAAAGTATTCGGGCCTTTTGAAAAACTTATTTTTAAAATTACGGGTGTAAAAGAATACAATCAAACGTGGAAACAGTACGCATTATCATTAGTTTTACTCAACGGATTTATGATTGTTATTGTATATTTCATTTTCAGATTACAAGGTGTGTTGCCGCTAAATCCAGCGCATATTGAAGGGATGGAGCCTACGCTCGCTTTTAATACAGCGATTAGTTTTATGGCTGATACAAACTTACAGCATTATAGCGGTGAAAATGGTTTATCCTATTTATCACAATTAATCGGGATTACATTTTTAATGTTTGCGGCACCAGCAACGACATTGGCGCTCGTTATGGCTTTTATAAGAGGACTTGCTGGAAAAGAACTTGGTAACTTTTTCGTTGATTTTACGAGAGCGTTAACGAGAGTGTTTCTTCCTATCGCATTTATTGCGGCACTAGTTTTTGTCGCACTTGGCGTACCGCAAACGTTAGATGGAGCGGTTACAGCACAAACGATTGATGGGGCAAAACAAAGTATATTACGTGGACCTGTTGCATCATTCGTTTCCATTAAGGAACTTGGAAATAACGGCGGTGGATTTTTCGGAGCAAACTCTACGCATCCTTTTGAAAATCCAGGACAAATGAGTAATATTTTGCAAATGATGCTTATGATGTTATTACCAACAGCACTTCCATTTACGTACGGACGAATGGTAGGAAATAAAAAACAAGGTCGCATCCTTTTCGTTTCACTTTTTATGGTGTTTTTACTAGGATTTATAACAATTACGACATCTGAACTAAACGGGAATCCGGCATTAAATGGAATGGGTATCGAACATGTACAAGGAAGTACAGAAGGGAAAGAAGTACGATTTGGAACAGTATTTTCTTCACTATACGCAACGGTAACGACAGCTGCTGAAACAGGCGCCGTTAATACGATGCATGATACGTTAACACCAATTGGCGGTTTAGTTCCACTTGTAAATATGATGTTAAACACAGTATATGGCGGCGTTGGAGCAGGTTTTGTAAATATTATTATGTATGCAATTATTGCAGTGTTTATATCTGGGTTAATGGTTGGACGGACACCAGAGTTTTTAGGTAAAAAGATTGAAGGTAAGGAAATGAAATTAATTGCGGTCACGATTTTATTTCATCCATTGCTCATTTTAGGCTTTTCGGCATTAGCTCTTTCAACAAATTTAGGGACGGATGCTATTTCTCATTCCGGTTTCCACGGTTTAACGCAAGTTGTATATGAATATACATCGTCAGCTGCGAATAACGGATCTGGATTTGAAGGATTAGGAGATAATACACCGTTTTGGAATATTACGACTGGTTTAGTTATGTTTTTAGGACGTTACTTCAGTTTAATTACGATGCTAGCTGTGGCAGCTTCGTTGAAAGAAAAAACGGTAGTGCCAGAAACAGTCGGAACGTTCCGTACAGATAATAGTTTATTTGGTGGCATCTTCATCGGAACAATTGTAATTGTCGGTGCATTAACATTCTTCCCGATGTTAGTACTCGGACCAATTGCAGAATTTCTTACATTGAAGTAATGGAGGGTAAATGATGAGACCGGTAGTAGTAAAAGAAAAACAATTAAATGAGTCACAAATACATGCTGTAGAAGATGAAGTTAGACAAGCGAAAACGATGGATCGTGATATCGTAACACATGCGATGAAGCAATCCATTGCGAAATTGAATCCGAAAGTCATGATAAAGAATCCGATTATGTTCGTTGTGGAAATTGGATTTATCATTACGTTCATTTTATCTTTTCTTCCAAGTAGTTCTAGTAGTATACCAGGTTGGTTTAATATAACAGTTTCTCTCATTCTATTATTTACAGTTTTATTTGCGAATTTTGCAGAAGCATTAGCAGAAGGTCGTGGTAAAGCGCAAGCCGATTCTTTAAAGCAGTCGAAGAAAGATGTGTTTGCAAATGTTGTAAAAGAAAATGGAGACATTGTCCAAGTTTCAGCAACTGATCTTACAAAAGGTGACGTTGTTATCGTAAAACAAGGAGAAATGATTCCAAGTGATGGTGAAGTAATCAAAGGGTTAGCATCTGTAGATGAATCTGCAATTACAGGGGAATCAGCTCCTGTTATAAAAGAAGCAGGCGGTGATTTTTGTTCCGTAACAGGTGGAACGATGGTCGTAAGTGATGAAATTACAATTGTCATTACGAGTAATCCTGGTGAATCATTTATCGACAAAATGATTTCTTTAGTAGAAGGAGCTGCTCGTCAAAAAACGCCGAATGAGATTGCTTTAAATACAGTATTAACGAGCTTAACTCTTATTTTCTTGATCGTCGTTATGACGTTGCCGATTTTTACAAATTATTTAGGTTTTCAAATTGATACTGCTGTGCTAGTTGCATTATTAGTTTGTTTAATTCCAACGACAATTGGTGGGCTATTATCGGCAATTGGTATTGCTGGGATGGACCGGGTAACAAAATTTAACGTGTTAGCGATGTCAGGGAAAGCAGTAGAAGCTGCGGGCGATATTAATACAATTATTTTAGATAAAACAGGTACGATTACTTTTGGGAACCGAATGGCTCATACATTATTACCTGTAGGAAATGAAACGATTGAGCAAGTTGGAAAGTGGGCTGCTATTAGTTCTGTTTTAGATGAAACACCAGAAGGCCGATCTGTTATCGAGTATGTGCAGGGAAAATCTATATCATATAATAGAGAACTTGCAGAACAAGGTGAGTTTGTTCCGTTTAAAGCAGAAACGAGAATGAGTGGTGTTGATTTACAAGACGGAACGAAAGTGAGAAAAGGTGCTGTAGGTGCCGTTATTGAATGGGTTGAGTCACAAGGCGGAACAATTCCGAAAGATGTAAATCAAAAAGCAGACTTAATTTCAAAAGAGGGCGGAACACCACTTGTAGTTGCAGTAGATAATCGTATTTATGGCTTAATTTATTTAAAGGATACAGTAAAACCGGGTATGCGTGATCGTTTTGAACAGTTGCGCCAAATGGGGATTAAAACGGTTATGTGTACAGGTGATAATCCGTTAACAGCAGCAACGATTGCAAAAGAAGCAGGAGTAGATGAATTCGTTGCCGAGTGTAAACCAGAAGATAAGATTGCTGTTATTAAAGCAGAGCAAGATAAAGGGAAGCTTGTAGCGATGACAGGTGATGGTACAAATGATGCGCCGGCATTAGCACAGGCGGACGTTGGATTAGCGATGAATAGTGGTACGACAGCAGCGAAAGAAGCGGCGAACATGATTGATCTAGACTCGAATCCGACGAAAATTATTGAGGTTGTAGGAATCGGTAAGCAATTGTTAATGACGCGAGGTGCGTTAACGACGTTTAGTATTGCGAATGATATAGCGAAATATTTTGCAATCATTCCAGCAATGTTTACACTTGCGATTCCGCAAATGGAGGCATTGAACATTATGAAATTAACATCACCACTGTCAGCGATTTTATCAGCATTAATATTTAACGCTGTTATTATTCCATTACTCATTCCGTTAGCGATGAAAGGTATTGCATATAAACCGATGAGTTCTAATGCATTGCTTAGCCGAAACTTACTTATTTATGGGCTTGGCGGAGTTATCGTTCCGTTCATTGGAATTAAGGTAATTGATATGATTGTCGGCTTGTTTATATAAGGAAGAGGGGAAAAAGATGGAGAAGAAACAAAGTATACTATCACCAATTATCCGTATTACTTTTACATTTCTAGTGTTGTGTGGACTTGTATACCCACTTATTGTTACTGGTATTGCACAAGCAGTGATGAAGGATAATGCGGATGGAAGTCTAATATATAATGATAAAAATGAAGTGATTGGTTCTAAATTAATTGGTCAAAACTTCACGGATCCACGTTATTTTCAAGGGCGTGTTTCTAGTATTGAATATAAGGCTGAAGCATCTGGTTCAAATAACTATGCACCATCTAATCCAGATTTAGCAAAACGGGTAGAGAAAAGTATTGAAGAGTGGAAGAAACAAAATCCAACTGTTCCAGTTACAGAAGTGCCGATGGATTTAGTAACGAATTCAGGTTCAGGGCTAGATCCTGATATTAGTCCGAAGGGGGCGTCCGTACAGGTAGAGCGCATCTCGAAATTAACGAGAATCCCGAAAGAAACGCTGGATCAGTTGATTAAAGATCAAACAGAAGGTGCAGCACTTGGTTTATTTGGAGAAGATCGAGTGAACGTCTTAAAGCTAAATTTGGCATTACAGAAATTAATGAAATAGTAACAGTGCTACCTCAATCTAATGGATTGAGGTAGCGTTGTTTCGAATGAAAGGTAGTGTTTATTTTGTATGCAGATGATTATGAACCGAAGTTTCAAAGGCGAACGCCAGAGGAATATTTAGAATATATTCGTCAGCAAAATCGCGGAAAGTTAAAGCTATATGTAGGAGCAGCTCCAGGCGTAGGAAAAAGTTATAAAATGCTCTATGATGCTAGAGAGATGAAAAAGGATGGTACGGATATTGTAATTGGTTTAATTGAAACGCACGGGAGAAAAGAGACAGAAGACGCAATTGCTGATTTAGAACAAGTTTCTTTAAAAGAAATAGATTATAAAGGGAAAGTGTTTTATGAACTCGATGTGGAAGGAATTATAAAACGGGCACCGCAAGTCGTTGTTGTGGATGAACTTGCGCATAGTAATGTTCCTGGTTCTAAACATAAGAAACGTTATATGGATGTGCAGGAATTGTTAGAGGCTGGTATATCGGTATTATCAGCTTTTAATATTCAACATTTAGAAAGTGTTCATGATATTGTAGCTCAAATTACGAATGTAAAAGTAAGAGAACGAATTCCAGATTTTATTTTACAAAAAGCAAATGAAATTCAGCTCGTTGATGCAACGCCTGAGGTATTAAGGAAGAGACTAATAGACGGAAAGATATATAAAGAAGAAAAAATTCAGCAAAGCTTACAAAACTTCTTTACACTTAATAATTTAGGAGCACTTAGGGAATTATCACTTCGAGAAGTTGCCGATGATATGGACGAGAAAATTAGCCAAACAGTAATAGAACCAATTGGCGTAAAAGAAAAAATTCTCGTTTGTGTACAATACAGTTCAACAGCGGAGAAATTAATAAGACGGGGATGGCGCATGGCTGATCGGTTAAATGCTGAATTGTACGTATTAAACGTTGAGAGGGAAAATATAGATTCTATTTCAGCTGGAAAAAAGCAGACGATTGAAGAGTGGAAGTTGCTAACGAATCAATTTGATGCAAGCTTTGTATTAGAAGAAGCAAAAGGAAGAAAGCCAGCAGATGTTATTATTGAAGTGGCAAAAAGATTACAGGTGACGCAAATTTTACTTGGACAATCGGCAAGAACAAGGTGGGAAGAAATACGAAAAGGCTCTATTGTAAATGAAATTATGAGACAAACAAAATTTATTGATATTCATATTGTTGCGGATCAAAGAGGGTAAAATAGAGCTGACCTTTTTGGGGCCCTATTTTACTTTTTGTACAGCATGAAAGCGTAGCATTTTCATTGCATATAAGATTACAAGTAAAAACATAATTGCGCCTAGGAAGAAAATCCAAAAGTATTTTTGGTTAAATAAAAGAAATCCACCTATAAGTGGCCCTGTACCCATACCAAGATAGCGGATGAAGTTGTACATACCGATAGCTGTTGCGCGTTCTTGTACAAATTCTTCTGTTAATAAAGTAGTATGAGTTGGCATAGAAAGTCCCATACTAAAACCGTACAAAGATGTAACGATAATGATGAACGTGATATTGATGTTATATGTGAAAGAGAATAAAGTGACACATATAATATTGAAGAAACTTGTAATGAATAAAGCTTGCTTTGTTGTGAGGCGTTTTTGCAAAAACTTGTAGCAATAACTTCCTAGCATAATAGAAAGAGACATCGGTACAAACATAAGACCAATTTCACTTGCAGTTAAGTGAAATGAATTTGTTAAAATGCTCGGTAAAAAAACGAGGAAGCAAAAGTAAATACAAAATTGAATGAAGCCAATAAGAGTAATAGAAAATCCAGTTTTATTTTTTAAGATAAACCAGTAATTCTTTTTTGCTTGCGGTTGTTTACTTACAGTTGGTTTTGTTTCTGGAAGTAGTGAAATATTTATCGTTAATAAGAGAATGCCAAGTATAGATAAAAAGAGAAATACGGATACGTGGCCATTTATACTGCCTAGATAACCACCAATGAGAGGACCGATCGCAGGTGCAAGAGCAAGTAACATTTGATACAGGCTCATTGCTTCTCCTCGTTCTTTTCCTTCAAATAAATCGCCGATAATCGTTGCTGCTACTACAGGTATAGCTGCTATTCCTATAGCTTGAACAGCTCTGAAAAATAGAAATACATATATGTTCGCTGAAAAAGCACATCCGATTGAACCAATTGTACTAATGATCAAACTAGGGATAAGGACAGATTTTCTCCCTCTTGTATCAATCAAAGGTCCATATATGAGCTGCATAATCGCAAGAACGAATGTGAAAAGGGAAACTGTTACATTTACAAGATAAAGAGAAGTGTGAAAAGAACCTTGAATTATGGGCAAGATAGGCGTGTAAATATTTTGAGCGAAGGAACCGAGTAAGGCACTCATACAGACGACATATAAAATGAAATGTATTTTGGATTTTTTCATTATGTTAACCTCCTTGTCATTTAGTTTCCTTGGAAACTAAAATTATTTTAACATGATTTTCTCACTTGTAAATATGAAAAAATGATTTTAAAATGGTATATAGTTAATTTGTTTCTTTAGAAACTCAGGAGGCGAACGGATTGGATTATGCAACGAAACAAATGGAAATACTTTCGGACATTCGTACACTTTTGCATAAAAAAGAAGAACATTTGAAAGGGCAAAATGAGAAATTTCTTCGTGAGACAGGTATAAGTGGTATGTCTTTATCTGAGTTACATGTGATCGAGTGTATCGGGAAAAATGGTTTGATGAATGTAACTGCTATTACGACAGAAATGGGAATGACGAAGGGTGCAATCTCTAAAATTTGTACAAAGTTGTTTCAAAAGAAATTCGTTGAGAAGATGCAAATGTTAGATAATCAAAAAGAAATCTTCTTCCGTTTAACGGAAAGCGGAAATGAAATATATAAAGCTCATGATAAATTACATAAACAAGCTGAAGAAAAGTGGCTGTTATTTTTAGATAGATATACGAAAGAAGAGCAAGATTTTATTCAAAGATTTATAAAGGATGTCTCCAACCATTTGGAAATATAATTGGAAGAAAAAACTCCTTTTTCTCAAGTCTTTTGAATATAATTTCTGAAAGAACTCATATATAATAGAAAAAGATACTTAACATGGTGAATAATTAAAGAGTCAATATATATAGAGGAGAGAGTAACATGCTTGAAAATACGGGGTTAGTATTAGAAGGCGGCGGTATGCGTGGTGTGTACACGGGCGGGATATTAGAATACTTTATGGAACAAGATTTATATTTTCCATATGTAATCGGTGTATCAGCTGGTGCTTGTCATGCAGCGTCGTATCTTTCCAGACAAAGAAATAGAAATAAAACAGTAAACATTGATTATGCATCACACCCAAAATACTTATCGTATAAAAATTTATGGAGAAAACGCCAGTTATTCGATATGGAGTTCATTTTTCATGAGATTCCAGAAAAGCATGTTCCGTTTGATTTTGAAACATACTTTAATAGCCAAGAGCGTTTCCTTGTAGGAACGACAGATTGTGAAACAGGACAGTCTATTTATTTTGAAAAAGAAGGAACGAATGATGATGCACTAAATTTATTACAAGCATCTAGTTCATTGCCTTTCATTGCACCTGTAGTAAATTACCGTGGTAAGCAATTATTAGATGGCGGGATTTCGGATCCAATTCCAGTTCGTAAAGCACAGGAAGATGGTTTTAAAAAATCAGTCGTTATTTTAACGAGAAATCATGGTTACGCGAAGAAAAAATCAAAGTTTGGATGGGTTGCAGCGAAAGCTTATAAAAAATATCCGAACCTTGTTAACACGATGCTGAATCGTTATGAAGTGTATAATGAAACACTTCACTACATTGAAAAAGAAGAACAAGCTGGGAATTTATTTGTTATTCGTCCAGAAGTGCCGCTTCAAGTAGATCGTATGGAAAAAGATACAGCAAAACTACAAAATCTATATGAGCAAGGCTATGAAGATGCAAAGAGACAGTTTGCAGATTTGCAGGCGTTTTTGCAAAAATAATAATTAGGCTGTGGAGATGGAGTTCTCTGCAGTCTTTTTATTATTGGTTTCAATACCGAATGTTGGTTATACACGTTTTTAGATTATGGTATAATATGGATAAAAGTATGTGAAGAGGTGATACATATGGAAAATGTATATAAAGGACTTAGACATACTGGATTTATTATGATGTTTATTTTTGGTAGCGTATTTTTACTTCGCTGGTTTATTCATGATGAAATGTTATTAGATCAACTTATTAGTTTTAGTGTGGGCATAGTAATGGTTATTTCATCAGTTTTCATTCAAAAGTATAGTAAAGAATTACAGGTAGAAGAGAAATATTAAAAGGTTATAAGCTCCTTCATATTTTGGAGGGACCGTTATAGTTTGAATGATTGTTATAAAAGAAAAGTAGAGCATCGGATTTCGATGCTCTACTTTTTTAATGTGGTAAGAATATTAATTGATAAGCAAACAAAATTCCAAATACATATACAAGTGGGTGAACAGCACGGAATTTACCTTTTGCTACTTTCATAAGTGGGTATGAAATAAATCCAAGTGCGATACCTGTTGCGATACTTGATGTAAGTGGCATGCTTAATATTACTAAGAATGCTGGGAATGCTTCATCAAATGCGTCCCAATCGATGTGGCGAACTGAACCCATCATAAGACTACCAACGATAATTAATGATGGGGCAGTAATAGCTGATACACCAGAAACGGCACTTACTAATGGTCCAAAGAATGCTGCTAGTGCGAATAGAACAGCTACTGTAACAGTTGTTAAACCAGTACGACCACCAGCTGCAACGCCAGCAGAAGATTCAATGTAAGCTGTTGATGGTGTTGTTCCGAACATAGAACCGATTGTTGCCGAGAATGAGTCAGATAGAAGAGCTCGTCCAGCTTTTGGAAGTTTCCCATCTTTCATAAATCCACCTTGTTGAGCTACCCCAAGTAATGTACCTGTTGTATCGAACAATGTAACAAGGAAGAATGAAAATACAACGCCGTACAATCCGTAGTTAATTACATCAGATACAGCAGTAATTGGATTTGAAACGATAATTCCTTCTGGTAATCCAGGCATTGATGTAACACCATTTGAGAATGTTAATTGTCCTGTGAAGAAAGCGATAATACCAGTTAATAGCATGCCGATAAATAGTGCGCCATTTACATTTAAAGACATAAGGATAATAGTAATTCCAAGTCCAGCTAATGCTAGTAGAACTGGAGCAGAGTGAAGATCACCAAGTCCAACTAAGTTTGCATCATTTTTTGTAACGATACCTGTTAAACGTAAACCGATAAAGGCGATAAATAGCCCGATACCAGCAGTAATTGCATGTTTTAAGTTTTCAGGAATTGCTTCCATTAATTTTGTACGGAAAGATGTAAATGATAGCAAAATTAAAATCATACCTGCTACGAATACAGCAGAGAATGCAATTGCGAAAGTCATGCCTTCATGTGCTTTTACAACAGAGTAAGAGAAGTAAGCATTTAATCCCATACCTGGCGCGATTGCGATTGGTAAGTTTGTAAAGATTGCCATAAATAATGTTCCGACAACAGCAGCAATAATTGTTGCTGTAAATGCTTGTTCAAATGGAACACCTGCATCCCCAAGGATGACAGGGTTTACGACAATGATATATGCCATTGTTAAGAAGGTAATAATACCTGCCATAATTTCAGTTTTAATAGAAGTTTTATGTTTTGAAAGGTTAAACATATAAACATCCTTTCTGTTTACGAATAATTTTCACAACAGTTATATATAATATTCGTTTTTTAACTATTTTGCAATAGTTTTGCATAAAAAGTTTACAACAATTCATATTTTGTGTCTTAAATTCGAATATTAATCGTAATATGATGTGCGAATTCCAGTTTTTATTATGCACATTATAAGAAAAAGGAGTTGAAAGAAGCTATGCCACAGCAAAAAAACTTTGTAACAATGCCGGCGCAACATCAAAATAAACAGCCTGGCATTGAATCATTAATGAATCCTCTACCGCAGTTTGAAGATCCCAATTATAAAGGAAGCGAAAAGTTAAAAGGAAAGAATGTATTAATTACAGGTGGAGATAGCGGAATTGGACGAGCTGTTTCCATCGCTTTTGCGAAAGAGGGAGCAAATATTGCGATTGCGTATTTAGATGAGGAGGGGGATGCTAATGAGACGAAGCAATATGTTGAGAAAGAAGGTGTAAAGTGTGTATTGTTGCCGGGTGATTTAAGTGATGAACAGCATTGTAAAGATGTTGTTCAAGAGACCGTCCAGCAGTTAGGTAGTTTACAGGTTTTGGTAAATAATGTCGCGCAGCAATATCCGCAGCAAGGCTTAGAGTATATTACAGCAGAACAGCTAGAGAAGACTTTTCGTATTAATATTTTTTCTTATTTTCACGTTGCGAAAGCCGCACTTTCTCATTTAAAGCAAGGTGATGTCATTATAAATACAGCGTCTATCGTTGCATACGAAGGAAATGAAACTTTAATTGATTATTCCGCAACGAAAGGGGCAATCGTAGCTTTTACAAGATCACTTTCCCAATCGTTAGTGCAAAAAGGGATTCGTGTAAATGGTGTTGCGCCAGGACCAATTTGGACACCACTTATTCCATCAAGCTTTGATGAGAAAAAAGTATCACAGTTTGGGAGCAATGTTCCGATGCAAAGACCTGGTCAACCATATGAATTAGCGCCAGCATATGTATATTTAGCGTCTAGTGATTCATCCTATGTTAGCGGACAAATGATACATGTAAATGGGGGAGTTATTGTAAATGGATAGTTTTCATTTATAAGAGCAAAGTAATGTTAATTCCACTTATTATAGTGAGCACTAGGGGGGATATAGCTGAAAAAGTCATGTTTCGTCATACTATTATTTTTCATCCTACCGGTTAGTGCTTTTGCTAATACAGATCATTTAATATTAGTAAATCTTACGACAAACCAGTTGTCTTTTTTTGAAAATGGAAATTACACAAAAACATTTCCAGTAACGACTGGAAGAGAGCGTACACCTACGCCTGAAGGTAACTTTTGTATTATAACTAAATTTAAAAATAAAGAATACCATCGAAAAAAAATACCTGGGGGTGCACCGAATAACCCTCTCGGTACGAGGTGGCTGGGACTAGATAAGAATGAATATGCGATTCACGGGACAAATCGGGAATGGACGATTGGAAGTAGGGAATCAAATGGTTGTATTCGCATGCATGACAGGGATATACAATGGTTATATGACCGAGTACAATTACAAACAAAAGTAATCATTTCTCGTTTTCATACGAGTCCCGAATATGAAGCGAATAAGCTTGGTTATCGCGTTGTGAGCTGGAATGGTCGAAAAATAGAAGAAGAACAAATTGGAGTACTTACGCTAGTAGACCGCGCGGATATATATTGGCAAGAACCAAATGGACAGTTAACGAAAGTGAAAACGGTATTGCCAAATGAAAGATATCCAGTGTACTCAAAACGAAAAGATGGAATATATTATATAGGAAACAATTCGTATATTATAGATGAAACAGGAGAGAAAATTCGTTACGAGCAAATTCCTTCTTCGATTTTAAGTAATATATATAAACGGAAATACAATGTTCCGTAATGGCTACCGTATTATAGACGGTAGCTTATTTATACTTGGAGTTTAACTGCAACTATTGTATTTTGCTGAATATAATACAGTACAGATAGGGGGCGGTTATATTATGAAAAGTGAATTTGCGTTTAAAGTTTTCTTAGTAACGACCTGTTTATTTATCGTGTATTTATATGCGTTTCTCGTCTTTTCTTTTTATGTTCCATATGTTGATTTAATATTGTTCTTCGGATTTATTTGGGCGTTTGTGAAAGCAAGGGAAGGAGAGAAGAGTATATATCGGCGCATTACCCTATGCGGGACGGCCGTTCTCGTTATTTTGTACTTTTTTATTATGCATGATTTTTGGAGAGGAATGTAAAAAAAGCATACGATTAATCGTATGCTTTTATATCTGTTAATGATGGAAGAGAGGCAATTGCACCGTAATTTGTACATGTGATAGCGCCTACTTTATTTGCAAAGGAGATAAACGCTGTTAAGTCTTTGAAATGATACGAAAGTGTATGTTCACTTTGGGCAATCTGATATAACATTGCTCCAACGAAAGCATCACCAGCACCAGTTGTATCGACTTGTTGAATGGAAATAGAAGAGACAATGGTTTGACCTTCATTTGTCGCAAGAAGGGTACCGTCTTTTCCAAGTGTAATAGCTACTACTTTTGCGCCATAATTTAATAATTTGAGTGCAGCTTGTTGTAAATCACTTTCTTTAGAGAGCATAGTAGCTTCCTCTTGACTTACTTTTACGAAGTGTGCATGTTTTATAAAGGTTAGACAATCTTGAGAGAATTGTTCTGTATTTGTAATGAGTGCACTTCGATAATTTGGATCAAAAGAAATAAAATGGCCGTTATCTTTCGCATATTGTAACAACTGGAAATACGTTTCTTTTAATGGGCTTGATAGTAAAGCTGTCGCTGAACCGAAATGTATTAAATCATTTGTTTGTATTTTTGATAAATCAATGCTATTGAATTGATATTCACCATCTGCACCACGCATAAAAGTAAAATCACGTTCGCCATCTTGATCGATGGATACGAATGCAAGTGTTGTTTGTTTATCTTTTATGAGCATGGATGTATCGACTTGCGCACGCTGTAAAGTTTGTTCAAGAAACTCACCAAATGGGTCGTTTCCTACTTGCGCCATAAATGTAGCGTGTCCACCTAATTTTGTAATCGCAGCAGCAACGTTAGCGGGTGCTCCACCAGCTTTTTTTTCGAAATCTGAACCGTTTACTAAAGAAACGTTAGTATTTCGGCACACAAAATCAATTAATAGTTCACCTATACAAAAGACATTTCTCATACAATCCCTCTTTTCAGCTTATATTGTGTGATGGTAAAGTTTAGTTTTGCATCTGAAAAGATTGCGATATGATGTTTCATGTCTTTTCGAGGAAAAACTCGGGACGTAAAGACTGTTGAACCATCGTATAAGAAAATTTCCACGATGCTTTTATCTACAAATATTTGTAGTTCTATCGTATCTTGAATATCGATTTTTTTACAGCGTTCAAATCCATATTCTCCGCCAAATTGATGGTAGAAGTTGCCCCTGTCTATAGAAATAGTACCTTGTTCCCGATTAAATGTAATGGGGAAACATTCCTCCTCATTGTGGAAGAGAGAAAGCCCAAAACGCTTTGCATCTTCTGTTTTAAGTGTAACAATTAATTCATAGGAGCCTTCATCATCAAGCGTTGATAATACATTTAATCCAGCTGTTATATCTCCTGAAATGTCTTTTTTTGTTGTTCGTAGTTTTGTTAATTCTGAAACTGGTTTTTGTTTTATGATGTTATCTTCTAATGTTAATTCACGTGGAAGTGTTAGGCAATGAGCCCACATATAATCATCAGAAGGATATGTGATTTCACTTGATCCTGCCCAAGCAAATAATAGGCGACGACTAGTAGAGTCTTCTAAAGTTTGAGGGGCATAAAAATCGAATCCTTTATCAGCTTCGTAATAGGAATCAATATGGAAATATAAATTTTTAATATCGAAATGACCTATAGCATAAACGACATTGTATACATTGTGAAAGTTTTCTCCGTCTTTTTCAATTCCTTGCGGTGAAAAGAGAAGTACATCTTTCCCTGATAATTGGAAGTAATCGGGGCATTCCCACATAAATCCAAATTCTTTTAAATTTGTTGTAATTTCGCCTTGGAAATGCCAATTGTATAGGTCTTGTGATTTGTATAGTAATAGAGTTCCTGTTGTATTTTCACGTTGGGCACCGAGTAACATATAGTACATATCATTATGTTTCCAGACTTTTGGATCACGTACATGTTTTGTATATCCGTCAGGAATTATATCAATAACAGGATTATTACTATATTTCGTCATCGTATATTGTGAATCCATTGTTGCCATACATTGTTTTGCATCACGGGAATCATCAGGATTTTTTATATTCCCTGTATAAAGTAAATGAAGAAGGCCATCTTTTACAATAGCACTACCAGAATATGCACCGTGTGATTCATAGCTTTCAGTAGGGATGATGGCTACAGGCATACGCTCCCAGTTAATAAGGTCTTTTGACTTCACATGTCCCCAATGCTTCATTCCATGAATGGGACCAAATGGATACCATTGATAAAAAACGTGATATTCATCATTGTAGTATGATACACCGTTAGGATCATTCATTAATCCAAATGGTGGATGGATATGATAAATTGGTTTCCATGAATCTTGGTTTGCAATTTCATATAAAGAATGTAATTCGTCTTTATTAGATTGCAGTATTGTTTTATATTTTGACATAGGTTTTCACCCCGTTATTATTTACTTTCTTTATATAAAATGAATGTGGCAACAAAAGCAGTGATAACTGCAATAGCGAAGCCAATTATATAGTGAATCATGTTCATCATGCCAAGAGGTGCAACAATTGTAAGCATCGGAATACCTGTTAAACCGTATGCGTTAGCTGCTACTTGCATCCAAACAACGTAAGCGCCTCCAATTGCGCCGCCAATAGCTGCTGCAATAAATGGTTTACCTAGTTTTAAATTGACACCAAAAATAGCTGGTTCTGTAATTCCTAAAAATGCTGAAGCTGCTGCCGGAATTGCAATTTCTTTCGTTTTTTTGTTTTTTGTTTTGAAATAGACAGCTAAAGTAGCGCCGCCCTGTGCAACGTTCGCCATTGACCAAATAGGGAGTAAGAAATTGACACCGATATCTTTATTTGCGAGTAAGCCTGCTTCAATAGCATGGAAGCTATGATGTAAGCCAGTAAGAACAATTGTTGAATATAGACCACCGAATATAAGACCAGCTACTGGTCCTGCAAATTGATAAATTGTATTTAAAAGGTACGTAATACCGTCACCGATTTTATATCCAATTGGTCCAATAATAATAAGTGATAAAAAGCCAGTTATAATAATTGTTAAGAATGGTGTAACTAATAAATCTAAAGAGTTCGGAACACGTTTTCGAAGTTCTTTTTCAATTGTACTCATAACGTATACGCATAATAAAATAGGTAAAACAGTACCTTGATAGCCAATCATATCAATATCCATGCCAAGGAAATGTAAAACAGTTGGTTTTGCATTTGAAAGAGTCCAAGGATTTGTTAAGCTTGGGTGAGTTAATATACCACCAACAACTGCCCCTAAGAAAATATTTCCACCAAATTCTTTAGCGGCACTTACTCCAATTAAAATAGGTAAAATAATGAAAGCTGCACTTGAGAACATATCAAGTAATTGGATAAGTGAGTGATCTCCAGGAACTAATTTAAACGCTTTCAACATTCCGAGTAGACCCATAAGTAAACCGCTTGCGACGATAGCTGGAATAATTGGAACGAAAATATTGGATAGTGTCTTTGCTAGGCGGGCGATAGGATTCATTTTTTTCTTAGGTATATCGTTTGATGTTGTAGAATCTAGTTCGGCTATTCCAATTAGTTTTGAGAATTCATCATATACTTTGTTTACTATGCCAGTTCCAAAAATAATTTGATATTGCTCGGTCGTTGCGAAAGCACCTTTTACTCCATCGATGTTTTCGATTTCTGCAGCGTTTATTTTCGTATCATCCTTTAATATAAGACGAAGGCGAGTCGCGCAATGTGTGGCACGAACAATGTTTTCCTTTCCACCAATGTTCTGTAATACTTGATTTGCAATTTGTTTCATATCCATAAAAATTCCCCCTTACTATAAATCTCTCTTGTGGAACCGGTTCCGCAATAAGTTAAAATAAAAAACAGGGAAATGATGTTGAAAATCCTGTTTTTAAAATGTGGAACCGGTTTTAATTTTATTATAGAGCGCCTTTATATTTTGTCAACGCTTTCTTGGATTTTTAATGTATAACGAGAGTGTAATATTTTTGGTATAGTTTTGTTTTCAACAAGCTGTGAAAGAGAAGTGGCAGCAAGCTTTCCAGCATACTCATAGTCAAACGCAATTGTCGTTAAGCTAGGGTGTACCATTTCTGAAATATCATATCCACCGAATCCTGTTACAGAAATATCACCTGGTACAGAAAGGGAGTGGGAGTGAATCACTTTCATTGCGCCAAGAGCGATGTTATCTGTAGCACATACGATAAGAGTTGGGCGATTATTATCTAAAATATGTTGTACTTGTTTCATGGCATCTTCTATGCGGAAAGTTGTTTCGTAATATGAAACGTTGCAAGCCGGTTCTAAATTTTCAATTGCTTTTTGAAAACCATTTTTTCGATTTATTCCAACAGAAATATCATCTTTTTCTATCCCTAAATAGGCAATATGTCGATGACCTTGTGATAACACGTATGCCCCTAACTCATAAGCTGCATCATAATCATCGTGAACGAGGCAATATTGATCTTTATATTCTTGCCCGACGAATAAAATAGGGATGTTTGAATTAGCCATAATTTTTTGATGTTCATTCGTTAATGTTTTTGTTAATAAAATAATGCCAGCTACTCTTTGTTTTATAAAGTTTTCCATAGCTTGTATTTCAGTTTCGGTTGTTTGATTTGCATTTGCTACAAGCATTTGATAGTTATTTTCCTGTAATGTTTTATCAATCCCGATAAGTGTTTTCATTGTAGCGAAGGAGTCTAATCGGGGGATGATGACACCAATTAAATTTGTTGTTTTTGCTTTTAAACTTTGAGCAAATGTATTGGGAGAGAAATTTGTTTCCTGAATAATACCTTCGATTTTAAGTTTTGTTTTATCACTTACATATCCGCCGTTTAAGTAACGAGAGACTGTGCTTTTTGCAACTCCAGCCAATTTGGCGATATCTGCAATTGTTTTAGCCATAGTATTTCACCTTCGTATTCATAAAAATGTTAACTTTATTATAGGGAGAATTAGAGATGACGTAAACAAGAAGAGGGAAAGAAAAAACCACCTCACGTATATGAGGTGGAATAATTGTTAATATCTAGGCTTAAATGTATGACAACAAGTCTCTACACTCGTTGCTACAGAACTTTCTAGCGTCTCGTTTGTTAAAACAGCAGCTGTATATGAATCATTTTCAGTTTGACCAGTTTCATCTGCATCAGGCTGAACGATGATTGCACTTGCTTGACAAAAGTTACCTTGTCCCCAAAAAGAACAGTTGGAAACAGAACATCTTACTTCTGGCATAAAACCCCCTCCTTATACATTAGTTTGGGATTTTACGCCCATTTCATGTGTAGAAGGAGTTTCCTTTTCTCGTTACTTTTTCGTTTGCTCAAGCCATTCTTTTAATTTGTCTTTCGGCTGTTCACCGCTAATACGGCTCACTTCTTTGCCATCTTTAAAATGAATGATTGTTGGTGTACCTTGAATTTTATATTCATCCCAAGGAGCATCTAATTTTTCAATATCCATAACTTTCATATCAACGTTCAAGTCTTTAGCCATTGGTACTACGACAGGAGATAATTTTTGACAATGAACGCAAGATGTTTGATAAAAGTATACTGTTTCTTCTTTTTTCTCTTTTAAGTTCTTTTGAAGATCTGAAAGAGAAATTTTATTTGTGTAGTAGTCAGAACCGTTTGTCTTACTTTCAGTAGGATTATCAATTTTTTGGCTAGTAGCATTTTTTTCTTCCATTTGTGTTACTGCAAAAATTGCCACGAACAAGGCGATAATAATACCACCAAATATAAGCATTTTTTTCATTCTTTCATCTCCTTATTTGTTTTTGATGACAATAAAGCTACAAACAGCGATTGTAATAAAGCCGATAAGTGCTAAAAACGGGATTGTCACAAAGCCGAACCAGTTTATGTATTCTCCCGTACATGGTACACGTCCACAAGCTGCCCCAGCAGATGAAAATGCTGCGACTTTTTGAATTGCATAGTGATATAAAGAAATACAAGCGCCAATAGTTGCGATTGGTAAAGAATAACTTGCGATGCGATAGTCTTTTTTTGCTACAGCAATACCAAGCCATAAAACGAATGGATACATAAAAATGCGTTGATACCAACAAAGGACACAAGGCTCAAATTTCATGATTTCGGAAAAGTACAGACTTCCTAGTGTAGCAATAAAAGAAGCTCCCCATGCGGTAAGTAAAGCATATTCTTGCTTTTTTTCTCGTCCCATATTTTATACCTCTCTTATAATAGTTACATACTAAATTATAGTATGAAGTGGTATAGAAAAGAAAGAAAAAATATGTTTATCAATAAAAGTTTTATAAGAGGAAACATTTATTAGTATTAATATTTTAAAAAAGCGCCATTCTCTGGAAGAGAATAGCGCTATATTTTACATTTGAATTTGTTCTACTTCTTCTACATGCGACTTTTGGGATGCGTGGTCAATATATTGAAATAGGAGCTGCAATTGTTTATCAACTTCTGGCAGTTCTTTACTGTATTGATAAGCGTGTAAAAAATGCTCAATACGCTTAGAAAATAATTGATCGTTCGTTTGAACCATGAGAACGAGTAATTTATCCCAATTACAGCAATACGTGTAATAGAGAGCTTTATCATAGTCGTTGTATGTTTGCACTGTGTACCCTCCTTACCGAGAGTTATATATAGTGTGTGATAAGTAAGGGGAAATACACTTGAAAGAATTTGTTAAGAAAAAAAGTGAATGAAAAGAAAAAACGAGGAGTTTCCTCGTTTTTTAAGCTTTTGGCATTGGCGTAGGTGTTGGTTTGCCATAACCTTCTTTGTATTTATTATCGATATAGTTACGAATTTCAAGCGTTGATTTTCCTTTTTGTTTCATGGAAGCAGATTCAACTGCGATTTCTAGGCAATTGACGCAAGTCGTTGCGTGGGAATCCCAAACAACTTCACCATTCTTTTTAATTTCACGAATAAAGCAGTTTTTATTATTTTTATGTCCTACACTTTCACCGCAACCACAATAGCATGGAATCCAATCTAATAGCTCTGCATTTTGTCCAGCGACGGTGTAGATATCTTTCATTTGTGGATCAAGCTTATCTAGGAAGGCCGGAAGTGTGTCGACTCCTTTTGTTTTCTCTTGAATGTCAGCTTGCTGAGTGTGCGATGCATGGTCATGTTCTTCTTTTTTTGATTCAGAAGATTTTTGGTCATTTGTACCAGTACTTCCGCATCCAGCAAGAATTACACTTAGTACTGCAAGTAAAGAAAATACATACTTTTTCATTCGCTTGTCCCCTTTACAAATGTATTAATCAAATTGTATCAGAGATTACGGTGTATCAGTTGAAGATTTTTTTGACTGATTTTTGAAGCGCCATCTTAGCGAATGAAATAGAAATAAAATTGGGATATAAGCGTATACAATATATAAACCAGCTTGAGATAGTATGGTATTTAATGTGTTGATACTTTCACGGTTTGTGAAAAGCAGAGAAGCTGAAAATATGATGAAAATAAAAAACGGTAATGTAAATTTAAATGAAATATGAAAGGAGCGCTTCATCGTTTGACATGATGACCAAATAGTTAAGCAAAGGTTTGGTAAAATAATTAAAAACCAAACGAAAATAATAATATATTCAAAACGCTGAATAAAAGGAACTTTAATTATTTTTAACATCGTTAAAGTAGGCCAAATAGTACGGTTTAATTGTCCCTCGCTATAATACATAAAAGATACGATAGCTAAAATTACATAAATTAAGGTGCTAAAAGCAATTCCAGCATGGGCCCATCTTTTTAAGGATTTTCCTTTTTTAATAAATGGATAGAAGATTAAGATTGTCTCGAAACCAAGAAACTCTAACGCAGAGTGTTTTGCTGATATAAGCATGTCAAAAGGTGAATGTGTAAAAATAGGTAAAATATTGCGGAAATGTGCATATTTCATTGGATAAATTAAAAAGAATACAACGAAAATAGGTAGAACGACTCCCCAAAAACATATTCCGGTTACAGAGCGAAATCCACCCTTTATAATATAGCAAGTCACTAATAAAAACATAAAGGTTAGTTTCCATAACTTAATGGTAGGGAAAATCCAAACTTGTATTACTTCCATATATGTACGAAGAACAGTAAGGCAAAATAATAAGCAATAAAGAGTGAAAATTACAGAAAATATAGAGCCAATCCATTTTCCAAAGGTGGTTGTATGAATGCTAATTAAATCTCCGTCTTTTTCAAGCATTTTTAACATACAAAACAGTACAATATGAGTTGCAATCCCCGCAATAATAAGAGAAATCCAAGCATCATAACCTGCATTTTTCAAAATTACACGTTGATAGCCGAGAATTCCTATGCCGATTTGGAGAGAATGCAATAAAATAAATGCAAAATATGGAGAGACAGTTTTTGTCTTATTCATTGTATTCATTGCTCATTTCACCTCACTATTCCCCGATTCCAGATTGTACAATATTAAGATCTAAATTTATATCCACCGCTACGTTTTTATACATATTTCGAATTTGTTTTATATTCCATTTTCTCGTATGGCTTCTAATTTCATCTCGTATTCCTAAAGGGTCAATTTCCTTTTCTTGAAATTGTTTTATTAAATCTTCACAGTCTTTTTCAACATTTTGTTCAATTTGTTTTTTTATATAATTGATATTTGTTTTTTTTCTTAGATCAATCCAATTAGGAGAGTTTTTAATTAATCCATTTAATTTTAAATGAATTTTTACTTTTGGTATGTCGCCAGTTTGATCTATATCATACTTATTTTCTCCAGCTAAGTTTTGTATAACAACCATACCTTTATGCTTATCCTTTTTTATTACTGCTTCGTAACGTCCATTTTTCGTAGGATTAATAAGTAATTTTGCTAAAACAGAATGTCTTTTATCTGTATACATGACTACTTTATCGCCTTTTAAAAAGGCAAGTCCTTTGACAGCGATAGAATGATTATCGTCCATTTTAATATAAGGAACATAGGCATCACATACAGAAGAGTAATAATTATATAAAAAAATGTTTAATGTGGTTTGTGGGATGTTCTCATTTCTTATATTTTGCTCGAGTAAATCAGCGATATATAAAGACCCATTTTTTTTTCCGTAATTTAAAAGCTCTTCAGCCGATCCATCTACAATTGCTAGTTGTACATCACGCCCGATATTTGGGTCACGTTGTAAGTTAGTAATAATCTCTCCCATTCCGCGTTCTCCTAGAGCCTTTCCAAATAGGACAACACGCATTTGACCTACAACAACATTGTGAGGAGATTTCGCATTCAATCGTGAAGCAATTGTTTCAAGTGAACGGGCAGATGTTGTTTGAGTCTCTGGCTTAGACTTTACACCATGTGTGTACTCTGGGAATAGAATAGTTCCTTGGAATCTTTTGTTTTTTGTGATATCAAATCCAGCAATATGAATAATACGCTGTGCATCTACTATATACGTTTGTGTACAGCCAGTTTGTAAAACGAAGAAGATAATGATAAGGTGCAATAAAATTTTCTTCATTCATTCTCACCATCATGTTTTTGCTTCGATTTGTTTGGATTATAGCGCCATTTTGATTTTGGTCTCAGAAAAGAAGGTCTTTGAGCCGTTTGGCTAAATGGTAATCGAAGAAAACCTTCTGCTGTACCTAAACCACGAAATGGATATAAAGGTAATAAATAAGGTGATCCAAGTGATCTTAATTTAATTAAATGAGCTAAAATAAATACAAATCCGACAATAAGGCCTAATCCTCCAAATGCACCGGCTAAAAGAATAAGCGGAAAGCGTAATAAACGGATAGTAGAAGACATCTTTACAGTCGGTGTTGTGAAAGATGCAAGTGCGGATAAAGCAACTGCAATTAATAAAATTGTACTTGTTAAAGCTGCTTCAACAGATGCTTGTCCAATTACAATCCCTCCAACAATCCCAATCGTTTGTCCGACTTTCGTTGGTAAACGTGCTCCTGCTTCACGAAGCAATTCAATTGTAATTTCTAAAAAGAGTGCTTCTAGAATAGGAGGGAAAGGTACGTTAGCTCTCGAGAAAATAATAGGACCTAGTAAATCAGCAGGAATCATTTGATAATGATATGTTAAAGCCGCTGTATAAATAGCGGAGGAAAAAAGAGAAAATATAGCTCCGAAAAAACGAATAACACGAAAAAAAGATCCAATCATCCACGGTAAATAATAATCTTCTGGTGAAATGAAAAAATCCAGTAACGTTGTTGGTCCTGATAAAGCATATGGAGAGCCATCTGTTAAAATTAAAACTTCTCCGTTAATTAATGCAAATACAGCTCGATCTAATCGTTCTGTAGGTAATAGAACGGGAAAAGGTGAATTGCTATTATCACTAATAAATTGCTCAATCATAGTTGCATCAAATGGGACATCAAAATCAATGTCTTCTAGCCGTTGTATTGCGGTGTTGATAAATTGTTCATTTGTAATTCCTTCTATATAAGCAACTGCTACTTTCGTTTTTGATATAGATCCGACGGTAACTTCTTTAAAAATGAGTTGCTCCGTTACGATATTTCGGCGCAATAAGTGGATATTTGTATCAAGGTTTTCAACGAAACCGATTTTAGGCCCGATTACACTATACTCATTTTCTGTATCGTTATATAATCGTTTTCCTAAAACAGTACTTTCGGCACGAATTAAAGCATATTGATCAGGATTCGCATTGTTTTTTAAGCGTATTAAAATATATCCACCTAATAATTTTTCACGAATATCATCAATAGAAGGGGAGGTAATAATGTCTTCAATAGAGATGATATTACATAAATCAGAGATGTTTTGGATTTGTTCCGATTCCTTTTTTAGAGGAGTTAAAATAAATTGTTTAATAATAAGTGCTTCCACGACAGATTTATAATAAAACAAGCACAACGTTTCATCTTTAAGTATGTTATAAGAGACAAAATCGCTTGATTCTTTCATGGTTTGTATAAATTCTGGAATAGAACAAAGTGTTTTCGTATTAGTCTTTTTTGATTTCTTAGATGATAAACCGAACATTTTCTCACCCCTAACTTACATCATTTACTTGTGTTAGTTTTTGGGAAATCCGGGAATTTATACTTGAAAATTGAAAGTTCATACGAAAAAGGAAGAGCATTGAATCCCTCTTCCTTTTTGGGGTGTTAATTTGCTTTCTTTTCTTTAATAGACTGCACTAACTTCATCATTTCCGCTCGTATATCTTCTCTTTTTACATTTAATTTTTCGGCAATTTGTTTCATGTCCATTCCATCTTTTTTCATCTTTAGTACATCATCAAGTGGGGTATTGCTTTTTTGAGAGATGATTGTTAACACAGTAAGATGACGCAATTTTATGTTATATTCATTCATTTTTTGCTTTAGCTGATCAGGTGTGGATTTTTGCATAGTTGCTAACTGTTGTAGCAGCGCTTGCTTTGTTTCTTTATTTATATGATGCTTTTTCAGCTTACTTGGAGCTACACCGAAATGCTCGGCTGTTTTCTCCCAAGATTTATTTTGCTTATAGTAAGCTAAAACATCTTTAATTTCTTTTTTACTCATTCTTGCAATGTGAGCAGCTTTCCAAATTTCATGTTTGTTATAGCCGAGTTTTTTTAGCGATTGCATTTCTTCTTCTGAAATTGGGTTATGGTGATGCATTGTTACTTCTTTTGGCGTGGCAGCGGAAGCGGGGAAGGTAGATATCCCGCATAATAATGCTGTCATAGTCATACAAACAGCGATTTTTTTGTACATGTAAACTCCTCCTAGATGGATAATGTAGAAAACTGTACACATATCATTTCCATAAAATGTGAAATACTTGTGAACAAGTTAAGTTTTTTTATTCACAGTATGGAATGACGTTTTTTAGAAGTTTTCCAACATAAAACATTGATTAATAGTAAAAAACTAAGGTATAATCGAAATTGAAAATCAATATCAATAATAAACGTATACATATAGATAAAAATAAGGGAGAGAAAAATATGACTACATATACTTCCATCGCAAATGTGATTAAAGAAAGACGCTCTGTTCGTACATTTACAGACAAAGCAGTAGAAAAAGATTTATTAATTGAACTATTAAACGATGCAACATGGGCACCTAATCATAAGCACCGTGAACCATGGAATTGTAAACTATACATCGGAGAAGGCCGCAAGAAATTAGTAGATGCAGTATTAAACTCTTTCACAGAAGAAGAAAGAGCGAAACGCGGTAAAATTTTATCAGATCGTTTCTTAAGCACGCCTGCACAAATCGTTGTATATATAAATGAAGATCCACGTCAAATTCAGCGTGACGAAGATTACGCTGCAACATGTGCATTTATGCAAAACTTCCAACTTCTTGCTTGGGAACGCGGATTAGGTTGCGTTTGGAAATCAGGCGGATTAAACTACAATCCATTATTTATAGAAGGAATCGGTTTAACAAGAGGCCAACGTATCGTTGGAATTCTTCATATCGGTTATTTTGATAAAGCGCCTGAAGGAAAAGCGCGTACTCCGATTACGGAGAAGATGGAGATT
Organism: Bacillus thuringiensis; assembly: GCF_001595725.1. Taxonomy (GTDB): domain Bacteria; phylum Bacillota; class Bacilli; order Bacillales; family Bacillaceae_G; genus Bacillus_A; species Bacillus_A thuringiensis_K. The sequence continues at coordinate 767,500 of NZ_CP014282.1, forward strand.
ATTGAAGGTTAATAGATGAGACATTCTCGTTTTTGCGGGGGTGTCTTTTTATTATGCAATCAATCCTCATGAAAGCTTGTTCTCCATCATACACTTTCTTAAGGGAAAGTGTAAGGAGGGAAAATAATGAGAGCAAGTGACGATAAAGCACTGCAATATGCGATTGCGGAAATTACGGAAATTGCGACTGGATTTGGGCTTGATTTTTATCCGATGCGTTATGAAATATGTCCAGCGGAAATTATTTATACATTTGGTGCATATGGGATGCCAACAAGGTTTTCACATTGGAGTTTTGGAAAACAATTTTTCAGAATGAAATTACAATACGATTTAGGACTTAGTAAAATATACGAACTCGTTATTAACTCTGATCCATGTTACGCCTTTTTATTAGATACGAACTCGTTAATTCAAAACAAATTAATTGTAGCGCACGTTTTAGCACACTGTGATTTCTTCAAAAATAATATTCGTTTTTCAAATACGAAGCGGGATATGGTAGAAAGTATGTCGGCGACAGCTGAACGGGTGAAAGCATATGAGCATAAGTACGGAAAAGAAGAGGTAGAAACATTTTTAGATGCCGTACTTGCCATTCAAGAGCATATTGATCCCTCGCTTATGCGTCCGAAACTCACATGGAGTATCGATGATTTAGAAGAGGAAGAAATAGAAAAGAAAAAGGTGTCGCAATACGATGACTTATGGAATTTAGATAATCGTAATAAAAAACAGGAACGTTCCAATGTGCGTAAAAAGAAGAAAATCCCACCAAAGCCAGAGAAAGATTTACTTCTCTTTATTGAAGAATATAGCCGTGAGTTAGAAGATTGGCAGCGAGACATATTAACGATGATGCGTGAAGAAATGTTATATTTCTGGCCGCAGCTTGAAACAAAGATCATGAACGAAGGATGGGCGTCCTTCTGGCATCAACGCATACTTCGCGAAATGGACTTAACATCTGATGAAGCCATCGAATTTGCGAAATTAAATGCAGGTGTTGTACAGCCATCAAAAACGAGCATTAATCCATACTACCTCGGTATTAAAATGTTTGAAGATATTGAAGAACGCTACAACAACCCGACAGAAGAAATGAAACGAAGAGGCGTCAAACCAGGATCTGGTCGTGACAAAATCTTTGAAGTGCGCGAAATCGAATGGGACGTATCGTTCTTAAGAAACTACTTAAATAAAGATCTTGTAATGAGAGAAGATATGTACTTATTCCAGCGCCAAGGAAAAGAATATAAAGTAATAGATAAAGAGTGGGAACATGTACGTGATCAGCTCGTAAATATGCGTACAAATGGCGGCTTCCCGTACTTAGTAGTAGAAGATGGAGACTACTTAAAGAACGGGGAATTATACATTAAACATAGTTACGAAGGAATCGAGCTTGATTTAAAATACTTAGAAAAGGTATTACCATACCTTCATCAGCTGTGGGGAAGAACAGTGCATATGGAGTCGATTGTGGAGAGTAAGGGCGTTGTGTTTTCTTATGATGGGAAGATGGTGCATCGGAAGTATGTGTGATGGAAAGAACGGACATAGAATGCTATGTCTGTTCTTTTTTTATTTGGAACAAGGTAAAATATGCTATTCTTGAAAAAAGGGAGTTACATAGAGAAATGGAGCGATTCAAATGAGCAAAATAGGGGTATGCAAGGTAGATATTACGCCACCTGTCGGTATTGATTTTGTCGGATATCATAGAGAGACAGGGATAAATAATATTGAAGAGCGTATTTATGGGACAGTTTTTGTATTTGAAAAAGATGAAATGAAAACTGTGTTTATAAGTATTGATAATATCGGGATGTTAGTAGAAGATACGAATATGATTCGTGAGCGAGTAGCAAGTAGGCTTCACGTACCATTTGAGCGAATAACAGTTGTTTATACACATACACATTCCGGTCCAGAGACAGTCGGTGATGATCGGCTAGTGCAGTCGTATAAAATGATTTTAGTAAATAATGTAGTGCACGGTGCGGTTACTGCGAATAACAACTTGAAGCGATGTGAAGTTGGCTGGGGTGTTACGAAAGGTGATATTGGGATAAATCGAAGAGAGAGAACATCTGATGGAAGAGCAAGGATGGGAACAAATATAGAGGGCGTTGTAGATAAAAGAATTGGGATGTTAGCAATAAGAAATGCTGAAACGAAGGAGCTATCTGGTATTGTAGTATTTTGTACTGCGCATCCGAATGTTTTAAAAGGTGATAGCGATGTATTATCAGCGGATTATCCTGGAATGACGAGGGAGGTTCTTGAGAGGATCGTAAACTGTCCTGTTATTATTGTGCAAGGAGCTGCTGGTAATGTAAATGCGAAATATCGCGGTTCAAGGGAAGCATTAAAGAAAATGGCTTACACACTTAGTGGGCATGTATTAACGATGTTGCCAACAGTTACATACAGCCCAATTGTAAATTTAAGAACAGTTTCGAGTACGATGCAAATGAAGTTGAAAGATATTCCTGGAATAAATGAGATACGAAGCATGGCTCAATTAGCAGAGAAACAGTGGGGCGTGAATACGGATGAATGGCTTACTATCGTTTTAGAAAAATATAAGCAAGGTATTCGGCAGTTGCGTATTGATTTAGAAGTTCAACTGTTTCAAGTTAATGATGGCATGTTTTTGGGTATACCGATGGAACCTTTTTCAGAAACTGCTTTAGAAATGAAAGAACGTCTTCAAAATGAAATAGCTTTTTTGGGTGGATATACGAATGGATATATTGGTTATTTACCGACAAAGGAAGAGCATGCATATGGTGGGTATGAGGTGGAATTAAACCCTATGGTATATGGGCCTGTTACGAATTTATTGATGCCACCGGAGGAAAATACAGCAGATGTAATTGTACAGAAAGTTATAGAACTATACGAAAAGGAACTTGGAAATATCTAAGTTCTTTTTGTTTCGAATTTGTGAACAAAAGACCCAGTAAACATGGTGGGGTATGCTGCAAGTAATATAGTAGATGGTTTTGTGGACACAGTGCAATGGCATGAAATAGATCACATTGTTGAAAATGGTGGGTACCTTATTGATGTTCGAGAGCCTAATGAACTAAAACAGGGAATGATTAAAGGCACTATTAATATTCCATTAGATGAATTACGTGATCGATTGGATGAAGTGCCAATGGACAAAGAAATATATATCACTTGTCAACTTGGTATGAGAGGGTATGTTGCAGCGCGTATGTTAATGGAAAAAGGATATAAGGTAAAGAATGTAGATGGTGGTTTTAAATTGTATGGGACAGTATTGCCAGAACGTGTTGTATATTGATATTTTTCATTTTCTACTTCAAGATTTAGTGGAAGATGAAAACCTATAGATTAAGGTTTTACTTTTTGTTTTGTGAACATATAAGGTGAAAATTAAAAATAGGGTTTACAAAATACCCTATAGGGTATAATATATTGTCATAGGTTATAAATAGTGACATAATGGTAATGAGGTGATTATACAATGGAATATAATCAAGACATGAAAAATAGATTAAAACGTATTGAAGGGCAAGTTCGCGGTGTGCTTCGTATGATGGAAGAAGGAAAAGATTGCCGAGAGGTTATTACACAGTTAACGGCATCTCGTTCTGCACTTGATCGTACAATTGGACTTGTTGTTGGGACAAATTTAGAGCAATGTTTGCGTGAGCAGTTTGAAAGCGGTAATGGTTCAAATGAAGAATTAATTAAAGAAGCTGTTCAATTACTTGTAAAAAGCCGATAATCTGTCAAACATAATTGTTGACAGATTTTCAAAAACACTTCCATATACCCGTACAGGTATATGTATATAAATTATGGAGGAATCGACTATGAGTATAAAAGTGGATATGAATCTAGATTGTAAAGGTTTGGCTTGTCCGATGCCGATTGTAAAGACGAAGAAGGCGATGGAAGGATTGACGTCAGGGCAAGTGATTGAGGTTCAGGCAACAGATAAAGGGTCTATTGTGGATATACAAAGTTGGGCGAGTAAAGTAGGTCATCAATATATCGGGACGAAACATGAAGGTGATGTATTGATGCATTACGTTAGAAAAGCAAATGAGCATGAAATGAATGAAATAGTGAAATATCCTCATACAATTACGAATTCGGAAGTGGAAGAGATAGTATTAAGTGGTCAAGAGTGTATTGTAGTAGATGTTCGTGAAGCGGCGGAATTCGCTTTTGGTCATATTCCATCGGCTGTTTCCATACCGTTAGGAGAATTAGACAGTGCAGTGTTAGATCAAACGAAGCAAATTTATGTTGTTTGCCGAACTGGCAACCGTAGTGATGTAGCTTGCCACATGTTGAAAGAGAAAGGTTATGCAAATGTGAAAAATGTCATTCCAGGCATGTTAGAGTGGCAAGGGAATGTGGAAAAATAAAGTGAAACTTTAATCAGTGGGGTCTTACTGCCCATTAAAGCGGGATAAAATTTTTTAAACAAAAACATACCTATGGGGGTAATTAGATGAGTGTTAAAGCATTACAAGCAAAAGATGTTGCAGAGAAAGTTTTATTCGGGGAGTTGTTTATTTTAGATGTTCGTAATGAGACGGATTATGAAGATTGGAAAATTGAAGGAAAAGAAGTTACTTCAATAAATGTACCGTACTTTGATTTATTAGAGGGGGTAGATCATATTATCGGTGAACTACCTAAAGATAAAGATGTTTTAGTAGTATGTGCAAAAGAAGGATCTTCTATATTTGTGGCAGAGCAATTAACAGAGGCTGGATTAGAAAATATTTATTATTTATCTGGTGGTATGAAGGCTTGGAGTGAATATGTAAAGCCTATAAAAGTGGGAGATTTAAAAGATGGCGGAATTATGTATCAGTTTAACCGTCTTGGAAAAGGTTGCTTATCATATATGGTTATTTCAAACGGTGAAGCAGCAGTTATTGATGCAGTAAGAACAGTTGAAGCATACGAAGAGTTTGCGAAAGAGCATGGCGTTACGATTACGAATGTAATGGATACACATTTACATGCAGACCATATTTCTGGCGGACGTAAGTTAGCGGAAAAAGTAGGTGGTACGTATTGGTTGCCGCCAAAAGATGCAGAGGAGGTTGTGTTCTCATATAAACCGCTTGTTGAAGGATCTGTTATTACGGTGGGGGGTACTAAAATTGAAATTGACGCATTATACTCACCGGGGCATACGATTGGGAGTACGTCATTTATTGTAGATGATTCCTATTTATTATCAGGTGATATTTTATTTGTAGATTCAATTGGACGTCCAGACCTTGCTGGGAAAGCTGAAGATTGGGTAAGTGATTTACGTACTACTTTGTATAGCCGATATAAAGAACTATCTCAAAACTTAGTTGTGTTACCGGCTCATTATTCAAAAATAAGTGAAATGGACGAGAGTGGTATTGTTAGTGCTAAATTAAAAGATTTATTTGCGTATAATGCAGGATTAAATATTGAGGATGAGGGAGAGTTTCGTAAAGTTGTAACGGAGAATTTACCACCTCAGCCAAATGCTTACGAAGAAATTCGTCAAACGAATATGGGTAAAATTCATCCGAGTGCAGAGGAAGAACGTGAAATGGAGATTGGTCCAAATCGTTGTGCAGTTCATGAATAATAAAATAAATAAAACATGGAGGAATAGATGATGAATGTAAAACAAGTATTAGATGCGAAAGGATTAGCATGTCCAATACCGATTGTAAGAACGAAGAAAGCGATGGATACTTTACAAACTGGAGAAGTGTTAGAAATACAGGTAACGGATAAAGGATCAGTGAAAGATATTCCAGCGTGGGCAAATAAAACTGGTCATGACATCGTAAAGCATGTAGAAGAAGCTGATGTGCTGAAGTTTTGGATTAAGAAGGCGTAGTGAAGCAATAGTTTTGTAAATATAGAGAGGTTGGTTATATGAACACAATATTAAGTACGCTTTTCATTGTACTTGCTGCATGGTTTGTTATTTCACGATTTTTACCAGTGAAAGGTGTTCAAAATATAAATGGCAAAGAATTGAAAAGTATAGTGGGAAAAAAGGGGAAGTATTTTATTGATGTCCGTACAGTAGGTGAATATAGAGGGAATCATACGGAAGGCTTTCAAAATATCCCCCTAAATGATCTAGCAAGCAAGGCGAATCAATTAGATAAGAATAAGGAAGTAATCGTTATTTGCCAAAGTGGAATGAGAAGTAAGCAAGCAGCAAAGATATTGAAAAAACTAGGGTTTCAGCAAGTAATAAACGTTTCAGGTGGTATGAATAGTTTGTGAGGAGGGACTTTAAAATGAAAGAAATGACTACAAAAGAATTAGAAGAAAAATTGTTGCGTAAAGAAGTGGTAAATATTGTGGACGTACGTGAAGTAGAAGAAGTAGCTGAAGGGAAAATTCCAGAAGCATGTAATATTCCACTAGGACTATTAGAGTTTCGTATGCATGAATTAAATAAAAATCAGGAATATATTATCGTTTGTCGTTCAGGCGGGAGAAGTGCAAGAGCTGTTCAATTTTTAGAAAGTTACGGTTTTCGAGTAATCAATATGGTAGGCGGTATGTTAGCTTGGGAAGGAAAAGTAGAATAGGGAGAAACAATTTTTTATAAATAAAAAAATACCCCTATAGGTAATTGGAGGGAGAACAATATGGAACAACAGAAGAAAACGACAATCGTGTTATTTAGCGGAGATTACGATAAAGCAATGGCTGCTTATATTATTGCAAATGGTGCAGCGGCGTATGATCAAGAGGTAACTATTTTTCATACTTTCTGGGGATTAAATGCTTTAAGGAAAGATGAACATGTGAATGTAAAGAAAACATTTATAGAAAAAGTATTTGGAAAAATGATGCCACGCGGTGCTGATAAGATGGGGTTATCTAAAATGAATTTTGCTGGTATGGGACCAAAGATGATTAAAGGCATTATGAAAAAACATAATGCAATGCCTTTGCCAGATTTAATTGATTTGGCAAAGGAACAGGGGATTAAACTTGTAGCTTGTCAAATGACAGTAGATTTATTAGGGTTAAAAGAGGAAGAGATTATGGAAGGGGTAGAGTTTGCAGGTGTAGGGGCATATTTAGCAGATGCTTCGGATGGGAATGTGAACTTATTCATTTAAATCACCTTCTTTTTAGAAGGAGGGGGATGTAAGGTGAGTTTAGTATTATTACTTTTTATAATTGGGTTTATAGGATCGTTTATATCAGGAATGGTTGGAATTGGCGGTGCAATTATTAACTATCCAATGATTTTATACATTCCAGTACTGTTAGGATTTACTGGCTATACGTCTCATGAAGTGAGCGGTATTACAGCGGTACAAGTATTCTTTGCAACTTTTGCAGGTGCGTGGGCATATCGGAAAAGTACTGATATGAATAAAACGTTAGTTGTGTATATGGGAGCTAGTATATTAATAGGAAGTTTTATAGGAAGTTTTAGTGCAAATCTATTAGATGAACATGCTGTAAATGTTGTTTATACAGTATTAGCGACCATTGCAGCTATGATGATGTTTGTACCGAAGAAAAATAATAGCGGAGCAATTAATTATAATAAATGGTTAGCAAGTGTGTTAGCGTTTATTGTAGGAGGTGTTTCGGGCATTATTGGAGCTGGCGGTGCATTTCTTTTAGTTCCTATTATGCTAGTTATTTTAAAATTACCATTGCGCATGACGATAGCAACATCTATCGCTATTAGGTTTATTTCTTCAGTAGGGATTACGACTGGAAAAATGATTACTGGACAAGTAGTTGTGATTCCAGCTCTAATTATTGCGGTTGCAAGTATATTTGCTGCGCCACTTGGAGCACGAGTCGGGAAGAGGATAAATCAAAAAGCACTACAATATATGTTATCGATTTTAATTGTAGGCACCGCTGTTAAAATGTGGGTCGATATGCTATCAAAATAAAAGGATGGTGCTGCTTACAGCCCATCCTTTTATTTATTACCCGTAAACCCCACGGATTATAGTTTTAATTTATGCCCAAATAACTTTCATTAAGTTTTTATACTCGTCATTTGCTAATTTATATAGCATTCTTGTATGTTCAAAGACAAGTGCTGGATTAAAATTTGGTTCTGAGAATGCAAGAGATGTTGAAATATCAATTGCATTTTGCTTGTTTAATGTGAATTTTGCAAAGCGATAAGATGTATTTAATTCATTGATGACATGTAAAATATCATTTGTTGATGTTGCATCAGGCACGTGAGCAACATTGAAGCAGTATATATCCACCGTAGGATGTTCGTTTTGGAAAGCAGCGATAAGTTGAATTTTTGCGCCAGCTTCAGTCTCTAATCCTACTGAAAAATGAACAGAGCCATCATTTTCATCTATATTTTCTTCCATGTATATATCGTTGGATTTTAAGTAGTCTTTAAAATCTGAGATGTTATGTTTTACTGCAGCTTTCATATGTATGAGCCCCCTGATAATTGGAATAGATTGCTACTATTTATTATAATTTAAAAATATTAAAAAAGATAGTTAGAAAGTTCTGATTTTTGTATTTGGAAGAATAAAAAGAAGCGGTTCTCTACCTCCATAGAGAACCGCTTCTATATTATTCATTGTCATTAGACGATGTTTCTGTACCTTCACTACTATTTTCATTTTTGCTTGATTTGTGCTCGTTCTTATTTTCAGACTTAGATTCTTTTGTCTTTTTCGAATCAGAGTCTGAGTCAGACTTTGTATATGCAGGTAGTCCAAGATGAGTACGAAGTTCATTTGTAACATTAGCTAATTCTTTTTTATCTGGATTGTAATAGTAAGTTCGACCACCACCAGCAGATTTGCTACAAGTATCGTCACCTTTTGCCATATAGCAATCATCACCTTGGATTTGTAATTTCTCAATTTCCGAATCCGATCCATATTTATAGAATGAAAGCATATCATCAAATGTTAAGTTTGTAACGAATTGTCCGTTAATATCATCAATGATGCTGCCAACTTTTGTTACAGAACCAACACTTGTTAGTTTCTTTAAAATAGCCTCGATAACGAGTTGTTGACGTTGTCCACGCATTGCATCACTATCGATGTGTCTTGTTCTAGCAAGAGCAAGAGCTTCTTCGCCATTTAACTTTTGAACACCTTTTTCTAGGTGAATTGCCTCAGCATTATCATTGCTATCTTGCTCAGTAAATTCAACTGGTACATCAACTTCAACACCGCCCAAGTCATCGACGATTTTTATAAATGATTTAAAGTTAAATTTCACAAAATAATCAACAGGAACATTCATTAATTTTTCAACTGCATCAATGCTTGCTTGTGGTCCACCATTTTTTCCATTTTTAGCAGAACCGAATGCATGAGCGTGTGTAATTTTATCTTTTTTCTTTTCTATTGGAATATAAGTATATGTGTCACGTGGGATACTTAATAGTTTAACAGTTTTGCTATCTTTATTAAATGTTGCAAGTAAAAGCGCGTCTGTTCTTATAGCTTCACCATATTCTTTTCCACGGACATCGCTTTCATCAACACCCATTATTAAAACAGAGACATTGTTTGTAATAGGTTTTACAGCCTTATCACGTAAATCAGATTTATCACCGCGTGCTAAATCGTGTGCGGCATTTCGAACAGCAGAAGATGCTTTATTTACTAAAAACCAAGTATAACCGCCGCCTATTAATAAAACGAATAGTATAGCGCTTATAATAATTTTTATTTTTTTCTTATTTTTTTTCGGTTTATTGCGTGTATTTTCTTGCAAAGATGGGTTTTGCTCCATTTCCTGTACTCCTTCATTTGGATTGAAATACGACACTCATATCCACTTATTATAATGAAATTTAGCGAAAAAAAACATTACAAATCATTTACATTTCGTAAAAATTCAATTTATTTATAAAAAGTCAGATTTTCTATATGTTATTTTTTAGATGTAGAATAAGTATAAGGGCTTTTAGTAGAAATGAAAATATATATTATGAGAAAGTGATAGGGAAGTAAGATTTGTTGAAATATAGCCAAGAAGAAATGAGTAAGCTTACTTATTTCTTCTATATAATAAAGAAGAATTTGACGGATAAAGGAGAGAGCATAATGAATCATACATCATTCCGAGCAATCATTGTGAACGAAAAGGAAAATCATCAGTTTGTAAGAAAAGTTGTTGAGAGAGAAGTAAGTAGTTTACCTGAGGGAGACGTATTCATACAAGTTCATTATTCTTCATTAAATTATAAAGATGCTCTTTCAGCTACTGGTAATAAAGGTGTTACGAGAACATATCCTCATACGCCAGGAATTGATGCAGCAGGAGTGGTTGTAAGTAGTAAAGATGCTACCATTAAGGCAGGAGATCAAGTCATTGTAACGGGATATGATTTAGGGATGAATACTTCTGGTGGTTTCGGAGAGTATATTCGCGTGCCATCATCTTGGATTGTCCCTTTACCAGAGGGAATGTCATTAAAGGAAAGTATGATGTACGGAACAGCAGGTTTTACAGCGGCTTTATCAGTATATAAGCTTATGAGAGCAGGTATAACCCCTAGTATGGGGGATGTTTTAGTAACGGGTGCTACAGGCGGCGTAGGGAGTGTAGCTGTAAGCATTTTAAGTAAGTTAGGGTTTAACGTAGTAGGAGCGACAGGGAAAATGGAAGAGGAAGATATGCTACTACGTCTAGGCGCGAAAAAAGTGATTCATCGCGCGGAATTGAATGATGAATCAGGAAGACCAATGTTAAAAGGGATATACGCGGGGGTTATCGATACTGTAGGTGGACGTATGTTAGAAACAGCTTTAAAAACAGTAAAGTATGGTGGTTGTGTAACGACATGCGGTAATGTGGCAGGTCAGCAATTACAAACAACGGTATATCCGTTTATTTTACGAGGCATAAGCTTTTTAGGGATAGATTCTGTGCAATGTCCAGCAGATGTGAGAAGTGATGTGTGGACGCTTTTAGCGAATGAATGGGGAAATAAAGAGTTACTATCTTATACAGAGGAATGTACATTAGAAGAACTAGAGAAGAAGTTTGCACTTATATTGCAAGGAAAGTTAAAAGGAAGAACAGTTGTTAAAATATAATGAAAAAAGAGACGCTTAAGTTAGCGTCTCTTTCTTATCATAATGATTGTTTTAAATTGATTTTACCTTGTTCACCTAAAACACCATCAGCAATATTTACAGCGTGATCACCAATGCGCTCTAAGTTACTTACCATATCAACGAAGATGATACTTGCATCACCTGAACAGCTACGTTCGTTCAGACGTAATACGTGACGTTTACGAAGAACACGTTCCATTTGATCGATTTTACGTTCTTTTGCAATAACAGTTTGAGCTAGTTCAGTATCGAAGTTTGTTAAAGCTTCAACTGAGTCTTGCAGTGTTGAAATAGTTAATTCTAGCATTTCGTTTAATTCAGCTAATGCTTCATCTGATAGTGAAACACGGTTTGAAATTTGGAAATCTACAAGTTCTACAAGGTTTTCTACATGATCACCCACACGTTCAATATCTCCAACAACACCTGCTAAAACGGAATGTTTTTCAGAATCCGTAGGTGAAAGTGGCTTTTCTGATAGTAAAACTAAATACTCGGTAATTTTTTTATCTAAATTGTTAATAGCTCCTTCTAATTGAGTAGCCATGTCAGCGTGTTTTTTATCTTGTGTGTTCAAAAATTGGTTTGCTTCTTTTAATCCATGTAATGAAAACTCAGCCATACGAATAATCTCTTTTTGTGCTTCTGTTAATGCGATAGCAGGAGATTGTTCAATAAAGATTGGATTTAAATGTTGCGGTTTGAAGTCAATAGCTGCATCTTCCCCGCGAATAATTTTTGTTACAATCCATGCTAATACTGCAATAAACGGAAATTGAATAATAGTATTCGTTACGTTAAACGTTCCATGTGCAAATGCAATTGTCATTTCTGGATTCAAGTTTAATGACGTTTGGAAGTATAGAATTAAATTTGTAAAAGGTATTAATAAAATTGTAAAGATGATTGTACCGACGATATTAAAGATAACGTGAACTAATGCTGCGCGTCTTGCAGCAATTGAAGTACCGATTGCTGCTAATACAGCTGTAATTGTTGTACCGATGTTATCACCAAACAATACAGGAAGGGCAGCTTGTAAATCGATTGCACCTTGACCGAATAGTTCTTGTAAAATACCGATTGTTGCACTTGAACTTTGTACAATTAAAGTAAAGACTGTACCAACAACAATACCTAAAATTGGATTATCACTCATGCTAACTGTTAATTCTTGGAATGATTCTAAAGAGCGAAGAGGTTTCATGCCTGTGCTCATTAATTCTAAACCGAAGAATAACATACCAAAACCGAATATAACTTGACCTAAAGAATGTACTTTTTTATTTTTAAAGAAGAATAGTAAGATTGCTCCAACTGCCATAATTGGAAGAGCATATTCTCCGATTTTAATTCCGATAATAAATGCAGTAACCGTCGTACCGATGTTCGCACCCATAATAACACCGATTGCTTGTCTTAATGTCATAAATCCGGCACTTACAAGTCCGACTGTTAAAGCGGTTGTTCCTGAACTGGATTGGATTAATACAGTAACTAACATACCAGCTAGTACACCCATTAGTGGGTTTGTTGTAAAGCGATCTAGAATATCGCGAAGACGATCTCCAGCTGCTTGTTGCAGTCCATCGCCCATGTATTTAATCCCGAATAAGAAAATACCTAATCCACCAATGAACTGGAAGATCATATCTTGAACATTATATTCCACGCATTCCACTCCTTAAATTTCATGTGCGATGTAATTATTAACTGAACCTTGAGTTACTGTAAACGGTTTGCTAGTAAAATTTACACTAAATTTACAAAGAGAAGAAAAGTTTACAATCCCTTAAAGAAACAGCTGTATTTTATTGGTTTACATCTTATTTAAATCTTAATTTTGTAAAGAAATCACACTTTTTAGAATAATATTGTTCAGTCGAATATCAAGGAAAGCGTCTGCGAGTTCATCGTATATTTTTTGAGGAAAGTTAAAAAAATATGTAGGAAAATGCATGTAGTTTTATAATAGCAAAGCGAGGAAAAACAATTTTTTTAACACGATAAAAAAGCCACTGAATTATCCAGCAGCTTTTTCCGTGTTTTTATCGCCATGCTTTTGTTTTCTTATGCTTGTAATGTAAATGAAGAGAAAAGCAATAAGTAATAGAGAGGAGTAACGATATACAGTTGCATAGTTTGTAAAGTGAGCAATAAATCCAAATATAATTGCTCCAGCGCCTATTCCAAGGTCAAATGCGGAGAAAAATGTAGCAGTTGCTACGCCGCGTCGATGGGGTGCTACGCGGTCAATCATCCATGCTTGTAGTGCAGGTTGGATCGCTCCAAAACCACTTCCGTAACATGCTGCAGCAATAATTAAGCTCGGAATTGTCGTCGTATACGACAATAAAATAATGCCTGTAAACGTTATAATAACTCCCGGAATGATGACGAATGTATGCCCTTTCGCATCATATAGCTTTCCAGAGAATGGACGAGTCACAGCGATTGCTAGTGCGTTACATAAAAAGAAGAGACTAATATCAGCTATGCCGACTTCTGTAGCAAATAGTGTGATAAAACTTCCGATTCCTCCGTACATTAATGTAATACATAATATTAATAATGAAGGAAGTAAAGCTTTACGCTCAATAAATCCATCGAGAAAAGTACTAGATGATTGTTGTGGCGGCTGTTTCGTTTTTTGGATTTGAAGTAGCTTTGTTAATATTAATGAAACAATTGTGCACGATAATGCACATAAAAAAAGAATTGTGAAATTATATGTTTGCATAAGCCATAGTCCGATAAGTGGACCGAGGGCCATTGCAATTGTTCCAGAAAGGCCAAAATATCCCATGCCTTCTCCGCGGCGAGCTGAGGGAATTAAATCAGAAACGACAGTTCCATATGTAGTCGTTGTAACACCGAAACCAGCTCCGTGTAAAATACGAACAGCAAGCAAGAGAAAGATTGTTGAGGCGAAAAGGTAACTGCCCATAGCGAGTAAACAAATAGCAGTACCGATCATTAAAATGATTTTTTTATTAAATTTTTGCAAGGCGTTCCCAGTTAGCGGTCTAACAAAAAGTGCCGCAACGGTAAACATGCCGACAACAAATCCGATATTGGAACTTGTGCCACCAATTTCTTTCACATAAACAGGTAAGGTTGGAATTAACATTTGAAACCCTAAAAACATACATAAGTTTGCAAAAATTAAAGCAACAAACTCTTTTGTCCATAACGGCTCTCGTTTTACGAGTATTGCTTCTCCCATATATTCATCCCCTATATAAAATTTTCCCGCTATTAACGGGCAGTAAAACTCCCACCTCAAAATCGGACTGGAGCAAAGAAGTTAGGTGGGAGATCAACTGCCCGTAAATGCCCGATTGGTTCAACTAATAATCAGTGGGGGATGAACCCCCCCCTCACTGATTAAAGTTTCACTTTATCTCTTTTCTTTCGAGTATATGTATTGGCCAATGAAACAGTCAAGGAAGGTGTCTTGAAAACGGATAACAATTTTTAAGATGAAAAACTGACAAATTTGTGTAAAAGCTACACAACTATGAAAAAAAGATGTAAAGTATAGATGTATAGACTTGTAGGTGTTAAGAATGATAGAAATTATTTTTTCTTTAAAGAAAGCGGATTCAAAAGAGTAGTGAACAAGAAGGGGATATATACTTTTTCACTACATATATTTGAAAAGGTTTACAATATGATGAAGAAAGAGGCGTGTACATATGAGACGATTAGGTATTTCTATTTATCCAGAACATTCAACAGTAGAGAAAGATAAGGAGTATTTAACATTAGCAAGTAAATATGGATTTACACGTGTGTTCACATGTTTATTATCTGTGGATGGAGAAAAAGAGAAAATTATAGAAGAATTTAAAGAAACGATCTCTCATGCGAATGCATTAGGGTTCCAAGTATTAGTTGATATTAGTCCATCTGTTTTTGAACAATTAGGTATTTCGTATAATGATTTATCATTCTTCCATGAATTAGGTGCGTACGGTATTCGTTTAGATGTCGGTTTCTCAGGATTAGAAGAATCAATTATGACTTATAATCCGTATGGTTTGAAAATTGAGATTAATATGAGTAATGGTACGAAGTATGTAGATAACATTATGAGTCATAGACCAAATCGTGAAAATTTAATTGGTTGTCATAATTTTTATCCGCATCGTTATTCAGGGTTATCATACGATCATTTCATTAAATGCTCGAAACAATTTAAAGATTACGGTATGAGAACGGCTGCTTTTATTTCATCATTTGATGCAACATACGGACCTTGGCCAGTAACAGAAGGGTTATGTACATTAGAGCAGCATCGTGAATTATCGATGACAACACAGGCGAAGCATTTATTCGCGACGGAATTAATTGATGATGTTATTATTGCAAACGCATATGCGTCAGAAGAAGAATTACAAGCACTAAGTGCATTAAATAAAGAAAAACAAGCATTTGATATAGAACTATATGATACAACGACAGAACTAGAAAGAATTATCGTATTAGACGAACCACATTTTTATCGAGGAGATGTATCTGAATATATGATTCGTTCTACACAAAGTCGTGTGAAATATAAAAAAGAAGAGTTTAAACCTCATAATACGCGCGAAATTAAGCGTGGAGATTTATTAATTGACAATGAGCAATATGGCCAGTATAAAGGTGAATTACAAATTGCATTAAAAGATATGGTGAATACAGGAAAAACAAATGTAGTTGGTCGAATTGTAGAAGAAGAGATTTTCTTACTAGACTATTTACAAGCATGGGATAAATTCGGATTCACATTAAAGAAATAGAGAGAATATAAAGGGGAAAAACTACTGATTTCAGCAGCGTTTCCCCCTTTATATATAAAGAGCGAGAGGAAGAGCTATGACAAAGGTGCATCAGCGATTAATTTCTATTTTAGAGGAATTTTTAGAAGAGAAATCGATGTTAAATCGAGCTTTTTTAGCGGGCCGTTTACATGTATCAACGAAGACGATTCAAAAGGATATAAAATTATTAAATGATATATTGGAAGAAAACGGAGCGAAAATCGAATCGCAAAGAGGGAATGGGTACGAATTAGAAATTATACAAAAGAAGAAATTTGAAGACTTTTGTGTGAGTCTATTTCAAAAACAGACGGAAAAGATCCCAACTTCTTATGAAGAAAGAATAGCGTACATTCTGCAGCGTGTTTTAATGACAGAGGAATATGTGAAGCTTTCAGAATTAGCGGAAGAGATGTATGTGAGCAAATCAACGGTCAATTTAATTATGAAAGATGTTACAGATATATGTGGTCGCTATAAATTACAAATTGAGAAGAGACCGTATTATGGTATACGTATTGTTGGAGAGGAATTTAATATTCGTTCTTGTTTATCACAATATGGTTTCCCGCGTTATGACCATACTCCGTTTCATGAGCAATTTGAGCAGACGGAGACATATTTATCGCTACCTCATATATCACTCATTCGTTCAATTATATTAAAGTATATTGAAGGCGGAACAATATATTTATCTGATATAGAAATTGATAATTTAGTCATTCATATTGCAATTGCATTAAAGCGTTGTCAAAGTCAACATTATATGAAAGGACTACATGCGGAGCAATCAGAACTTATAATAAAGAAAGAATATACAATTGCGAAGCAGATTTTAGGAGATTTAGAGAAAGAGTTAAAATTTTCATTTCCAGAAGAAGAAGTATTATATGTGACGATGCATTTATTAAGTACTGCTGTTACAACGAGAGGTCGCTATGAAAATGTAGAAGAGCTATTAGGGAAAGATATATATGCATTTATGCAACATATTCTTTTTAAAGTAGCGGAAGAACGGAATCTTATTTTTTATTATGATGAAGAATTATTATTTGGATTTGGTATTCATTTAAAAACGTTATTAAATCGTTTGAAGTATAAGTTAAATACGAGGAATCCTCTTTTGGCAGAAGTGAAAAAGAATTATCCGTATGCTTTTGAAGTTGCGGTTCTTGTTGGAGATATCATTGGTGAATATATGGGTGAATCGATTCCTGAAAGTGAAATTGGTTATATTGCAATTCACTTCGGCGGAGCGATGAGCCGTTTGCAGGAGCAGAATCAAAAGAAAAGATGCTTATTAGTTTGTGCGACTGGTCAAGGAAGTGCACAACTATTAAAATATAAAATTTTATCACAGTTCCGAGATAAATTAGAGATTGTAGGTATTACAGGCTATTATCAATTGAAAGTAGAAGATCTTTATAAAGAAAAAATAGATTGTATTATTAGTACGATTCATATACCGAGTGGCTTGCCTGTTCCAGTTATAAAAGTGAATTCAATATTTGATGATAAAGAGATTAAATCGATTGGTCAGCGATTGTTTACGCATGTGAATACTAGTGTGCAGCCTTATATTAAGGAAGATTTAATCTTTTTAAATCATAGTGCTTCTACGAAAGAGGATGTTATTCAGTTTTTATGTGAGAAAGCTGCTGAGAAACGCTATGTACCAAAAAACTTTTATGCTTCTGTTATGGAAAGAGAAAATACGTCTCCGACAGCGGTTGGGAATTCAGTTGCAATCCCGCATCCGATGCAGTTATTAAGTGAGGAAACTTTTTTGATGTTTTGCACACTTGAAAAGGCTGTTGATTGGGGAGATAAAAAAGTACAAGTAATTATTTTATTTAGTGTAAAGCGCAATAATAATGAAGATTTGCAAAGGCTTTATGATTTTTTATATGATATTATGTCTAGTCAAACTACGATAGAGAAACTTACTCAGACCGAGTTAATTGAAGATTTTCAAGAGATTTTATTATCATTTTGAAAAAGTATATAAAAACTTCCGTTACATAACGGAAGTTTTTTATGTTTAATTGTATGCGTTTTCATAATAAGATAAAAACATAGAAAACATATAGCTTGGGGGAATTTAAAATGGCTGATATGCAAACTCCATTTGCATTAATTTTACATGGTGGCAATGCGAGAAGTGCGGCGCTTGAAGCAATTGCTTTTGCAAGACAAGGAGATTTCGGGAATGCCAGTGAAAAGATGAAACTTGCTAGTGAGGAAATTTCATCAGCTCATCGCATTCAAACGGATTTAATTCAAGAAGAGGCAAGAGGAAATCATGCAGAAATCAGTTTACTGTTAGTGCATGCGCAAGATCATTTAATGAATGCAATTACAGTAAAAGAACTGGCTGAAGAATTTATTGCTCTTCATAAACGAGTAGAAGAGAAAGTGACAGTATAAGATGTACATTTTATTATGTTGTGCAGCAGGTATGTCAACGAGTATGGTCGTAAGAAAAATGCAAGAAGAGGCAAAGAAACAGGGGAAGAATTATAAAATTAAGGCAGTTGATTCAGAACTAGTGAAGCTTGAAATTAAGGAAGCCGATGTCGTTTTAATTGGCCCACAGGTGAAATATTTATTTCCAGCTGTAGAGTTTCTTGCAAATTCATACAATATACCAGTTGCGATCATAGACCAACGAGATTATGGAATGTGTGATGGTTTGAAAGTGCTTAAGCAAGCGGAACAATTAGTTTTAGCATAATTATATCTTTTTAAATATAAACATTATAATGTTATAAAGTTTATTTCATTCTTTTATAGTAGAGAGGAAGAGGAGGGCTATTGATGAATGGGTTTATGAGTTTTATGGAACAAAAGATTATGCCAACAACGCAAAAAATTGCAGGACAACGACATTTATTAGCAATTCGAAATGGGGTTATTTCTACATTACCGTTAACGATCGTCGGATCATTTTTCGTCATCTTTTTAAATTTACCAATTGATGCATATATGGAATGGATCGCACCGTTTCGCCATATTTTAGATATTCCATTCCGATTTACAGTAGGACTAATGGCATTATACGCAGCGTTTGGTGTAGGGGCTTCGCTCGCGAACTTTTATCAGCTCAATCAGTTAAGTGCAGGGTTATTATCTGTACTCGCCTTTTTACTAGCATCAGTTGAACCAATTCAAATTACGAAAGCTGTACCAGGTGTTATTGATGCAGGTAGATACATTTCAATAGGAACATTAAGTGCAACGTCTTTATTCGGCGCAATCGTTACAGCTTTAATTGCAGTAGAAATTTATCATTTTATGATTAAGCATAATATCTCGATTAAATTACCAGATAGTGTACCACCAGCAGTTTCAAATTCGTTTGCAGCATTAATTCCAACATTAGCAGTTATTCTTTTATTCTGGGGCATTCGCTACGGTTTGAAATTTGATGTAAATACAACAATTACATATTTAATCGCACCATTAAAATCAGTATTAGTAGGAAATAATTTATTCGGCGGTTTATTAACAGTATTCTTAATCGTGTTCTTCTGGTCATTCGGTATACATGGCCCTGCGATTTTAGGACCGATTATTCGTCCAATGTGGGATTCAGCAATTCTTGAAAATATGGAAGTGTTCACGGCTACAGGAAATGCACATCAGTTACCAAACTTATTTACAGAGCAATTCATTCAATGGTTCGTATGGATTGGCGGATCAGGTTCAACGTTAGCTTTAGTCATTATGTTTATGTTCTCTAAATCTAAGTTCCTAAAAGAGTTAGGGAGATTATCATTCGTACCAGGTTTATTCAATATTAACGAACCAATTATTTTCGGGGCACCAATTGTAATGAACCCAATCTTAATTATTCCGTTCGTTATTACACCGTTAGTGACAACGACAGTATCATATTTCGCAGTTGTTTCAGGTATGATTCCACTTATGATGGCGAAACTGCCATTTACGATGTTAGCACCGATTGCAGCGGTGATTAGTACGGACTGGACAATTATGGCTGGTGTACTTGTACTTGTTAACTTTGTTATCTCATTCGTTATTTACTATCCATTCTTCAAAATGTATGAGAAACAACAATTAGCAGGAGAGGAGAAAACAGAATGCTCGGAGCAATTATCATCTTAATTACATTCGTGGTCGGACAGTGTATTGCCCATTATTCGAAATGGGTACAAAGTAAATCTTTATTAGTGTTACTACTCGTATCAGTTTTATTTATCGGTTGTTCAATGGGTGCATATGTAATGTTAGGATTGCAATCACCGTACGTAATTATTGTACCAACGATTTTATGTGCAACTTGTTTATCTGCAAAATATAGATTTACGAGCATAGCATTAATACAACGTGTGAAGGAGATGCAAAAGCATGGAGCGTAAATTAGGAATTTCACTTTATCCAGAACATTCAACGAAAGAAAAAGATATGGCATACATTTTGGCAGCGGCACGCCACGGTTTTTCCAGAATATTCACATGTCTATTATCTGTGAATCGTCCGAAAGAAGAAATTGTAGCTGAATTTAAAGAAATTATTAATCATGCAAAAGATAATAATATGGAAGTTATTTTAGATGTAGCTCCGGCGGTATTTGATCAACTTGGTATTAGCTATAGCGATCTATCATTCTTTGCAGAGTTAGGTGCAGATGGTATCCGTTTAGATTTAGGTTTTGACGGACTAACTGAAGCGAAAATGACGAATAATCCGTACGGTTTAAAAATCGAGTTAAATGTAAGTAACGATATTGCATACTTAGAAAATATCCTTTCGCATCAGGCAAATAAACCAGCTTTAATTGGTTGCCATAACTTTTATCCGCAAAAATTCACTGGTCTTCCGTATGATTATTTCATTCGCTGTAGTGAACGCTTTAAAAAACACGGTATTCGCACGGCAGCATTTATTACGTCACATGCAGCTAACATCGGTCCATGGGATATTAATGACGGATTATGTACGCTAGAAGAGCATCGTAACTTGCCGATTGAAGTACAAGCGAAACACTTATGGGCGACAGGGCTTATTGATGACGTTATTATCGGAAATGCCTATGCGAGTGAAGAAGAGTTAGAGAAACTAGGAAACTTAAATCGTTACATGTTACAGCTAAAGGTAAACTTTGTAGACGAAGCGACTGAAGTAGAGAAGAAAGCGACACTGCAAGAATTACATGTAAGACGCGGCGACATAACAGAATATATGGTGCGTTCTACAGAAGTACGTAAAAAGTATAAAGACTATGACTTCCCAGTGCGCGAAAGTGTATTACAGGAAAGAGGGCAAGTTGTAATTGGAAACAACTCATTTGGTAAGTATAAAGGTGAACTTCAAATCATTCTAAAAGAAATGCCGATAGATGAACGGAAAAATATTGTCGGTACAATTGCAGAAGAAGAGTTATTCTTACTAGATTATGTAGGAGCTTGGACACAGTTTACTTGTGTGGAATAGGGTAGGGCAGGAGAGGATGCTATGACATCCTCTTTTTTCTGTTGAAATAGTAATCTCTCGTATATAGAATGCAAAGAGATAGATTTAATTTAGACGGGAGAGAAGGAGATGGAAGGGTATATAGATGATTTATTAAGGCGGATGGCTACAGATATATGGCATCGTGCGTATGATGAAGCAAAAGCGTTAAATGACTTATTAATTTTTCCTTATTTACAGGGGAAGTTAAGCAAAGCAAAAAAGGTATCTATGAAGAAAGATATTTATTATTTAATGACGAAACTTGCTATTAATACGAAAGAAATTTGTATTGCAGATTATCTTATAGATTGTTTGGAATATGAAGACAGTCCGACTTTGTTAAGTGAATTGCTTAGTAATATTTATACATTACCAGTAGTAAGTAGTACAAATAAAATTATTCCTTATATTTATCATAAAAACGATAGTGTTCGTTTTTTACATAAGTTTGTTGATCGTGAAGAAGTTTTAAAGACATTTGATAAAGTGTACAAAAAACGAGGGAATTTATTTATGTCAGAGCGAAAGTGGCTTCGAGACAACATTGCTTACTTTCAAGAGAAAGATAGAATGTGAGAATCATAAAAAAAGAGTCAGCCTCAATAATAAGACTGACTCTTTTTTATATGGTAACTAGTTTAATACTTTAACTGTAACTGTTTTACGTCCCCAGTTACTAGATGTGCCTTTATCTGGCATTAAAACATCGATTTTATTTCCTTTAATAGCTCCACCAGTATCACCAGCGATTGCTACTCCGTAACCTTCAACCCATACTTTTGAACCTAATGGAATGACACTTGGGTCAACTGCAATAAGTTTCATGTTTGGATTAGCTGTTAAGTTGTGACCTAAAGCTGATTTTACTTGGTCGCCTGCTTTATAACCATTTTCAAGTGGATCTGCTGTGTAAGCAGTTGCTACAACGCGTAGTTCACGAGAAGATGATGGTGCACTTGTTTCAGTTTCTTTTGCAACAGGTTGTTGTGTAGCAGGTTTTTGAGCTTTAGCTGCTTCACGAACTTTAGTTGCCTCTTGAGCTTTAGCTGCCTCACGAGCTTCAGCTGCTTCTTGAGCTTTAGCTGCTTCACGAGCTTTAGCTGCCTCTTGAGCTTTAGCCGCTGCTTGAGCTTCAGCTGCTTCTTGAGCTTTAGCTGCTTCACGAGCTTTAGCTGCTTCTTGAGCTTCAGCTGCTGCCTGAGCTTTAGCTGCTTCTTGAGCTTTAGCTGCTTCACGAGCTTTAGCTGCTTCTTGAGCCTTAGCTTCTGCTTGAGCTTCTGCCGCTTCACGAGCTTTAGTTGCTTCTACTGCTTTAGCTTTTGCTTGAGTTTCAGCTACTTCCTGAGCTTTAACTGCTTCACGAACTTTAGCTGTATCTTGAACTTTAGTTGTTTTTTCAACTTTAGCTACTGGTTGAACTTTAACTGGTGCTTTACCTGTTAAGTAAGGAACATGAACATAAGCTGTTTTTCCGTTATATTCAAATTGAATCCAATCATTTTGTACTTGGTGTGTTGTTTCAATTACATCATCTTTTTTCAACTTACCAAGAATCTCTGAGTCTGTGTTTGCTCCAGCACGTACGTTTAATACGTTTGCTGTTACGTAGTAAGTGTCTTTTGTATAGTCAGCGCTTATGAAAGCTTCTTTACCGCTATTCAATTGAACTTTTGACCAACCATTTTCTGTATGTAAAACATTTACTTTATATCCATCTAATAATTTTCCTACAACTTTTGATTCAGTAGTTGGGTTTTCTCGTACGTTTAGTACGTCAGTCGTTACGATTGTTTCTGCTTTAGCAGATGTTGTGAAAATCCCAAGACCAAAAACCGCTGCTGTTGCTATACCCATAAATTTTTTCATAATAGCCTCCATTGCATTTGTTTTCGTTGACCTCATTATAGCAACCATTATTTTCTTATTTGCGAAAAACATAAAATTACAAAGCTTTCGTAACGGGGCATTAATATTCTGTAACAATTCCATAAATATCCTGATAGCGCTTCCTTGTTGTTTTTTGGCGTATTAGGGCATATGAAACACAAAATGAGTAGCATTTCAATTACTGTAACGTTAATAATGTTACAGTGATATTTCTTGATGATATCTATGATATTACAAAAGTAGCGTATTTTACTGTTTGAATGGAAATTTAGTTATGAAAAGATAATCTTTTTAGGCGTGAAAATATATAAATGAGGTGAAATTTAATAAAATATCGATATAATTGTTACAAAATCAGTCGAAGTATGGGAAAAATTACGCCTTGATTTTCGTCTGTTACATAGTATTTTTGCAATAATAGAATTAGATAATAGCCTTAGTACCTATAAATAATGAAGAGTATTAGAATGATAGTTGTAACGTGAAACATATATAATAGAAGAAACTCAATTTAGTAGATGAATAAAAAACGCAGGAGTGTAAACTCCTACGTTTTTTATTCATATCGTAAACATTCAATTGGATCCAGTTTTGCAGCTTTGTTAGCTGGTAGTAGACCGAATATAATACCAATTAACATAGAGATACCTACTGCAAGAAGTCCAAGTTCTTTTGAGACAACGAGTGGCCATCCGGCAAAGATGGAGACGATCCAAGCGAAGAAGATGCCGAGCATGAATCCGATGAAACCACCTAGTCCTGTTAAAATACAAGATTCAATTAAGAATTGTGTTAATACTTTACCACGCGTTGCACCAAGTGCTTTACGAATACCAATTTCACGTGTACGTTCTGTTACAGATACAAGCATGATGTTCATTACACCGATACCACCAACAAGTAAGGAGATAGCAGCAATACCACCGAATACCATTTTCATCATACCGATAGATTCGTCTAATTGCTTCGTAAATTCACCTAAGTCCTGTGCTTTGAATTTATTTTCAAATTTAGGAGATTTCATTTCGTTTAAAACAGAAACGGCTTGTTTTTCTACACTTTTACGCTCTGTTGGGGAGGTCATTGTTAATTTTACAGAGTCATACTCAGTTACTCCTGAAATGACAGGGACATTTTCAAGTGACGTATACCCTTCAGCCATAGCCATTCCGAATTCATTTTTCGTTTCGTACACACCGACTACCTTATACGGCTTTCCTTTTATATCAGTGTATAAATTTGATTCCCAACCATTAAATAATTTATTGAAAGCTTCTTCATTTAATATAACAGCAGGAATTGCTTGTGTTAATTCGCTGTCGTTTAATTCGCGACCGTGAACTAATTTTATTTTCGAATCTGTCATGAAGTCGCCTGTTCCACCTATTAAATCAAGCGAGACATCTTTTGAACCAGAAGCTGCTTTTACTTTCATACGTACATCTGGATACACATCCTTAACGCCTGGAACAGTTTGAAGACGTTTTAGCATATCAGCTGTAATTTTGGCAATATCTGTTCCATAGTCAGAGTTATCGTAGTAAATCGTTATTTCATTATCTTTTCCTTGGCCTAATTCTTTTTTAAACTTTGCGTTTGTACCATCACCCATTGAAATGATAGTAATGATAGCGCTAATACCGATAATAATACCTAACATCGTTAAGATAGAACGCATTTTATGAGCAAAGATAGAGGAAAGGGCCATGCGTATATTTTCACTCGTGTTCAAAATTAACCTCTCCAATCTTGGACGATATTTCCGTCACGAATTACAATTTGACGTGCTGCAGCTTCTCCAATTTCACGATCGTGGGTAATCATAATGATTGTTGAGCCTTGTTTGTTTAATTCGTAAAAGAGGTCCATAATTTGTGTACTCGTTTTCGTATCAAGTGCTCCCGTCGGTTCATCGGCTAAAATGAACTTTGGATTATTTACGATTGCACGTGCAACTGCGACACGCTGTTTTTGTCCACCTGATAATTCGTTCGGTAAGTGAGTAGCACGATCAGCTAAACCTACTTTTGTTAAAGCTGCTAGTGAGCGTTCACGTCGCTCTTTTTTATCAACACCTGCATAAATAAGAGGCAATTCAACATTTTGCATTGCTGTAAGTCTCGGTAATAACATAAAGTTTTGGAATACGAATCCGATTTCTTTATTACGGACATGTGCAAGTTCTGTTTCAGACATATTTGAAATGTTTTGTCCAGCCAGCTCGTACGTACCTGTCGTCGGTTTATCTAAGCAACCGATAATGTTCATTAATGTTGATTTACCAGAACCAGAAGGTCCCATAATAGAAGTGAATTCTCCTTGGTTCAGTGTTACGTCAATTCCATGTAATATTTGAACGGATTCTGTACCATTTTGGAAGGATTTCGTGATGCCTTTTAAGTTAATCACTGGGCGACAACCTCCATACCATCTTTTAAGTCTTTTTCAGGTTTAGAGATAATTTCCTCGCCTTTTTTCACTCCAGAAACTTTTGCTTCGCTATCAGTTTCGAATTCAACAGTAACTGCTTGTTCTTTCGCTTTACCGTCTTTTACAACGAAGACAACATTTTTATCACCTTTTTTCACGATACTGCTTTTCGGAACAATTGTACCAGTTGCTTCGCCAGATTTACTTGTTACGTAAACGTGGAAGCCGTTTTGTAGTTCGTCACTATTATCTAATGTGACAGTGAATTGATAGTTAGAAACAGTTTTATTTTCATCCATGCTCTTTAAAGGTGTAGAACCGATTTCTGTTACTTTTCCTGTCCAAGTCTTACCAGCGACAGTTTTTGATGAAACAGTTACTTCTTGCCCAACTTTCATACTAGCAAGCTCATATTCAGAAAGTTGACCTTTTACTTTAAATTGACCAGCGTGACGAAGAGTAATTCCGCTCATACCTGTTTTTTCGTCAGCAGTTTTTACGATATCATCAATTACGCCATCAGCAGGACTTGTTACAGAAAGAGTGTTTACTTTCTCTTTTGCTGCTTTAATCATTTCATCAGCTTTTTCAACTTCAAACTTTTTCATTTCAAGTTGTGATTCTAATTGCCCAACTTCAACTTCTGATGCTTTTAATGCTTCAGCAGGAAGGCCTGCATTTTTATCTTTTTGTAATTTTTGTTTCGCTGCATCAATTTGTTTTTGGAACAATGTTACTTCTTTTTGTGCGATTTTCTTTTGCATTTCTGCTTCTGTTATACCTTGTTTCGCAGTCGGATCATTGTATTTAAATAGAAGCTGACCCTTTTTCACTTCATCGCCTTTTTTAACAGCTAATTCATATGTTCCTTTTGTTGGATCGAATGAAATAGTTTCAATTCCATTTGGAATAACTTCGCCACCAAATTTTTGCGCGTTTTGGATTTGTTTTTCAGTTACTTTATATCCGCTATATGCCATTGCTACTTCTGAACCGCCACCAGCAAATGCAAAGTATGATCCAGCTGCAATTCCGATTGCTACTACACTAGTAATTAACACTTTATTTTTCTTCTTCATCTATTTATCACCTTTTCGTTCGTTTTAGTATCTACATTAAGTATAGAAGAGGTAAAGAATCTGACAAATCGTTTTAGCTTACAATAACCTTACAGTTTTGTAAGGTATGAATATGTAAATGTAAGGTAGAGGTTGTCCTAGTGTAAGCAAATGAATTGACTCGTCGTTTCTTTCTTACAATAATATTGTATGGAGGAAAGGAGGAAGGAAGATGGAAGCTTATTTTAGCGCGCATCCATTAAAACCGTTTATTCCCTATTCAAGGCAACATGCCATTATATTATTTATTATGTTGGTGGGGATATTTTTCCTATATCAATACCAAGATGTATTACGTCAAAATGAGTGGAATATAACGGTTCGATATGCGATTGCATTTCTATTTATAGGGAGTGAAATTGGACTGCATATGTGGGAGTGGAAAGCAGGGATTTTTGAGCTAGCCACTTCATTACCATTCGAGTTATGTACGATTAGTTTGTTGTTAGCATCGATTATGATTGTAACGAAAAGTTACCGTATATATGAGATTGTATTTTTTACGGGAATTATTGGTGCATCACAAGCCATTTTAACACCAAATTTGCAATATGCTTTTCCGCATTTTCGTTTCATTGAATATTTTAGCGCGCATGTATTGCTCATTTGGGCACCACTCTTTATGACTTGGGTGGAAGGCTATAGACCGACCTTGCAATCTATTAAGCGTACGATGATATTTTTAAACATATTAATTCCGCTTGTTTCGTTTGTAAATTACAAAACAGGCGGTAATTATATGTTTTTAGCTCATAAGCCAGAGACTGCTTCATTACTCGATATGTTAGGACCGCATCCTTACTATATTATTTCATTAGAGCTTGCAGCGCTTATTGGATGTTTCATTTTATATATGCCGTTTGCGAAAAGAGAAGGGCATACGCATAAAGAATCACTAGGATCATAGCCTAGTGATTTTTCGTCTTTAAAATATTTACAATTCAGAAAATTAAGAATAGAATTAAGGGGTAAATTATATATAGAGAGAAGGGAAAACGTGGTCAAAAAAGTTTTTCTAAATGGAATGGAAGTGACGATTCAATTTCTTATTTCGATTTTGGGGATTATTATGTTAGGGGCTCTGCCGAAATTGTTTTATGGATTTAAGCTGGATGTATCAAAGTACATACAGAGTTTAAAAGAAGTGTTTGTGAACTTAATGGATATTTCCAATTTGCAATATGTGAGAGGTAAATTTTTATTTCCGCAGCTGTTCGTCCATTATAAAGAAACGATTATTATTTTTTTAGCTGCTTTTTTTATTTCATTATTTGTAGCATTTTGTATTGTTTATGTAATTATGAGTAGTTCACCGCGTATACAACATCGAATTAAATCATTTCTCATCTTCCTAGAATCCATTCCAGATATCCTTCTTATTTTAGTATCACAAATTTTAGTTGTATGGTTTTTTAAACAAACAGGTTTTTTACCTTTTCAAATTGCTTCAATTGGAGGCGAGTCGATTAGGGGGTTGCCGATACTTTGTTTGAGCATCCCGACTACGATTATGTTTGTAAAAATGGTCGTGCTTCGTTTTGAAAATGAACTAGAAAAAGATTATGTACTATTTGCTAAGGCGAAAGGGCTGGGGCGCTTTCATATTTTAAATCGTCATATTTTACGAAATGTGTTGCTTAGTACATTATTCTTTGCGAAAACGAACATCTTTTTTATGTTATCTAATTTATATATTATAGAATGGATTTTTAATACGGGTGGTATTTTTATGTTTTTGAAATCGTATTTCGGTATTAGAGTTGAGGTTTTCATCGTTAGTGTGCTTCTTATATATATTCCGATTTTTATTTTATTTAAATTGTTTCATTATCTCATTCCGGCTGCGATGAAGGAGAGATTATAATATGTGGACGTATATAAAACGTGATAAAAGATTTTGGATAAGCATTGGGTTTCTTCTCTTATTAGTTCTTTTGAGCATCGGAAATACGTTATGGAATGATGGACATATTAGACAAGTCACATTGCAATATGATGCGGATGAAAATCCACAAGTGCCACCGTTTCCACCTTCATTACAATTTTTACTCGGGACAGACCGGAAAGGGTATGACCTGTTACATTTAGTCATTGAGGGCGCGAAGTGGACGATTGGTATATCTATTTTAATTGTGGCACTTAGAATGGTAATAGGTGTGTTTTTCGGTGTCGTACTCGGAACGTATATAAAAAGAGGATTTTCAAAAATTGAGGCTTTCTTTGATAGTTTTACAGTTATTCCGACAGTTATGATTGCGTATTTTTTTCTTCAATCTGCAAATGCATTTGGAAGCGGAGAGGAGACAACAACCTTTTTTGAAAGGGCTTCGTTTCAAGTGGTATTACTTGTACTGCTTGTAATGCCAGTTATTGCACTGTATGTTGCGAAGGAAGTTCGTAAATTGCGAACGGAAGAATTTGTTGATGCCGCGCGCATATTAGGTGGATCGAGAAGACATATTGTTATAAAACATATTTTTCCGCATCTCTATATGCCATTTATACTCGTATTTCTTCAGCAGTTTACGCAGACTCTTACTATTTTACTGCACTTAGGATTACTTGAAGTGTTCTTTGGTGGGACTGTTACGTTTGGTGGACCTATAAAAGAGGTGGAATCTTATACGCATGAATGGTCAGGTTTAATTGGAGTATACTTTAGATCATTAACAGTGCATCCATGGATTCCTCTCGTCCCAATTACATTTTTCGGGCTTACTATTTTTTCAGGAAATATGATTGTAAAAAGTATAGAAGAGGCGATGTTGAAGGTAAGGTTAGGAGGAGAGCTAAAGAAGGATGTTGTAGAAGAGGAACAATCTGTTGTGCAGTCGAAAGAAGAGTTATTTACTTTTAAGCATACGATGTGAAAATAAAGAAAAGAAGCAAGCATGTATTTCATGCTTGCTTCTTTTCTTTATTTTGTAGAAACTTCGCCTTCAGCTTCTGTTTGCGGAATAAAGTATCCAATTATACCACCGATGATTGCTGGAACGATCCAGCCGATTCCTAAGTTATAAAAAGGAATCGTGTGTACGATATTAGCGATAAAACTTGGTATCATTCCCACATTATCAAGTGCATGAATACAGCTAATAATAAATGCTGCGATCATCGCTCCGATGTAGACAGAAGGTTTACGTTTCGTATATTTATCGATAAATGATACGAAAATTAAAATGATTGTAATTGGGTACAAAATAATTAATACAGGTAGTGTGATTTTAATTAATAAGCTTAATCCTAAGTTTGAAATAACGAAGCTAAAGATACAAACGTATAGTACAAGCTTTTTGTATGAAACATTTGTTAGCACTGTTGTGAAGTAATTTGCAAATGCACTTACAACACCAATTGCCGTTGTTAAACAAGCGAAGATAATGGCGATACTTAATAAAATATTACCGCTTGTCCCAAAGAATTGATACATAACAGTTGCTAATAGTTGACCACCGTTCTCGAATTGTCCCAAGTTTCCGTTTGAAGCTCCGATATAACCGAGTAAGAAGTAAACAATTGTTAAGAATAGAGCAGCGATGCTTCCGCAAATGATTGTATATTTTGCGATAGATTTCTTCTCTTGTATACCGTTTTGACGAATTGCATTTACAACAATTGTTGATAGAACGAGAGCGCCAATTGCATCTAACGTTAAAAATCCTTCAAGAAATCCTTTGAAAAACGGGATGTCTTTATAGTCACCGATAGGCTCTGCAAACGTTCCTGGTGAAAGAATCGCTTTTGTTGCCATAATTGCAATAATTACAAGTAAAATTGGTGTTAATATTTTACCGATATGATCTACTAGCTTGGATGGATTTAATGATAAGAAGTAAACGACTGTAAAGAAAATCGCACTAAAAACTAACATAGAATACCATTGATCTGGGAAAAGTGGTACAATCCCAATTTCATAAGATACAGATCCAGTTCGTGGAATAACAAATAGTGGGCCGATTGAAAGATAAATAATGATAGCGAATACTGCTGCGAATTTTGGATGAACACGGCTCGCTAAAGTGTTAAAACTACCACCAGCAAGGGCAACAGCAACGATAGCAAGTAAAGATAAACCGACGTCTGTAATAATAAATCCTGTAATGGAAACCCACATATTTTCTCCGGAAGAAAGACCAAGAAGGGGTGGGAAAATCATATTACCAGCACCGAAGAAAACTGCGAATAGTAATAAACTAATCGAAAGTATTTGCGCTGGTTTCAAAGTTGTACGCATATAAAGAAAATCCTCCTAATGAGTATTTTTGTCGAAAATTCAAATAATTTGTCGAGTAACTGTTATTATTTTAAAGGTCTGATGACTAGAAAGCAATAGGGAATTTTGAAAAAATTAAAAAATAATGCATTAAATCGAATAAATATACTATTTGTATGTTTAATAGGAAGGATTTAACTTTTAACGTGAAAAAAACACATATCGCTAGGATACGTGTATTAAAAATATATTTTTCTATCGCGTTCTTCTTTTAAAATTTCAACGGCTTCTCGGAAGCGTTGGGAATGGACAATTTCTCGTTCGCGTAAAAAGCGTAAGCTGTCATTTATGTCGGGATCGTCAGATTGGTTGATAAGCCACTGATATGTGGCACGCGCTTTTTCTTCAGCTGCAATATCTTCGTATAGGTCGGCAATTGGATCACCTTTAGCTTGTATATAGGTTGCAGTAAATGGAACACCAGCTGCGTTATGGTAATGAAGTGCGCTGTCATGATCGACGTAATGAGGGTCGAGACCAGCTGCCTTCATCTGTTCAGGAGTCGCATCTTTTGTCAGCTTATAAACCATCGTAGCAATCATTTCAAGATGCGCAAATTCTTCTGTACCAATATCGGTAAGGAGGCCAATGACTTTATCAGGAATGGTATAACGCTGGTTTAAGTAACGTAGTGCAGCAGCTAATTCTCCATCTGCACCACCGTATTGCTCAATTAATAATTTGGCAAGTGCTGGATTACAAGTTCCTACTTTAACAGGGTATTGTAA
Organism: Bacillus thuringiensis; assembly: GCF_001595725.1. Lineage (GTDB taxonomy): Bacteria > Bacillota > Bacilli > Bacillales > Bacillaceae_G > Bacillus_A > Bacillus_A thuringiensis_K. The sequence goes on from NZ_CP014282.1 coordinate 799,330, forward strand.
TTTTTTTTCATAAATCCACATAGTTTCTCTCCTTTATATTTGCCATGGCCAAGGACCTTTACTCCATTCCCAAGGGGCATTAGAATAGCTATTTCCATACTGTTGAAGCGGTCCATATTTTTCTTCCATCTGTTGTTTTAATACTCTTCGTTTATAGGAAAAATCATTAAATTGGTTAATAGCTGCTGTATCGTCTGGGTGGGTGTCTAAGTAAAGAGTTAGTTCAACTAATACAAAGTCTAATTCTTGGAGATTCTCTAAAAGTCGATAATACTCTTCTGGTAGTGGTTGATTCACGTCAGTAGTCACCGCCCTTTTTTATAAGGATTTTCGTAATAATCATAAAAAACAGGCCATAAAGTTCCTTTTTGTAGTGCTTCTTTCGGTGAGAATTGTGGTAAATTTGGCGGTTGAAAACCTAAATATAAATTAGGAGGGGTAGAGTAATATTTTTTCCCAATAGGAGGGCAAGGATCTTGAGGGCTATGATATGGCACATATGATTTCATGTATTTATCCATTAATAAACCTCCCTATATCTTCATCACTACGTATTGTATTCAGACATAATGAGCATTTATGACACATATAAAAAAGTAATAAGTACAGGGGGAATGAATGTGGAGAATGTAAAGAATTTAATCGTGTTAGAAGTAAAGAACTTAAAGGAAACTCTGTATTTTTACGAAGGGATTTTAGGAATAACACCTAGTTCATTGAGGCCGCAATTAGATGTTACAGGGGTTTGGTATGATATCGATTCAACGAGAATTAGTTTTGTTATGAATCGCATGTTAGGAGGAAGAGAAAAGAGTGTTACGAATTTATGCGAGGTTATAACATTTTCAATTTCTAACATAGAGAAGTTAAAAAAGAAACTAGCGTTTTATGAAATTTTATATATAGAAAACAAAAGTGAGAAGAGTATTGTAGTACAAGACCCAGATGGATATAAACTTCAAGTGATAGAGAAGGATGAATAAACGGAGGGGATTTAGTGGAGAGAAGTTATGAAGAAAGTGCGTTGTTTGAGCATCAATTTTGGCTAAAGGTACTTACTGATCATGCACAATTTTTACTGGATGCATTAGCTCTGAAGGAAAAAGAGGATATAAAGAAAGCTACTTACTTTGTTGAAACATTTACGAATCTGTTAAATAAAGTTCGCAATGCGAATCTGATGGTATTCTCCAAAGAGGCAGAACAAGCCGCTAAGGAGATTCGGGCGTTTAAATTAGATACTATACAGAAACAGCTGGAAGGGAAAATTACTATTCATTTTACGCCAACTTTTATTAATCATATGGTAAACGAAGTGGAAGAGTATATAACGGTTTTAGAGTTTTTGAAGAAAGGGGAAGTTCCGCCTGTTTTTCATGAATTACATTATCATCTCGTTTGGTTAACAGATGCGGCTGGTCATGCAGGTTCTATTTCTGGTGGGCTAGATCTTGTTGAAAAAAGATTGAAAGAGAAAAGCGAAGAATTTACGAAGCATTTTGAACAATTTTACTTAAAGGCAGTTGAGATGACTGGATATTTACGAACGGAGCTTCATCATTTTCCAGCATTAAAGAAGTTTACGAAAGATGTTTCACTTGAATTGAAATTATTTTCGCATTTTTTACATGAAGTGGAAGAGCTCGAGTTATCGAATGAAGTATTAAGTGTATTATCAGCTAGAATGGTAGATCATATGGCAAGAGAGGAATGTTACTACTTATTAAAACTAGCTCAATCGTCTGGACTTGAAATGCCAAAATGTAATCCGCTTTAAAGAAAAAGAGGCCAATTTTATTTGGCCTCTTTGTCTGTTTTATTGTCTCTTTTTATTTTTGCTTGTTCAATGCTTGCCTGTAATGTCTCCATAATATTAATGATGTTCGGAGCTGGAGAGAGTGTTTCAGTTTTTTCCTGTTGTTCAATTTTATTCTCGATTAATTCGGTAAGGGCTTCTTTATATTCATCTGTATACATTTCTTGTTCAAAAGGATTTGTAAGATGGTGGATTAAATTAATTGCTGCGGTGAGTTCTTGTTTTTGTATAGGATAATTTTCGTTACTTGGTAAGTTGGGTGTATTTGTTATTTCGCGAATTTCATTAGGGTAGTGGATGGTTTGTAACATTAGTCCATCTTCAAAGTTACGGATAATAGCTAAATGTTGTTTTTTTCTAATAGAAATATGAATAAGCCCAAGTTTATTTGTACGTTCAAGAGCTTCTTTTAATAATAAATAGGATTTTTCATGTCCTGGGGTAGGACCTATAAAATAAGAACGGTCATAAAGAACAGAATCGATTTCGTTATTTTGGACAAAAGATATAATCCGAATGGATCGTGGTTCGTGAGCTTTTTGCAACTCAGCTAATTCTTTTTCATCCATAATAATGTATTTATGAGGTGCATATTCATAGGCTTTTACAATATCTGTATCATCAATTTCTTCATCCGTACAATCAGGAGCAAATTTTTTATATTTAATAGGTGTTAAGCATTCTTTATGGAGACTTAAAAATTTTATATCGTTTTCTTCTACGGCACTGTATAGTTTAATTCCTATATTTAATAGTCCAAGTGAAAGTGCACCTTTCCAGACGGTATGCAAATGAAACATCTCCTTTCGTTCAAAAATGGTTATGTATATTATGAGATAGTAAGAAATTTCCTATACGTTTTTTGTTTTTTACGGAAGGGATTGGGATATAAAATATATTGACAAGCTCTCTGAAATATTTTAATGTGATTGTATAAAATTGTGTATAAAGGGGAGTAACTTATTACAGTAAAGTCGTCATTACAGGGAGAAACCCTCGGCTTTATTGGCAACGTTTCGTTGTTAGTGAGACCTTTACCAGCAATGGTAAAGGCCCCTTATTGTCTTTTTGAGGACCCTTACCATATTTGGTAGGGTCCTTTTCGTATACAAAGAGAGGAGAAATAAAAATGAAAAAACTTATTAGTAGATTAAGAGTTGTATTTCATGTTCGCCGATTTGTTCCATTCCTATTTGACTTTTTCACTTCAAAAGAGGTTTCAATAAAGAAGAAAATTTTATCTATCGCTTTTTTAGTTGGTTATGTAGCGATGCCGCTTGATTTAATTCCAGACTTTTTACCGTTTATCGGTATTTTAGATGATATTGGAATTGTGTTATTTATTTTGAACCGAATTGTAAAAATGGCGCCAGTTCAATTACAAGAAAAGCATAACGTAAACGTAGGATAGGAGTTAAAAATATGGAGCAAATGATTTTAGATATAATCGAGTTTTTAAAGCAGTTTTCTTATTTTGGAGTTGTGTTAGCATTAACGTTTGAATTTATTCCAGCAGAAGTAGTTTTGCCCATGGTTGGGTATTGGGTGTACGAGGGAGATATGAATTTTTGGCTCGCTGTATTAGCTGGAACACTGGGCGGAACGACAGGACCTTTAACGTTATATGCCCTCGGTTATTACGGCGGTCGTCCTCTATTAATAAAATACGGGAAATACTTCTTTATTAAAGAAGAACAAATTCAAAAAGCGGATGATTTCTTTGAGAAATATGGACCGGTTGTAGCATTTGTTGGACGCTTTGTGCCAGGGGTTCGAACGCTTATTTCTGTCCCATGTGGTATGGCGAAAATGAATATATGGAAATTTAGCATATATACATTTATAGCAATGTTTCCGTTAACGACTTTGTATGTTTATTTTGGAATGAAATTAGGTCCGCATTGGGAGAAGGCAGCGGATGTTGTTGGGCAATATATGCTACCAATATTAGGAGGCGTTATTCTTATCGTTGCTAGTATCTTTGTCTATAAATATATGAAGAAAAGAAATAAAACGGAATCTATTTAGTCATTTGAATATTTTTTGAAAATAGATGAATAGTACAGGCAAAAGACTCTGAGGGACATACACATATAGGGAATATAAAAGAGAGAGGGGAAACAACTATGTCTTGTGAGTGCTCAGGGTCAGCATTAACTTGTTGTCCAGATAAAAATTATGTGCAAGATAAAGTGTGTAGTCCGTGGTCTGCTACTGTAGTTGCAACAGCAATTGATAATGTTCTCTATACAAATAATATTAATCAAAATGTAGTTGGTACTGGTTTTGTTAAATATGATGTTGGACCAGGCCCAATTACTGTAGAGGCGCTTGATTCTGCTGGTACTGTAATAGATACACAAACATTAAATCCAGGAACGAGTATCGGGTTTACGTATCGTCGTTTTGATATTATACAAGTTGTGTTACCTGCAACACCTGCTGGAACGTATCAGGGAGAATTTTGTATTACAACACGTTATCCACTTTCATAGCAGAATAGGAGAGGATCGAAATGGGAATGAGAAGTTCCAGTTTGTCTTGTTGTTCTAATAAAACACTTGTGCAAGATCAAGTATGTACAGACTGGTCTATTACAGGTGCTGGTACTCAAATTGTATATACAAATAATATCACGCAAGAAGTATATGGTTCAGGTTACGTGAAGTATGATGTAGGTGCCAACCCGATTACAGTTGATTTTTTAGTAGGTGCAACAGTAGTTGATACAATTACTGTACAACCACAAAGTAGTGGTACTTTCACTGTCCGATATTTTACTACTGTCCGAATTACTACGACAGGAACGACTGTTAATCAAGGAGAGTTTTGTATTACAGTACGTTATCCAATCTCATAAAAAGCATACCGTGAACGGTATGCTTTTTATATTAAGGAAATAATGAAATTGGTATTCTATAAGCAACATGTAAATTCGCAACAGTACTTGCCTTCTAAATATAGTGAAAGATTACTTGTTATATTGATAATATTGATCGACTGTAGGTCTTTTCCTGTGTACGATATTGTATTACCAGGAAACACAGTGAAAATATTGGTTACTGTTCCAATGATTTGAATTGTAATTGCTTCGGTGCTGCTAGTACTATTGTAAACCGAGACAGTACCTGATATAAGTAGTATCCCATCACTTTGCCATAGTATCATTGATTGTGATGCATCTTTGGCAGAGGGGATGGTGTTATTAGTTATGAGGAAATTCCCTGCAAATTCATTTTTTACTCGCTCGCAATTTGGATTTGGAGGAGGGGACGGTGGACAAGGGTCTGGACAAATAATAGATAAAGGAGCGAAACAGCCAATATTTTTTTTATTCTTCAATACAACCCCTCCTTTTAAGTTGTCTTTTACTACTATTAAATGTAAAAGTATGGCCGATGTGTTAAAAAAAGAAGGAAATATTAAAAATTAAGATTGTCTAATAGGCTTAAACCTTAACTTATCATTAGTGTTATAGAAAAGATTATATGTGAATAGTCATAGGAAAAGAATGATCAGACTCTTTTAGACAAAAGGTGGTTGTATACAATAGTACAAGTAATGTTGGACTTAATTTCTAATTAACTGTATATTTACAAAAATCTAATAAAGTTCATTTGTTATTTAAACGACATTAACATGTATTAGATAAAATAGCCCTTGTAATGAATCAATTATTATGAGGAGGATTCACGTGGACAGAAATGCTTTAAGAAAAGTAAAAGGCCTTATTGGATTATTAATGGTTTTTGTATTAGCATTTGTATCATTTCCGTGGAGTACATCAGTCAAAGCGGAAGAGAAAAAGCAAGAAAAGGCACCAAGTGAGAAGAAAATAGTTTTCCCCGTTGTAAGTGATGTTCATATTAAAAATAGTGGAACAGATGATATGTTTCGCTGGAAAAGAGCGATTGAACAGTTCAATACGCTTGCACCAAAGCAAGATGCTTTTGTTATTGTAGGAGATTTTACTGATTCAGGGTCTGTGCAGCAATATGATCGTTTCATGCAAGTGTATAATGACAATGCAAATAAAGATGCGGTACGAATGAATTCTCTAGGTAACCATGATTATTGGAACGGTTTATCCGTAGAGGGAGCGCAGAAGCGTTTCTTAGAAAAAACAGGTATGGAATCAATTTATTATCATAAAGTGGTGAAAGGGTATCACTTCCTTGTTATGTCGCCAGAAAATGGGACAACACATGGATATTATTCAGATAAACAAATTAATTGGTTAAAAGAAGAGATGGCAAAGGCACAAAAAGATGACCCAGAAAAACCGATTTTCGTATTTTTACATCAACATATTAAAGATACAGTGTACGGTAGCCAAGAATGGGGAACGAAGGATAGTGCAAAAATTAATGCAGTATTAAAAGAATACCCACAAGTCATTACGTTTTCAGGTCATTCACATTATCCATTAGATGATCCAAGGTCGATTCATCAAAAAGACTTTACATCTGTTGGTACGTCTTCTGTAAGCTATATGGAGGTAGAGGGCGGTAAAGTGCAAGGGAATATTCCTTTAGAATCGCGTGCATTAAGCCAAGGTTTATTAGTAGAAGTAGACGATAAAGAAGTAACGATTAATCGTCGTGATTTCCATACAAATTCTTGGACAGGTGAGCCTTGGAAAATTAAATTACCAGCAAAGAAAGAAACTTTTACACATGTAGAAGATCGTGATAAAGAAAAACCATCTTTTTCGACAGATGCGAAGTTATCAGTATCAAATGTAACAGAAAATGCAGCAACAGTAACATTCCCACAAGCATTGGACAACCTTCTCGTTCATTCGTATCGCGTACAAGCGAAGGATAAACAAACGGGAGAGATTAAAAACAAGTTATTAGCATTCTCAGAGTTTTATCGTGATCCAGTACCAAAAGATCTTACGTTTACGCTTGCTGGGTTAGAGGGTGGGAAAACATATACACTTGAAGTAGTTGCGATTGATTCATTTGGCAATGAAACCGCGCAGCCGTTAACAGCAGAAATTACTACAAAAAAAGATAATATTGACCCGAATGTGAAAGTACCAAAAGCGGATGTTTTTGATGTAAACTTTGCAGATGGTACATTTAAAGACAATTCACCATTTGGTACAAAAGGTGAATTGAAGGGTAATGTGACTATTGAATATGATAAAGCATTGAAAAAGAATGCTATGAAGTTAAACGGAAAAGCAAATACATTTGGATATCTTCCATTTTCAGCAGCACAAAAAGAGAAAATAGCAAATACGTTTACGTTAGAAACTGTGTTTTCAATGAATGAAATTCGCGGGCAAGGTATTTTGCAAAATACAGAGAGCGGCGGAATTGGTTTTGAGTCTACAGGAAGTGGATATGTTGAATTATGGGCTCACATTGGCGGTAGCTACAAACGTGTTGGCGCTCAATTGGAAGCGAACAAAACGTATCATTTAACAGGAACATATAATGGAAGCGAAGTGGCAATTTACGTAGATGGTAAAAAAGTAAATAGTCAGTCAGCTCAAGGAAAAGTTTATAACCCGAACGTACCATTTGCATTTGGAGCGGATCCTGATAGTAACGGAAATGGTGGTATTCCGTTAAATGGACAAATCGCGCTTGCGAAATTATATAGTAAAGCGTTAAGTTCTTCAGAAGTATTAGCAGCGTACAATGAGTTTTCTAACCGTACGAAGTTAGAGCAAGTAAATGCGCTATTTGAAGAGCTTGGAAAAGTAAAAGAAGTGTTAGCTGGTACGTATGAGTTTGGTGACAAGCCAGGTCAATATTCAAAAGAAGCATTTCAAGAATTAGAGAAAAGCTTTAACATAGCAAAGCAAGCATTTGAAAATGTAGGGAGTACGGGAGAGCAAATCGTTCAAACGTATAACGAATTAAAAACAGCTAATGTAACATTTGTACAATCTAAAGTAGTAGAACAACCGAAAACACCGAAAGAAAAATTACAAATTAATATTGAATCTGCAAAAGCAGTAGTGAAAAAAGCGCAAGCTGCAAATGTAACGGACGGTTCAATGAAATCATTGAGCCAAAAAATTACAGTGGCAGAATCTGTGTTAAAAGATGCGAAAGTAAAAGATACACAAGTAGAAACGATGAATCGTACGATGGAATATGCGATTTCACTCGTTGAAAAAAGTATGAACAAATAAGAGAGAAGAAAAGAAGCTTATCATGATAGGCTTCTTTTTTGTTATACTAAAAGTAGCATAGAAAGAAGGAGCGAATAATTTGGAACAGAAAAAGCTAAAAAGAATTCTTGAATATGTATGGATCGCGGTTGTGCTCCTTGTAGGATATTATTTATTAAAAGATAAAAGTATTTGGGTTTTATTCTTAATGACGTTTTTATTAGCAGGATTAGGAACGTTATTTATTAACTTCTTCTTTGATAGTTTGAATGCCTGGAAGAAGAAAAAGAAGGGGACGAAGTAAAGGAGGGAATATATGCAAAAGTGGAAGCTCATATATCAGGTGATTATTTTCTTAGTGCTTGTGGGTATTGGAATGGTCAAATATTCGACACCAATAGGAAATTGGGCATGGTTTACAGCTTGCATCGGCATATTTTTCATTTTACAATCGTTAACGAAAAAATATAATAGTACAGAAAGATAGCTCGCCGTTTTATCGGCGAGCTATTTTGTTATGCTTTTTTCTGTTCATCATCTGTTTTTTCGTTAGCTAAATGACTATGTTTCCTAGAGTAGAAGAAATAGAAGCATAAGCCGACTATAAGCCAAACTGCAAAGCTAATCCATGTTGTTTTAGACAAATTGATCATTAAATATAAGCAGCAAAGAATCGCGACAACTGGTAGTACAGGTACGAAAGGTGTACGGAATCCACGTTTTAAGTCAGGATGTGTTTTTCGTAAAATAAGTACAGCGCAGCAAACGAATGTAAAGGCTGTTAATGTACCGATATTTACTAAATTCGCTAGCAAATGTAAGTCTAAAAGGCCTGCTAATAAAGCGGCAATGACGCCAGTAATCCATGTATTTAATAAAGGGATTTTTACTCTTTTATTTACACGTGCTAACGCTTTTGGAAGTAGACCGTCACGGCTCATCGCATATGAAACGCGAACTTGTCCATACATCACGACTAGGAGGACGGTCGTCATTCCAGTCATCGCTCCAACAGCGAGTAGTCCTGCAATTGCATCTTCACCAACGAAGTGCAATGCAAATGCAACTGGATCAGAAACGTCTAATTGTGTATAAGGAACCATACCTGTTAAAACGAAAGATACAATCATATATAAAATAGTACAAATAAGAAGGGAACCAATAATACCAATTGGTAAATCACGCTGTGGTTTTTTCGTTTCTTCCGCAGCGGTTGCGATTGCATCAAAACCTAAAAAGGCGAAAAACACAGTGGCAGCGCCAGTAATAATACCGTCGTATCCGAATGGAATGAACGGTGTCCAGTTTTCAGGTTTTACATATTTTGCGCCTGCTACGATAAAAGCGATAATAACGGCTAACTTGATAAGAACCATAATATTATTAATGCGTGCGCTTTCGCGTATACCAAAACTTAAAAGGGCAGTAATGATGAGTAAAATACAAACAGCTGGTAAATCGATGAGACCACCTTTTCCTACGCCGGGGGCTGAGGCGATTATGGCGGGCAGGTGTATATTGAACCCTTGTAGTAAAGATTGCAAATAACCAGACCAACCGACAGCTACTGCTGCAACGGCAAGTAAATATTCGAGCATTAAACACCATCCGACGATGAAGGCGACAACTTCTCCGACTGTCATGTATGCGTAAGTATACACACTTCCTGAGACAGGAATAGAAGAAGCAAATTCAGCATAACAAAAGGCTACACAAGCACAAGTAAATGCAGCAATAAGGAATGATAGCATAATACCAGGACCAGAATGTTTTGCTGCAACAATACCTGTTAATACAAAGATCCCTGTCCCAATTACGGCGCCGATTCCTAAAAATGTTAAATCGAGTGCAGTTAATGTTCTATCTAGCTGCTTTGGTGATTCAGTACTAAGCGCTTTTTTTCGTAATAATGACTTCACTTTGGACTCTCCCCCCATTTTTTTATTTCCATAACTGCGACTATAGTATGAGCCCATTAAAAAAGAGTAAGTAAGGAAGTGGAGGTGCAGTTATGGTATGTAGTTTTTTTTAAAATTGCTGGATTAATCTTAATATAATTCAGAATATTTTGTCAAATAAAAATATGACAAATAAAATGCGGATCAATAGGGGAAACTACTTGCAGAAATGGACGGGGGTTAATAATCTACTTGGATGGAGAACCCCACTGATTAAAGTTAAAGTAGGAGCAGATGCTATGTTATTTTATTTTGAACTTGTCGTCATTTTACTTTGTACGAAATTAGCTGGTGACATTAGTGTGAGACTTGGTCAGCCTTCTGTACTTGGTAAGTTAATTGTCGGTATTATTATCGGTCCGGCTGTACTTGGTATTATTAATAGTTCTGAACTGATCGATGAACTGAGTGAGATTGGTGTTTTGTTACTTATGTTTATGGCGGGACTTGAAACAGATTTAGAAGAGTTAAATCGGAATTTGAAATCGTCGTTTGCAGTAGCGGCCGGTGGAATTATTTTTCCTTTCATCGGTGGTTATGTAACAGGATTGCTGTTTGGATTAATACAGTCCCATGCCATTTTTTTAGGGTTATTACTTTGCGCAACATCGGTTAGTATTACGGTCCAGACGCTACGTGATCTAGGAAAAATGAATACGAGAGAAAGTACAACAATTTTAGGTGCTGCCGTATTTGATGATGTCATTGTCGTTATTTTATTGGCATTTGTAATGAGTTTTTTAGGAACACAAGATGTGAATATAACACTTGTCATTGTAAAGAAAATTATTTTCTTTGTAAGTATTGTTTTTATTGCTTGGAAAGTCGTTCCTTGGATTATGAAAATGCTTGTACCGCTTCGTGTAACAGAAGCGTTAATTAGCGCGGCTCTTATTATTTGTTTCTCTTTTTCTTATTACAGTGAAATGATGGGAATTGCAGGTATTATTGGAGCGTTTGCAGCGGGAATTGCTATTTCTCAAACAGAGTATAAGCATGAAGTGGAACATAAAATTGAACCGATTGCTTATGCAATATTTGTTCCAGTATTCTTCGTAAGTATCGGAATGGAAATTACATTTCAAGGTATTGGAAGCCAGCTTTGGTTCATTATTATTATGACTCTCATTGCGATTTTCACAAAGTTAATCGGATCAGGTTTAGGAGCAAGGCTGACAGGATTTAATCTCCAATCTTCTATTAGTATTGGCGCGGGGATGGTATCACGTGGTGAAGTAGCGCTTATCATCGCTGCAAATGGACTTACGGCGAATTTATTAGCGAAAGAAAATTTCACAGCGATTGTTATTGTTGTTATATTGACGACGATTATTACACCGCCACTTTTGAAGAAATATTTTGTATAGAGAGGAAGGGCTTATCTGATGTAGGTAAGCTCTTTTTTTATTCCCAAAAGCAATGATCATATAGCATGAAGGGTTTGTAATTATGGTAAAATCTATGTATGTGATATGACAAGGAGAGGGAAGTGTGAAGATTACGAAGGAGAAGGTTATTGGTGTAATCGTACTTATTGCAGTATGTATACCATTTACTGCATGGAAAGAATCAAAAGTGAAAGATTTTCCGGTTTCTATTTTTTCGGAAGAAGCAGATGGTGAGTACGGTCAGAAGCTGAAATATACTGCTTTTTTACCTGATGTTGCGATTTGGATGAACGGTTGGGAAAAGAAGTGGACAGAAGGGGAAAGAACTGTTTATCAAAAAGGGAATCGCATTGTAAATGTGTTTCATCCTCCTGGCGATGATGGTTATTACCTTCTTGAAGCAAGAGAAAATAAGTGAACGCAACCGTAAGAAGTGGAGGTTAAATAGTGAAAGCTTCAACATTACTATTTAAAATTGAAAGTAATATGGATCAATTTTCACCAGCTGAGAAGAAGGTTGCCATGTACATAATGGAGAATGCAGAGATTGTACCGAATTTAACGACGAAAGAAGTGTCAACGAATGCAGGCGCAAGTGAAGCGAGTGTCGTTCGCTTTTGTAAATCGATTGGAATCGGAAGTTTTAAAGCATTTAAGATAGCACTCGTTCGTGAATTAACGATTGCTGATTATAATATTAACGATTTTTCAGTGATGAATACAGAAGATGGACCGTATGATTTATTTAATAAAGTTACTTATGTGAATAAAGCTGCAATTGAGGCGAGCGTGACGGCGATAGATAAAAAAGAACTTGAAAAAGCTGCAGATCGTATTGTAAATGCCGATAAAATTATCTTTTATGGAGTAGGCGGATCAGCTACTCCGGCGATGGACGGAGCTTATAAATTTACAAGGCTCGGATTTACAGCGATGATGCTATCTGATTTTCATATGATGTTGCCGCTTGTGACGAATTTAAAAGAAGGCGATATATTTGTTGCGATTTCAACATCTGGTCGAACGAAAGATGTGCTTGAAATGGCGCAGTATGCAAAGAGACAAGGTGCAACTGTTATTGGAATTACGAAACTAGATCAATCATCACCGTTATATAAAGAAGCGGATATTCGCCTTTGTATGCCAGATGTAGAACAAGATCATCGTATTGCGAGTATTGCTTCGAGAATGACGCAATTGAATATGATCGATGCTTTATATGTGATTACTTTCAATCGAATTGGTAATAAAGTATTGAATCAATTTATGGAGACACGAGAAGAAGCGTTGCGGTTACGGAAGTTAAAGTAGAAGAAAAGATGAGGAGACTCATCTTTTTTTATCCCCCTATTTGCCGGGCAGTAAGACCCTCACTTCAAAATTCAGCGGAAGCAAAGAAAGTTAGGTGGGGATCAACTGCCCGTAAATGCCCGATTGGTGCGGGCTAATAATCAGTGGGGATGAACAAAACCCACACTGATTAAAGTTTCACTTTATTATCTTTGACAAAAATATGTCATGTCGTGAAATTTTATTTCATAAAATAAGAAAGAGTAATTGATTTTTAGTTTCTTAAAGTTATAATAAAAGTGTGAAATATAATTTCAAAGAGGGTGGCAATATGTTAGAAAATTTATCGACAGAACATCGTAATGAGAAAACAATGAATTTGGATGAGATGAGCATAAAAGAAGTGTTGCAAAGTATGAATGAAGAAGATCGAACTGTTGCGTTAGCAGTTGAAAAAGAGATAGAACAAATTGAAAAGGTTGTACAGACTGTTATTAAATCTTTTGAAGAAGAGGGACGTTTAATTTACATTGGTGCTGGTACGAGTGGTCGTTTAGGTATTCTAGATGCAGTGGAATGTCCGCCGACATTTGGCACGGATGATAAAATGGTGCAAGGATTTATAGCAGGTGGATTGAAAGCGTTTACTAAAGCGGTGGAAGGTGCCGAAGATCGCGAAGAGTTAGCAGAAGAAGATTTAAAAAGTATTGGATTAAATGAGAAAGATACAGTGATTGGAATTGCTGCAAGTGGCAGAACTCCTTACGTAATTGGCGGCTTGAAATACGCACAGAGTGTAGGAGCGAGTACAGCGAGTATTTCTTGTAATAAAAATGCTGAAATAAGTAAATATGCAAAGTTAAATGTGGAAGTAGAGACAGGTGCAGAAATATTAACAGGATCAACGCGTTTAAAAGCTGGTACAGCACAAAAATTAGTGTTGAATATGATTTCAACAGCTTCGATGATTGGTGTAGGAAAAGTATATAAAAACTTAATGGTAGATGTTCAATCCACAAATGAAAAGTTAGTAGAACGGTCAAAACGAATTATTGTGGAAGCAACAGGCGCTAGTTATGAAGTAGCGGCAGAGTATTATGAAAAGGCAGAACGTAACGTAAAAGCTGCCATTGTTATGGTGTTGTTGCAGTGTGAATATGGGGAAGCACTGGAGAAACTAAAATACGCTAAAGGGTTTGTGAAGAAAGCACTATAAAATAATAGGGAGGGGGATTCTATTATGAAGAAAGAAGAGAGAATGGCCAAGGAAATTTCGGAGCAACTTGGAGGAATAAAAAATATTCGTAGTATTGCTCATTGTATGACGAGACTACGATTAACGCTTCATGATGAAAGTAAAGTAAATATGGACCTTTTAAAAAAAGTTGAAGGCGTTATGGGTGTTATAGAAGATGAGACGCTTCAAGTTGTCGTTGGTCCAGGAACAGTAAATAAAGTAGCAGCTGAAATGGAAGGCTTAACAGGACTACGAATTGGTGAGGTAGCAGATCATCACCTTGAAGATATTGGGCAAGAGATGAAATCAGAGATTAAGAAGAAAAATAATACACCGGTGAAAAACTTTTTACGAAAAATAGGAAGTATTTTCATTCCGTTAATTCCAGGACTTGTTGCGTCAGGAATTATAAACGGGGTTGCTAACTTTGCGAAAAACGCTGGTGCTGATCCAAATGCAACGTGGTTACAAATGTTACTACTCATTGGCGGCGGTATCTTTACATTCTTAGGAATTTTAGTCGGTTGGAATACAGCGAAAGAGTTCGGCGGGACACCGGTTCTTGGGGCAATTGCTGGCATTTTAATTTTCAACCCAGCGATGGCAAACGTAAAATTGTTTGGTGAAGCATTAGTGCCCGGACGTGGCGGATTGTTCGCAGTTATTTTTGCAGCATGGCTTATGGTTGTAGTGGAAAGACAAGTTCGAAAAGCAGTGCCGAATGCAATTGATATTATCGTGACACCACTCATTACTGTATTAGTTGTAAGTATCGTAACGATGTTAGCCATTCAGCCATTAGCAGGTTTCTTATCAGATGGTATTACGAGCGGAATTAATGCTATTTTAAATATTGGCGGAGCATTTGCTGGCGCAGTACTTGCGGGAACATTTTTACCTCTCGTTATGGTCGGATTGCATCACGGTTTAACACCAATTCATATGGAATTTATTAATCAAACACACGTAACACCTTTATTACCAGTACTCGCAATGGCTGGTGCTGGCCAAGTAGGCGCAGCAATTGCGATTTATGTGAAAACAAAAAACAAACGACTTCGAAATGTAATTAAAGGTGGATTGCCAGTTGGCTTTTTAGGAATTGGTGAGCCGTTATTATACGGGGTTACATTACCACTTGGGAAACCGTTTATTACTGCTTGTTTAGGAGCGGCTGTCGGTGGTGCTTTCCAAGCAGTTATGCAAACGGCTTCACTTGGAATTGGCGTATCAGGGCTATCTTTAATTCCGTTAATTGCTGACAATAAATATTTACTATATTTCTTAGGTTTAGTAATTGCATATACTTTCGGATTTATCTTTACGTACTTCTTCGGATTTAAAGAAGAAATGGCAGAAAACGTATAGAGAAAGGGATTCCTTTCTCTTTTTCTATTAATAGAAAGGGAGATTTATATGATCGGAGTTTCCATTTATCTTTCAAAAGAACGAGTAGAGAAACAAGAAGAGTGGCTAAAAGTAGCGAAGGAAAATGGGTTTACATCTATTTTTACATCACTGCACATTCCAGAAGATGATCCAAATACGTATAAAGAGTTAATTCAAATATTAGGGAAAAAAGCTCTTGCACATGAAATGGAGCTAATGGTTGATGTTTCTCCAAAATCGTTACACCATTTAGGGCTAACATATGAAAATGTGGAAGAGTTATTGAACTGGGGCATTACCGGTTTAAGAATGGACTATGGCATCACGCCAAAAGAAATCGCCCGCGTATCTCACAAGATGAAAGTAGCTTTAAATGCGAGTACGATTACAAAGTCATTTTGGAAAGAGTTACTTGCAGAACATATAAGAGTAGAGAATGTAGAAGCGTGGCATAATTTTTACCCACGTCCAGAGACGGGACTAGCAAAGTCCTTCTTACAAAAACAAAATCAATATTTACAGAAGTGCGGAATAAAGACGATGGCATTTATTCCAGGAGATGCGGAAAAACGTGGTCCGTTATATGAGGGGTTACCAACGTTAGAAAAACATCGCAATATGCGCCCGCTTGAAGCGTACTTAGAACTTGTACAAGATTGTGGTGTTGATAAAGTATTGATTGGAGATATAAGCGCAAGTTTAGAAAGTATGCAAGAAGTAGCTAGTGCAAGTAGAGGGATTATTCCATTGCGTTACAAATCATTTATAACTGATAAAGAAGTATTAAAAGTGGTAGAGCAAGTGCATACAAATAGACTAGATCCGTCTCGTGATGCTATTCGATCTGTAGAATCAAGGGAAGGAAATAGAGTGATGTTACAGCCGATGCATACAATTGTAAGAAAGAAAGGTAGCATTACAATTGATAATGAATTGTACGGTAGATATGCAGGAGAGATGCAAGTTGCCACACATGATTTACCTGTAGATGAGAAAGTGAATGTTGTTGGAATGGTTGTAGAAGAGGATATTTCTTTATTGCCGTATGTTGGCGCTGGAAAAATGTTTCAACTTTTTTGTGCGATAGAGTAAAAGCTTGAATTAGCGCTATTTTGTAAGAAAACATTATCCGTAAAAGGGATAATGTTTTTTGTTTTCTTTAAAAAAGTATTTGACGAATGAATTGAAATACCGTATTGTTTTGACTTGTAAATAAAAGTTCACTATAACAAAACGAAAAGGAGAGTTCAAAATGAACCAATATATTGGGAATTTAATTATTCGTATCGTGTTAGGAGTAACGTTCTTTGCGCACGGTTTAGCGAAGTTTCAATCAGGTATCGATAACGTAGCAGGATGGTTTACAAGCATCGGCTTACCAGGTGGCCTTGCATACGGCGTAGCAACAGTTGAATTAGTTGGTGGTATATTATTAATTATCGGTTTAGGTGTACGATATGTAGGATTGTTATTCGCTCTTATTTTAGCTGGAGCTATCGTAAAGGTAAATGGAGCAGCAGGTTTATTAGGAGATGGAAAGAATCCAGGATATGAATTAGATCTTGCATTATTATCAATGGGTGCGTATTTATTCGTAGTAAAAGCAGAAGGATATGTAGATCGTTTCTTAAAAGAGAAAGTAATGAAAACGAAGTAAATTTTATTTATAAATGTTGACTTGAAGAAATATTGTAACTATAATGATTACAACTAATGAATTACGAATGAAACAATTTAAATATTTTTTTACACAAGATGTAACTACATTGGTTACGTCTTGTGTAAAAATAAATAAACGGGAGGAAGTAATATGCCTAAATCAAATTTAGAAATTATTAAAAGCACGTATGAAGGATCAGCTTCTTCAAATGCAAAGCATTTAGCAGAAGCCTTCTCTGAAAAAGTGGAATGGACAGAGGCAGAAGGGTTCCCGTATGGCGGAACATATAAAGGCGTAGAAGCTATAATGGAAAATGTATTTAGCCGTTTAGGATCAGAATGGGATGATTATAAAGCAAGTGTAAATACGTATCATGAAGTAAACGGAAAAGATGTAATTATTGCTGAAGGTGTTTATTCAGGAATTTATAAAGAAACGGGAAAATCATTTGAAGCAGAATTTGTTCATGTATGGCAACTTGAGAACGGAAAAATTGTGAAGTTTAAGCAATATGTAGATAGTCATATTGTTAGGGAAGCGATGAAGAGATAATGCTTTTTAAATGGATCGTAGGTATATGCATTACAATTATAGTAATTTTCTCGTCTATAGTTGGCGGAAAGAAATTGCTTGCATATGTGGAAAAAGAAAATAAAAATATTCAAATCGAGCGAGCGGCAAACGAAAAAGAGAAAAAAGCTGCAGAAGAAGCTCCGCAAATTAGTGAAGGTGAAATTATTTCTACTATGCATAAAATGGTGCACCAAAAGGTAAAATCCTCTGAAAAATGGGGATTTGTAGAGATGACAAAAAAGGAGATTTCTAATGTAAAAAGAGATATTGAAAATAGTACAGGTTTTCAATATAAAATGAAGTTATTTTCTATTATAAATAGATGGGAAAAAGGAGATTTTTCTCAAACTGTTGAGGAGCATAACTTTTTATGGAGCCTTCAAGGTGGAGATACTGGCAAGGCGACGGAACGTTTATCGCCAGAAGAGGAAAAGCAGTATATAAAAGAAATGAAGAGTAAATAAAAACATCGCCAACCCAGATGACGATGTTTTTTCATTAAGAATGTTTTCGTATTAAAGGTCTAGTTGGCTGAACGGCAACAGTTTTGAAATGAGAAAATAAATAACATCCTGTTACAACGACCATTGTCCCTACAATTTGTATCCACGTTAATTCTTCACCGAGGAAAAGGAATGCTAAAATCGCTGTGAAAATCGGATTGAAGTTTAGAAAAATCCCGGATGTCGTAGCTCCTAATTTTTGTACACCAATATTCCAAAATACCATACAAAGAACTGTCGAAATAAGCCCAGTATATAAAAGTGATGTGATGAAAGAAGTATTTATATTTGAAACAGTGAAGCTACCTATGTTAAACGGTAGTAATAAAATAACGCCGAAAATACCAGAGTACAACGTTGCCATAAGTGGTGTAGTTGTTTTTGTTGCCCATTTACTACAAACAGAATAGATTCCCCAAATACAAACTGCTGCAATCATCCATAAATCGCCACTATTAAAATGTAGTGAAAATAAAAGCGAGAAATCACCTTTTAATAGGACGAGGATAACCCCGAAGAATGAAAGAATCATGGATAGAATTTGAAGTGTATTTACTTTTTCTTTTAGAAATAATACTGAAAATAGTGCAATGGAAATCGCATTTAATGTAGAAATAAGTCCTACATTCGTTGCGGATGTTTTTTCTAGTGCTAGAAATTGAAAGATGTTAAAAAGAGCG
Source organism: Bacillus thuringiensis (assembly GCF_001595725.1). Lineage (GTDB taxonomy): Bacteria > Bacillota > Bacilli > Bacillales > Bacillaceae_G > Bacillus_A > Bacillus_A thuringiensis_K. The sequence continues at coordinate 817,957 of NZ_CP014282.1, forward strand.
ACCCCTGAAATTCCCATGAGTATTAACGGAAGTATGGCAGCGCGAGGTGGAATGATTTTCTTTTCTTTAAACCATACCATCGGTAATAAACAAACGATCGCAATCATCCATCTTAAGCTTGTAAGTGTCATCGGAGACGCGTGATCGACGAGTGATTTTCCAACGACGAAATTTCCTCCCCATAATAAGCTCGTTAGTAATAATAAAAAGACATAAAAATAAGGCATATAAAAATCCCCTTTGTTGTAATCAATATGAATTGTAAATAATTTTAGCATTTTTCTTTATTATGTAATATATTCTTTTGTATAATGGGGAAAAGTCGATAAAATATTTTGTTTTGGATGATATTTACAGAAAGATATTCGGTTTTATATAGGTTATAAGTTGTTTTTTCGAATAATCATCGGTAAGAAAAAGGGGGAATTTTGATGGAGTCGTCAGTTATTAAAGTGTTAGATGATTTAGACGTACAAATTTTAGATATATTGCAGAAGGAGTCTCAAGTAAGTAATGCAGAGCTTGCGCGACGCGTTAATTTATCGCCAGCTGCGATGCATGCGAGAATAAAAAGATTAGATGGAGAAGGGTTCATTGATAAGCTAGTAGCCATTTTAAATCAAGAAAAGCTTGGTTTTGATTTGTTATGCTTCATTTTTATGAGCACGAATATTCATCAATCGGATAAACTGGAAGTGCTGGAAAAAGAATTAGAAGCAATGCCTGAAGTGTTAGAATGTCACTGTTTAACAGGAGAGTATGATTATTTATTAAAAGTTGCAAATCGTGATCGTAAAGAGTTGGAGCAGTTTATTAGAAAGCTGAATAAGCTTGGTATTACAAGGATACAGACGAGTTTGGCACTTCGTGAAATTAAATATTCAACAGTATTGCCGATACGAGATGAGGAACCAAGCATCGATTAGATTGCTTGGTTTTTTGTTTGTATAAAGTGATTGACGAGAAGAAAAGAGAGATGTATTATTATATAAAATTATGTATTAAAATTCATTTTAGGTTATAAATATTAATATCGGGGGCAAGGGGAGAGCATATGAAAATCTGTAATGCGGTTACGAGTGATGTGAAAGAAATTTATAGTCTTATTGAGGTTTATGCAAAAGAGGGAGTTGTTTTACCACGTTCTCTTTTGTCTCTTTATCAATATTTGCAATGTTTATATGTTATGAAAGAAGAAGAGAAAGTTGTTGGAGTTGCTGGTTTACATGTGTTAGGAGAGGACCTTGCAGAAGTTCGGTCGTTAGTCGTTTCGCATACATATGCAGGGAAAGGAATCGGGCGTATGTTAGTAAATCATGTAATAAATGAAGCAGTGAAAATAAAAGTAAGTAGAGTCATTTCTTTAACATATGAAACAGAATTTTTTCAAAAGTGTGGATTTGATTTTGTGAATAGAGATGCGCTACCAGAGAAAGTATGGGTTGATTGTAGACATTGTCCAAAGGTTGATTATTGTGATGAGGTGGCGATGATTCGATATGTTGGATGAAATAAAAGGAAAAAAGAGCAGCTAGCAAAAGCTAACTGCTCCATTCAAGGGATCTCTCCAAGGGGGAGTGGAGAAAATATTATGTTACTAGCATTATTGACAGATTATTAGGAAATATACAAATCGGATGAAAGAAATTTTAAATAAACTTTCGGCATTGACAGTTTTTAAAATGTTCATGTACAATACATATGAATGACATTCAGTCATTTTTGAAAATAGCAGGATGTAGTTTGCTTGGAAACGGAACAAATATAAATGGTAAATGAGGATGATATTTGTTTTTATATAGTATTGATGAAAGAGTATATTTTTTTAAAACAAAAATGACTGATAGTCAGTCATAAGAGGTGAGAGGTATGAAAAATAAAGCTTGGTTATATGTCATATTAACATGTATCTTTGAAATTTTTTGGGTGTTTGGTTTTAATACGGCCAATACTTGGTGGCATTGGATCGTTATTTTAGGAGTTATTGCTGTTGATTTTTACTTTCTTTCTAAAGCTTGTGAACATCTTGCAACAGGAACTGTATATGCTGTTTTCGCCGGAGCTGGTACGGTAGGTACTTTCTTAATGGATGTATTTCTTTTCGGTGGAAGTTTCAGTGCAGGTAAACTATTCTTCATTCTTATGGTAGTAGCCGGTGTTATCGGTTTAAAGTTAGCTGACAATAAAGAAGAAACTGTGGAAGGAGCTGCTTAAAAATGGGTTGGTTTTTCGTATTGTGTGCTGCAATTAGTGAAATAGTCGGTGTGATAGGACTTAAAATGTATAGTAAAGATAAGACATTAGCCAATGGTGCGATTTATATAGGTGGGTTTGCTACATCCTTCGCATTTTTGTATACATCTTTCTTATTTTTACAAGTCAGTGTCGCGTATGCGGTTTGGATTGGTATTGGAACAGCGGGAGCCGTTTTATTAAACATGTTCTTGTTTGGTGAGTCGAAAAGTAAAGCACGTATCATTAGTGTGGCTCTTATTGTATGCGGAGTGACAGGATTAAAGGCACTTTCTTAAAGATATATTGTATTTTTATCTCCTAATTGTTTATTAGGAGATTTTATTATAAAAAAATGACTTCCTCTTAGAGTTCACTATCATTGACAGTACAATCGATTATCTTATAAAATGAGTGACAGTCATTCAATATGCGTGTGAAAGGGTTTAGATGATGAATAAAAAAGAGAAAATTGTCTATGCAGCTATTGAAGTGTTTCAGGAGAAGGGCGTCGAAAAAACGAAGATTTCTGATATCGTGAAATTAGCTGGCATTGCGCAAGGAACTTTCTATTTATATTTTCCTTCTAAGCTATCTGTTATGCCTGCAATAGCAGAAGTGATGGTTGAAAAGATGATACTTGCAGTGAAAGAAAAAGTACAAAAAGATGTACCTTTTTCAAATAAAGTGGCACAAGTAATTGATGCGGTGTTTCACTTTATAGAGGAATACCGTGAAATACAAGCTTTAATGTATGCGGGTCTTGCATCTACTGAACATATAAAAGAGTGGGAAGCTGTATATGAGCCTCTTTATATGTGGTTAAGCGAATTTTTAAGTGAGGCGAAAGAAGCTGGTGAAATTCGTGATTCGGTTCACGCAGAACGAACAGCGAAGTTATTTATCGCTCTTGTTGAATCAGCAGCGGAACAAGTGTATTTATATGATCATAAAGATGATGAGCAGGTGGATTTGCAAAAGGAAGAAGTACTAGATTTTTTAACACATGCACTACATATAAAGAAGTAGTAAGATGAACCTGTCTGAGAAGGTAGGTTCATTTTTGAGGAAAAATGAATGATAGTCATTCACCTAATACTTATGTATGTGTGGAAGGATAGAGTGAAATTCTAATGAGTGGAGGCATCTCTACTCATGATTAGCCCACAAATAGCAGGATAAAGAAAAAGCTTCTTGGGCATTATTTTTTGAGAGGAGCTTACGGGAAGAGGTGTTAAAAGTGAAGAAACCGATAAAAGAACAAAAGATGGTACTGGTCATTCTTTTGAGTAATATATTTATCGCTTTTCTAGGGATTGGATTAATCATTCCGGTTATGCCGTCCTTTATGAATGACATGCATTTAACAGGGAAGACGATGGGGTATCTCGTTGCAGTGTTTGCAATGGCTCAGCTTATTGCTTCACCTATTACAGGCCGGTGGGTTGATCTTTACGGTAGGAAGAAAATGATAATCATTGGATTATTTATTTTTGGTGTTTCAGAGCTTCTTTTTGGATTAGGAAAAGATGTGTGGATGCTTTATGTAGCGAGGGTGTTAGGCGGAATTAGTGCTGCTTTTATTATGCCTGGTGTTACGGCATATGTTGCGGATATTACATCTATTCAGGAACGTCCAAAGGCGATGGGATACTTATCTGCGGCTATTAGTACTGGATTCATTATAGGGCCTGGAATCGGCGGATTTATTGCAGAATACGGTATACGTGTGCCGTTTTTTGTTGCAGCAGCAATTGCCTTTATAGCATGTGTGATTTCGATATTTATTTTAAAAGAACCTTTAACGAAAGAAGAGCTTGCAGAGATTTCTTCTAATACGAAAGAATCAAGCTTTATTGGTGATTTAAAGAAATCATTACATCCAATGTATGCAATTGCATTTATTATCGTATTTGTACTCGCATTCGGATTATCAGCATATGAAACTGTGTTTAGTCTGTTCTCTGATCATAAATTTGGATTCACACCGAAAGATATCGCAGCAATTATTACAATTAGTTCAATCTTTGGGGTAGTTGTGCAAGTATTTATGTTTGGCAAATTGGTAGACATGTTCGGTGAGAAAGTATTAATTCAAATATGTTTAATTGTAGGTGCAGTGTTAGCATTCGTCTCAACTGTAGTCTTTAATTATTGGATTGTACTTCTCGTTACGTGCTTTATTTTCCTTGCATTTGATTTACTTCGTCCAGCTTTAACGACGTTTTTATCAAAAGCAGCTGGAAAAGAGCAAGGATTCGTTGCTGGGATGAACTCGACTTATACGAGTTTAGGAAATATCGCAGGACCAGCGATGGGCGGAATATTATTTGATATGAATATTCATTATCCATATGCATTTTCAGGCGTTGTTTTAATAGTTGGTCTCGGCATTACATTTATGTGGAGAGAGAAACAGTTGGCTGAAAGTTTTGCGAAGTAATGAGAATAAAGAATGATTGGAAAGCCCCTTTTTGTAAGGGGCTTTTTTGCATGTTAATACATGGATGGCTGTATCCATAACTTCGCAAAATTTGCCCAGCCGAATGAATCAATTGTTACGTTTTTTAAAGAAGAAGGGTATGTTTTTCTTTTTAAAACGTGATAGTTAAATAAAATGATGTGCTCTACTTGTAAAAATTCTTCGATTTCATACATGAGCTCATAGCGTTCTTCTTTATTTGCCTCTAATAAAAATGTATCAAGTAAACAGTTAATTTGTTTTTCATAGTGCGGATCCATGAACCGATTTACGAAGCAACTTTTATTTTTAAACACATTTAAGAATGCGAGTTCATGGTCAGCAGCAAATACTTCTCCCATGAAAATAATATCGGCATGTGTATCGATAGAACGATCCATATAATCTGAAACGAGAAATGGGTGAAGTTCTACATGTATGCCTAATTGTTCGCAACGTTCTTTTAGGAAATATGCGTCATTTGCACTGTCTTTAAATGCGAAGAAATAAATATGAATCGTTTCTCCGTTATAGGTGCTCTTTTTTAAATACTCTTTCGCTTTTTCTAAAGAGTAGGACCTTTTAGTAGCTTGGCGGCTTCTATCAGGGAAGAAGCTTGATGCAGCAATTGTTCGTCTACCCTCTATGTTACGAAGTATCATTTCAACATCATATAGTTCTCTCCAAGCTTTTCGAAAGTAAATGTCGTGATGAGGACCAGGTTTTGTAAAGTTGAAGCCAGCATAAATACAGCCTATTTCTTCTATTTGTATATCATGCCTTTCATTTTCCTCTTCGTTTGGTAGTTCATAATCAGCATCTATTTGCACATGGTCAGGAATACCCCAAAATTCAATACGGTCTAATAACGCGCGCTCTTTAAAATAATGGGTGAACGCTTCGAGTACGATATTATCTTCAGAGTAATGAGCAAGTTTGAAAGGTCCAGTACCTATATAATGATTATTTTGAATACTAGCATCACGCGGTAAAATTGCGAGCTGCATTGAACTTACATAGTGTAAGAAAAATAGATTTGGTTTTGCTAAATGGAATTGAATTTGCAGTGTTGATGGTGTTTCAATTTGAACAATTTCTTCTGTTAACCAATCGAAAGGAGAGTGAACTTGCTTTAATCGTTCAAATGAAAATTGTACATCTTTAGAAGTTAAAACTGTTTCGTTATGAAAATATACATCCTTTCGTAAATAAAAAGTCCATGTAAGCCCGTCTTCACTTAATTCCCACGTATGCGCAATGTGTGGTTCCATTTTTTCAGTAACATCGTTATAAACGACTAACGTATCAAAAATTTGACTCGTAAGATGGCTTTCTGTAGTTACAGCTACAAAAGCTGGATCTAATGGAAATATCTTTCTCGATATAGGAATCTTTAATATGTCGTACATATCATTTGAAGGTTCGTATCCAAAATGATGATGTAGTTTATTTTCTATCTTTTTTTGAAGTGCAAGGGGGAGGGGGCCTTTTAAAAGAAGAAAAACGTCTTTTAATTTTTCTTTCGCTAACAGTTCATCTGCATAGGATTCAATCGCTTCTACGAAATTATGTGAAAATAGAATTTCCGTTTTATTTCCGCGTCCTCGTCCTGGAGTCCAGCTAATTAATTGCTCCTCGCTCATTTTCTTTAATAAAATCTTTACGTTTTTCGTACTGCAATATAAAACATCTGCTAATTCTTGTAAGCTATTTCGTATATGTTGTTGATCTTGTGCATGTAATCTTAATCGAATGTAATAGTCCATAATTTTCATATATACACTTCCTTCTATCATAAAAGGGGAAACTCTTTAGAATATTCTAACCTTTTTCTTCCTTTTTTTCAAAGTAAAATAAGTAAGCATAAGGAGGGGAAACAATGGGATTTTGGAGTATGCATCGAAATATAAAAATTAGAATTATAACATCATTTTTAACACGTACTGTGTCCACGATGATTTTTCCATTTATGGCGATTTATTTTTCAATAAAGTTAGGTAGTGCGATTGCTGGTGCGTTACTACTCATTAATGTCATAGCTTCATTAGTAATTGGTTTATACGGTGGATATGTTGGAGACCGGCTTGGGCGTAAAAAGGTTATGATTATCGGTCAAAGTATACAAGTCATTTCCATTGCTTGTATGGGAGTTGCGAATTCGGATTACATTGACTCACCATGGCTAACATTTGTGTTTATGTTAGTGAATAGTTTAGGGTCTGGACTTATGAATCCTGCGACAGAGGCGATGTTAATTGATGTGAGTACACCTGAAAATCGAAAAGTGATGTACAGCATTAGTTACTGGGCTATTAATTTATCGATTGCCATTGGAGCGATATTTGGAGGATTACTATTTGAAAACTATAGACTACAATTGTTTATCGTATTAACGCTTGTTGCCATTATGACTTTATATGTGATGGCTGTGTATATGGAAGAAGTGTATGTAGCACGAAAAACGGTGGAGAAGAAAAATGTATTAAAAGATATGGTAGATAGTTATAAAGTCGTGATGAAAGATAAAGCATTTTTAATTTTTTGTGCAGCGAGTATATGTACATTATCGTTAGAGTTTCAAATTAATAATTATTTAGGGGTACGTTTGCAGAAGGAATTTGAAACGGTGCACTTTTTATTCGGGGATGGTTTTACGTTTGATTTAACAGGTATTCGCATGTTGAGCTGGATTTCTGCAGAGAATACAATTTTAGTTGTGTTATGTTCAGCACTTCTTATTAAAATGCTGAAAAGCTTCAATGATTTGAAAATCTTATATGTAGGCTTATTCATTTACACGATTGGATTTACAATACTCGGAACAAGCAATAGTTTATGGATTTTATTAATTGCAGGGCTGTTCCAAACGGTAGGGGAGATGATGTATGTGCCAGTACGTCAATCTATTATGGCAGATATAGTGCCAAATGAGGCAAGAGGCTCATACATGGCGATTAACGGAATGGTCTTTCAAGTGGCAAAAATGAACGGAGCATTAGGTGTTATGCTAGGTTCATTTCTTGCATCTTGGGGCATGAGTGCTCTGTACTTTATCGTGGGTATGAGCAGTATTTTATTATTTATGAAGGCGATTGGGAGAGAGAAGTATGAGGGGGAGGCTTCTCAGATTGGATAAAATGATATGAAAAGCGATGCTAGAAATCGCTTTTCACATGGCTTTTAAAACGGATCAACTTCAGCTAAATCAGGATTGCTATTTGGGTTCGTTAATAAGACTTTCAGCTCACCTACTTCAGAGAGAGCGACGAGGATATAACCACTAATAAGGACGACGAGTCTGATGACTCTTAATGTTTGCAGTGTAATGTCACGGCTATTGTTTTCGGAGTTGTCTTGGGGCGTTGAAGGTGGATTGTTGTTCATAGTTAGGCTCCCATCTCTTGTATTTATATATGTGTAAAATCATTATTTAACTTATGGATAGGAATCGTATAGTCATTTTCACTATATGAGAAATGCCTATGAAAAGTGATTAGAAATTTGGGGACAAAGAAGGGATGGAATCCACAGATCATTAAAAACGATATTCTTTTTTATGTTTCATACAAATAAAAAGGTTAACCAAAATAGCCATTTAGCTATTTTGGTTAACCTATAATAACTATCCTAATATACGCAATGATTCTTCAATAAACGCTGGTATATCTTCTGGTTGTCTACTTGTGACTAGCTGGTTTTGGCATACGACAACCTCTGTGTCATGAAAGTTTCCGCCGGCGTTTTTTAAATCGACTTCAATAGATTTATATCCAGTGACATCACGTCCTTCAAGTGTTTGTGCAGTGATGAGTAGCTGAGGTCCGTGACAAATAGCGAAAACAGGTTTTTTTGCATCCATAAATGCTTTACTAAAGCGAACGAAACGCTCATCTGCACGAAGTATATCTGGAGAAAATCCGCCGGGTATGAAGAGTGCATCAAAGTTTTCTGGAGAAACACCATCAATATTTTTATCAATTACGACTTCGCTTTTTTCTTGTTTACCGTGTACCGTTTTACCTTTTTCCAATTCAATAGTTGTTAATTCATATCCCTTCTGTTTAAAAGCCTCTACTGGCTCTGTGTATTCTGTGTCCTCGAAATAATCCGTTATTAAAATAGCAATTTTTTTACTCATTCTAATCCGCTCCTTACATTATATTATCGGTTCCAGAATCGTCCTTGGGAAATGCCTTCTATAAATGACTCAATTGAAGTGTTTGTTAAGTTGTAAACTCCTGCTCCATCCAGTTTCACCTTACTATGGTCTAAAGCATGAGGGTCACTAAGGACATGAGCTATCGGTTTAAAATGTTTAAAAGTAGTTTCTGCAAATTCTAAAACAGGGGGTTGAATGACAGATTTACTACTAAACACTAATACTGCATCAAAAAGTGAGGAGTCTGCTGTTGTATAAGTATCCGTTACTTTAATGGAATTATTGAAATGATAAATTTTATTATCTATGATGCTATAGTTAATTCGATGCTGTGCAAAAGCTTGAATCCATTCGGACAGAAGAGAGATGCTTGGGTCACCATTTAATAGAATTGCAACATTTTTGGAATCAGCTTTAAAAATAGTATTGGACATGCTGAGTGCAGGTGATTTTGCATCTGAATTTACTTCGTGATTTTCCTTAGGTAAAGGAGCTCCAATAATGTTAGCGACTTCTTGTGCTAATTGACGATCGACGTGGTTTAAAAGAGCAATTACATTTGCCTTCACCATGTCTGATTGGCACTTCCCAACTTCAAAGCAAAAAGCTTCTTTTATATGTTGCTTTTCAATAGGGCTCATACTATTATAGAAAAGTTTAGCCTGAGAATAAAAGTTAAGGAAGCTTTTACTGCGCCCTCTAATTTTATGTCCATCAATCTTTTCTTGATAATGCTCATATCCTCCTTGTTCTGCTTGGACTGTTGCTGGTTGATTATTATTTAAGCCATTAGGATGATAGCTTGTTTGACCACGATGAATTTGCATTTGATGCATACCATCACGTTGATTATTATGAAAAGGACATACAGGCTGATTAATAGGGATTTGATGGAAATTAGGTCCTCCTAAACGAGATAATTGTGTATCTGTATAGGAGAATAATCTTCCTTGCAGAAGAGGGTCATTTGAAAAATCAATACCTGGTACGACATGACCAGGGTGGAAAGCTACCTGCTCCGTTTCCGCAAAGAAGTTATCAACATTTTTGTTCAATGTCATTTTACCAACTAGTTTTACAGGAACTTCTTCTTCCGGCCATAATTTCGTTGGATCTAAAATATCAAAATCAAATGCATGCTCATCTTCTTCTGGAATTAACTGTAATCCAAGCTCCCATTCCGGATAATCGCCTTTTTCAATTGCTTCGTATAAATCTTGACGATGGAAATCAGGATTTTTCCCAGCAATCTTTTGAGCTTCATCCCATACTAATGAATGAACCCCAAGGGCAGGTTTCCAGTGAAACTTTACGAAATGGGCTTTTCCTTCTGCGTTAATGAGTCGAAATGTGTGAACTCCAAAACCTTCCATCATTCGTAAACTACGCGGAATAGCACGGTCGCTCATTTGCCACATGACCATATGCGTGGACTCAGGGTTATGTGCAACAAAATCCCAAAAGGTATCATGAGCGCTAGCTCCTTGAGGAATATCATTATGTGGTTCTGGTTTAACTGCATGGACAAAATCAGGGAATTTAATAGCATCTTGGATAAAGAATACTGGCATATTATTGCCTACTAAATCATAGTTTCCTTCATCTGTATAAAATTTTGTAGCGAATCCGCGTACATCTCTTACTGTGTCGTTGGATCCTTTAGAACCTTGAACGGTTGAGAAACGTACAAATACAGGTGTTTTCTTTGAAGGATTTGTAAGAAAATCTGCTTTCGTATATGCTTCTAACGATTCATAAAGCTGAAAATAACCATGAGCGCCAACTCCGCGTGCATGAACAATTCTTTCGGGAATTCGCTCGTGATCAAAATGGGTCATTTTCTCGCGAAAGTGGAAATCCTCCATTAAGGTTGGGCCTCTTAAGCCCATCTTTAAAGAAAATTCATCTTCGGCTATTTTTACTCCTTGGTTTGTTGTTAAAGCATGTTTGCATTGATTGTCGGTAATATGGTGTTTCAATTGTTCCGTTTTTTTATTCACAATATAGGCCCCTCCTTTACTCTGTTAATTTAATAGATACCCTTTTTATTAGGACGTAAACATGTATTATCGTTTTTGTATGTAAAATCATAAAATATCGGTTGTTCCGGTGATTCTTGTTTGAGGAAAAAAATAAAACGCCAAGGAGAAAATTCATTTTCTCCTTGGCGTTTAAGATAATTCTTTTCGTTAAAACGAGGAAACACGTTGCTTCGTTTTTGGTACAATAATAAATTTGATCCAGAGTAACCCGATAATCATAATGATAAGGCTATGTAAAATTTCTCCTGTAGCAAGGAGTATAACAATTGAAAATACAATGAGTTGAATACTTAGCAATATAAAGATTAAGTGAAGAAATTGATTCAGTCGTTTTTCAGTATCAATTGGATATAATGCTACAATAATATTTCCCGAAAAATATTTCCATAGGGAACGGAGCTGCATAGAAATCATATATAGGACGATGTAAGCGATAGCGCCCTTTACGTATATGTTTGGTATAAAATATAAGGCGAAGGCACCAATCAGCCCTAAGCGAATATATATACCGAAATAATCATTCCCGCGTAAAAATGCGAGTGTATGTAAATAGAAGAAAGTTGCTCGTTTTTTATGTAATAAAGGTTCAATCCAAGTTGTAAGCCATTTTCTTTTATTTACTTGCTTGTTTAGTTGCGGAACATCGGTGAAGATGCTAGCAAATTGATAGAAACGAACGTTCATTTTTTCTTCTTGCTCGATTATGTAATCCCACGGTATTCGTTTTGTAGGCTGTTTTTTCGTGTATAGAAGTAGGAAAGCAAGTAGTAAGAGTAATCCGCCTAATATGAGAACATTTGCTACATAAAACAGCATATAAATGACTAGGGCGTTACAAGCAATACGAATGATCAGCCATATATTTTTTTCGTGACTATCACGCCACATCCAATGTATGTATATGTTCCAAGCTTTCGTAACCATTAAAACGAGAAAGATTGTACAGAAGAAAGGTATCGTTAATTGTAATGATTGCAGTGCAAGCGGAACGAGAATAAGGAACGTAAATAATAATGGGAAAAGCTGAATGATGTAATTATATAGAAGAGATTTTTTGAAATAAGAAGTTAATTTCTCTTCTAGTGCTAGTAAATAGACAGCGTCAGGTTTCTGAATAAATGTACGAATAGGGCATCTCGTTATAATGAATGTAAGTACAATCGTGATGAGTAGTAAAGATATTCCTTTAGAAGGAGATGTTTTTAGAAACTGAGCATAGTAGTATGCGCCAACGCATGAAATAAAGATAAAGCTATATAGTAAACCGTTAATCATACGTGCAAAGTATGTAATGATATTTTGAATATGTTGTTGGAAACGGCTGTTCCATAGTGATTCGATTGACATGTTTTTCACCTCTTTGTTCTATTATATATGTTTTGTAAAAGAAAAAACGAGCAAATTGCGTTATGCAACTTGCCCGTCTTTCTTTTCGTTATTTTTTTTCTGATCACGATTCATTAATGGATAGAAGGCAAAGCCGATTACGAATAAACCAATTCCGAGAAGGAACGTTTTTATATCGGCTGCGCCTGTTTTAATAACCCATAGTGCGTAGCAAAGTGCGATAACTGCGACTATGCCATCTGTAATTCTTGCCCGCATTTCATTTTTATATGTTTCACCAGTTGCGACTAGTTTTAACTGGAAGATTGGTGAAACGAGATATGGAATGAGGTAGGCCAGTGTCGATACGGTAATAACGAATGTATAAGCTTCCGCAATGGTTCCTGATAATGTTGAGAATAGGAATACTTGCGACATAATGTTTGTTAATCGTAATGAGTAAATTGGACTTCCTTTTTTATTTGTTTTTGCGAAGAAGGAAGGGAAGAAACCTTCTTTTGCTGCTTGATAAGGGACTTCTGAGCTTAATAAAATCCAGCCTAAGATAGAACCGAACAGGGAAGTAAGAGCAAGTAATGCCATCAGTTTCCCGCCGCCATGACCCATTGCAGCATTTAATGCATCTGCTAATGGACGTTCAGAAGCTTGTAATGTATCAACGTGAAGTACACCCATTGTTAAAATTGTGATTCCTAAGTAAATTGCAACTGTAATAAGTAATCCCGCAACTGTTGCACGTTTTACCGTTTTTGGAGAAACAGCACGGTTTGATAAAAGAACCGCTGATTCAATTCCGATAAACGCCCAAAGCGTTGTAAGAGCAGCTAAATTTACTTGTGAAAGAAGACCGTGTGATGCACCTGATTTATCAATCATCGGTGTGTACCATTGTCCAAACTTAGAAGCTTCGAATGCAAATAACGTAACGACGATGAATAAAAGGAATCCAGTTACTTTCGTTGTTGTTGCTAAAAAGTTTAGCTTTCCAGCTCCGCTTACACCGTTTGTTAATATAATATGAGTTCCCCAAAGTAAGATGGAACAAATCGTAAATGTAATTAGTTTTCCGACTTCTACGTTAAACGAACCGATTGAAAATAGTAGTCGCGTATCTTTCATAATTGGGAAGAAGAGTGATAAATATCCCGCAAATGATGTAATGATGGCAACGTTACTTGCCCAGTTTGCAACCCAATATCCCCATACCATACTGAAACCAGCCATTTTTTTCTTTTTTGGTGTTGAGAATAAAGCATATGCATGACTTTGTGGCCCTGTCGTTAAATCAGGACGACGAATTGCTAAATTACCGAAAACAAGAGCTAGCATTAAAACACCAAACCCTGTAGTTAACCAAGCTAAAGTGACACCGAGTGGGCTTGCTGTTTGTGCCAACGTACTTGGCACCATGAAAATACCAGCGCCAACCATGTTACCGACAACGAAAGCTGTTAGTACCCAAAAGCCCCATTTTTTTTGTTGCATAGAAAATACCTCCAAAGTTAGTATAACCAAGTCAAGCGAGGAGATATGTATGTCTTCCTGAGTCAGGAAGAGAAGTCCCAAACAAAACAAAAAAAGCACGTAATTTGCCGCTACATGCTTTCTATCTTATAAGAAACCCACGACATACCTCTCGATAGCTCTCCACAAACGAAACGTTTGTGACAGTTCTGCACTTATTAAATGCAGACCCAGCAAGCGTGCATGGTGGACACGACTTACTTCGGCAACCATTCCTTTCTCATTCCTTCATCAATGCCACTACATCTCCTGAAATGATACTCTTAATGATTGCAACCTCTACCTCACCGAGATACGAATGAGGATTTAAATATTAAATTAACGTCTTTAAGAGTAACAAATGAATTTTTATACGTCAATGGATATAGTAATAATCAGATTATAGAGAAGAGTTTGTGATTAAAAGTGAGTTAGGAGAAGATGTAACGATTATTAGTTCTGCAGAAGAAACAGCGATAGAGTTAAGTACCATTTTACAGCACAAAGGAATTTTGTCTGACAATCTGAATCCGAAGCATCGTTTTTTTACGACGGGATCTGTTTTATCATTTGAACATATTGCTGAGCAATGGCTAGGGTATCAAATTTCTGTAGAATGTGTACATTTGCCTATGCAAAATGCGTGTATGCATAATTAAGATTTAGTAAATTACGTTTTTAAATAAATAAGGTTCGTTTCATAAGAAGGAAAGACTAAGCTTTTAATTGAATTGATTAAGGTCATTTCAATTAAAGGGGAGATTGGATTATGGAATTATCAAGATCTCAATTATTTGCTTTAGAGTATATTTCAAAATATGCAGAGAACGAAAAACGAGAGGCTAAAGCAACGATTAATCATATACTTAAAATGTCTAATATTACAGATGAAATATTTGAAGAAGCTGTCGCTAATTTAAAATCTCATGCACGGATTGCTTTACACTTTCATCCAGACAGACTAGATTCGAGTATGAAAAGTGTTGCTGAAGCACTGTTTGAGCAAGGAATATATAAAAGTCAGTTTGAAACATTGCTATCTAATGGAAGCGTATCTGCTTACCCTGGTGGTGAACGTGACTTTTGGGAAAAGAGAATATTTGGAGGGGCATATCAATTAGAAGGCGTAACGAATGATCAACGGCCAAAATACGGAGCGCTAAATTTAATGTTACATCCAGATGGGCCGGCTCCGCGTTTTGGTTCATGTTATTTTCTCTTATCTCCAAAAGTTTCTTCGCGCTCTACATATACATATTTAGATTCGAATCAAGATCCGAAAGAAAAGGGGACTTATGAGGAGTTTGATATGATTTTAGCTGCTCTTTTGGAAGAGACATTCGTAAGAGATTTTGCAATTGGTGAAGGGAATTTGACGCCAACAATATTAATTAATCATTTACTGGCTAATCTGAAAAGGCCGTTTATAGATTTAGTAAGCAAAGAGCCAGCCCGTAATCTTAATCATTATATCGAAGCGCAAATTCATGGAGAGATTTCTCTTAAAGAAGACGTAGAGGTGCTTGTTGCAGATCCTTCATTTAAGGGTACGGATGTAGGAAAAGTTTTAGAAGAAATTTGCCTGAAGTATGCGATTGATTTGTATTGGCACATCGGTTTTGTACTTATGGTAGACGAAGTTCCAATGGATTTTAGAGGTTCAAAAATGCCATCTTTAGCAAGACGCATTGCACGGAATCATTGTATCGATGCCAATATAATTGGCTCTGCTGTAGTGGATTTGAAACGCAATCCATTATCTTGGAGTGATCGTGGTACTTATGAAGAAGTGCTTCAGGAATTAAAATTATTATGGCATGTTTTAGTTCGATTTGGAAAACCAAATCGGAAGTAGAACTAACTACTCTGTTTTTTGGAAGTATATATAGAAAAGAAGCTGATCTAAAAATAGATCAGCTTCTTTTTATAAGATTAAACTAAGTTTAATACAGTTACTTTTTCACGTGTCATAGACTCAAGGCTCTTACGAATACCTTGTGCGCCCATACCTGAACCTTTTACACCGATGAATGGGAAGTGGTCAGGGCCGCGCTCTGTGCGTCCGTTAATTTGAACAGAACCAGTTTCGATTTTGTTAGCAATTGCAAATGCTTTGTTAATGTCTTTTGTGAAGACACTTGCTTGCAGACCGAACTCTGATTTGTTAGCAATCTCAATTGCTTGCTCATCTGAAGAAACACGGATGATTGGAAGGATTGGGCCGAATGGCTCTTCCCAAGCAACTTTCATTTCTTCTGTTACGTGGTCGATTAATGTTGGGTAAATTAAGTTACGCTCACGTTTGTTACCGATAACGATTGTAGCACCTTTTTCAACAGCATCGTCAACTAAGCCTTGAACGAAGTCAGCAGACTTGTCGTCGATTAATGGAACGATTGTGCTGTCTTGTTCTGGAGATCCAACTGATAGTTCAGCTACTTGCGCTTTTAATAAGCTAACAAGCTCGTCCGCTACGTTTTCGTGTACAAGTACACGTTTAATAGCTGTACAACGTTGACCAGAGTAAGAGAATGCACCGCTTACGATATGGTTTGCAGCATCTTGTAAGTCAGCATCTTCACGAACGATACCAGGATCTTTACCACCAAGTTCTAATACAAGTGGAATCATTGAAGCTTTTTTCGCTAAATGTTTACCTGTGTTTGTACCACCTGTGAACGATACCATATTGATGCCTTCGTGTTCTACTAAGTAGTCACCAATTACAGAACCGCGTCCTGTAGCTACGTTTACAAGACCTTTTGGAAGGCCAGCTTTGTGAAGTGCTTCCACCATTTTAATACCACTAATTGCACCTTGAGTTGCTGGTTTGAAAATAACAGCGTTACCCATAATTAATGCTGGTGCAAGTTTTGCAGCAGATAAGTTTACTGGGTAGTTAAACGGTGCGATTGCTAATACAACACCAAGTGGTGCGCGTTGGATAATCGCAAGTTTAGATTTTGTACCGCCCGGGAAGCTATCGCCCATCATGCTTTCTCCGTGCATATGTAAAGCTTCTTCGATCGTGTAACGAATGAAGTCAGCTGTACGAACAACTTCTTTCTTCGCATCTTTATATCCTTTACCGACTTCTTTCATAATGATATCGGCAATTTCATCTTGCATATTTACGAGCTCATCAGCCCATTTATATAAATATTTTGCGCGATCTTGTAGAGAAGCTTCTGCCCATGATTTTTGAGCTTCTTTTGCAGATGCAATTGCTTCATCTACTTCTCCGCGAGTAATTGCTTGTACTTGTCCAATTACTTCGTGTAAGTATGGAGATGGAATTTCGATTGTTTCTCCTGAAGAGCTTTCTCTCCATTCTCCATTTAAATAAAATTTGTACGTATTGCTAGTTGTCATGATTAGTCCTCCTAAAATAGCAACTTGTAAGAGTGAGTATAAGGTGATTGTAGGGGGTTTGATAACATTTTTCAAATGAAATGTTTGTGAAAACGATTTCTTATTATTTTTTTATTTTGTATGCCCTTTCTTACAGAACATTCCCTTATTTCAAAATGATGTATCGTATATTTTCATTCGATCTGTAAAAAAAAATAATTGACAGAATACTCAATAAAGTTGTAAGATTATAAATGGAAAATAAATGAAAGGGGTGTGCGTAATGATTGTAATCGTAAATGTAATGGGTTTAGCTCTGTTAAATGGCAGAAAACATTCATATCATTACGCAACCCGTGCGGATATATAAGGCATTCTCTGTCTTATAAAAAGCGTACGTTGCGTATATCGTAACGTACGCTTTTTATGCATTTTTGTGCATATCGTCAAGCGGCGGTATGCTTTTTTTTGTTTATTTTCCATATTCCTATATAAAACTTTGGAAGGTGGACAAATGTGATGAGATTGTATGGGTTACGAAATGTAAATGTAATGGGTTTGGATAGTGGATAAAGAAATGAGAAGTAAACGAGAACGAGAAGGGAGAGGTTACATTGTTATCAGTATTACTAAAGTTAAAATGGTTTTTTAAAAAGCACTGGAAGAGATATAGTATTGCCATTGGAGCTCTTTTAATTGTGAATATAGTTGAAGTGATTCCCCCGAAAGTGTTAGGGGTTACGATAGATAACATAAAAACAGGAACGTTATCAAACGAAGCTATTATACAGTCTATTCTTATTTTAATAGGGGTTACAATCGTTGGGTATGGTCTTACTTTCGTATGGCAACATCAATTGTTTGGAGGTGCATTCGTACTTGAGAAAACGATGCGCTCTAAATTTATGGGGCATTTACTTAAGATGACGCCGACTTTTTATCAAAAAAATCGTACTGGTGATTTAATGGCGAGAGCGACAAATGATTTGAAAGCAATCGCTATGACAGCTGGTTTTGGTATATTAACGCTCGTGGATTCGAGTTTATATATGCTTACGATTGTCTTTATGATGGGATTTACAATTAGTTGGGAGCTTACATTTGCGGCGCTTATCCCGCTTCCAATTATGGCGTATGCGATGAATATATATGGAAAGAAATTGCATGAAAGATTTACAGTTGCGCAAGATGCGTTTGGTGATATGAACGATAAAGTGCTTGAATCAATCGCTGGTGTGCGCGTTATTCGTGCATACGTACAAGAGAATGCAGACGAGGAAAGATTTCATCACTTAGGAGATGACGTCTACGAAAAAAATATGAAAGTAGCGAGAATTGACGCATTATTCCAACCAACTGTGAAAATGCTTGTTGGCCTTAGTTATTTAATCGGTTTAGTGTACGGCGCATATCTTGTATTTCAATCAAAGGTAACACTTGGTGAACTTGTTTCATTTAACGTGTATTTAGGGATGATGATTTGGCCGATGTTTGCAATTGGTGAATTAATTAATGTTATGCAAAGAGGGAATGCTTCGCTTGACCGTGTGAATGAAACGTTAGCGTATGAGCCAGATGTAAAGAATCCGAAACATCCAAAGCTTGTGCAAGAGCCGGATTATATTCAGTTTGATGATGTGTCTTTCTCATATCCTTCATCAACTGAAACAAATTTAAAAAAGGTTTCTTTCACATTAAAGCAAGGAGAAACGCTAGGGGTTGTCGGAAAAACAGGAAGCGGGAAAACGACGCTTGTACGTCAGCTTCTTCGCCAATATCCGCTTGGAGATGGAGATATTGCAGTTTCTGATGTGACATTAGATAAAATGACGAATGAAAATGTACTCGGCTGGATTGGTTATGTACCACAGGAGCATATTTTGTTCTCAAAAACAGCGCGAGAAAATATTTTATTCGGAAATAGGGAAGCGACGGAAGAAGAACTAGAGAAAGCAATTGAAATTGCTGCGTTTAAAAAGGATTTAGAGTTTTTACCAGAAGGGTTAGAAACGCTCGTTGGAGAGAAAGGTGTTTCTTTATCAGGAGGGCAAAAACAAAGGATTTCGATCGCAAGAGCTGTTATTCAAAATCCAGAAATTTTAATTTTGGATGATTCTTTATCAGCTGTAGATGCTCGTACGGAAGCAGCGATCATTGAAAATATAAGAACGGAAAGAAGCGGAAAGACGACGATTATTACGACGCATCGTTTATCTGCCGTACAACATGCGGATTGGATTCTCGTTATGGATGAAGGCGCAGTTATAGAAGAAGGTACGCATGATCAGCTTATCCAAAAGGGAGGCTGGTATGCTGAGCAGTTTGAAAGACAACAAGGTGAAAGTGAAAGTGCGGATAGTGGGGTGAAAATATGAGCGTTTCAAAACGATTATTTCAATACGCGATGAAAGTGAAAGGGACGATTTTTGCAGCGATGTTAATGTTATTTATTTTCGTCATCGCAGAGCTTGCCGGTCCTTTCGTCGCTAAAACGATGATTGACGATCATATCGTCGGGATAGAGAAACCTTGGTATGAAACAGAACAGAGTGAAGAAGCTGTTTCGTATAATGGCGCCTTTTATAAGCGAAGCGATCGCTTCCAGCAAGGCGAGACAAAAGGTAAAGAAGTACGTGTGATGCAAGTTGGTTTTCAATATTATTTTGTACCGAATAAAGTGAATATTGAAGGATCACGTACTGTAAAAGGGGGGATGATTACCGTTCAAAATGGTAAGGCGGTGCAAGTGTATAAAGCGAAAGCATTAACGAAAGAAGAAGTGTTTGCGTTTTATAAACCGGAAATAAACCGTCTATTATTGCTTGGTGGTGGCTATTTCGCTTTACTAGTAGTCGTATCATTATTTGCATACGGAAAGCAATTTTTCTTACAGAAGGCAGCGAACAAAATTATTCAAATTATGAGGGAAGATGTGTTTTCTCATATTCAAACGTTGCCAATTCGGTACTTTGATCATTTACCGGCGGGGAAAATTGTTTCGCGTGTGACGAATGATACAGAGGCCATTCGTGATTTATATGTAACGGTGCTGGCAACATTCGTTTCTAGTATCATTTATATTATTGGGATATTTGCTGCGCTATTTTTACTAGATGTGAAGCTCGCTTCATTATGTTTGTTAATTATCCCGATTTTAATTGTTTGGGCCATTTTATATAGAAAATATGCGTCTGTATACAATCATAAAATGCGTTCGCGTTTATCTGATATTAACGGAACAGTGAATGAATCCATTCAAGGGATGCCAATTATTCAAGCGTTCCGTCAAGAGCGTGAAACGAAAAAAGAGTTTGAAGAATTAAATGGCGATTATTTTAAGTATCAAAATAAAATTTTAAATTTAAATGCAGCAACTTCGCATAACTTAGTAGCCGTATTAAGAAATATCGCTTTCACAGGAGTAATTTGGTATTTCGGCGGTGCGTCATTAAGTGCTACAGGTATTATTTCACTTGGGGTACTGTATGCGTTCGTCGATTATTTAACACGATTATTCTCGCCAATTACGAATATGGTGAACCAGCTTGCAAACTTAGAGCAAGCGCGCGTTGCATCAGAACGTGTCTTTGAATTGTTAGAGGAAAAAGGAGAAGCGGTAGAAGAAGAACGTATGCCTCGTTTAAAAGGAAATGTAAAATTTGATAATGTATCATTTTCTTATAATGGAAAAGATGAAGTGTTAAAAAATATTTCTTTTGAAGCGAAACAAGGCGAGACAGTGGCACTTGTCGGTCATACTGGATCAGGAAAAAGTTCCATCATGAATGTACTCTTTCAATTTTATGAGTTTGAAAAAGGGAAACTTACGATTGATGGTCACGATGTAAAAGAAATGCCGAAACAAGCAACTCGTGAGCATATGGGAATCGTACTGCAAGACCCGTTTCTTTTCAGCGGAACGGTTGCTTCCAATGTAAGCTTAGAAAACGAAAAAATTTCAAAAGAGCGTATCATAAAAGCATTGCATGATGTGGGTGCTGAAAGATTTGCGAACAATATAAATGAAGAAATTACAGAAAAGGGAAGTACACTTTCAACCGGAGAACGTCAGCTTATATCGTTTGCTAGGGCGCTTGCTTTTGATCCCGCTATTTTAATTTTAGATGAAGCAACGTCTAGTATTGATACAGAAACAGAGGCGATGATTCAACAAGCATTGGAAGTTGTAAAAAAAGGAAGAACGACATTTATTATTGCTCATCGTCTTTCAACGATTAAAAGCGCAGATCAAATTATTGTGCTCGATAGAGGGACGATTTTAGAAAAAGGGTCTCATGATGAACTAATGAAAAAGCGCGGGCGTTATTACGATATGTACAAAACGCAAATGGAAGGTAATCAGAGTGCTTAATATGTACGGGGGAGAACTTGTGATTTTCACAAGTTCTTTTTTATTGATGAACATGTCGACTCTTTAGCAAATTACGACAGTTAAATAAGAAGTATTGTTTTACCTTTTTCTCCATAAATGCTATATTAAAAAATGTTACTTATTTTTTGTATGTAGCGTTATTTTTCCCTTTTGTTTGATTATGAAGAAAAAGGATAAACTAAATAAGAACATTTTCATTGAAAAATTGTTCAAGATTGCATACAATCAATATAGTTTTTAAATTCCTATCAGAATACTTGGAGGATTACTATCATGAAGAAATTATTTTCAGTGCTTGCAGTAACTACATTAGCGATCGGGATTGTAGCCGGCTGCGGTAAAGAAGAGAAAAAAGATACAGCTAGTCAAGACGCGTTACAAAAGATTAAACAAAGCGGTGAACTTGTAATTGGTACAGAAGGTACATATCCACCATTTACGTTCCACGATTCAAGCAATAAATTAACTGGATTTGACGTTGAATTAGCAGAAGAAGTTGCAAAACGTTTAGGTGTAAAACCTGTATTTAAAGAAACACAATGGGATAGCTTACTTGCTGGCCTTGATGCAAAACGTTTCGATATGGTTGCAAACGAAGTTGGTATTCGTGAAGATCGTCAAAAGAAATACGATTTCTCTAAGCCATACGTTTCATCTTCAGCGGCATTAGTTATTGCAAAAGATAAAGATAAGCCTGCTACATTTGCTGATGTAAAAGGATTAAAAGGAGCACAATCTTTAACGAGTAACTATGCAGATATCGCTAAGAAAAATGGTGCGGAAATTATTGGTGTAGAAGGATTTAGCCAAGCGGCAGAGTTATTAGCTTCAGGACGCGTTGATTTTACAATTAATGATAAGTTATCAGTATTAAATTATTTAGAAACGAAAAAAGATGCAAAAATTAAAATTGTAGATACTGCAAAAGAAGCTTCAGAAAGTGGATTCTTATTCCGTAAAGGTAGCGATAAGCTTGTACAAGAAGTAGATAAAGCGTTAGATGATATGAAAAAAGACGGTACGTATGACAAAATAACGAAAAAATGGTTCGGTGAAAATGTATCTAAGTAGTGCATTGGTTTCAGATCGATTGTCTACTTGGATAGATATTATGCAGACTTCCTTCATGCCTATGCTGAAGGAAGCTGTTTTTACAACAATTCCATTAACGCTTATTACATTTATTATCGGGATTATACTGGCAACGTTAACAGCGCTCGCACGTATTTCTGGTAGTCGTATTTTACAATGGATTGCTCGTATCTATGTATCTATCATTCGCGGAACGCCACTTCTTGTACAATTATTTATTATTTTCTATGGACTTCCAACTCTTAATATTGAAGTTGAGCCATATACAGCAGCAGTTGTTGGATTTTCATTAAATGTCGGTGCATATGCATCTGAAATTATTCGTGCTTCTATCCTTTCCATTCCGAAAGGGCAGTGGGAAGCAGCTTATACAATTGGGATGACATATCCACAAGCATTAAAACGTGTTATTTTACCACAAGCAACGCGCGTATCAATCCCGCCGCTTTCGAATACATTTATTAGCTTAGTGAAGGATACTTCATTAGCATCGTTAATTTTAGTAACAGAAATGTTCCGAAAAGCGCAGGAAATTGCGGCGATGAACTACGAGTTTTTAATTGTTTATTTTGAAGCAGGTCTTATTTATTGGGTTATTTGTTTCTTATTATCAATCGTACAACAGATGTTAGAAAAGCGTTCAGAACGCTACACATTAAAATAATCCTTTTACAAAAGGAGTTTTTGTTTTTATGATTTCAATTCAGCACTTACAAAAAAGTTTCGGAGATAATACCGTACTAAAGCATATAGATTTAACAGTTGAGAAGGGCGAGGTTGTTGTTATTATTGGGCCGTCTGGATCTGGTAAAACGACATTCTTACGTTGTCTCAATGTATTAGAAACACCAAACGCTGGTAATATTCGTATCGGTAATAAAGAGCTTAACTTCTCTCAAAAAGTAACGAAGAAAGATATTGTTAATCTTCGTACGCAAACAGGTATGGTATTCCAGCACCATAATTTATTCCCGCATTTAACAGCACTTCAAAATGTAATGGAAGGGCTCGTTACAGTGAAAAAGATGGGGAAAGAAGAAGCGAAGAAAAAAGCAAACTATTTCCTTGAAAAAGTTGGTTTAGCAGATAAAGTGGATTTATATCCGTTCCAATTATCAGGCGGACAACAACAGCGCGTTGGAATTGCGCGTGCGCTTGCGATGGAGCCGGAAGTGTTACTATTTGATGAGCCGACGTCAGCGCTTGATCCTGAACTCGTTCAAGAAGTTCTGAAAGTAATGAAAGAACTTGCTAAAGAAGGCATGACGATGGTTATTGTAACGCACGAAATGCGTTTTGCACATCAAATTGCGAACCGTGTTATCTTCATGGATGGTGGTGTCGTTGTCGAACAAGGTACACCAGAAGAAGTATTTACAAATCCAAAAGAAGAACGTACGAAGAAGTTTTTACAAATGTTGCAATAAATTAAGGAAGGTCTCAAGGCATATGCCTTGAGACCTTTTTGCCATATATATTTATTTGTGGAATCCGCCAAGGCTTTGCTCAGCCATTGCAACTAGACGTTTTGTGATTTCTCCACCAACTGAACCGTTAGCGCGAGCCGTAGAATCTGCTCCTAATTGTACACCAAATTCTTGAGCGATTTCGTACTTCATTTGATCGATTGCAGCTGTTGCACCTGGTACTACTAATTGATTTGAAGAATTTTGGTTTGCCATAGGAATATATCCTCCTTAGAGTTATAAAAGTTTTTTTGGTTGGACTAGCTGGAGTTGAACCAGATTATCGCCCCGGTTGGCGCTAATCCATCGGTAATTAAGTTTGTACTCATAGTATGGATGTTACCTAGAAAGATATACAAAATAATAATTTGTAAATTTTGTCAAAAAAACTTATTGATTTCGTAAATTATGAAATAAGAGTAATCGTTGTATTTTTAAGAAAACAGGCCAAACTAAGAGGGATATTAAATATATTTTTCTCTTTGTAGCCTATTACTTGTAGGCTAATCATTAGCTTCTTATTTATGATTTATTGAAATGAAATCGGTAGCAACTTTATAGTTCTATTTTTAAGTAGTGGTGGAGTGACCGCTCCTATGCCTGGATAGGTTGCTTTCTTTCTTCACTCTAAAAAAGAGAGGCTTTAAACGATAATGTATGGAGGAATCATGATGGGGATTTGCCCGCTTTGCAACGCATTAGAATCACAAACATATTCTTGTCAAAATTGCCAAAGTATACTCCAAGATTATGGGAAGTCTGTAGATTACATAGACGATTATAGTGCCTATATGGATCAAGAATTATTAAGTGCAGTAGATGGTTTAACGCATAATAATTCAAATGAATATTGCAATCATATTTTTTATTGCGGAGTATGTAACGTGGAAACTGAGGTTGTAGTAAAACTTGTGTAAATAGAAAACTTCCACCTTATTATCTAGGTGGAAGTTTTTGTTTTTGTATTTGTGAGTGAATCATAGGAGAAGGGATATGTTCGGTGTTTGATGAAGCCCCTGATTTTATTTGAGACATTTTTTCTTTTGTATCACGTAAAGAATGTTCAGTTAAGTAGATGGCATATTCGTAAAATAATTGGCGTGTCAGTTCACTTTGTTCTTTTAATTTGGCATCTTGGAATACAGTTCGCCCAGGTTTAGAGTTGGCTTCAAAGAGCCACGGATTTTCCTTTGTGTCTAAACCGATATCAAAACCGATTTCTCCAATATTTCCGGTTACTTGTTCATCGAGCGCGTAACTTATTTGTAAGGCAGTATGTTTTAATTTATTTTCAATTTGAACTTGTTTCGTTGAATCTGGAAAAAGCTCTTGTAATAATTTTGTATCACCGCCGCTATTTACGTGCGTTGTTAAACTGCCTTTGCCGGCAATTTTGGCGACAATTGCACTAACTATCCAATTACCGAAATGATTTTTATTTGTATGAATGCGGAAATCAACAGGTTGCCCATCGAAGCGAAGTAACGAAATACCTTGCTGTACGATAAACTTTTTTAAATCATGTCCTTTTAATAAGTGGTTTAGAAGAGTTTCTAATGATTGATACTTTCTCAGTTTATTTTCTTCATTTTCGCGATAACGACAGTAGTAGCAATTCTCTGTTTGAGAATAAAATATTTGATGAATATTTCTACCAAAGCTCCCGTGTATTGGTTTCATGTACACTGATTTATACGTGCCAAGAAACCGTTCTACTTGTTCAAAATGCTGAAATGTTTCTGTATGTGGTAATAAGGGTTTAATTGATTCGTCTTTCATAAGAAGTTGATGAACTTCCCATTTATTGAAAAAACCTGGGTTAAACCATGGGATGGAGTAGTCATGTTCTAACTTTTTTTTTGCTCTGACAATTGGTTTATAATTTTCCGCTTGTCGATTCGGTAATCGATCGTAAATGACATTTGGTAAAGGGACTTTTTTCTTTATCCATTGTTTCTCTTGAAAGAAATATCCTTCAATCGTTTCTTCTTCCCAGTTTATATGTTGAACGCCAAAGACGAATACGAACGGTCGTAATGAGAATGGTGGTGTTAACAACTCACTGAGAGCAATTGAACGATTTCCTAAAGGGTTAGAAGAATCATCGTTAAAGCCAGTTGTAAAAATGCCAATCAATGGTCCGAAAATAATCGTTTGGTTTTGTGTGAATGCATGAATAGTAGTTGATTGAGGCAGTAAAAGTTTTTCGGCAATATGTTTTCCGATAATAATTTCGCGAGTAAAGGAATAATGAATTTTCACCTCTTCACTTGCTATATGACGTATGCCGAAGGAGAGGGATGTAATAGGTGGTGTAATAGAAAAAACGTAAGGTAAAGTAATGCTATTTGGATGTTCATCTGAAATATTTAATGTATATATATGTTCTTTCAAAATCGGTTTACCTCCTTTCATTATGGTGTAAAGCGACTGAATTTAAGTGGTCCGTGAAATATCTTTTCAGCTAATGAATCACTATGACGAATGTATTGTTCGTAAGGAGGGATCGTGTTGACATACATAAGCCAGATTGCACCTTTTTGATCCATAATTGTGGAAAGTTCTAGTTCAAATAACGAAGAATAAGACTGATCTAGTGTTTGGAATACTTCATTTATAATGTCGTGTAAAGCGTCGTGTAATAGTTGCACACCTGTACTAGATAGTACGTATTTAATTTTTGAAAATGAATGCAATGAATCATCGTCCGTTGCTGAGGGTAAAAGCTGATTAGGAAATGAGCTTTTTTGTATAAATTGACCGATAACATTCCAAGTTTGTTCTTTGTTTTTTTGCAAAATGGTTCGAATGTGCAGTGGATATGTTAATTGATTTGGTGGTTGTAGCATAGTATGCACTATGTAGCGTGATGAACGTATGTTAGATTTACACCAAGATATAAATTCATCTGTCCTCTTGATTGGAATAGAAGTATGGTATTTTTCATTTACTGTATCGATATGAAACGTTTTATTTTTGTAAGCGACTCGATATAAGTTATCTTTAGAATGTATATTAGTGGGGCGTATAATAATATCTTTAGTTTTTAACAACAGTTTGAAAATGATTTGTATCGTTGCCACTTCAAATTTTGGTATATAAGGAGACAGTTTTTTATTAGTAAGAAATAAATCATGTAGTTCACTTAAGTTAATAAGTGTGTTATTTAAAAAGGTAGTGGAAGGACGGTTGTGCAAAGAGTGAATAATTGATTTTGCTTTTTCAAAGTCTGTTTCCTCGTGAAAAGAATAACGATCATATATATAAGAAGGAATAGGGAATGTTTGCTCTTTCCATTTTCCTGTATCTGTATCGTAAATAAGACCAGAAACAAGGTCTGTTTTAGAATCAATACAAAATGGCGTAAACTGGGCAACGACATTATGATAAAGCCGAGCGCGTTTAGCGATTTCGGTGTAATACGTTTGCTCATAATGAAGTTTAGAAGTTAAAAGGCCGAGAACCAACGAAATCACTCCTTTACTACTATTTGCATAAAAGGCGAAGCTATATATTGCAAATACGTTTTTATACCATTATACTTTTGTCCGTATGATGATATGCTATAGTTTTGGAGAAGTGAAAGGTTGATTGTAATGAATATATGGTTAAATATGTTAACGACGACAGGACTCGGAGCAATTATTGGGGGATATACGAATCATCTAGCGATAAAAATGTTATTTCGTCCTCATCGTCCTATTTATATCGGAAAGTTTCAAGTTCCATTTACACCAGGATTAATTCCGAAGCGTCGTGATGAACTTGCTGTTCAATTAGGGAAAATGGTTGTAGAGCATTTGTTAACACCAGAAGGAATCGGAAAGAAGTTAACAAATGAAGAGTTTCAAAAAGGTTTAATCCACTGGGCCAAAGTAGAAGTGGATAAAGTAATTACGAATGAACAATCACTGCGACATATGTTAGAGAAATGGAATGTAGCGCATGTAGAAGATGAAGCGATTCGAAAAATCGAACATGTGATTACAGAAAAAATTCATGCATTTTTAGCAGAGTATTATACATATACATGGGAACAGGCTTTACCTCATTCTGTACATGAAAAGATAGAGAATGCGATTCCGAATGCCTCGGCGTTTATTTTAGAGCGAGGAATTAGCTTTTTTGAAAGTGAAGAAGGGAAAGCGCGTCTTTCAAAAATGATTGATGATTTCTTTGCTTCTCGCGGAACGCTACTTAACTTAGTCGGAATGTTTTTAGGAAATGTAAGTGTAGTGGATCGTGTGCAGCCAGAAGTTATTAAGTTTTTAGGTCAAGATGGTACAAAGCAGCTTTTAACTGATGTACTGCAAAAAGAGTGGGAAAAGTTAAAAGGAAGAGATGTAAAAGAATTAGAAGCATTTGTAGAGAAAGAAATGATTGTAAGCTCCGTGCTGTCAGCAGTTAAAGTAGAGGAAACAGTGAGTAAGTTTTTAAATCAATCTGTTCAGCAAGTATGTGAACCAGTTCGAGAAACAATTATTGAAAAAGTGGTTCCAAGCACAGTAACGAAAGGCTTGAAGTGGGGAACAGAAAATGTAGAGAGTATACTAAACAATCTACACCTTGCGGAAATTGTCCAGCAAGAGGTGTCTACATTTTCAACAGAAAGATTAGAAGACCTAGTTCTGTCTATTACGAAAAACGAATTGAAAATGATTACGTATTTAGGAGCGTTATTAGGTGGAATGATCGGACTCGTACAAGGATTGTTACTATTGTTTCTTAGATAATAAGGTGAGTACATAGAAATAAAAGTGAAATTTCTTCACATCTCTTGCATAGTTTGATATGGTAAGAAGAGGTGCGTATGTAAATGCACTGAAAAGGCAGTGCGAGTGAAAAGCGCTAGCCTTCTAAAGGAGGAAAAATAAAATGACAAAGAACATTCATGATGTTGCATATGAATTACAAAAAGCAATCGCTGAAAACGAAGACTTCAAAACTTTAAAAGAGAGCTACGCAGCAGTTCAAGCTGATGCGGCTTCAAAGAACTTATTCGATGAGTTCCGTACAATGCAACTTAGCTTACAACAAAAAATGATGCAAGGCCAAGAAATCACTGAAGAAGACAACCAACAGGCACAAGAAGTTGTAGCTCGCATTCAACAAGATGCTAAAATTACAAAATTAATGGAAACTGAGCAACGCCTAAACGTTGTAATCGGTGACGTTAACAAAATTATCATGAAGCCACTTGAAGAATTATATAGCGCGCAACAACAAGCGTAATAGTGGAAGACGCTCCTAGTTTAGGAGCGTCTTTTTTGTTTAGGGAATTTAATAGTTATACCACAAAAACTCCCTTTCAAAATAGCCATTTCTTATTGGTTATTTTGAAAGGGGTATGTAATACATCTAATTTTTTTTATTGCTGTTAATTGAAGTTTTAATGTTTTTTTCGTTCAAAAACTTTTCAATCTCTTTTTGTTTCTTCCCATTTATTTTCTCAAGGCGTTTTGTAAAAGAAAAATTGGCTTTGAATAAGTTACCATCTTGGGCGAGTTTGTCTAATTCTTGATCTAGCTCTACGAAAATATCTGTAGATGAAGACATAAATTCATATATTTCTTTTGAAGGCTTTTTATAATCATTAGGTAAATTATTATTACTAATAAACTCATGGAAATTCATATCGTTTTGTTTCGCTAAATCGATTAGCTTTTGTAATTTTTCTCGGTCAGGTTCCGTGAAATCAGTATCAGAATTTGTTGAAGCGAGAGGGATAATATTTTCAGATAACTCCCAACTATAATCTATATAACTTTTTATATTTTGTTTCATTTCGTCTTCACTAATAGTTTCATTTTTCTTTGAGGAACTAAATATATTTTCTGGAACTTTAATAACAACATCTTTGATAGATTGTACATCATTTTTTTCCTTAGGCTGTACACTGTTTGAACAAGCTGATAGAAATAACATTGTAAGTAACATGAGTGGGTATAAAATATAATTTTTCATCTTAATCTCCTTTTGCATTAGTGTCGTTGCAAAATAGCTACATTCCATTTCAAATACTTAACTAAAGCTACGTATAGATGTTTTATTATTTGATAACATATGACTGATATTAGTAAGCCGATGCAAAAAGCTATGAATACATTGTAAACATCGGAATAACTGATTTGATGAAACCCTTTAAAGAATCCTAACCCTATTAATAATATAGGCGAAATAATTAATAACGGTGTAGCAATTATAAGTGCTAGAAGAAGCGGTAATAGAAAGAGTAATACGAAAAAGGCGATAATGATAAATATAAAGTTTAAAACACTTAAGCTCATAACAGAAAACAGTGCTTTCATAATGTTTTTTAGGCTGCGCCTATTGTCAGCGTTGCTTATTGCATATGAAACGTTAAGTTCTTTAGCGATAGTTTTAGGGTTTCCTAGTTTTTTAGAAATTTCCTCTTCAGATATTCCATCCTGTTTACCACTAATAAAATGAGTTTCGTACTCCGAGATAATATCCTCCTTTTCTAAAATATGCATATTCCGTAGGGAAGAACTAAGTTGCTCTAAAAATTCACTTTTGTTCATAACAATCACTTTCCTTTATAAAATGATGAATTATGGCTGAAAATCCTATCTTTTTTCTAAACAGCATACACAATCTATATCTACTTTTTGAAAGGAGATATAGATTGCGAATAACATTCCAAATAATGGTTATTCCATTATTTACAAATATATCACTTACTATTGTTCTTTGCAAGGTACTATAAAATTTTTAATATTATAAATGGATGGAAATATTTTTGCGTATTTTTAGAAGAGATATAAAAATGTTATTTTAAGATAAACAAAAGGTTGTAAGCGCATTCTTTGAATCTTGTCAAAATAATGTCGAATTCATATTGTTGGAAAAATAATGCATTTGTAATATAATGATAACGATACTTCACCACATTAATTAACTAGGTGAAATTAAAATCTTTATTACACACATTATGAAATAAAGGGTGATTAGTTTTGAGTACAGATGTAAAAGCAAACGACGTGAAGACAAAAACAAAAGGAGCAGATCTTGTTGTTGATTGTTTAATTAAACAAGGTGTTACACATGTTTTCGGTATTCCAGGAGCGAAGATTGACTCTGTATTTGATGTATTGCAAGAAAGAGGACCAGAGTTAATCGTTTGTCGTCATGAACAAAACGCAGCATTTATGGCAGCTGCTATTGGTAGATTAACAGGGAAACCGGGCGTATGTCTTGTAACTTCAGGACCAGGGACATCAAATTTAGCGACAGGTCTTGTTACTGCGAATGCGGAGAGTGATCCCGTTGTTGCTTTAGCTGGTGCAGTACCTCGTACGGATCGATTAAAACGTACGCATCAATCTATGGATAATGCTGCACTATTCGAACCAATCACAAAATATAGCGTAGAAGTAGAGCATCCTGATAATGTGCCAGAAGCATTATCAAATGCATTCCGAAGTGCAACTTCCACAAATCCAGGCGCTACTTTAGTAAGTCTGCCGCAAGACGTTATGACTGCGAAAACAACTGTAGAGTCTATCGGTGCGCTTTCTAAGCCACAGCTTGGAATCGCTCCCACACATGATATTACATATGTAGTAGAAAAAATAAAATCAGCGAAATTACCAGTTATTTTACTCGGTATGAGAGCGAGCACAAATGAAGTGACGAAAGCTGTTCGTAAATTAATTGCGGATACAGAACTTCCTGTCGTTGAAACATATCAAGCAGCTGGTGCGATTTCACGTGAGTTAGAAGATCATTTCTTCGGCCGCGTTGGATTATTCCGTAACCAACCAGGTGATATTTTACTAGAAGAAGCAGACCTTGTTATTTCAATTGGTTATGATCCAATCGAGTATGATCCAAAGTTCTGGAATAAACTTGGCGACAGAACGATTATTCATCTTGACGACCATCAAGCAGATATCGACCATGATTACCAACCAGAGCGTGAATTAATTGGTGATATTGCCTTAACGGTAAATAGCATCGCGGAGAAATTACCGAAACTTGTATTAAGTACGAAATCAGAAGCGGTATTAGAACGATTACGCGCGAAATTATCAGAACAAGCAGAAGTTCCAAATCGTCCTGCAGAAGGTGTTACGCATCCACTTCAAGTGATTCGTACACTTCGTTCTTTAATTAGTGACGATACAACCGTTACATGTGACATCGGTTCCCATTCTATTTGGATGGCGAGATGTTTCCGTTCTTATGAACCACGTAGATTATTATTTAGTAACGGCATGCAAACGTTAGGTGTTGCACTTCCTTGGGCAATCGCAGCTACTTTAGTAGAACCAGGTAAAAAAGTAGTTTCCGTATCAGGTGACGGTGGTTTCTTATTCTCAGCGATGGAGTTAGAAACGGCGGTACGTTTAAATTCTCCAATCGTCCACCTTGTTTGGAGAGACGGCACATATGATATGGTTGCATTCCAACAAATGATGAAATACGGCAGAACATCAGCTACAGAGTTTGGCGATGTTGATCTTGTGAAATATGCGGAAAGTTTCGGGGCGTTAGGTCTTCGTGTTAACACGCCTGATGAATTAGAAGGGGTATTAAAATCCGCATTAGCAGCAGACGGCCCTGTCATTATTGATATTCCAATCGACTACCGTGATAACATTAAATTAAGCGAAAAATTATTACCAAACCAACTAAACTAATGGAGGCAGATTTGAGATGACTGTTGCGCAATTAATTGATATTGATGCAAAAAAAACGAAAATGAGTAATGAAGTATATCAAACATCTACAATGCTTGCGCTATTAGATGGTATATATGATGGTGTGATTAGCTTTGAAGATTTGAAAAAACATGGTGATTTCGGCATCGGCACATTTGATCAATTAGACGGTGAAATGATTGCATTTGATAATGGATTTTATCATTTACGTTCAGACGGTTCAGCGGAAAAAGTAGAGCCAGAAGAAACAACGCCATTTGCGACTGTAACGTTTTTTGAAAAAGAAATGAGTTATACGGTAGAGCGTCCGATGAATCGTGAAGAAGTTGAAGCGTTATTACATGAATTAATGCCAAGTAAAAACTTATTTTACGCTATTCGAATGGACGGTACGTTCCGTGAAGTAAGAACGAGAACTGTTCCAAGACAAGAAAAACCGTATACACCACTCGTTGAAGTGACGAAATCGCAACCAATCTTTTCGTTTGAAAATACAGAAGGTACGCTTGCTGGATTTTGGACACCGGATTATGCACAAGGTATTGGGGTAGCTGGATTCCACTTACATTACATTGATGATGAAAGAAGCGGAGGCGGACATGTTTTCGACTATGTTGTAGAAAACTGCACGATTCAAATTTGTCAAAAAGCTCATATGCATTTAGCACTTCCAGAAACAGCAGATTTTATGAAGGCTGAATTATCAAGAGAAAATTTAGAGGATAATATTGCAACTGCGGAAGGTGCAGAGTAAGAGGGAAAGACTGTTCCAAAATGGAACAGTCTTCTTTTATTCGTAATGTTATTATTTGTCGATAAATCGATATTTCTTGTCGAACCGTTGATATATTGTAAGTTACGATAGATATATTTGAAAAATCGTTGATATCGCTTATTTCTTTGAAACGAACGGATGTCCTTCATAATAAAAACGCCACGGATAATGTACAGCTTCTTCCGCATAGTCGATGTTAATACGAGGTCCTGCTGTTATTTTATATTGTGATGATAGGTGTTCTTCTTCTGGGACGAGTTCAATATGTAATGTATCACTTTGTAAGGATACACCTCGTTCTTCTAAAGTAATTCCGAGGGCACGGCATAGTTTGCCAGGGCCGTTCGTTACATTTTTATACTGGGCTTTTGTAATGTCGGTTTTGTTGTAGCGTGCTAGTTTTATTTCTTCTATTCCATCTACCGGCTCAAGGGCTCGAATGAGAACACCTTGCGGGGTGCCAACTGGCGCTGTAATGACGTTAAAACAATGATACATACCGTAAATTAAATATACGTAAGCATGTCCCGGTGCACCAAACATGACTTCTGTACGGTCCGTTCGTCTACCTCCGTAACTATGTGCGGCTTTATCATCGGGACCTTTGTATGCTTCTACTTCTACAATGATTCCGCTTCGTTTTACTCCGTCTACAATATGTACAAGTTTCTGTCCGAGTAATTTCTTTGCGACTTCTAACGTATCGCCTTCATAAAAGGAAGGTGGTGCCTGCATTGTACTATCTCCTTTGCTAAGTGTATATGTATATAGTAAACCAAATTTTCAGTAGTAATTCTAACTCGTTCTATTTGCTACATTTATTTCATAAATTATGGATAGAGTACAACAGCGAAGAGGGGGAGTGCGACATGATTTATCGCTTACTAGCTCTTAATATAGATGGGACACTACTATACAACAACGGAAAAATTGCAAAAGGATTAAGAGAAACAATTGAATTTGTGAAAAGAAAAGATGTATACGTTACATTATTTACGAGTCGTAATTTTCAATCCGCTCATAAAGTAGCAAAAGCGTTAAAATTAGATTCTATATTAGTGACACATGGTGGTGCTTTCGTTTCAGCAACGTTAGATAAGCCGTACGTTCAAAGAAGATTATCTGAAGAGAAGACTTTTAACATTGTGCAAGTGTTAGAGCACTTTGATTGTAACGTACGTATTTCTCATGAACGGTTTTCAATCGGAAATCGTGAGAGAAATACACCAAACTTAATTGCGCGCACTGTATTATCAAGCGCAGATCCGTTATTTTATCCAGTTCAATTTGTAGATTCGTTAGGTGATGCGCTTCGTGATCATCCGGTAGCGGCGCCAAAAATTGATGTTCTTTTCCAAACTAAAGGTGAAAAAGAACGCGGGCTAAATACATTAAGAAAAGCGTTCCAAGATGTAGAGTATGTTGAATGTGATTCAAAACGAATAGAAATTTTACCACAAAATGTATCAAAATTACGTGGATTACAATTGCTTGGAGAGCATTTAAATATTTCGCTAAATGAAATGGTTGCGATTGGAGATAGTATGGAAGATTTAGAAGTTATTGAAAACGTGGGACTTGGGGTAGCGATGGGGAACGCACCTGTAGAATTAAAGCAAGCAGCAGATTGGATTACACGTTCAAATAGCGAAAACGGTGTAGAGTATATGATTAAAGAGCATTTCCGTAAGCAATTCCCGCTTCCGTTTTTGAAGAATCATAAAAATACACCGAAACGATGAAAGAAAAACGTAGCTTTTTGGCTACGTTTTTTTGTTTATCTTATTAAAAACAGTGAAAGCGTTTTAAAATATGAATTGTGTACGAAATCCATACAATTCACTTGAATCCTTCAGAAAACTAATGTAAAGTGGATGATGTTGCCAAAACAGTTACACCACATGAAATATTCTTCAGATTAATTTTATTGGGCTCCCATACGTAAAAGTATTTCCGCATGACAGTTTAGTTCACGTATTATTTCAAAAATGAATTGTAGCAATCTTATTAAGTAGTTGTAGTGTTTCTTTGTTTTATTTAAATGGATTATTTTAAGTTAATGTGAGTAAGGTTTGGTACATATGATATGTACTTCTTTTTGTGATTTTAGGAAGTTTAAAAGGGGGAATGAATTTCTTGAGGAAATCATTTAATCAAAAAATTAAAAAGTTAAGTAGTAGTTTAATAGTTGTATTACTAATATGTATGAATTTTTTAATCCACTTACCATTTAAAGCAGAGGCAGCTACAACAGAATTAAAAGGTTTAGGTGATGTATCTTATTACAATGCCATCATTTTTGGAGATCATAGTGCAACGAGTGCGGATATTGAAGGTGCGATGGCTGTTCAGAAAAATATGAACGCATCAAGTTATACAGTCGTAGCGGCTGCAACTGGAGCAAATAACTTAGCTGGAGCAACTTGGGTAGATGAAGGATATCCATCATTATTACTAGGCGGTCAATTTACGAAAGCGGGAGCAGGACAAGTAATTATTCAAGATGGAACAGTGGCGATGACAAAAGACGGTGACCCAGATGGCGCAATGAAAACATCATATGACCGTATCTCTTATAAAGAGCAAGCGGAGATTGATGCTAAGTTTAAAGAATTTAGAAAAGACGTCGATGGTGTAATTGGGGATGCAAGTAAACTACACACTGATAAGCCAAAACCTAATATGAGCTTTGGAATCGGTGAAGATGTAAACAACCCTAATATTTATGTCTCTTCAGGCCAAACGGGAAAGAAAACATTTGATGTAAAAGACGTTTTTCTTCCGAATGTAGAGAATAAAGACTTTATTGTTATTTATTCAGATGCAGAAGAAGTGAGTTTTGGTGGCGGTGCAATTTTGTATGATACAAGAAATACTGGGATGGCGACGGATTTAATTAATACATCTCAAGCATACGACCCTAATTCATCTTTTACTGAGTTAGCTAGTAAGGTAATTTGGGTATTTCCTAATGCTACAAAGATAACAACTAAAGGTTATGGTGTAGTAGGTAGTGTGTTTGCACCTAATGCAGTTGTAGAAACAAAAGGTGGTTCTATTAATGGACAAGCCTATGTTGGAGGATTACACCAAAGAGATGGTTTTGAGGTTCATAATTTTAAATTTAACTGGCCAAAGTGGAATAAGCCAGCAGCTGAAAAAGGACATTTACAAATTAAAAAAGTTGATGAAAATGATGAAAACATTGTTTTAAAAGATGCAAAATTTGATGTTATAGACAAAGATAATAACGTTGTGGCTACTGTTACAACAAACGAAAAGGGTATTGCGGAAGTTAAAGATTTACCATTTGGTGACTATTTTGTAAAAGAAATAAATGCACCAGAAGGATATATAAAAGTTGATACACCAGTCAAAGTAACAATTGATAATACAAACGTAATTGAACTTGTTATGAAGAATACGAGAAAAGTAGAGAATGGCCAATTTAAATTATTGAAAAAAGATAGTGAATCTGGTCAACTTCTACCAGGTGCAAAATTTGATGTTATCGATAAAGATGGGAAAGTTGTGGAAACAATTGTTACAGATGATAAAGGTGAAGCCTTATCGAAACAACTTCCAGTTGGAAGCTATACATTAAAAGAAGTAGAAGCACCAAAAGGATATGAATTATCATCTAGTTCAGTTTCTATTGATGTAGAGGCTAATAAAGTAGTGACTGTAGATGTGGTGAATAAAAAGATCCCCGAAAAAGTAACGGGTCAATTCGAAATCGTGAAAGTAGATGCGGAAGATAAAACGAAAGTATTATCAGATGCAGAATTCGAAGTGTATAAAGATGGTAAAAAAGTAGAGACGTTACGAACAGATAAAACTGGTAAAGTAGTTTCACAGAAATTAGAACCAGGAAAGTATACATTAAAAGAAACGAAAGCACCACAAGGATATAAATTGTTAAAAGAAGAAATTGAAGTCGTTGTGGAAGCAAACAAGTTAGTAGAAGTACAAATAGAAAATGCGAAAGAACTAGGAAGCTTACAAGTAATCAAAAAGGATGCAGAGAGTGGAACAGTTCTAGCAGGTGCAGAATTTAAATTAAAGAACGAAGCTGGTCAAGTAGTTGGAGAAGCGAAAACAACGAATAAAGAAGGTGTTGTGAAATTCGAAAACTTAGTGCCAGGAAAGTACACGTTAGAGGAAACAAAAGCGCCAGAAGGTTATAAGGCGTTAGAAGTAACAGTAGAAGTAAACGTTGTAGCGAACGAAGTAGTAAAACAAGAAGTTACGAATGAAAAAGTAACAGGTCAATTTGAAATCGTGAAAGTAGATGCGAATGATAAAACGAAATTGTTATCAGGTGCAGAATTCGAAGTGTATAAAGATGGTAAAAAGGTAGCAGAACTAAAAACAGATGAGAGTGGAAAAGTGATGTCACCGAAATTACCGCTAGGTGAATACACAGTGAAAGAAACGAAAGCACCAGCGGGCTACAAGCTTTCAAATAAAGAATGGAAAGTAACAATTCAAAACGAGAAAGAAGTAGTAAAAGTAGAGGCAGAAAACGAAAAAATCTTAGGTTCTCTACAAATTATTAAAATGGATGATAAAGATCAAACGAAACGCTTAGCAGGCGCACAATTTACATTGAAAGATGTGAAAGGAAATGTTGTAAAAGAAGGAATTACAACAGATAAGTCTGGAACGGTTAAAGTAGACGGACTTGTGCCAGGTGAATATACGTTAGAAGAAACAAAAGCACCAGAAGGTTATGAGTTAACAAAACAAATAATTCATGTAACAGTTGACGGTGAAAAAGTTGTTGATGTAAAAGTAACGAACAGTAAGAGCCTTGGTCAATTCGAAATTGTAAAAGTAGATGCGGAAGATAAAACGAAAGTATTATCAGACGCAGAATTCGAAGTGTATAAAGATGGTAAAAAAGTAGAGACGTTACGAACAGATAAAACTGGTAAAGTAATCTCTAAGAAATTAGAACCAGGAACATACACATTAAAAGAAACGAAAGCACCACAAGGATATAAGTTGTTAAAAGAAGAGATTGAAGTCGTTGTGGAAGCAAACAAAGTAGTAGAAGTACAAGTAGAAAACGCAAAAGAACTAGGAAGCTTACAAGTAACCAAAAAGGATGCAGAGAGTGGAACAGTTCTAGCAGGTGCAGAATTTAAATTAAAGAACGAAGCTGGTCAAGTAGTTGGAGAAGCGAAAACAACGAATAAAGAAGGTGTTGTGAAATTCGAAAACTTAGTGCCAGGAAAGTACACGTTAGAGGAAACAAAAGCGCCAGAAGGTTATAAGGCGTTAGAAGTAACAGTAGAAGTAAACGTTGTAGCGAACGAAGTAGTAAAACAAGAAGTTATGAATGAAAAAGTGAAAGAAGAAATTACAGGTCAATTAGAAATTACAAAGGTAGATGCCAATAATACAAATAAAACTTTAGCAGGCGCAGTGTTTGAAATTTGGAAAGACGGAACAAAAATCGACACATTAACAACAAACAAGAGCGGTAAAGCGACTTCTAAGAAGTTAGAACCAGGAGATTACACTTTAAAAGAAATCCAAGCGCCAGAAGGATATACTTTATCCGATAAGGAAATGAAATTTACGATTTCTAATGAAAAAATTGAAGTTGTAAAGCTTCAAATTACAAATAAAAAAGATACAGAAAAAGGTCCGGAAAAACCAGGTGAAGGAACAGAAAAGCCAGGTGAAGAAACAGGGAAGCCAGGTGAAGAAACAGGGAAGCCAGGTGAAGAAACAGGGAAGCCAGGTGAAGAAACAGAAAACCAGGTGAAAAACAGGGAAGCCAGGTGAAGAAACAGGAAGGTGAAGAAACAGGGAAGCCAGGTGAAGAAACAGGGAAGCCAGGTGAAGAAACAGAAAAACCAGGTGAAGAAACAGGGAAGCCAGGTGAAGAAACAGGGAAGCCAGGTGAAGAAACAGGGAAGCCAGGTGAAGAAACAGGGAAGCCAGGTGAAGAAACAGGGAAGTCAGGTGAAGGAACAGAAAAACCAGGTGAAGGAACAGAAAAGCCGGGTGAAGGAACAGAGAAGCCAGGTGAAGGAACAGAGAAGCCAGGTGAAGGAACAGAAAAGCCAGGTGAAGGAACAGAGAAGCCAGGTGAAGGAACAGAGAAGCCAGATGAAGGAACAGAGAAGCCGGGAGAAGGAACAGAAAAACCAGGTGAGGGAGTAGAAAAACCTAATTTACCAGAAAAAGGACAAGGTTCTTCTAATAATCAACAACTTCCAGCTACAGGACACAATACGAATTACGTTCCATTCATCGGTTTTATGCTTCTGTTATTAGGAATACGTTTAAGATTCATGGCTAAAAATAGCTAACAGATGTATAAAAGGCATCAGAGATATATAGTCTCTGATGCCTTTTAAGTGAATACAGATAAAATGAAAATATCTATATGGAATGATAAATATGTTAAGCTTCAATTACGCTAAGCATTCTGTTTATAAATGCAGCTGCGTGAGCACGTTGTGATGGTCCTTTTGGTACGAATTGATTAAATTCATTACCTTTTACAATTCCATATCCATACACTCTTTGTACTTCTTCTTTAGCGTAAATTAAGTTTTGGTCTACGAATGGTAGTTCAACTTGTTTTGCAAAAATACCAGCGTGTTTTAGAGAACGATCAATCATAATAACAGCTTCTTCGCGTGTAATTGTAGTATTTGGATCAAATGTATTATCACCACGTCCGCGGATTATGCCTGCGCTTGCTGCACGATTAATACCGTCTCTTAACGATGGGTGTACTTGTTCTAAGTCTGTGAAATTAGCATTTCCACTTGGTAATTGTAAAGCACGAGTAATTAGTGTAGCAAATTCAGCACGCGTTACAAGACGTTCTGGGAAGTACTTGCCGTTCCCTTCTCCTTGCATAATGCCTCTAGCTGCTAATTGACGAATGTCTTGTTCATACCATCCACCTGTAATGTCATCAGTTACTGGATCTTTTTGGTTTTCCTTATAGTATGTTTCAGTTCCTTTTAAGAAAGCATCCCATTGTCCGCGTTGAATCATAAACGCAGGGCAGTTTTTTCCTGACCAAAATTGGTGTTTTTGGACCTTATCTAGAGAAATATTTAAGTCGTTCATTAAATAAGCTGCCAATTTACGGGCATTTTCTACCGCTTTTTCATAGTTTCCATCTTGATTAACGGCAATTTCAATTCCGATAGATTCATAGTTTCCAGTTTTATTTCCAGCATGCCATCCAACTTCATTTACTGGAAGATGTTGATAAATTTCTTTATCATCTACTGTGAAATGCCAAGATGCGGCGCGATCAGCTGTTCCGCGTGCTTGATTATCTAAGAATTTTGCATGATTTAGAGCATTGGCACCTTTCGCTGTATTAGCCGTTTCGTGAATCGTAATATATTTAGGTACCATTGGGTAGCCAGGGCGAATATCATCATTTCCTTTTGGGACAATCATTTCTTTAAATGTAACGCCATAAATATTGTTTGTTTGTAGAGCTTCTGGCGATCTCAATAAACTATTTTTAGCAGTACGACTGTTTTTTAATAATGAAGCTTTTGTACCTTCAAATGTAGCAGCAGGTGCATAAATCCATTTTGCTGTTTCATTTATTTGGACTTTAAACCAATTTCCAGCTTGTTCAGTAGGAGTTATGACTTGTGGCTGTAGTTTCCCTTCTTCTTTAAATGATTGGAACGGAAGGGCATGTATGGAAGCTTCTTCTTTTACGATTAATTTTTGGTTAGATAGTTTATGAATCTCTTGAACTTCTAAACTATTATCATTGTTATCTATCCATCCAGCGCCAGTTGGCGTCGTTATGTAATAAGCATTTCCTTTTTTCTTTGTCGCCGTTACGACTTGTTCTGTAATCTCGATATTCGATTTGTTTTTTAAATCATTCGCGGTATATAATGAATGTTTTTTTGAAGTGTATAGTAGGAATTGACCAGTAACCTCGATATCTTCTTCATGAGTACTATGCTCATTAACATGCTCTTTAATACTTTTAAAAACTTGATCTTCCGTATATACTTCAGCGGATTTTTCAGCACTCTCTGCAAATGAATAAGTAGGTGCAAGAACAGTTTGTAATGCAAGAGAGAGAGTTAAAACACTATAAAATTTCTTTTTCATATTTGTTTTTAACACATTAGATTATGGAATCTAGTGTTAACATTCCTCCTTTTTATATTGTATTTTCACTATGTATCGATTTTAATACTAATAAATTTTAACAAGAGAAAATGATGATGTCTATATACATGAGCGATA
Source organism: Bacillus thuringiensis (assembly GCF_001595725.1). GTDB lineage: Bacteria > Bacillota > Bacilli > Bacillales > Bacillaceae_G > Bacillus_A > Bacillus_A thuringiensis_K. The sequence goes on from NZ_CP014282.1 coordinate 859,724, forward strand.
TTCATAAAAAGAATTATTTGAAAAAATGTAAGAGAAACAGGTAAAACCTTCTGTATTGACCTGTAAACGCCCTTCAAGTAAACTAAAGAGAGTTTGCAAATGAAAAGGTGATAATGTTGTTAATTTCAATTAAAACGTTACAAGATGATCGTTTTTTACGTCCGCTACAAAATATTGGCGGCTTATTTTTTGAAGATAGTACGATTGGATTTGAACAAGAGGAAGCGAATCTTATCGTTGATATACACATTGAGGATAATGTGAAAGCATCCGCTCGATTAACGGATGTTAGCACAGGAAATGTGTATGAAGAAACATTCTCGAAAGATTTATCTGCTTTCACAGATGAAAAAGAGCGTATGAAGCAAGTGAAACACGTTGTTTCTTATGTATATCTTTCTGTTCTTCAGCAGTTAACTGGTATTGAACAAAGCTGGGGTATTTTAACCGGAGTACGTCCGACGAAACTTCTTCATAAAATGCTTCAAAATGGTATGTCAAAAGAAGAAGCGCATCAAGAGCTTCGTGAAAGTTATTTAATTCATGAAGAGAAAATTGAACTTCTTCAGCGCATTGTTGATTGCCAATTAGCAGTTGTTCCGGATTTATACCGTTTGAAAGAAGAAGTAAGTATTTATATCGGTATTCCGTTCTGCCCAACGAAGTGTGCATATTGTACATTCCCGGCTTATGCGATTAATGGACGCCAAGGCTCTGTTGATTCGTTCTTAGGTGGTTTACATTATGAAGTTCGTGAAATTGGTAAGTTTTTAAAAGAAAAAGGTGTAACAGTTACGACGATTTATTACGGCGGCGGTACACCGACAAGTATTACAGCAGAAGAGATGGATATGCTGTATGAAGAAATGTATGAAGCGTTCCCAGATGTGAAAAATGTGCGTGAAGTAACAGTTGAGGCAGGTCGCCCAGATACGATCACGCCAGCAAAGCTAGAAGTGTTAAATAAATGGAACATTGACCGTATTAGTATTAATCCGCAGTCATACCATCAAGAGACACTAAAAGCAATTGGACGTCATCATACTGTAGAAGAAACAATTGAGAAATACCATTTAGCTCGTGAAATGGGAATGAACAATATTAATATGGACTTAATTATTGGTCTTCCTGGTGAAGGGTTAGATATCTTCAAACATACGTTAGATGAAACAGAAAAGTTAATGCCAGAATCATTAACAGTTCATACGTTATCATTTAAACGTGCTTCTGAAATGACGCAAAACAAACGTAAATATAAAGTAGCAGGTCGCGAAGAAATTACAGCGATGATGCACGAAGCAGAAGAGTGGACGCAAAAGCATAATTACGTACCATATTACCTATATCGTCAAAAGAATATTTTAGGTAACTTAGAGAACGTTGGTTATGCAATGCCGACGCAAGAAAGTATTTACAACATTGTTATTATGGAAGAAGTACAATCGATTATCGGACTTGGCTGTGGTGCATCAAGTAAATTTGTTCACCCGAAGACGGGGGCAATTACGCACTTCGCAAATCCGAAAGATCCAAAATCATATAACGATGGCTTCGTAAAATATACAGAAGACAAACTGAAAATTTTAGAAGAGCTATTTGCATAAGAAGAAAGAGGTTGTTCCGAGTCGGAACAACCTCTTTTTTATCCTGCAGTAATGGGCGGTCCGATTATATCTTGTCAGTTTTTGTCGGTAAGTCGATATATTCGAAAAATCGCTGATATAATTCGAGTTGCGCTGATATATTTCAAGTTACGGTCGATATACCTGGAAAATCGCTGATATAATTTCATTTACCTTCTAGCGGCACCGTATGTAAAACTATGTCGATAATAATCAGAAAAATTAGTCAAATCATTAAAGGACAATGTCTACTTATGGACGAAATGATAGATTTATGAAAGAGAAAAGGGGGAAATTGTTGGCATGTACATGACGATAGGGAGAATTTTTGATTTATCAGTTGGTAAGTATCCGAATAAAGAGGCGTTAGTGGAACCTGAAAAGAATATTCGCTGGACGTATAAACAGTGGGATGAACAAATAAATAAAACAGCGCACGCTCTATTAGAAGACGGAGTAAGAAAGGGAGATACTGTATCTGTTTACTTATATAATTGCCGTGAATTTGTAAACGTTTACTTAGCCTGTGCGAAAATTGGAGCGATCTTTAACCCGATTAATTTCCGCTTAAAAGCAAAAGAAGTATCTTATATTCTTCAGGACGCATCCTCGAAAGTCGTTGTCTTTGAAAAAGCAGTTGAGTCAACTGTTGCTATAATTGAAAGAGATTTTCCAAATACATCTTTTTGGTCTATAGAAAACGATAAACCTTCCTATGCAAGTTCCTACCATGAAAAAGTGAATGCAGCATCTTCTGAGAAAGTAAATATCGAAATTGATGAAATGGATTATTGTTCAATGCTTTATACGAGCGGTACGACAGGTCATCCGAAAGGCGTATTACATCGTCATCGTGAAATGACTGAGCATAGTATGATTTGTACGTATTTCCTTAAATATAATAGAGATAGTGTAGGGCTTGTTGTGGCGCCTTTATATCACTGTGGTGAATTAAATGCCGGAATCATACCACGCATTCAAGTTGGTGGAAAGAATGTTATTTTGCATCATTTTGATACAGAAACAGTATTACATACGATTCAAGAAGAAAAGATTACGACGTTCTTTGCAGCGCCGACGATGTGGAATATGTTGTTGCAAAAAGATTTAGCTCAGTATGATTTAACTTCGATGAAGATTGGTATATACGGCGGAGCAGCAATGGCACCGGCGTTAGTGAAGGAATGTAAAGAACGCCTTTATATTGATCTTGTTCAAATATACGGAATGACAGAAATGGGACCAGTTGTTGCGTTTCTCGTAGAGGAGGATCAAATTACGAAAGCTGGTTCAGCAGGCACGCCATGCTTTAGCCATGAAGTTCGTATTGTGAAACCGAACGAGGATGCACCGGCAGAACCAGAGGATGTATTACCTCCTTATGAAGTGGGAGAAATTATTTTGCGCGGCCCAACTATGATGGCTGGCTATCATAATCGTGAAGAAGCGAATAAAAAATCGATGTATAAAGGATGGTATCATTCTGGTGATCTAGGCTATTTTGATAAAGACGGTTATTTATTCGTTGCTGATCGTGTTGATGATATGGTAATTAGCGGTGGCGTAAATATTTATCCTCGTGAAATTGAAGATTTCCTTCATAGTCATCCTGGTATATTAGATGTGGCGGTACTTGGTGAGCCAGATGAATTATGGGGAGAGCGTGTTGTAGCAGTTATTGTGAAGAAAGATGAAACAATAACTGAAGCTGATTTAGAAACGTATTGCAAAGAAAGTGATGAACTAGCAGATTATAAACGTCCGCGTCATTATTTATTTGTAGATGAACTTCCGCGTAATGCGAGCGGTAAGTTGCAGAAGTTTGTGCTGAGGGAATCGTTGAAAGGGGCAAAAAATAGAAAATGAAGGGTGCCTCATACCTATGGGATTTTTGTCCCTTGTTCTGTAAGAGATTAAACCGAAGAAACAATATCTTTGTTAATTCTTAAATGTCCTGTTCCTTTATAGAGATTGAGAATTAAGTGAATATCAATCACTTTATATTTACTTAATTCTCGTTTCTTCTTGGTGAAGGTTAATTAGCGCATTTGAAATAAGGTGGAAAAACAAAATGGATGTAATGTCCAAAAAGAAAAGACACCTTAAGGTGCCTCTCTCCGACTTGAACCATTTCATTTCATACGAATCGGAATCTATCCGTATTACCATTACCCCTTTGTTATGAGTGTAAACACACACTATAAAGCAGAATCGTCTATATACACTAGATTGTTAGTTCACAAAAGACAAGAGATTTGAGATCAATATCGAAGTGACGCCACATCCCCTATAATAATTGATATGTTACGCCTTTTAAAAGAATCTGCTTTATAGAACGTGCCCACAAGTTATATTTTACTACATGTAATATTCATTTAGTGTATTTTTTAATGAATATGTATAATTACATAAAATGTATGAAAAAAGAGTATACTCTAATATTGTGTAATAAAGATAAAGCCCACCTACGGAATAGGGGGCTTTTCTTACTTTTTATAAATATTTATTCCAATTATATTATCAGATGAGTCTAAACGAATATAAACGTCATCTGATAAAAGGTGTGCATTATATATTCGTTGTTTATATGTTGATATCTCGAAGCGTTTTCCATTTAATTCACATTCTAGAATAATCATATCGCCATGTTCTTTCCAATTTATTAATTTAGCAGTTGTATTCATATAAACCTCCTCTAAATCATTTTATGAAAATTAGTAGAGATAGTGTGAGAAAGGAGTTTATATAACAAAAAAAGACACCTTAAGTGTCTTCTTTGATTACTATAAAAGTCGTTGAATGAAATAGGTTTCTATTTTTATTTGCGTGAAAAGCCTTCTTCATCAAGGTATTCCGCAGCTTCTGGATAAGAGTTGAATGTACCGTCTAAGTTTACACCAGCGTACACGTTCCACATGTCATCCTCTGAAATAAGAGTAAGAATATGACCATCTTCGTTCTGCCATTCTTCTTCTTTCGCAGGTTCTACAGGTGCTACTACCTCTTCTTGTGATAGAAGGTCAATTGATTTCTCAATTACTGAACGTAACTCCTCTGCTGAAAACTCACGGATGTTAACCATACCTTTATCATCTGTTTTATAACCTTTAATACCGCTTGCATATACAAATCCATTTCCATTTGGGTGTAAATGAAATACAACGTTCTTTTTATCTAAACGACTTTCTTCAAAGTGGAAGTTTACACGTTTTAATGATACGTTCTTTCTTTCTAGTTCTGGGAAAGATTCAATAATCGATAATTTTTCTTCAAAAGTTAGCATAGTGCCTCCAAGTATATAGTAAAAGATTTAATTTGTTCATTATAGCATAGTTGCAATTGTTTCCAAAGATAAGGGGAAAACTTTTCGTTGAATACGTTTACGTCACGAGAATGTAAAAAGTGAGCTAACGAATGTATCTTTTTAGGTGTACAATGGAACATGGACTTTATACAAAGGTGGTTTTTTTATGTTTCAAAAAATAGCAAAGGAATGTTTAGCAGGATTTACTGTTGCGATTGTTGCGTTACCACTTGCGATTGCGTTTGGTATTGCTGCGACAGGAACGTCTGAGGGAGCGCTTGTTGGATTGTATGGTGCAATTTTTGCAGGTTTATTCGCAGCGTTATTTGGCGGGACACCTGGGCAAGTAACAGGGCCAACTGGACCGATTACCGTTATTGCAACAGGAGTTATTGCGACGCACGGGTTAGAGGCAAGTTTTATTGCCTTTATGATGGCAGGATTATTTCAAATTTTATTCGGTGTATGTAAGCTCGGTTCTTACGTTCGATATATTCCGTATCCTGTCGTTTCAGGATTTATGAATGGTATTGCATTAATCATTATTTTAGGCGAAATAAAACACGTACAAAATAGTTTTCTACTTGTTGTGTTAACGATTATTGTAATGATTGTTTCTGGCAAATGGATTAAGGCGATTCCGTCTAGTTTAGTAGCACTAGTCGGTGTGACAGCTTTGCTTCCTTTATTTTCTTCTCTACTCGAAGGACTTACAGTAAAGTTACCGATTATCGGAAATCTTTCACTAAATAAAGTAATTGAAAAGATTGGAACTATTCCAGAAGCGATACCTACGCTTCATATTCCATCTTTAAGTGGAACAGGAATAGCAGCACTTATTTTACCAGCGCTTAGTATTGCTTTGTTAGGGTCGATTGACTCGTTGTTAACATCGGTCGTAATGGATAATGTGACAGGTACACGTCATAAAAGTAATAAAGAGCTCGTTGGACAAGGTATCGGTAATATGATGAGCGGATTGTTTGGCGGATTAGCAGGTGCAGGTGCGACTGTAAGGTCTATCGTGAATATAAGAAGTGGCGGTAAAACGGCACTTTCGGCATGTATGCATAGTGTTATCTTATTTATTTTTATTATGGGTCTTGGTTCGGTCGTACAATATATTCCACTTGCTGTATTATCAGGTATTTTAATTTTAACTGGTATTGGAATGTTCGATTGGGGAAGCATGAAAAAGATGCATGTCGCTCCTAAAGGTGATGTCGTTGTTATGCTCGTAACGATGATTGTAACGGTGAAGTTCGATTTAATGATTGCTGTTGCCTTCGGTATTATTCTTTCGTTCATCATATATATGGTGAAATGTAAAGAACGTAAAACTTCTATCGTAAAAGAAAAAGAAGAAACGTACACAATTCAAGGGCCGCTCTCTTTCCTATCAGTAGATCGTATTTTCTCTACTTTACAAGATGTGAAGTCACCGGTTGTTTTACGTATGAAAGATGTGCGTTATATGGATGTATCAGGAGCTATGGCATTATTAAATTTTGTTGAGCAATCAAATAAAGTAGGAGCAAGTGTAAAGCTTGAGCAAGTACATCCGAGTATTGAAAAAACAATCGCAGTAATGGCAAGCGATGAACAGAAAGAGCAATTGAAAATCTTAAGTGTTTAGATAGTAATTAGAATATCTCACAATTTTACATAAATTATAATGTAGAGTTGTGGGATGTTTTTATAATGTTTTTAGTAATATGTATCGCAGTGACAGAGAGGAAGGGCTCTTTTGGCGTAACAGAAACGCTTATAGTGTGTACATATATAATGGAAGGAATTAGAAAAATATTGTGAAGAGACAGGCTTAAATGGGTTCGCTTTTCTATTTTGAAAAAAAAACCAAGTATTCAACCTATAATAAATTTGTTATGATAACCAATGGGATAAAATGAATCCCTATCGCTTAAAACAATATGTTTGAGAGTATATGTATAAAAGAAAAGAGAAAAAATATGAATAAAACATTTGTAAAAGGAGCAGCAATTTTAACCATTACAACTTTTTTGTCAAAATTGCTTGGTAGTTTTTTTCAAATTCCATTACAAAATATTGCAGGAGATGAAGTGCTGGGTATTTTTCGCCTTGTTTTTCCTGTATATATGATTGCTCTTACATTATCGGTAGCCGGAGTTCCACTTGCAATTTCGAAACTAATTGCAGAGTTGAACGAAAAAAATAAGCAAAAGGAAATTGCGAAATTATTTAAATCAGCGTCAATTATTGGGATAGCATTTGGCGTTTTCGGCTGTTTAGTCATTGTATTATTTTCTATTGAAATTGCGAATATGCTCGGTGGACAAGAAACTAGAATGCCGTTGCTTATTACTTCATTAGCATTACTCATTGCGCCATACATGGCGGTGTATAGAGGGTATTTTCAAGGTTTCGGTGATATGAAACCAACAGGGGTATCACAGGTCATTGAGCAATTTGTACGTGTGTTTTTTATGTTAATAATTGCTTACATACTAGTATCATGGGATAAGAGTAATACTGTTATTACTAGTGGTGCGATGGTTGGCTCTTTTCTTGGAGTCATTAGTTCGCTTATATATTTGCGTATAAAATATAATAGAAGTCCATACTACAATAAAAGCAATTCCTATTCGCTCCGAGATTTAAGAGAAAACGGCAAAAAGATATTGCGGGTATCGATCCCAATCGCTATCGGAGCTTTATCAATGCCACTTTTAAATTTAGTAGACTCGCTTACAATACCGCATGTATTACAAGGATCATCAACAGAAATTCAAGAACAATTTGGAATATACAGTCGCGGTTTTGCATTCACGCAAATAATTGTTATTTTTGCAAGTGCAATTGTATTTCCGTTAATACCACTCTTAACTTCCGCATTGGCCAAAAGAGATATAAATTTGGCGAAAATAACAATTCAAAATACAAATCGACTAGCGCATGTTTTGACAGCACCGTTAACAATATGGTTGATGGCATTAACAGTACCGTTAAATGTCGGATTGTTCACAGACGTAAAAGGCAGTAGTATGTTAACAGTTATGATTGGCAGTTCGTATTTTACTGCGGTTATGGTATTATCAATAGGTGTTTTACAGGGCATTAACCGTTCTGCACAAGCTGCATGGATTGTTATTGGTGCGAGTTGTGTGAAAGTCGTGTTAAACATTATGTTCGTGCAGAAGTTTGGCATAGATGGAGCGGCGTATAGTACACTAATTACTTACATATTGCTTTGTATTGTAAATCATTTGTATATTCGAAGCTATATTGCCTATTCTATTCATTTAAAAAGCTTTTTTGGTGTGCTAGCAATAGCATGTATTTTGGGACTAGGATTGTATGAATTATGTAATGTGATAGATGTTACATCTTCAAGAATTATGACGTTATTATTCAGTGGTATAGCATTAAGTATTACAACCATTTTGTATGGTGTATGTGCTTTGAAATTAAAATGGATATCAATAAACAAAATACCATTTTTGAAAAGATAAATATAGAAATTTAATTTTTTATTATAATTCATATGAACTGATAAAGAGGAAACTATGTAGGGTATCAAGTGTTTAGGTAAGGAATGGGTACCAGTTTATGTTAGATGAAATAAACGGTTACCTAGTTTTGGAGGAGATTTAGGGTGCGTTTAGTCTTATCAGGATATTATGGTTTTTATAATGTTGGAGACGAGGCGATTCTACAATCAATTATTGAATCGTTAAGTAAAGAGAACCCGGATATAGAACTAGTAGTACTATCAAATGATTCTAAATATACAAAGGAAATGTATGGTGTAGAATCGGTAGATCGCTGGGATATAAAAGCTGTTTATCATGCAATCAAAAACAGTGATGGAGTCATTAGCGGTGGCGGGAGCCTTCTTCAAGATCAGACAAGTACGAAGAGTATTCTATATTATACGGGTATTATGGGACTCGCTCGATTATTAAAAAAGCCGTATTATATTTATTCACAAGGAATAGGTCCAATTACAAAAGGATATAATCGTTTATTAGTAAAATGGAACTTGTCAAAAGCTTCCTACGTATCAGTTCGAGATGAGGATTCGTTTTTATATTTAAAAGAACTTGGCATAAAAAACGATATTGAAATTGTTCCAGACCCTGTTTTAACATGGAAACGGACAAAACAATCGGATTGGTTGCAAAAGCATTCGATACATGGAAAAGTAATTGCGGTTAGTGTGCGTTATTGGAATGCAAAAGAAGATTATATAAAAAAATTAGCTGAGGCATTAAAAAAATTAAAGCAAGAAGGATACCAAATTCTATTTGTTCCAATGCATGAGCCATTTGATCAAAAAGCTTCGCGTGAAGTAGTAGACTTAATGGGAGAAGAGACGTATATGCTTCCATATAAAATGGATATCGACGAGAAAATATTCATTTTATCACAATGTTCATTACTAATTGGTATGCGTCTTCATGCACTTGTTTTTTCTGCTGTAGCCAAAACTCCAATGGTCGGGATTTCATACGATCCGAAAATTGATTCGTTTTTAAGTCAAGTGAATCAGCCAGTTATAGGAAGTGTGGATGGCGAATGGAGTGCTGAGTATTTATATGAAATTGCGAAAAAGCAATTAATGCAACAAGGAACTGTGGAGCAAGAGTTACAATTGACAATAGATGAGCTTCGGTTGCAAGGCAAACAGGCAACAAAGAAACTCATTGATCATATGGAAAAAGGCACTTTATTAAAAAAGTAAAGTGTCTTTTATTTTTGTTTTGAATTTAATGAAAATTCTAATTACAAAAACGTTTTATTTTAATTCCTATTTATTATGCTAAAATGATTGCGATTATTATATAATCAAATTTGTGATAATAAATTCGTAGATTACGAGGAGGGTAAACTTGAAGACTTTTTCAAAAGGTATAACAGCAGTGGCATTAACGGGATCATTACTTTTAACTCCTATTTCAAGTTATGCGGCAAATGATGATATTACAGGACATATGTTTGAGACGAATATGCGCTCACTTATTACTAAAGGAGTTTTAATGGGGTATGGAGACAATGTATATGCGCCTGATAAATTAGTAACAAGAGCAGAGTTTGCTACATTCATAGCAAGGGCTTTAAATTTACCGAAAGCTGATTCGAATTTCGAGGATGTGCCGAAGACTTACGGTTTATATGATGGTGTAAGTAGAGCATATGGAGCGAAAATTATTAATGGTCGTACGAACGAGACATTTTCACCAAATGATGTAATTACACGTGAAGAAATGTCGATAATGGTAAAGCGAGCGTTAGACTATAAAAATATTAAAGTAGCTGTAAGTCCGCTTACCTTTACTGATAAAGATAGTATTAACTATAAAGAGCATGTACAAGTTATGGTGGCCACTCAAATTATTAAAGGGTATCCAGAAGATAATACATTTAGACCACATTTATCAGCTACAAGAGGGATGGCTTCAGCTATGTTGGATCGTATGCTTCAGACGATTGAAAAAAACGGAAATAGCAATCCTGTAGAAACTAAGAAATATGTTGTGACAAATGTAAGAGAAAACGGAACAGAGCAAGAAGTAGAGCGCTATAATACGTATAAAGAAGCGGTTACGGCTGCTCAAAATAAAGGTATGAATGCGGTAAAATACGAGAACGAATTTTTATGGATTAAAGATGGTTTTGCAAGTGCAAAAAGAATAACTGGGCAAAACATCATTAATATTTATGATGAGAATTTGTCAACAGTATATACGTATATTCAGTATGGAACAGAATTGAAAGTGTTAGAAGTTGGCGAAGATCGCGTGAAAGTTCAACTTTCTGGTTTGACAGGTTATGTGAAGAAGAATGAAATCACTTTAATTCCTACAAATGAAATGAAACAGTCGTCTTATTATGTGAAATCAGATGGATATTTATACCATAAATATTATACATATAATACAAGTTCACCTGGATATACAGAATTTAGATATGGTGTGGCACCTTCTTTCATGAAGCAAGGACAGCAAATGTATAGTGTAGATGGAAAGACATTTGGAGACGAAACTTTCTATCAATATTTCAATTATTTATCATTACGTTCGAAAACAGATTATACAGCTGAACAACTAGATAGTTATGTGAAATCGATTAAACCAGACTCTCCATTAATTGGTTTAGGAAAGAAATTTAAAGAAGTAGAAAGCAAGTATAATGTAAATGCATTATTCTTATATTCATTAGCAATTCATGAAAGTTATTATGGAACAAGCGCTCTTGCAAAAGACAAAAATAATTTATTTGGTTTAAAAGCAACAGACGATAGTCCGTATGGTAACGGAGAAGCATTCAATTCAAAAGAAGATTGTATTGAACATGCAGCAAAATTATACATGAATGAAGGATATTTAAATCCAGGACATTGGCGTTATACAGCAACATATACAGGTGATAAAGTTGCTGGTTTAAATGCGAAATATGCATCTGATGCGAACTGGGGTAAAAAAGTAGCGGGGCATATGAACCGTTTTGATTCTTATTTAGGTAAAAAAGAATACAACAAGTACAAACTTGCACGTGTGATGAATAACGTGGAAGTGAAAAAGAATCCTAGTATATCAAATGAGCGACTGTATCGTTTAAATACAAATGTAGTTGTCACAGTTACTGGTGAAGAGATAATAAATGGAAAAGCGTGGGTTAAAGTTATTTCAGATAATCCTACTGTAACAGAAGCGTATATTGCAAAAGAAAGCTTAGAATACGTAAAACATTAATTAAATAAAAAAGAAGGTGCTACTAATATTTCGTAGCACCTTCTTTTTATCCCGCTATTTGCCGGGCAGTAATCCCCACCTCAAAATTCAGTGGAAGCAAGGAAGTTAGGTGGGGGATGAACTGCCCGTAAAAGCCCGATTGGTTCAACTAATAATCAGTGGGGGATGAACAAAACCCCCACTGATTAAAGTTTCACTTTATTCAATTTCAAAATCAACAATGATATAAGCGAGAATAACAATGAAGAAAATACTAACGGCTGGCGCTGTTAATACGTGGCCAGACATAAAGCCAATGCCAAGTGATAGAATGAGTGTGCTCGCTAATAGCATATACTTTACGCTCATGATTTTCTTAAAGTTTGTGATCATGCGGATGAATAATTTAATACCAAAGTATAGAAGAGGTATTAAGTAAATAAGGAAACCGACAATTCCAAATGCGAAAAATAGGTCATGGAAGTCCATTTCAATTAATTTAATTTTATCTGTGTAGTTACCAGCGTAACCCATTCCGAATAGTTTTTGTGAAAGCGGTGCGTCTTTATAGTATTGTTTGTATGTTTTTAAAAATTTGTCGCGATCACTGTAAATTAAACTTTTTACTTCAGAATCTGTAAGTTCACCTTTTGCATGTTTTTTTGCATCTTCTGGATCTGCTTTAATTACTTTTCCTTCTTTTCGATCTTTCTCTTCTTGTACTGATTTTTTGTATTCGTATATTTGCATGTGAATGCCCATATTTTTTGCGATAGGAGTATGCGGTGTAAGAGCAATTAAACCTCCTAGTATAACTGCGACAACAACGGTATTTACAATATGTGTGAATCCTTTTCCTTCTTTTTTACGATTTATCATATATTCAATGAATGAGAAGAAAAGTGCTACGCCTAATGTAATAACAATTGCGCCATATCCGACTTTCGTTCCGACCATAATACTTGCATACATCGCAAGTATTGTTGGAATCCAGTAATATATTTTCGAGAAAGAAGTTGTTTTATGAATCGAATATAAGACAATGATTGGGAACATAATGGCGAAAAGAGAACTTAAATCATTTCCAGCGAAGAACCAACCTCTTGAACCGATTTTTGAGTGAGGATAGCTTGGGAAATCCGTTCCAGTTTGCATTGCGACAATCATTGTAATGCTTAAAATTAAAGTTGCATATAAGAAATATGTAATGATTTTATGGAATACATACTCTTTATTTTTTAGCTCTTTAAAGGCGATAATATATCCAAACAGTAGCACAATTGGATATACGCTCTTTAAGATGAATTTAACTTCTTCTCCAAATGAAACTGGAGATTTAACCATCATATTATTTACAAGACCAATTGCGAGTGCGATTCCGAGTAAGCATAAATAGAGGATGTACTTTTTCGCATCTTGTTGTTTGTGATGAAGAAGTAGGTACCCTAATGCAAGAAGCATAAAGGCGAAACGAACTACAACTCCAACTGTTGCGCTCATGTGTAGTATATAGATTGAAAAAGATGTTAATAAATCTAAAATTGGTTGAAACACAATGAATAGCAATAGGAAATGTGGGAAGTAGTTATCCGTTTGTTTCAACTTATTAACCATATGTTCCTCCAGTTCTTCATTCCTTTATTACAACACCCAAAAGATGGGTATAAAGCCTTTTTTACATAGTAAGGCGAATGAATTTCAATATTTGTTTTTTTATCAAACTTAAGAATACACCATTTCATTGTAATGGTAAATAGATGAAAAGCATGGATAAACCGACTTTAATTTCTATATTTTTCAACGGAATTGTATGTTTTATACGGTAAATGTACAAATTGCGAGATTATTAGACAGAAAATTGAGAAAAAAGAAGGATTTTTCAGTGGTTTTCTATAATTATATAAGTATAATCTTTATGGAGAAAAGAGGGGTATATATAATGGAAATAACAAGTAAAACAGAATCTGTCGTTGTGAAATATGAAGGCCACGTTGCAACGGTTATGGTCAATCGCCCAGAGGTGTTAAATGCGTTGGATGAGCCGACCTTAAAAGAGTTATTACAAAAGTTGAAAGAAGTAGCGGAAAGTTCTGCGCATATCGTTGTGTTATGCGGGAACGGCCGTGGTTTTTCTGCGGGTGGGGATATTAAATCGATGCTTTCAAGTAATGATGAAAGTAAGTTTGATGGCATTATGAATACCATTTCTGAAGTTGTCGTGACATTATATACGATGCCAAAGCTTGTTATTAGTGCAATTCATGGACCGACTGCAGGTCTTGGGTTAAGTATTGCGTTAACAGCTGATTATGTAATGGCGGATATATCATCTGTTATTGCAATGAACTTTATTGGAATCGCTTTAATTCCAGATGGAGGCGGTCATTTCTTCCTTCAAAAGCGTGTCGGTGAAAATATGACGAAGCAAATTATTTGGGAAGGTAAGAAGTTATCAGCGACAGAAGCGCTTGATATCGGCTTAATTGATGAAGTAATCGGCGAAGATTTCCAAACGGCTGTGAAACAAAAAATTAATGAATGGTCACAAAAACCGATTAAAGCAATGATTCAAACGAAGCAAATTTTATGTGAAGTAAATCGCTCTAATTTAGAGCAAACATTGCAATTAGAAAAGCGTGGTCAATATGCAATGAGACAAACAGCGGATCATAAAGAAGGTATTGCTGCGTTTTTAGAGAAACGTTTACCAGCATTTAAAGGGGAATAAAGTTTGTCCATTCCTCACTGATTATTAGCTCGTTAATTCGGGGTAAAGGGGAGAAAGTGCTAACACATTTTAGTATAATTGTGTTAGCACTTTTTTTTAGGAGTAATACATGAAGAAAATAATCGGTGTTATCACTATTATTTTGCTTACATATTCTGCTTTGCATAGTACACCATCTTTGGCAGTTCGGACTGCGTTATTTTTTGAGGGACATCCAAGTGTTGCATTTTCTGACGGGGTGACGAAAGAAAAAGATGTGAAAAAAGAAGCGATTCCAGATGAGTACCAAACTCTATATGGTAAGGAAGAAAACTCAGAGCACTATTTCTTTCCGCCTGTAAGAGCACATGAATCAGAAATTGATATGTTAAGTGCATGCGTGAAGAAAAAATGGTTTTTCTATAAAGCAGAGCTCGGATGTTATTAAATATAGGAGGATGAATGATGTCAGCATATAACAAGTTAGTAAGAGATCGTGTTCCAGAGAAGATTTTAATGTCTGGAAAAACATATACAGCACAAAAATTAACAGGGCAAGCATACATACAAGCTTTAGCGAAAATTGGAACGGAAGAAATTCGTGAATTTGCTTCTATGAAAGAACGCGAACATGCGCTAGATTCTCTTGCGGATGCGCTAGAAGTTATCATCTCATTAGCACGTGCAGAAGGTGCATCGATTGAAGATGTAGAACGCCTTCGTAAGCAAAAAGAGATAGAGCGCGGTGGATTTGAAAAAGGGATTTATTTATTAGACGTTTCAGAAGAATAGTTTTATAGGAAAAGCATAGCGTTAATGAGTAACGCTATGCTTTCTTGTTGCAATGAAGCTAATAATGAAGAAGATAGCTGTTAATATCCAGCCGATTGTAATAGAAGTAGTAGTATGAACGGCATAAGAGATTTGTAAACAAAATAATGATGCTAAAAACCAAATGAGTGCAATGTGTATATATTTTTTTGATATATTCATATTTCAAGGCTCCTTTTGTATACTAAAAAGAATTTTACTACAATTTAGAAAATTAGGCTATATAAGTAGAGGTTTTCTGGCGAATTTTGTATACTGAATAGTAGAGAAAATGAGGAGGAAACGACAATGGCACACCATACGAAAGAAACGATGGAACTGATTAAGGAGCTTGTCTCTATTCCAAGTCCATCTGGAAATACAGCAAAAATTATTAATTTCATTGAAAACTATGTCAGTGAGTGGAACGTAGAAACGAAACGTAATAATAAGGGAGCTCTTATTTTAACGGTAAAAGGGAAAAATGATGCGCAGCATCGCTTATTAACGGCACACGTTGATACGTTAGGTGCGATGGTGAAAGAAATTAAGCCTGATGGTCGCCTGAGTCTTTCTATGATTGGTGGATTTCGCTGGAACTCTGTAGAAGGGGAATATTGCGAAATTGAAACATCAAGTGGCAAGACATATACAGGAACGATTTTAATGCATCAAACATCTGTACATGTATATAAAGATGCAGGTGAAGCAAAACGCGATGAGAAAAATATTGAAGTTCGTATTGATGAGCGCGTATTTTCAGCTGATGAAGTACGCGAATTAGGAATTGAAGTAGGAGACTTCGTTTCATTTGATCCGCGCGTTCAAATTACAGAGAGTGGATACATAAAATCACGTCATTTAGATGACAAAGTAAGTGTTGCAATTTTATTAAAATTAATTAAAAGATTACAAGATGAAAACGTAACATTACCATATACGACGCATTTCTTAATTTCTAATAATGAAGAGATTGGATACGGTGGTAACTCTAACATTCCAGAAGAAACTGTTGAATACTTAGCAGTTGATATGGGAGCGTTAGGTGATGGACAAGCATCTGATGAATATACAGTATCTATTTGTGCAAAAGACTCTAGCGGCCCGTATCATTATGCACTGCGCAAACATTTAGTAGAGCTTGCGAAAACGAATCATATTGAATATAAAGTAGATATTTATCCGTACTACGGATCTGATGCATCAGCTGCGATTCGCGCGGGATTTGATGTGAAACATGCGTTAATTGGAGCGGGTATTGATTCTTCCCATGCATTTGAACGTACGCATGAAAGTTCAATTGCGCATACAGAAGCATTAGTGTATGCATATGTAATGTCTAATTTAATTGAAGAATAATTTCATAGATAATAGAGAGCTGATTAAAGATATTATTTTTAATCAGCTTTTTATTTGGCAAAGCGATTAGGAGACATGTCCTAATCGCTTTTTATCTCGCAAAAGCCCGATTGGTGAGGGCTGATTAAAGTTTTTATATACATTCATTATAAGTTATATATATGCGATTTTTGTTATACGGCCGGAAACGTATTTACTATAGATATATAATGTTATACACTATGAAAGGAATTAATTAATAGTTAATATTTTTTAGTTAGCTTGATTAAAAAAATGAATGAATATGAAGTTTTGAGAGGAGATTTATTTTTCATGAAGTACAAAGCAATAGCCGCAGGTTTATTAGCAGCAAATTTACTAGCACATCCAATTAGTAGTTTAGCAGAAACGAAGAAATTTCCTGATGTTTCAGATAGTGCGTGGTCAAAAGACGCAATTTATTATTTAGTAGAGAGAAATGTAATTAACGGTATGCCAGATGGTAACTTTATGCCATACGGAAATTTAACACGCGCTCAGGCAGCAAAGATTATCGCAACAGCAATTGGTGCTAAAGTAGATCCAAATGCAAAGCCGTCTTATAATGATGCAAAAAATAGTTGGGCAGCTTCATTTATTGCAGCCATGGAAAAAGAGAATATTATTAAAGGGCGAGAACCAGGAGTATTTGATCCTGAAGGAAAAGTAACTCGTGCTGAAATGGCAGCTATGCTTGTAAGAGCATATAATCTGAAAAGCAAAGTAACAGGACCAGTTCCTACAAAATTTGCTGATTTAGAGAATCATTGGGGTAAAGAAGAAGTTAATATTTTAGTAGAATTAAAACTTTCGTTAGGTACAGAGGATGGCTGGAAACCGAATGATTCTATTACGCGTGAACAAGCAGCTCAACTTACTGCGCAAACAGATAAATTTAGCAAGAATAGTGATCGTCCAGTAGAAACAAAGAAAATGTACATAGATAGAAAATTCATTACATATCACGCACCATCATTAAGTTCTGGGATTAGTGCAAATCAGCATAATCCACAAATGGTTGAAATTAAAGAAGAACGAGATGGATGGATTAAAATTGCAACAAGTAAAGGTGATAAATGGACACCTTTAGTAGAGAAAACAGAATTTATTAATGAAGGATTCACTACTTATGCAGAAGCTTCTTCTTCTTCAAAAGTAATGGGAACACATAACGCACAGCAAGTAACTGTTATTGAAGAGAACGGCAGCTGGATTCGTATCCACATGGGCGCTGGTTTCCAATGGGTTAATAAAAATCAATTAAATCCAGTGAAGCAAGGTAACTTCTTAGAAGGAAAAGCGATTATCATTGATCCAGGTCATGGTGGAGTTGATTCAGGTAATCCAGGTTATTATGAGAAAGAAAGTGAAACTGTATTAGATGTATCATTGCGATTACAGAAAATATTTGAGAAAAAGACACCATTTACTGTGTTATTCACTCGTACAGATGATACACGTCCAGGAACAAGTGCTTCTGATTCTTTAAAGAAACGTGTAGAATTTGCTCAAAAAAATAATGGGGATATTTTTGTAAGTATCCATGGTAATGGTACGGAAAGTAAAAATGGACAAGGTACAGAAACGTTTTACTATGAATCAGCGACAGTAAGAGGAACAAATCCTAACGTATCAGAAAGTCGTTTACTAGCTGAAAAAATTCAAGAACGTCTTGTAGATGCACTGGGAACAAAAGATCGTGGTGTGAAAAAAGGCGATTTATACGTAATTAGAGAAAATACAATGCCAGCTGTATTAGCAGAATTAGCATTTGTAGATAATAAAAGTGATGCAGATAAAATAGCTACACCAGCGCAGAGACAAAGTGCAGCGGAAGCGATTTATCAAGGTATTTTAGATTACTATGAAGAAATGGGTAACAACGTGTCTTCTTTCCGTTAATAAATAATAAGAGATTGCCATTGGCAGTCTCTTTTATTTATTAACGTTTCTCTTTATTTCCGGCATATGATATCATTTAATTTTATATACAAAAGAAAAGTATTTGAGTAATTGTAATCATAACAATTTTAAACGATAGAGGATGATAATAGATTGAATAATCATAGTAAAACACCTGCCTGTATATATACGTATGCATTTCGTGAGGAGGAGCGTGCTTTATGTTACTTGGAAATGCGCTCGTTCTTTGGAATGGAGTCCCACGTTAATATTTTAAAAAGTGATGTCAAAATTGACCCGAGTAGAAGTGCGTTTATTAAAGAGCGCGTTGAGGTTATGTATGAAGGAGACGACTTAGAAAGTATCTTAAAACAAGTGGAACAAATTGATTTGGCGGGAGCGACATTTAAAGTTATCTTCGTTAAAATCAATGACCTCGTTGGAGAGAATAAAATTGAATATGGAGAAAGACGTCTTATTGAACGAGACCTCGGCATGCATATTGAAGGAGAAGCGGATGTTCGTAATCCAGAGCGTGTATTCGGGATTGTTCCTCTTGGAGGACGCTGGTACTTCGGGCATTATGTAGAAAGCGAACCAGTTTGGTATCATCACATAAAAAAACCGCATAGTTATTCGACATCTCTTAGCACACGTGTTGCGAGATCAGTTGCAAATATCGCTGTACCAAATCCAGAGGGAGTACGAGCAATTGACCCGTGCTGCGGTATTGGAACAGTAGTAGTAGAAGCACTTTCTATGGGGATTAACATCGTTGGTAGAGATATAAATCCACTTGTAGTTCTTGGAACGAGAAAAAACATCGCACATTTCGGATTTGAAGGAACAGTAACAAAAGGTCCAATCGAGGAAATTACTGAGAACTACGACGTTGCCATTATCGATATGCCGTACGACCTATTTACGCACGCCACACCAGAAGATCAACTATCAATTCTCTCAAGTGCACGCCGCATCGCGAAAAAAGTAGTCGTTGTCACGATGGAAACAATGGACGACATGATCCATGAAGCAGGATTCGAAATTACAGATCGCTGTATTACAAGAAAAGGATCATTTACTAGACAGATTCTTGTTTGTGAATAAGAAAGAAAGGTCACCCGTTTGGGTGACCTTTTTTGTTTGTATTGATGTGTAATTGGTTGGTGGTTTAGGTAGATGAATTAGCGAAATTTGTCGGTAAGTCGATATTACATGTCGAATCGCCGATATATTGTGTTGAATCGCTGATAAATTTAAAAAATCGCTGATATATTCCGAGAATCGCCGATATCGTTACATTAGAATATTACTGTTCTTTTAATTTCTCTTGTTGTGCAAGTAGTAAATTGCGCAAGATGTGTCCGCGGTAACTTTCTAGTTTTCGCCCTTCGTGATAGCGCACGCCTAATTTTTTTAGTTCGGCTACGTACCAGCCTTTTGTTCCGTAGTACATTGGATCACTTCCTTTTTGCTTTTGAACAGTATATGTTGGGGGTGGAAGTAACTTTCCAGTGAAAATAATAAGACTGGTTGTATCAAGGGGCTCCATAACATAGCCTCTGGACAGTGTATAAAAAAATAGACAGTAATGTATGCTTTTTTAAACAATGTATACAAATTTATATCCTATGCGTTGGCATGATATTTGCAATAAAAAGAGTATCAACATATAGGGGAGAGATAGAAATGAAGGTTAGTAAAGTGTACACAACAATTGATGCTCACGTAGCTGGGGAACCGCTTCGAATTATTACAGGTGGCGTGCCGGAAATAAAAGGAGACACGCAGCTAGAAAGACGTGCGTACTGCATGGAACATTTGGATCATCTTCGCGAAGTTCTTATGTATGAACCGAGAGGACATTATGGCATGTACGGTTGTATCATTACTCCGCCTACGAGTGCTCACGCTGATTTTGGCGTATTATTTATGCACAACGAAGGATGGAGTACGATGTGTGGTCATGGCATTATTGCTGTTATTACAGTTGGAATTGAAACAGGCATGTTTGAAGTGACAGGTGAGAAACAACAGTTCATTATTGATAGCCCTGCTGGGGAAGTCATTGCGTATGCAACATATAACGGGAGCGAAGTAGAGTCCGTATCATTTGAAAATGTTCCTTCTTTTGTATATAAGAAAGACGTTCCTATTAAAATAGATGACTATGAATTTCAAGTAGATATCGCGTTTGGCGGAGCTTTTTATGCAGTAGTAGATTGTAAAGAATTTGGCTTGAAAGTCGATTTCAAAGACTTATCTGCTATTCAAAAGTGGGGCGGTAAAATTAAGCACTACATTGAGAGCCAGATGGAAGTGAAGCATCCACTTGAAGAAGATTTAAAAGGAATATACGGCGTTATTTTCTCAGATGAACCGAAAGGAGAGAGCGCAACTTTACGAAATGTAACGATTTTCGCTGATGGACAAGTAGATCGTTCTCCTTGCGGCACAGGAACTTCCGCAAGAATCGCAACGCTTTTTGAAAAAGATGCCTTACAAAAGGGAGAAATTTTCGTCCACGAATGTATTACTGACGGGGAATTCGAGGGGGAAGTATTGTCGGTAACCGCAGTAGATACATATGAAGCTGTCGTTCCGAAAGTAACGGGGCATGCATTTATTACAGGATTTCATCAGTTCGTTGTAGACCCAAGAGATGATTTAAATCGAGGGTTTTTGTTAGGATAGAAGGAGGAGGTGGAAAGATATGCTAGTCATAAGCGCGAACGAACAACGAAACTTAGTAAATATGAACGAAGTCATTGAATACGCGGCGCTTGCTTTAAAAGAATTTTCCGCAGAAAGAACGATCACACCAATTCGAGGCTCATTGCCATTTGCGAACGAGAAAAATACGGCATTAATTATGCCCTCAGTAGCGGAAGGGCTTGAGGCACTTGGCTTAAAAGTAGTAACAGTAGTCCCAGAGAACAAAAAGATAGGAAAGAAAACGATAAACGGGATTGTGATGCTATCAGACTTTCAAACGGGAGAACCGCTCGCACTTTTAGAAGGATCCTACTTAACGATGATTCGAACAGGCGCCTTATCAGGAGTAGCGACAAAATATTTATCTCGTCATAACGCAAAAACGTTATGTATCATCGGGACGGGTGAACAGGCGAAGGGAATTGCTGAAGCTGTATTTGCGGTAAGAGCTATCGAAAAAGTCATTTTATACAATCGAACAGAAGAAAAGGCGTATGCATTTGCGGAATATATACAAGAGAGATTCAACAAACCTGCATATGTTCACACAAATGCAAATGAAGCAATAAGCGAAGCAGACATCATCGTCACAACTACGAACGCATCCACACCAGTCTTCTCAGAAAAACTACAAAAAGGCGTCCACGTAAACGCCGTCGGCTCATTCAAACCGAGCATGCAAGAACTACCATCCTACGCCATCGCGGGAGCAAACAAAGTAGTAGTCGAATCAAAAGAAGCAGCACTAGAAGAAACAGGTGACCTTCAAGTTCCAGTGCGAGAAGGTTTATTTGAAGCAAGCGACATCCACGCCGAACTCGGCCAAATCATAAGCGGAGAAAAGCCGGCCGCGAAAACGACGAAGAGATTACTATTTTCAAATCAGTTGGTTTGGCAGTAGTGGATATTATCGTTGCGAAGTATTTGTATGAGAGAGCGGTGGAGTGCGGGATTGGGAATAGGATTGAGTTTTGAGGGACTGCCTTTTGGTGGTCTTTTTTGTCAGGATGGGTGTGCTAGTATTTATAATTAAATACTTTTAATATTATGTTTAAATATATGAATTCTGCGCGGACATCACATCATTCATTCAATTGGTATATGAAAAAAGCTGCACCTCTAACAATTAGAGGTGCAACTTTTTACCATTCTCGCCATTCTTCTGTTATGTCTTCTTCAGATTCTAGACCAGCTATTCGTGCTGCTGTATCGATAAATTCATAGAGATCTTCTCTTTCCATTGTTTGGATAAAATAGTCATGTTCGTCATTTAATTCATTTATGTTAAGAACAACCTCTTTAACAACATGCATTATTTCAAATTCAGTTGGATTTTTTCCCAATTGCTCTAAATTATTTATGTAAGTATCAAGAACTTTATTTGTTGCACTTATATTTTCTTCAGTGAAAAATTCCCCATCTTCATCATTCTCAATCCATTGGGTTGTTGGTTTGTTTTTTTTCAATTCATCAAATGTCATGGTAACCTCCTAAATGTGTTTTTTGTCTTTAATCCCATTCTACATTTTCGATCATATATAACAATCATTTCAGAGGTTTTTTTGGAAGCTACTAGTTTTTTAACTCATTTTACGAGGTAACCTATTCGTGGTCTTTTTATTTTATCTTCCGCATAAATATATTTTATCGCAAGAACGCATTAATAGATTTTAAACTTTCTATCTTTGCGAAAAAGTTTGACAATACATACGGGTAGTGGTAATTTAAAACCTATAAGAAAACTCGGTATTAATTCCGAGTTTTCTTATAGGTGTAAATAGTCGAGAGGGGTCGAAATATGAAGAAGAAGTTGTTTGTATTACCATTTGTCCTACTATTATTTATTGCATTAGCTGCTTGTTCAGGGGAAAAAGATTCGAAGCAAGCAGGAACTAGTAAATCAGGGACTCCGAAAGATGGAGGAGCGTTAACGATTGGTGTTAGCGATAACCCGGATACGATGAATCCGCTTTATGCGAATGATCGTGTGTCGTTAACTGTGCAGCAAGCTTTATATGCACCGCTGTATCATATGGAAGACGGTAAGAAAAAATTTGTTCTTGCTGAGAGCTTTACGCCTTCAGAAGATCAATTAACTTGGACAATGAAGTTAAAAGATAATTTGAAATGGCATGATGGTAAGAAAATTACATCTGACGATATAGCATTTACATTCCAATCTATTTTAGATGAGAAGCAAAATAGCTCAAGTCGTGAAAACTTTATTTTTAAAGGAAAGCCGCTTGAGGTGAAAAAGGTAGATGAGTTAACAACTCAATTCGTTTTACCACAAGTAAGCGCATCTTTCGAAGGTGTGATGAATGATTTCTTCCCAATTCCGAAACATGTATTTGAAGGGGAAGCAGATTTAGCGAAGAGTAAGAAAAACTTACAACCTGTAGGGTCAGGTCCGTTTAAGTTTAAAGAATATAAATCAGATGAGTACGTTGCATTAGATCGATTCGATGATTATGTAGGTGGAAAAGCTAAATTAGACTCTATCGTATACCGCGTTGTAAAAGACCGTAATACAGCAAATGTTTCACTGCAAAATGGTCAAATCAACATGAAGATGATTGAGCCACAAGATTTTAAGAAATTAGATAGCACTGGGAACTTCTCAATGGTGACATTCCCTGAAGGTAGATTATTCTACTTATCTTATAACATGAATACAGATTTGATGAAGAAAAAAGAAGTGCGCCAAGCAATTGCGCATGCGTTAGATAAAAAAGAAATGATTAACTCAGCATTCGTTTCGGGTGAATTTGCAGAACCAGCAAATTCAATCTTAACGCCAGACGCTATGTATTATGCGAAAGATATTAAAGACTATAAGTATGATAAAAAAGAAGCGAAAGATTTATTAGCAAAAGCTGGCGTGAAAGATAAAGAAAAAGTACGCGTGATGTATGTAACGAATAATAAAATCATGGAAAGCTTAGCGCTTTATACACAACAAAAATTAAAAGAAGTTGGCTTAGAAGTTGAACTAAATGCATTAGATGCTAGTGCGGCAAGTGAAAAAGGCTTAGATAAAGAGAATAAAGAATATGACATTACATTTGGTGGTTACATAATGGGACCTGAGCCAGATTCATATAAGAGCTTATTCTTAAGCAATGCTGAATACAACTATGCACGTTATAAAAACGCTGATTTCGATAAGTTATGGGAAGAAGCTGCAGTTGAAACAGATAAAACAAAACGTGCAGAGCTATACCATAAAATTCAAGAAACAGCTAGAGAAGACGTACCTTATCTACCAATCGCATATCCGAAAGCAGTTATTGCAGTAGATAAAAAGTTTGATGGATTAAAAGAAGCAAAAGCAATTCCTGTCACAATGTTTGAAGATCTATCTAAGATTTATGAAGTGAAATAAGAAACAGTAAAGAAGCTGGTGGAAATCAGCTTCTTTAGCTTGAGGGGGGAAGTTTGTGTATAAAGTAATTGCGAAGAGGCTTTTAAATGCAATTCCGCTTTTATTTGTTATTTCTATTATTTCTTTTCTATTAATAAAGCTAGCGCCGGGGGATTCTGTTCGAAACTTTGTAACGCCAAATATGAGTCCAATTGATGTGGAGCGTATTCGCAAAAGTTTAGGACTAGATCAACCAATTTACGTGCAGTATATTTTATGGTTAAAAAATATTTTAACAGGAAACTTTGGTTACTCACTTCAAAATCATCGTCCTGTTTTAGATCTTATCGCAGAAAGATTACCCGCAACAATTGGGTTAATGGGATCATCTTTACTCGTCTCATTCGTAATCGCAATACCACTTGGACTATTTACAGGTGTGAAAAAGAATTCGTTCTTTGACCGCATTGTAAACTTTATTTCATATGTTGGTATTTCTATGCCGGTTTTCTGGTTTGCACTACTATTAGTCTACTTATTCTCTTTAAAATTGAACCTACTTCCGAGTATGGGTATGCGCACCGTAGGTAAAGATTCTGTTTGGGATATTGTGCAACACGGCATTTTACCTTGTATGGTGCTAGCGTTCCAAAACGTATCTGTTTATATGAGATATATTCGTTCAAGTACGATTCAGCAATTAGAAGAAGAATATGTACAAATTCAATATGCGTACGGTGCTTCAAAGAAAACGGTTTTATTTAATCACATACTTCGAAATGTATTAATACCAATCATTACAATTTTCGGATTATCGATTCCAAGTTTAGTAGGCGGAGCATTTATTACGGAAACAGTATTTTCATGGCCGGGTCTTGGTTCACTTGGGGTAAATGCTATTTTTAGATTTGATTATCCGATTATCATGGCAATTACATTACTATCATCATTCATGTTAATTCTCGGTAACTTAATTGCTGATATTTTATATGGCGTAGTAGATCCGCGCATTCGAATGAGGGGGTGATTTGGAATGAATAATAGGAGATTTCAAACGATAAAACATAGCTTTACGAAAAATAAGTTTGTTGCAATGGGAGTTATTATACTTGCGATTTTAACGGTCGCATCAATTTTCGCATTCGTATCGCCGTACGATCCTAGCAAAATGTCGATTCCAGATCGCTTACAAGAACCAAGTATGAGTCATCCTTTCGGAACGGATGATTACGGAAGAGATTACTTAACGAGAGCGTTATATGGCGGACGAGTTTCACTTGCGGTCGGTTTTCTTGCGATGGTTGTTTCTATTACAATCGGTACCGCAGTTGGAACAATTAGCGGATATTTTGGCGGAAAGTTAGACAACTTCTTAATGAGGGTTGTTGAAGTACTTATGTCAATTCCATCATTCTTTTTAATGCTACTATTAAATGCGTATTTAAAACCAGGAATTACGACGTTAGTTCTTATTATCGGATTACTAACATGGATGGACACCGCCCGTATTGTAAGGGCAGAAACGTTATCTGTAAAAGAGCGTGAGTACGTTTTATACGCAAAAGTATCAGGACAAAAATCACTTATGATTATTGTAAGACATATCATTCCTAACATTTTATCAACCATTATTATCGCTGCGACATTAACAATTGCGACATCGATTTTAATGGAATCATCACTTAGTTTTTTAGGTTTAGGTATTAGAGAACCAGATTCTTCTTGGGGCAGCATGCTAAACAATGCGCAAGGATATATTGGTGAAGCTTGGTATTTAACACTCTTCCCAGGATTCCTTATCCTTTTAACGGTACTTAGTTTTAACGTAATTGGTGAAGCATTGAAGAAAGCTTTCGCACCAAAAGGAGCCGGACATGAAAACTAAAGTGTTAAGTGAAGGGAGTGAGAAGCGTGTCTGAAAAACTACTAGAAGTGAAAAATTTAAAGACTTCTTTTTTCATAGAAAGTGGCGAAGTTGAAGCGGTTCGCGGCGTTACATTTCGCTTAAATAAAGGAGAAGTAGTCGGTATCGTTGGGGAATCTGGAAGTGGAAAGAGTGTAATGGCGAAGTCCGTTATGTCTCTCGTTACGTCACCAGGAAAAGTGAAAGAAGGGGAAATCCTTTTTCATAATGAAAACATACTTTCTAAATCTGAAAAAGAATTGCGTTCTATTAGAGGAAATCAAATTTCACTTATCTCTCAAGACCCAATGTCAGCGCTAAATCCGGTCGTGAAAATTGGGAAACAAATGATGGAAGTAATTATACGTCATCAAAAAGTGAAAAAGAAAGAAGCAGAGCAAATCGCGGTCAACTTGTTAAAACAAGTCGGTCTTTCTTCACCAGAAGAAAGGGTGAAACAATATCCGCATGAACTAAGCGGTGGTATGAAGCAGCGGGTTATGATCGCAATGGCGATGTCTTGTAATCCGGACCTTCTTATTGCTGACGAACCGACGACTGCACTTGATGTAACGATACAGGCGCAAATACTAGATTTAATGAAAAACTTAAAGAACGAAACGAATATGGCGTTACTTCTTATTACGCATGACTTAGGAATTGTCGCGCAAAACTGTACGCGCGTTATCGTTATGTACGGCGGGCTTATTATGGAAGAAGGACCTGTACTTGATATTTTCCAATCGCCGAATCATCCATATACGAAAGGGCTATTAAACTCTTTGCCAAAAATAGCGAACGGCGTAAAAGAAAGACTCGCTCCTATTCAAGGTGTAACGCCAAACTTATTAAACCCGCCACAAGGTTGCCCATTCGCAGAGCGTTGCCCGCATGCGATGGACATTTGTGAAAAAGAACGTCCGCCATATTTTGAAATCGGAAACGAAAGACGTTCCATGTGCTGGTTAAGCGATAAGACAGTAGGTGATTCACATGCATGAAGAAAACTTAATTGAAGTTCGGAACTTAAAAAAGTATTTTCCTATTAAAAAAGGACTATTTGGCAGGAAAACAGAGCAATTAAAAGCAGTCGATGACCTAAGCTTCACAATTAAAAAGGGTGAAACATTTGGATTAGTAGGAGAATCTGGCTGCGGAAAATCAACGACAGGAAGAAGTATCATTCGCTTACACGATGTCACTTCAGGTAACGTTTTATTCGACGGAAAAGATATCGCAAGTTTAAAGGAAAGTGAACTAAAAGAATATCGAAAACGAATGCAAATCATTTTCCAAGATCCATACGCATCATTAAACCCGGCAATGAATGTATACCAAATTATTAGCGAGCCAATGAACATTCACGGATCTTACGAAAAAGAAGAACAAAAAGAAATCATTTTAGACCTTCTGAAAAAGGTAGGATTAAAAGAAGAACACTTATATCGCTACCCGCACGAATTTAGCGGAGGCCAGCGCCAGCGCATTAGCATCGCGCGCGCACTATCTGTAAAACCAGACTTTATATTATGTGACGAACCAATCTCAGCACTCGATGTCTCAGTCCAAGCACAAGTCGTAAACATGCTGCAAGACATTCAAGAAGAAACAGGAGTCACATATTTATTCATCGCACATGACCTATCCATGGTAAGACACATATCAGACCGAATCGGAGTCATGTACTTAGGAAACATAGTAGAAATTGCCGATAGTGAAGACCTATACACAAAACCGGCACATCCATACACACAAGCACTACTCTCATCCATGCCAGAACCAGATCCAACAAACACTGGTAAAGAACGGATTATCCTAGAGGGAGAAGTACCAAGCCCAATAAACTCACCATCCGGCTGCAAATTCAGAACGCGCTGCAAATTCGCTACTGAAAAATGCGCACAGGAAGTACCGAAGATGGTGGAGATTGCGAAGGGGCATCAGGTGGCTTGTCATTTGTTTTAGGGGGAGAGCACTAGGGGGACCTGGTGCTTTTTTTCTTTGTAGGTGAACGTGATGTGGGATTGGTTGGTGGTTTTGGTGATAGTTTTCACGAAATTTGTCGGTAAATCGATATGTTGTGTCGAAACGTTGATATATTCGGAGTTACGATCGATATAATTGAATAATCGTTGATATATTTTTGTAAAGAGTGGGATTAGTTGTAGATTAATGTAGAAATTTAATGTTTTCGAAAAAAAGAATTGACTTCTATATTAGTTGTAACTAAAATAGTTACATAAAGATGTAATCAATTTAGTTACAACTAATATCTGCTAAAAATATGATTTATATATTTAATTAAGGATGGTGGTCCATACGTTGCCACCCGGTGTAGAAAGTTACTAACACATTCAAATCGATGCATATTCTAAGCTTTAGTATTTTCTGTTACGGGGCAATAAGGTGAAACGTTATCTTTTGTTAAAAACCTTGGTGGATCTTTCTTTGGAAATATTAGTTTTGGGGAAATATAGTAAGGTATCTAAAAAAGAATAAGGTATAAAAAGATGTACCTATATAAACCAAAAATTTAGTTGAGCTGGATAATAAAAAAAAGGTAGGAGATTTAAATGGAGACGAAACAAGATAATCTTATTTACGTATGGGATGCATATTGTGGATGGTGCTATGGTTTTTCAGAAAGTATTAAAGGATTTTACAAAAACCACACTGAAGTGCCATTAACGGTTTTATGTGGAGGGTTATTTTTGGATAATTTACCAATGAAACACTTCTCATATATAGAAGAAGGAAATAAAAGAATTAATCAACTTACAGGTGCTGAATTTGGTCCTTCCTATCAAAAATTGGTGGAGGAAGGGACTTTTAAAATGAATTCGAAAGATGCTGCAATTGGTTTTTCAGCTTTACGCTCATTAGCGCCAGACCGTTTATTAGAATTCACTTCGGCTATGCAAAAAGCGTTTTATTATGAGGGCCAAAGTCTGAGTGATCCTGAAACATATCGTAAAATTGCAATCGAGCATGGTTTGGACCCTGAACAAGTATTAGAACGTTTAAACGCTCAAGAAACAATAATAGATGTCCAAAATGATTTTAATAAAGTTCGACAGCTTGGTGTTAATAGCTATCCTTCATTACTTTTACAAAAGGATAATCAAATTATTCCTATTGGTGGTGGCGTAATGACACCGGATAAAATTGAAGCGCGTTTTAAAAATTTATATTAAGAAAATTTAGGATACAGTAGCAAACATGTTATCTTAGGCCACCTGACATTCATCTCCGGAATATTCGCCAGTACTATTACACTTTCAGATAAATGGGAGTGGGAGATTTTATCCCGCTTTAACGGGCAGTAAGACCCCCACCTCAAAATTCAGTGGAAGCAAAGAAGTTAGGTGGGGGATCAACTGTCCGTAAAAGTCCGATTGGTTCAACTAATAATCAGTGGGGGATGAACAAAACCCCCACTGATTAAAGTTTCACTTTATCGGAACAAGATAAAAATATGATAATTAGTTAATAACTTTAACAAAAGGAGAATAACATACTATGTTTAAAACAATCGATACAAATCAAAAAGATGTGAAATTAACGGTGTTTAGTTCGGACGAAAAAAGCTTTATGGTCACAGCAACATTAGTTGAGAAAGCAGGACATGCATTTTTAATAAACTCAAAATTTACTCAATCTGATTCGAAAGAAATTGTTGAGTATCTGAAAAAAAATAACTTATCTTTAGATAAAATCTTTATTATTCATGGGGATCCAGACTACTACTTTGGATTAGAGAGCATTAAAGCCGTTTACCCAGAAGCTATAGCGTATGCAACAGAGTCTACTGTTGAACATATCGTTCATTCTGTCTTAGGGAAATTAAAAGTTTGGAAAGACGCCCTTGGAGAAAATGCACCAAGTAACGTGGTATTACCTCAAGTGTTTAAAGAAAAAGCGATTGATTTTCAGGGGTTAACATTTGAACTAGTAGGCTTAGATCATTACAGAACTAGCCTATTTAATAAAGAACTAAAAGTATTAATTGGTGGTATTGATGTATTTAACGAAATACATGTATTCTTAGCGGATACTAACTCAAAAGCGGCTATGGAGGCATGGATTGAGAACTTGAAAGTATTACAAGCATTACATGCTGACATAATTGTGCCTAGCCATGGATCAATCGAAAAATCCCTAAATAATCAAGCACTTACTGCGACAATGGATTATCTAAGAACGGCGGTTCAAGCTTCTGAGGAAAGTGGAACTTCAAAAGATTTTGTGGCAAAACTTGAAGCAGCATATCCAGGCTATGCAAATAAAGGTGTATTAGAATTAAGTGCAAAAGTTGTAACAAAAGAAATGCCTTGGGGTTAATGATATGAATAAATATCAAAAACTATTACATGAAACGTATATGTTAACTGGCGAAGGTAAATTGGATGCGTTCAAAACGTATTTAAGTGAAAATGTATCTTGGACAGAAGCTGCTGGGTTTCCATATGCAGGTACTTATATAGGTCCAGATGAAGTAGTGAAAAACGTACATGAACGTCTTGGCACAGAATGGGATGACTATAGCGCTAAAGATGAAATTTATGCTTTTAATAACAATACTGTTATCGTTTATGGAAAATATAGTGGAACATATAAAGCTACAGGGAAGTCATTTGTAGCAGATTTTTGTCACCTTTATAAGTTTGATGAGAACGATAAGGTTAAGAAGTTTATTCAAATTGTGGACAGTGCAACTGTTAATGAGGTATTAAGTTAGAATTAATCGTTTCTAATATGCCTTGTATAGGGCGAGGTTAGGATAAATGAAATTCCTAACATTACCCCTGACATTACATTTTGGGGAAGGTTTCTCCTTCTTCAAGCTTTTTATAGAAGAAAACTTATTTAAGTAGAAGAGGTAGGTATATATGAAATTAGAGAAAAGTTTAATCATAACAATTATTTCTGTATTTATTTTAGGAGTAGTTTCGACTTTGGTATATCAAGCTTCCAACGGTAATAACAAAGGGAACTCAATAAAGAGCGAAAATGTCGCTTCTGTATCAAAAGAAGTAAAAGAAAATGAAAAGAATAAAAAGATGGTAGTTGATTTCTATAATGAAGTTTTTAACAAACATAATATCGATATTATCCCTAAATATGTTAGCGAAGATTATAAGCAACATAATCCTTTTGTTGCTGATGGACGAAAAGCCTTCATGGATTTCTTTAAGGAGGATTTTGTTAAAAATCCTAATTCCTCTGCAGAGATTAAACGTGTAGTAGCTGAAGGGGATACAGTTGCTCTTCATGTACATTCTCGTACTAATTCTCAAGATAAGGGAGTTGCTATAGTGGATATATTTCGTATCAAGGATGGAAAGATTGTCGAACACTGGGATGTAATTCAAGAGATTCCAAGTGAAGCAGCTAATGATAATACGATGTTTTAGATAGAAGATATATTTAATAATTGTTTAATTGATAGCGCTTTGTAGAATTTAGAAATTTAGATAATAAGTTATCAAATTGGAAATCATTTAAAAATAGCATATTAAATGATGGCGCAAATTAATACGAAATAGCTCTTTAATAAAAAATCCTACTCATTAAAAAATGAGTAGGATTTTTTATTAAAGAATAGTGCTAATTTTGTGGTTCGGCACCATCTAAATTTGGAAACCATGAAAGTATAGGTACTCTATATCCACGTAAAGTAAAATCGTAATTTTTTCCTTCTTTTATGTTTGCTTGCAGATCCACTGAATGAAACTTCATCATAAGAAGGCTATCCTCATTAGAAATAACTTTTTCGGTTCCATTTTTTTGCTCAACCTAGTACAATCTTACCAATTTAAAAAAGACCACCATTACTGGCAGTCCTTCTTTGGTAGTTTTAGAAATTAAATTATAACATATTAATATACAAATTATAAATATACTTTTACAAAAGATACTATAAGTTTTTTATAATTCTTGATTTCTCAGTTTCTATTGCATACTGAATTTTCCTGTAAGTATTAATAACTACCATTAAAATTATCAATCCACTAGATTATTAGAAAAAACTGGTTATCTACATAATTGTTTGGTAAAATATAGATATAATTTAAGAGGGTAAAGTTAATATAGATCAACTAAGTAATGCTAAGAAAATGTTTTATTGCATAAAAAAAGGCTCCATTGCTGGAGCACTCAAAATAAACAAACGAATTAAAACAAGAAACAGACAATTTAACTATATAGATAAAACATAAATAAATCTATATATATGTAAAAATGCATATAAAAACTCTATTTATTGATGCTATAATAGGTTTACTCGATGATTGTTATATTTTTTTATGGTTTTTAAGCAATAAATACCTTCTTAACACCAAGTGTACAAGAAAAGAAGACATCTTAAGTGATGTCTTCTTTTCTTATATAATAACAACACAATAAAATTAAGATGGTTCAAGTGGGAGGAAGGCACCTTTGGGTATCTTTTCTTTGTCAAATTTGCCTAATAGGTGCAGCACCACATTGCTATCAAGTTAAAAATTTTTTCACCCAAAACAAAAAAACGAGCTGAATTCACATAAATAACTATGGAAGAAAACAAAAACTTGGGATTAAAGAACTTGTGATGTATGACTATATTGGCTGTTTTTATCCAGAAGGATACATGAATCCTGATTATACATTTGTATTTAATCATGAGGATATTGAAGGAATTATATTGTAGGTTTTATAGATGAGGAAGAAGAGGCATTTGTAGGATTGCTTAATTGAATAGGATCTAGAAACAGGTAATCTTCAAATTTTGATAAAACTAGCAATCTCCACGCCGAAATTGGTTAAATTATAAGGGGGAAAAGCTGGTCACGAAAATGATGAAGAGATTACTATTTTCAAATCAGTTGGTTTGGCTGTAGTAGATACTATCGTTGCGAATTATTTGTATGAGAAAGTAGTGGAGCGCGGGATGGGATTGAGCTTTGAGGGACTGCCTTTTGGTGGTCTTTTTTGCATAAAATCTTGTAAAGCTAGAAAAAGTAGGATATTTAATGATTAGAATTGAATATTCATATTCTAATATTCAATAGAAAGATAAAACGTTTAAAAGTTCAGAATAATAGATTATAATATGTTTAGTAAAATTAACCAATAAATATTTTGCTCATTATGTATTAAAGGGGAAATGAAAATGGCTGGACAAATTCGTATGTCACCAGAGGAGCTTAAATCGAAAGCGGCTCGATATGGACAAGGTGCAAATCAAATTGAGGACATTTTAAGTCAACTACAAAACTTGCAAAATGAATTAAGAGGAGAATGGGAAGGTCGTGCTTTTGAAGGTTTTGACCAACAGTTCAATCAATTAAAGCCAAAGGTACAAAACTTTGCACAGCTATTACAAGAGATTAATATGCAGCTTAATAAAACTGCAGAGGCTGTTGCTTCTCATGATGAAGAATTATCACGTAATTTCGGTTTGAAATAAAAATTGTCGTACTCTATATAACAAGTATTTTAAATGAGCCATACAGCTTATATTGTATGGCTCATTTGATTGCATGCCCAACTTAGCTGGACACACGTTTAAAAAGAGTGATATTGATAGGGAATTTTCATATATTTATTGGGATTTCTTTGGCATGTTCTGAAAATTAGAGAAAGGATTTGAGTGATGGGACAATTTCAAAGTAATTTTCAAACGGCACAACAAATTGCTACGCAGATGAGAACAGCTTCGAATATAATCCAAAGTGCAACAAATCGTTCTACAACAAAGGCGACGCGTACAACACTATCTGTTAATTCCAAAGCACAAGAAGCGAATCAACAAATGTTAGATTTTACGAAACAATTTTCCACTGCCTTTCAACAAGCGGTCGATAATATTCATTCAGTAGCCCAAGAGTTTGAGAGAATGGATAACGAACTTCACAACACTTTTCGCTAATGTGACAACCTACGTAAAGGTAAAATAGTAGGAGGAATATAATGAGTCAAGATATTGAAAAACAAATCAATCAAGTAAATCAAAAGTTAAGAAGTGTATTTGAAGAACAAGACCGAAATCAATCCGCGATTCACATTCAGGAGCAAGCGGAAGCAGATTTTTATGAATGGAGAGGTCGAAACCATCGTTTGTTTGATCGAATTTTAGGAACTTGGCATGGTGATAGAGAACTGTCTCAGTTTTTTATGAATACATATCAAGAGGCACAACATATTGAACGAAAAGTCACATTTGAATTAGAAAACCAAAAAGAAACGTTGCTTAAAGAAAGACGAAACCTTAGTGATTTAGAAAACGACCTTTCCTATCAACAACAACAATTAGCGAGGGAGGTCAATGCATGAGCTTAAATATATATTTAGGAGAAGTACAAGGCCAAACTCAAAGTATGAATGCTGTATGTAACGCTACTATTCAAGGTATGGAACAAGTCATTCAGTCAATTGATGCCTTTGCAATTGATACTGTTCTACAAGGACAAACTTATAGCAGTGCAAAATCATTTTTTGTACAAACCTTTCGTCCTTTAGCGCAAGGAATCATTTATCTGTGTGAAGAGTTAATTCGCCAGAACGATGCTTTTCCAAGTCAATTTCAATCACAAGTCGCTTCCACAGATGTAATTGAACAAGAAATATTAGAACAAATTCGAGAAATTGACCGAATAAAAGCAAGTATGGAAGCCATCAGTCAAGCTATGCCAATCCCAGGTATGGACGCTATGGCGAATCTTTTTACTGTGATGAGGAAAAAACTGCAAGAAAAGCTGGATCATTTGTATCAATTCAATCAGACCTCTAGTAATAATTATAGTACAGCCCTTCAATTAGCAGCTAGTATTGCTGCAGGTCTTGCGGAAGTTCAAAGTGGGAAAGGGTTTAGTCCTGCAAGTGGTACATTTAGTACGCAAGGGTTGAATATGGAATGGACAACTTCAATTCAGGAGATTACAGAAGATAGAAATCGTCAGACTGATAACCTTCTAAATAGTGGTACAATTGAAGAAGGAGCAATTGATGGTAGATTTTCATCGGAATCAGAAGAAAAAGGTTTTGATGGTAAAAAACTAGCAAGGGATATAGCTGGTGAAATAAGTGGTGAATATGATATTCGTCGGGCTTGGGATGGTGTTGATCCATCATCTGGAGAAAAACTGTCTACTTTGGACCGATTTTTAGCTGGTGGGATGGTAGTAGCTGGTCTTACCCCAATTGGAAAAATTTCAAAAGTTGGTAAGGGTGTAAAGATGACTGCTGACGCTACTAAGGTTGTAAATAAAACTAAAAAAGTACCTGTTGAGAAAGTAAATGAAGCTAAAGGTACAAGTGAAGTTAATAAGAAAGTCAGCGGAACTAGTGTAGGAGAAGAAAACGTTACTTATCGTAGGGTTCAAGGTGGTGATAGTAAAGAGTTAATTTTAGTTAATGATGATGGTACACTCTCTTTAAATAGTAAATGGAGGGCAGATCATAATTTAAATGTATCTACTGGAAAAGATCACTCTACATATTTCAAAAATAAACGAGCAGACTCATATATTGTGGAATTTGATGTACCACAGTATTTAGATGATTTAATTAGAGAAAATGCGATTTCTCAGAAGGGTTATAAAACTAATCCACTTAACCAAGGTAGAACAGCTCCTAAGATTGTTGACAAGGGTATTTTTGATAAATATGGATTTGAAGGTGTTGCATACGAATTACCTGACCCCATTAGTCGGTGGTTGGTAGAATACGGACGGAATGCTAAACTTATTAAGTAAGAGAGGAGAGCGTGTTAAATGATTAAGCCTTTATACGCCGAAAATATTATAGTAGGTGTAAAATATAAAAATAAGCTCAATTGGTATATAACTGAATCGGATTTATGGTATTTAGATTATAATCAAGCTGGATATTCTCCTAGTGAATATCCAGAGGAAAGAAAAGGCATTAGTATTTTAAATGAGACTAC
Source organism: Bacillus thuringiensis (assembly GCF_001595725.1). GTDB lineage: Bacteria > Bacillota > Bacilli > Bacillales > Bacillaceae_G > Bacillus_A > Bacillus_A thuringiensis_K. Next base: position 896,066 of record NZ_CP014282.1, read on the forward strand.
AATAGCTAACTTTTTAGAAAGAATAGAAAAATATAAAAGATTTACAGAAGATATTAGGTTAGAATTTTTAAGGGAAATAAGAACTAATAGAGAAGAAGCCTATTATGATTATAATCCATGTTTCCTAATAGACTTTGAGCGTTTAATTTTTTATTCTAATTATCCGGAATCAATATCTTTTGAAGAATATATTCCGAATAACTGGAGAGGTTATTTACAGCGATTTGATGAACAAGTACCCTATGAATATAGATATTGGGAAGATGAGAATAAAAACTATTTAGTTAGAGAGGATTAGGTCATGGAAGAAAATAAAGTAGTTATGATAAAAGAAACATTTAAAAATGAAGAAACTGGTGAACTAACGCCAGGAGTTACTATAATACTTGATGGGAATTTAAGGGAAGTGTTGGAGATAATTATGGAAAAAGAAGGCTATTCGGATTATCCAGAAGCTTTAAAAGAAGTAATCTTTGAAGGGATTCATCATTTTGTGAAAAGAAATAAATAATAAGCTGACATATACTTTTAAGGTAAAGGGCAATTCTGAAAGGGATATGCCCTTTTTATTTTTTAAATTTGAAATGTAGCTCAGATATTATCTTTTTCTTCCTTATTGATACCAATATATTTCAGTGTAATTTATAGAGTGCTATAATTGAGTATTTCTTGTAACATAGCGACATCTTTTGTTTATAGAACCAATAGCCGAAGCTTTTGCGCATGGTGTGAGTCCCAATAGATTCGATACCAGCAAAATCTCCGGCTTTTTGAAATTTTTGATAAGCCTAGATCTTATTAATGGGTTGATCTTCTTTTCGAGAAGAGAATAATATTTTACAGAAGGTGTGAAATGGGATGTTGATTTAGATGATGATGGAGAAGATGATATTATTAAGGATATGGTGAAAATGGGTTCAAAAAAGCTTGGTTAACAGTAGCGGGGGTGGTTTAATTAACATGAAAAAAAATACAGATTTTAATAAAAAAGTTTTTGAATATTATATGGCTCTTTATGCTGTAAATGATATAAGATCGACTATAATTACTCTTGTGATTGGGATAGCAGATATATTTGTGCTTTTACCTGCTTTTGCGAATCCTGTTCAACCGATATATATGTACATAATAGTTCCACCAGTTGCTTTTTTAAATGTATGGGCAATATGGATTGTTATAAATCCTAGGAAGCGACAATTACAATACACTCTATTTCGTGGGGTATTTGGCATCGTATGTTCAGTAGGATTATTAGTTATAACCCAAAAGTTTGCATATGGAATGTTAGGATTACAAACTCCTATCTATTTTATTTTTTCGGTTGGTTTGTATATTTTTGCTTTGCATTATTATTATAAAAATCATATTAAAAAACTTCAGGAATCAATCAAAAAATCAAAATCATCGAAAAAAAACTCTAGTTTTGGAGTAGTGGCTTTTGTAGGATTGGGTCAACTCATTGCTAATATTAGTCTTGGTTTTGCAACACAAAAGATGGTAGCAATTGTATTAATGTGTGTATATTCCATGCTTTCGTTTATGTTGTTTCATTTCATTATGGAACTCCATAGGTATTATTATTTAAGGAAGCATATAGAAGATGGGGGTAGAACACATGAAACCTTTTAAAGAGGTTTATTGAATTTTAAGTATTGTGATTTATGGAAGGAAACAAAAACCTATGGTTAAAGAACCTGTGATGTATGAATATATTGGCTGTTTTTATCCAGAAGGAGGAATGCTGATATGCAAGCATTTAAAGTTGGAAAATTAGTCACATTCGTTGCAATTATAATACTTCTTGTAGTTGCTATTTTATCTCCTTACAACTTATTTAAAAAGATTTATTTTATTATTGGTGTTCTTATTATTGGCGCAATTTCACTTGGTGCAAATAAATTCTTTGAACTGATACACAGTAAATTTAATAAGAAATGATATTACTTATGTGATAGGGAAATTCCCCTCTAAATCCTTAATGATTTAGAGGGGAATTTCTACAATATGATTTTACTGGATTACGTGGAACTAAATTAGTCCATCACCATATTGGTGGTGGTCAAGCTGTTTGTGTTCCGCTTCCACTACATCCTGGTTTTGGAGGGATTCATAACGCAGAAAAAGCGATTGAAGCATGGGGGAAAAGATGCAGGATATGTAGAAATGCTTCAGAAATTTATTGAACATCATACATTAGGCGGTAAATAAAAAAATGAAAAATGAAATGAAAAATTGTTTTGATAAAATAATTAGAGAGTGGCAAGATTGTAATAATTCATTGCCAAAATCTTTATGGATAGAAGAAGCAGAGGCTTTTATCTATGAAGGAGAACCAGATATAGAGGGATACGTATTCTGGAAACCGTTAGAAAAAAATATAATTCATGATTTTTCTAATATAGAAAAAGATTTGGGGATACAATTATATAATTCAATTAAAGAATATTATAATTCTTATTGGTTTTTAGACTTAGGAGGTAATTATTTAGGTTATGATTTTGAATTTAATTCTGTTATACCAGGAATTGAACTGCATGATTTTTATGTATCTTTACAAGGGTACCAAGGCGCACATGATAATCAACTGAATAATATTCCTATTGGTATGGAATTCAATGGTCTCTTGGTAGTTGTAGATAATGAAAATGGACAAGTAAAATTAGAAGCTTATGAAAGCGGAAGCTTCGAAGTAATCTGTGATAGTTTAGCAGAATTAATTTTAAATCTTTCATAATCAGGAACCTGGTCGAATACAACTTGTAGATTATCAGATACATCACGATACTGGTCATACAGGTGGATATAAAATTTGAGGAAAAGATAGGGCGGTTTATAATTATGAACAACATTACATGGATTAATGTAAGTGAGAAAAAAGTTACAGATGAACAAATTGAACAATTAGAAGAGTACTTTGGTATTAAATTTCCTAATGATTTTATTGAGTGTGTAAAGAAATATGATGGTGGCTATCCTACTCCAGATACATTCAATATTCCTAATCAGGATGAAGATTCACTTAATAACCTTTTAACCTTAGACTCTGAGAGAAAAATTTCTATGCTGCAAACATATAATAGTATAAAAGATAGATTGGTAGATAAAGTATATCCTTTTGCTAGAGACCCGTTTGGTAACCTTCTATGCTTTGATTACCGAAATAATCCTCAGTCACCAACAGTCGTATTTTGGGACCATGAGGAAGAAGAAATGGAAGAATCAATCTATCCTGTTTGTTCATCTTTTGCAGAATTACTTGATAGCTTATATGAGTTTGAAGACGAGGACGAATAATTAATTATGAGTAACAAAAGTAAGACTTATGTGAATTACGCATAAGTCTTTTTAATATTATCCCCAAGTTAAGAAGATTGAGGGGGAAAATTCTCATGAATCTAGGGGAGCTAGTTTAAAAGAAATTAAAAGACAATTAAATATACCTAGATTTCAACACCCGATTAGTCAAAAAATGGTACCATTAACAGATAGTAATGGTAAAAGGATATTAAATGATAATAAACAGCCTATTATAACTCGAGAATTAACATATGAAGTAAAAGGTCAAAAAATTATAATTCAAGATCATTCAGAGGGTCATAAGTTTGGAGAAGGTGGAATTGGAGATCAGTCACCGCATCATAATGTAAGACCTGAATACAATACACGAACAGGACAGGTAGATCGTATGGAGGATCATTATTATTTTGAGAAGAGAAATAAAAAATAGGAAGTATAAAAATGATTGATCAATTTAAATTTTTAAATCCACAAGCGTTAATTAGTATTTTTGGGAAAATACCAAAGTTTGAAGAATCAGAGTTATTAGATGTGCGTCTTAAAAGAGATGGCCCTACTTTAGTTATTCAATTGATGACAAAGGAAAATGTTGAAAACAAGCCAAAAAGATGGGATAAGTGGGATGTAATTTATGTAGAGATATCTTTCTTTACTATTCATAATTTAACAATAAAAGGTTTAGGGACAGAAAATATAATTGATTATTTTGAAATAAATACGATAGAAGAAGGTTTATTAAGAATTAAGTGTAAGAATCAAATGTTAGTTGAGTGCTCGTTTGAATGGGCGAAGGTAGAAGGAGTAATCCCAGGCTTAATAGGATTACCGTAATTTTGATGGGAAGTAGATAGTTAATTTTTATAATATTCATATTTTAATGTTTTGGGGTTAAATAAGGAATGTATAAAGGACATTTGAAACGTTGATAGTGTTGCAAACATATGAAGCGGAAATTACTAAAATTAAGATACCTAATTATATACCTGTATTAGGTGATTATGATATAAGTTCCAAAGGTGAGATTGTAATAGGTGGGTATGGTTATAGATTCCGCAGGAGTTTCATTTAAGTTTGAGAAGGAAGCGAGATAATAGAATGCGAAAATTTTCAAAAATAGTTATATGTGTTGGTGCGTTAATAATGATTATACTAGGCATGATTGTACATGATACATGGAAGGATAGGATTTATTTTTCTTTAGCTGTACTTTTTGTTACCGTACTTTCTTTACTATGGAATATAGTTGCTCATAATATTATGGATAAATTTAGGGGGAGAGAATGAATAGTTATGAAACTTTTACTGATTGGAACAGTAGCGGGGTGGTTTAATTAACATGAAAAAAAGTCTAGATTTTAATAAGAAAGCTTTTGCACATTATATGGCTCTTTATCCTGTAAATGAAATAAGAGTCCACGTAATTGGTCTTGTCCTTTTGGGGGCAGATGTGTTTGTTCTTTTGCCTGCTTTTGCGAATCCTTTTCGATTACTCTATGTATATATAGTAACTCCTCCAGTTATTTTTTTAAATTTGTGGGCGATATGGATTGCTATCAATCCTCGGAAACGACAGTTACAATACACTCTATTTCGAGGAGTATATGGCGCCATATGTTCAGTCGGATTATTGGTTATAACTCAAAAATATGCTTATGAAGTGTTACAATTACAAACTCCCATCTATTTTATTCTTTCATTTGGTTTGTATGGTTTTGCTTTGTATCTTTTTTATAAAAATCATATTGAAAAACTTCAGGAACCAAGAAAAAAATCAAAATCATCGAAAGGAACTGGTGGTGTAAAAGTAGCAGCTATTGCAGCGGGATCGGGGCAGTTAATTGCTAATATAATTCTTAGCATTGCAACACAACAGATGGGTGCGATTGTATTTATGTGTGCATGCACAGTGTTTTCGTTTGGTTTGTTTTATATGATTATAGAACTCCATAAGTATTATTATTTACGGAAGCATATAGAAGATGGAGGGAAAATACGTATAGGCTTTTAAAGAGAATTTGTTGCATTTCAAGTATATAATCGCATTCTTCTTATGGAAGCCATTTACGAGGCTTATAGCAATGAAAGATGTATAAGTGGAAGATTATATTCTGGTAAAACATCTGAAGGAATGGAAATTAGGTTTGTTCTTATTAATGATAAGATTATAACTGTTTATCCAATGTATTAAAGAATGTGAGGTACTCAAAATTGAAAGTAACTACTTAGCCCATAGTTAAAAATGCAGCGCAATATGGAGGGAGTTGTTAAGAAGCACTCCCCCTAAGTTTCAGATGAAATTAAATGATTGAATATTTACATTTAAATAATCGACTATTTATGCTTTAATATTTATATGTACATAACTGGAATGATTAGGAAATTATATTTAATATGTTTTAAGAAAGGGGAATGTTTTTTATATGGAAACTCCAGAAAATCAATTTAAACGTGCACTTAATCCTTGGTTCTCCATTTGGACAAAACCACGTGATACAATGAAAGAAATTTTTATATCCAAACCTAAGAATGTGTTTTTACTCATTTTATTAGGCTCATTCGTACAGACTTTAGATCGAGCATCTTCTAAAAATATGGCGGATTCAATAAGTAGTCCAGTTTCATTAATCTCAATGGTTATATTCGGTACCTTCGTTGCCTTCTTAATTTATTATTTTTTGCTACCAGCGTTATTTAATTGGGTGGCAAAAAAACTTGGTGGACAAGGTACCTTTGAGAAAACACGTTACTCAGTTGCCTATTCTTATATCCCTTACGTTTATTCTCTTATATTAGTTTGGGTGCCTTCATTTTTCTTGTTTGGGATAGAAAACTTTACGAGTGAGACACCGAAAATGGAGAGTAGCATAACTTTAACGATTTTGTTTCTTATTTTTGCCATAATTGATATAGTTATTGGAATTTGGACAATCATTATTTCCTTAAAATGTTTAGGAGAAGCACACCAATTTTCAGCATGGAAAGCATTATTAACAATAATAATATCCTTTATGATTATCATTCTTCCTTTAGTAATAATAGTATTTCTTATAGTAGGGGTTACAACTTTTTAATCATTTATTTGCCTCTTATTTATCCAAATGTTTTCTACGCGCTGTTAGTAATTGTTACAGGGTGAACAACCACATGATTCGGATGTTCTACTTGGCGAAGCGTATGACCTATATGATCAAATTAATCGCCCGTTTTACGGCCTGTTTTTCTTATTATCAGTGTTAACAGGAATTTGTGAAGGCAACTTGAAAATCAAATATTAAACTATTAAAACCTTAGGAGAGCTGAGTAGATTGTCTTTGTTCGTCTCTTATTTTCCAATTGGAGGCTAATTATTACCAATTGGTTCTGTAGCTCTTATAGAAGAAATTAATCAACCTCTTATGATTTATGGAAGAAAGCAACAACAAGCGGATAATAAATTATGCGATTATGTTTCTTGTCCATATCCTCATGGTAATTTATCAAAAGAATATAATGTGTTTTTTAATCATAATCAAATAATTCATTTATTATTTAAGGGTTTCGAAACAGAGGATGAATTAGAATTAAGAAGTAAATTATCTGAGTTTTAGTGAAAATGGAGAAAATATAATATGGTTTTAGGAATTTCATATTCTGATATTTTTCGTATCATAATTATTGTTTTGTTTTTTTTCATTTTTTGGAGATTGAATACTTGGTATAATAAAAAATATAATGTTCCTAAGGTTTTTCAATGGTTTCCTAGAAGATGGGGAAAAAGAAAAGTTTCAGAGCATTTGTCTCAACTAGATAAAAAGTTAGAAGCTGAAGGTAAAGGTATCTGGGTTACAATCTATGCTATTGATTTGTACATTGTAACTATTCCTTGTACAGTAAAAAAATATAAATCTTAATACATATATGTTTATAAAAAAGACCTTTTATTTTAAAATAAAAGGTCTTTTTTATAATGATTGAAATAGTAATTTTAAGTGAATTAAATTTGAAATGTATCAAGAATATTATCTTTTTCTTCTTTATTAATTCCAATATATTTCAGGAGGGGGATGTGTGGTGTGCTATGGTTAAGAATTTCTTGTAACATAGCAACATCTTTTGTTTGTTTATAGAACCAATAGCCGAAGGTTTTTCGCATGGTGTGAGTACCAATGGATTCTACATCGGCAAAATCTCCGGCTTTTTGCAATTGTCGATAATACGTGTTTTTTCGTCATACAAAAACCTCTACATATAAGTAGAGGTTTTTAAATTATATCTTAATGAATTATGCTTTCTTAGATAAAGCAAATCGAGTTCAGGTAAACGAAGAACATAGATAGAATACATAATTTTAACTAGACTTATTATTAGCTAGTGTATCCCCACCACCAAGCTCCGCCTCAATCTGCGAAGTTTTCGATGACTCATCCATACGCCAATACGTAATAAAGCTGATTGCGATACATCCAGCTACGTAGAAGTAGAATAGTGATTCCATTCCGATGCTCTTTAGCCATAAAGCGATGAACTCGGCTGTTCCACCAAATATCGCAACTGTTAGTGCATATGGTAAACCTACGCCAAGTGCGCGAATTTCAGTTGGGAAGAGTTCTGCTTTTACAATTGCGTTAATCGATGTGTAACCAGTAACGATAATGAGACCGACCATCATGAGTAAAAATGCTACGATTGGTTCTGTCGTTTTTTCCATGAAGAAGAAGATCGGTGCTGTTAGTAATGTTCCGAGAATACCGAATGCCATTAATAGTGGGCGGCGTCCAATTTTATCGGATAGTAGTCCTGCAATTGGTTGAAGTACGACGAAAATAAGTAGTGCGACAAAGTTAATCCAGCTTACAACTTCTTTCGGAAGACCGACTGTGTTTACCATGAACTTTTGTAAATATGTTGTGTACGTATAGAATGCGACAGTGCCTCCTAATGTTAGGCCGACTACTGTTAATACTGCTTTCGGGTGCTTCATAAGAGCGCGAACAGTTCCTGCGCTTTCGCGTTTTTGTGATTTTATGTTTGCGAATTGCTCTGATTCATCCATCGTGCGGCGAAGCCATAATACAGCTACTGCACCCATCGCTCCAATAATGAATGGAATACGCCATCCCCAAGCTTTCATATCTGGTTCGCTTAGTAATTGCTGAAGAATAATTTGAACGCCTAACGCAACCATTTGTCCGGCAACGAGCGTTACATATTGGAAACTTGAATAAAAGCCGCGGCGACCACTACTAGCCATTTCAGATAAATACGTTGCGGAAGTTCCGTACTCTCCGCCGAGTGATAATCCTTGTAGTAAACGGGCAAGAACTAAAATAATTGGTGCCATAATACCGATGCTTTCGTAACTAGGTGTACAGGCGATAATTAAAGAACCACCGGCCATAACTGTAATCGAAAGCGTTAATGCTGCCCGGCGTCCGTGCCGATCTGCATAGCGTCCCATTAATAAACTTCCGATAGGGCGCATTAAAAACCCAACTGCGAAAATAGCTGCTGTGTTTAGTAACTGACTCGTTGGATCTCCTTTAGGAAAGAACTCTGCTGAAAAATAAACGGCGAAAGCAGAGTAAACGTACCAGTCGTACCATTCAATTAAATTGCCGACTGAACCTTTGAAAATATTGCCGGCCACTCGTTTTGAGTTTGCTTGAGCCATAATCATTCCTCCTCTTGCTTAGTAATAAAATAATAATTATGAAAGCGTGTTCATTATAGTTGAATTGTACTGTCTGTAGAATAAAAACTCAATATTATGACAATTTTATTCTTTTTGTACTTTATGTACATGGAGAGTTTTAATAGTTGCTTCCTTATTCGTTTTGTCATAATAATAGAAAAAGGAGATTGATAGTTTAGAATATTTTATCAAAGGATATGAAGTATGAAGAAATCACGCAAAGTGTCATTGCAAACGAAAATAGTAAGCTTAATTATTACGTTAATTTTATTTGTTGTTCTCCTATTAGCAGGAATATTTGTTTACATTCAGTCCGTTGATACGAAGCGCCAAGTGGAGCAGCTAGCACTGCAAACAGCGAAGTCGCTTTCTTTTATGCCAGCTATAAAAGATGCTTTTCAGAATAACGAGCATAAAAGTACGATTCAATCCATTGCGGAACAAGTTCGTGAGCAAGCTGGTGCAGATACTGTCATTATAGAAGATCGCTTTGGGGTGACGTATTCCCATTCTAATTCGGAGTTAATTGGCACAAAGAGTAACAATCCATATAACTATGAAGCACTCACTTTTGGTGGCTATTATACGCTTGAAGGAAATGGGGAAAGTGGTCCAGCTTTAATGGCGAAGGCGCCCATTATTGTTCATAACGGAGACTACGATCAAGTCGTAGGCGTTGTAACAGTAGAGTTTTTAATAAAAGGTATTGAATCTAACATACTGAGCAGAACGAAAGAAATTATACTCTTTTCCTTAGCTGTATTAGTAGCGGGAATTGTTGGCGGCATTCTTTTAGCACGCAGCATTCGTAAAGATACACTCGGTTTAGAGCCGAATGAAATCGCAGCGCTATACCGAGAACGAAGCGCGATACTACTATCTATAAAAGAGGGGATTATCGCCATCGATCAAAACGGTTTTATTACGATGATGAACACGTCGGCAGAAGAAATGTTACATGTAAATGGTGATTATATGCAGCAACACATTTCAAAAGTTTTACCGGAATTTAATATGGAAAGAGTGCTAGAAAACGATCAAGAAATCGCGTTTCAAGATAAAGTGTTTATTTTAAACATGACACCGATACTTGAAAATAACAGTACGGTAGGAGTTGTATGTAGTTTTAGAGATAAAACAGAACTGCAAAACCTTGTGAACACAATATCTGAGGTAAGAAAGTATTCTGAGGACTTACGCGCTCAAACACATGAATTTACAAATAAGCTTTTCGTTTTATCAGGATTACTTCAGTTAGGACATTACAAAGAGGCGATTGAATTTATCCAGCAAGAATCTAATATTCATCAAAGTCAAAACCATATTTTATTTCATCAAATTCATGATGCGAAAGTACAAGCTATTTTATTAGGGAAAATCGGAACAGCATCTGAGAAGAAAATTGATTTTCATATTGAAGGAGATAGTGCGCTTCATCCGTTACCAGACCATATAAAAGTTTCACACCTTATTACGATCCTTGGAAACATAATCGACAATGCGTTTGATGCGGTGAGTGAACGAGAGGAAAAGAGAGTTTCCTTCTTCGTTACGGATATTGGGCACGACATTGTGTTTGAAGTGATAGATAGTGGAGCAGGGATACCGGTAGAAAAAATTACGACCATTTTTCAAAAAGGATTTTCAACGAAAGGAAATGATCGTGGTTACGGACTAGCAAACGTGAAAGAAATGGTAGATCTGCTAGGGGGAACAATTGAAATTCAAAACGAGAAAAATGGGGGAGCTATTTTTACAATTTACCTTCCGAAAATATTGAGAGAAAGTACATGACAAACAGGGAGATGGGCATATGTTGAAGGTTGCAATTGCAGAAGATGATTTCCGCGTCGCGCAAATTCAAGAGGAGTTTTTATTGAAAATAAAGGATGTAAAAGTGGTCGGAAAAGCATTGAACGCAAAAGAAACGATAGAACTACTACAAAAGGAAGAAATCGATTTGCTTCTATTAGATAATTACTTACCAGATGGAATCGGAACAGACTTATTGCCGAAAATCCATGCTAAATTTCCAAATGTTGACGTCATTATGGTAACGGCGGCGAATGAAAACTACATGCTAGAAAAAGCAATTCGAAACGGCGTAAGCAACTACCTTATAAAACCGGTCACGTTAGAAAAATTTGTTCGCACCATTGAAGACTATAAAAGAAAGAAGCAATTATTACATAGTAACAATGAAGTAAATCAAGCACTCATCGATAACTTCTTCGGGACTTCGCAAACACAAGACATAAAAAACTTACCGACAGGTGTTGATCCGTTAACACTGCAAAAAGTGAAAGGGATTATAAAAGGATTCGAAGAGGGCATTACAATAGAAGAAATGGGAGAACAAATGGGGGCCTCCAGAACAACCGCAAGAAGATATTTAGAATACTTAGTAGCGACAAACGAATGCACAGTAGAGTACACATACGGCATTATCGGACGACCAGAACGAAAATATCGCATAGGACGAGGGCTATGAAAAAACGATTATTACTATGTATATGGATCATGATAGGAGTAATAGCTGGTTGTTCCTCGGAAAAATCCCATACGAATAAAGTGAACATAGACAAAGTAGAAATCGTTGCGCCAAACGTTCAAGGAGCAGGATGGGATTTAACGGCACGAGCAATGCAAAAAACGCTGACAGAAGAAAAAATCTTCACAAAACCAATCACTGTCACAAACAAAGTAGGTGGCAGCGGTGACGTCGGATGGAAATATACGAAACAAAAAGGCGGTCACGTACTGGCGATTAACTCGAGCTTACTCATAACGAACAACCTACTAGGCCACAGTAAACTAACATATAAAGACTTCACGCCGCTCGCGACACTCGCATCGGACTGGGAAGTTGTTGTCGTATCAAAAGAATCAAACATAGAAAACGCAAATCAACTAATGGAACAACTAAAACAAGACAAGAAAAACTTCAAAATCGGCGTTGCCCCCGGCCTAGGAAACGACGATCACCTATCCTTCGTACAAGTAAGCAAAGCCTTCGGCATAAACCCAGCCGAACTACAATTCTTCGTCTACGAAAACAAAGAAAAAATCATAAACGCCCTAACGAACAAACAAATAGGCGCCGCAACCATGACCCTATCCGAAGCCGAAAAACAATACAAAGCCAGCAAAATAAAAATACTAGCCGTATCCGCACCAAAACGGCTAGACCGACTACCAGAAATCCCAACGTGGAAAGAACAAGGAATCAACGTCATCTTCCAGCACTGGAAAGGTATTATGGGTCCGAAAGATATGACGGAGGAAGAGGTTGCTTATTGGGATGGTGTTATTAAGAGGATGGTGGAGAGTGATAGTTGGAAGGGGATTTTGCGGGAGAGAGGGTGGAATTCTTATTATCAGGGTAGTGGGGAGACGAGGGGGTTTTTGGAGGAGAGATATGGTTGGTATGGGGGAATGGTTGGTGGAGCTAAAGTTGATAAGTAATTTTAGCAACCACAACTCATGAAATATTGATATCATTCTTAGTATGTTTATTTAGAATTTTAAATAGAGAGTATTTAGTTCAATAAGTTTTTATATAGAATTTTCCTTTTATGATAATAATCAATTATCATGGTTTCATAGTTTAAGATGGAAAGGGAAATCTAAAGAGGAGTATAATTGAACTGAATGAAAAAACATTAAAGGTGTAGGACGGGGGAATTATGGTGATACATACTTTAGTAAGGGGACAAAAGATAGATGTTACAAAGAATCATCCAGAGATGAAAGGATTACTGGTAGATTTAACTTGGAATGCCCCAATGAATATAGATGTAGATGCATCAGCTTTTTTAGTAGGTTTTAATGGGAAAATTACTAAAGAAGAGGATTTTGTTTTTTATGGACAACCTTATTCTAGTTGTCGATCTGTTCAATTAAATCAAAATATCGCAAATGGAAGTAAACAAAGATTTTCGATAGATTTTACTCATATAAAAGATGAGGTACAAAAGGTTGTATTTTCGATTACAATTCATAATGCTGAAGAGAAGAAACAGGCGCTACGAGATGTTTCCCACATTCAATTGAAAATAAACAACGCACAATCAGGATTAGAAATTATTCATTTTCCTATCACGTATCCATTTACAGATGAAAGTGCCATTATTGTTGGAGAGCTATATCGACATGGAGGAGGATGGAAGTTCAATCCGATTGGAGCTGGCTATTTTGGTGGATTAGCTGCATTGTGTACAAATTTTGGAATAGAAATCGCAGAGGATGAAAAACAAACTGCGCCCTCTGTAGAGAAGAAAATAGTCCCTACGCCGCCTCCAATACAAAAAACTATTAATGCAGTGAAGGTTGAATTGAAGAAAAAACAATCTATCAATATACAAAAATCTAAAATGGTAACAGCTACTTTAGAATGGGAAACAAATAAAGATTTAGACTTATACTGTTTTTACGTAACAACGAATGGAGAAATAGGAAAGGTTTATTATAAAAATCTAGGTTCGTCTAAAGTGTCGCCGTATATTGTGTTGGATGGCGATTCGCAAGAGCCAGGAAAAGAAACAATTCGTATTTACCGACCAGAAGCTTTAAAATATGTTTTATTTGCTGCGTATAGTGCTGTCGGCAATGGGGTAGGTAGTTTTTATTCTATGAGGGCTAAGGCTGTTGTCGATAATCATATGGGAAGCGTTGTAACAGCACCGTTATTAGAAATAAATGACCATGCTTATTGGGTGTGTATTGCTCATATTGATTTCACCAATTCAAATGAGATAAAAATTTCACATGTAGAAAGCTACTCAAAAGACCATTCAGAGGCTTCACCACTGTTGTACGAAAACGGGAAGTTTCGAATGGATGTAGGGCCGATTGAATTTAAAAATGAAGAGGATTATCAGAAGTATTTTAAATAATAGAGTAGAAAATCATACATCATATTGTATGATTTTTCTTTTATACATAGTTTGGTAAAATGGTAGTAATTGTAATTAATGGTAACGGTGGGGATGAAAATGTTAGAGAAACTCATAATTGAATTGGCTAAATTAACGAAGCAGGTTGAAGATATAAATGGTGATAAAACTTATTGGATTATAAACAAGGATGATAAAGGATTAGATGTTCAAACTAAAACTTCAAGTGGACAATATGCAAAGGAAGAAGAAGCACGATCTTATTTTAACGTGAGTTCTGAACTTCTTAAGAACGCTTGGAAAAAATTTATCGATATGCGTACGGTAAAGAGTGAGGATTTCGGACAAGCAAGTGAATGTAATGATTTCTTGATAGTTTTCTTTGCACAGCTTCCATTTGTGAATGTAACGGAATCAGGGGCTATTACATTTAAAGAGTTCCAAACTGATAATTTGCCATGTGAGCAGTATCATAAAGTTGTTGGATTTTTGGAAGAGGTAATAAACAATACATACGATCCGAAAAATTTAAGTGATCAAACCAATGGTAATTTGTATAGAGTTAAATCTAAAGGAAGACAAGATTTAAGATTACTGGGATTTTTAAAGGATAATCATAATATTAATACATCTTTATTAAATGAATATATTGAGGCGGAAAATAAGAATGATGTTATTCGAAAGTTAGTTTTAAAGCAGGAATACGTTCACATTGTTATGTTTGTGCTTAATCTTTTAAGAGCATATCAGAGAAGGGACAAGAAAGCAGCTTTAGTACATTTAGCGATGACGATTGTTCGGAACTCTAGAGGGGATAATTTAATGCTAGAATCATTAGCGAAAGAGCGTACGCATAACCTCTTAATGTGGTCTGAGAAATTGGAAATAATTAATGCTGAATGGATTCCAGCCGAACAATACATAAAAAAGAGTGAAGAAAAGGGCGGTAATATGAGTAGTAGTTTACGTGAAGGCTTTTTAAAGATACTGAAAGAATATTTGGATGCAAAAACAGAAAAATTTGCAGGACATAAATTAGGATTAACAGTCCGAAATGATATAGCAACAGAGATCATTCGTTTACCATTTATAAATGAGAAGCAGTACAGTGTGATAGGGTCAGTCGGAAAAGGGAATTGGGCGACAGTTCCATGGATTGCGCTAATGCATAGAAGTATTACAACATCGACACAGAGAGGGTATTATATCGTCTATTTATTTAGTGAAGATATGCAACGATTGTATTTGACCATTGGACAAGGTGTAACAGAAACGACTAAAGAAGAGATGCAAAAAATTAAAGAAGAGATTCGTGAACAAATACATATGTCCGACAAAGTGCAAAAAGATGATGAAATTTTCCTAGGTACAAGCCAAAAAGCAAAAGGATATGCAAATTCAACAGCGGCTTATATTGTGTATGATGCTAATAAAATGCCAAGCGAAAAAGAGTTAGTAGAGGACCTAGAAGAAATGTTTCGTTATTATGAGGGATTCATAGCTTATAAAGAGAAAGGAACGAAATATGAAATGATTTATGAGAGGAAAGAAGTGTATTTAGATCAGCAATCAATTATCGATCACGTGTCTTCTTATATTCAAAGTAAAGGTTTCTTTTATGAGAGAAAGGATCTTATTAACTTTTTCCTTTCATTAAAGACGAAGCCATTTGTAATTTTATCGGGTATTTCAGGTACAGGGAAAACGAAAATTGTTCAGTGGTTTGCGGAGAGTTTAGGGGCTACGGAAGAGAATGGACAATTTACACTTATTCCGGTTAGACCTGATTGGAGTGATAGTTCTGATTTGCTTGGCTATGTGAACCTTCAAGGGGAGTTTCAAGAAAGGCCGTTAATTAAAGTTCTTGAAAATGCAGATGCAAATCCAAATAGGCCGTATTTTGTAGTGTTAGACGAGATGAATTTAGCTCGAGTAGAATACTACTTTAGTGACTTTTTAAGTGTAATCGAGAGTCGTAAATGGAAAGATGGAAAAATTGTTACATCACCTGTTCTTCCTGAGTCAATTGCGAATAAGCATATTACGATTCTATCAAATGTATACATTATCGGAACGGTAAATATGGATGAAACGACACATCCGTTAAGTAAGAAAGTATTAGATCGTGCGAATACAATTGAATTTAATACCGTTAACTTAGATTATTTTAATTTTTTAATGGATGTAGAAGAGAAGGAAGCTGAAATTGCTTCAAATCGCTCTTTAGAAACTGAGTATCTTCATCTGAAGGAATGTTTTAAAGAAAACGAAGATCTTGTGAGAAATATATCGAACCTTTTAATAGAAATAAATAAAATACTTGAATCAGTTGGAGCTCAAGTTGGGTATCGTATACGAGATGAAATTTGCTTCTATATGGCATATAACGAACAAGGGAAGTTATTATCGTTCGATGAGGCGCTTGATTATCAAATATATCAAAAGATTTTACCGCGTCTTGCAGGAAGTGATGGAAGAACGGAAGAGGTATTAAAGCAATTGTATGTATTATGTGCAAATGAAGAATATGATAGTGGCAATAGTGATGCTTCATATGCTAAGTATCCTCGTTCCGCTAACAAGCTGTCTCATATGTTAAGGAGGTTGGAGTATGATGGTTTCACCTCTTTCTGGATCTGATAGTGAGATAGAGCTAGTTAAGATTGAAACAGAGGAGCTATCATTGACGATTAAAGGAAATCCTTATCATGAAAAATATGAGAGTTTAAAAGAATATCACGCTATGAACGCGGATGAAATGATGTATTTTCATGTAGATGGGAAGACAGAATCCGTTTCTGTATTTGATGCGAGATTGCAGAGGCTAGACGAATGGAACGAACACCCGCCAATCTTTTTTGAAAATAGAAGTTATCAGCTTGTTGTTGTTCCGAAAAAGAACCAACAGCTCTCTTTTTATCATGAACATCCGGGGTTTCGAAAACAAGTTAGCTCTATTCAAATGGGGTCACTTCATGTGTTAATGGGGAATCTTTCGTTTCCAAATGAAGTAGGAAATACAACATTTGAAATTAAAGACGCACAAGACACTTTATTAACTGTTACATTTGAAGTTTTCCCGGCAAAGCTTGATTATAAGGATGATTACAGAGCCTTATTAGATGAAGTAAATGATGAAATTTATAATTTAGCATTTCATTTACTAAAGAGAACTTACTTAGGAGCATCTGCAATTTACGCTACAAATCCATCGAAGAGTGAATTTTATCGTATTTTAAATGATTCCTTTGAGCGATTTATGAAGTCAATCTCTCATATAAAAAGACAACCGCATCATACGCTTATGACTAGACATCAACTTGTAAGAGGAGAAAAAATTCGTAAACTGGATTCTGTCGGAATGAACTATTTGCGAAAGCGATCACACTTGCTCCAAGGAGAAAAAAGTATACCGACTAAAGGGATTACAGCTTATAAGGAAGTTTCTTATGATACGCTGGAAAATCGATTTGTTAAATGGATGATTCAAAGAGTCGTACATAAAATAGATGATTTACTTAAGGCGCTAGAGCCAAAGTCTAGATATACACGTGGTGTAACTGATGAAGATTTGCTAGAGCGTGTAAAAAATATGAAGTATCGAATGAAAAATGAATTGAACGATCCATTTTGGAGAGGGATCGGAAAATTGGATCGCTCCGTTTTTTCACTCGTCATCCAAATGGCTGCAGGTTATAGGGATGCATATCAAATTTTCTTAATGCTATCGCGAGGTTTAACATTAAGAGGACAAATTTTCAAAATGTCAGTAAAAGATGTCGCAAGGCTATACGAGTATTGGACGTATTTAAAGCTTGGACAAATTTTATCGAAAAAATATATACCGCTCCATCAAGATGTTATTCAAGTTAAACAAGATGGTTTATACGTAACGCTAGACGAAAGTAAAACTGCGAAAAGAACGTTCAAACATCCAGAAACAGAGGAGGTAATCGAACTTTACTTCCAGAAACGAAACAGTGGACTGCCAACAGTTACACAAAAGCCAGATACGATGCTTGCTATTGAGAAAAAAGGAAAGAACTATCAATATCAATACATTTTTGATGCGAAATATCGAATTGATTTTGCTGAAAGCTCTCATTATAAAAGGAAGTATGGCGCCCCTGGCCCAATGGAAGAAGACATTAATACAATGCACCGCTACAGAGATGCATTAGTAGTAGAGCAAGAAGGGCCATTTGAACGAACAGCTTACGGAGCATACGTATTATTCCCGTGGAACCAAGAGGAAGTGTACGAGAACCATCCATTTTATAAAAGTATAGAAAAAGTAAATATCGGTGGCTTCCCATTCTTACCAAACGCAACAAGACTAGTCGAACAATTTCTAGATCATCTCATTGAAAAAAGCCCAGAAGAAATTATAAGAGAAGGTATCCTTCCAAGAGGAACAAAAGAAGAATGGCACTCCTCACTAGAAGAAAAAGTATTAGTAGGCAGCGTGAAAACTGAAAATGACTATGAAACATATAGAAAGAATGGCGTATATCAGCTACTAGTCACACAACTAAAACCAGGATGGCAAGAAGCGAAATACATAGCATTATATGCACCGAAAAAATGGCACGGAGAAAAAGGCGGAATCCAATACGTAGCCAAAATCAAACACATTCAAATGCAACAAAACAATGAGTATATACATTTCGAACTAGAACCATGGAAAAAACTAGACCATCTCATCCGCCCAGTAGGATATGGCATTCAAGCATACACAATAACAACTATGTCGTTATTAAAAGAAGTACAAGAACTCCCAGAACTCTTTATGAAATCAAAAGAAGAACGAACTCTTTGGAAAACTTTGCGCCGTTTTACGAAGCAGGTTAAGGTTGAGCTGGATCATCGTAATTTAGATGAGGCGTCTTCTATTAGGAGTTATTATGTGCAGGACGTTCAGATTTGGGTTGATTATGAGAATGAGGTTGTTATGGTGGAGAGAGGTGGGTTAGTTAAAGAGGTTCCTTTGGAGTTGGTTGTTGGTAGGGGATCGGTGTTGTTTAAGGAGGTTTTAGAAGTATTACATGTTGAGGAATAGTGCTTAGATACAAAGGGGATTAAGTAATGGATAAGAGACCGAATTTATTTTCACATGGAACAAGTGAATTGTCGCAAGATGCTTTTATTTGTTTGCTAGCAGAGTGGGCGAAACCAGTCTATAAAGAAACTGATGAATGTTTACATGAAGCTGGTATAGATTTTATTAGAATAATATATGACTTACATAAAAAGAACTTTCCAACTTCTATTAAAGAAATTAAGATTACGAAACAATTCAAAGGTTTAGATATACTTATTGAAGTTAACGGTAATCAGGCTATTTTAATTGAAGATAAAACATATACAAAAGAGCATTCTAATCAATTAAAGCGTTATTATGAAGAAGTGGCTAAACTAGAAAAATATAAAGAGAGCGACCTATTACCAATCTACTATAAAATAGGTAATCAAAGTGATTACTCAGCGGTAATCGATGCAAAATATATGTTGTTTACAAGAAGACATATGCTTGAATTTTTACAAGAGAATATAGATAGAGGAGTTCAAGATCAAATATTTTTAGATTACTATTTTTATTTAAGAGAAATAGAGAAAAAATATGATTCGTATAAGAGTCTTCCATTAAGCGAATGGAAAGGTGAAGATTGGGAAGGGTTTTATGAGGAGTTAAAGCAACGCGGGATCAAAGGTCAATATGGGTATGTAGCTAATCCGAATGGTGGGTTCTATGCCTTATGGTGGAATGAACAAGAGGATAATGATTGCAGGCGGTATTTGCAGTTAGAAGAAGGACGTTTATGTTTTAAAATATATGTTGCTGATCAGCATAGAAGAAAAGAACTTCGGGATAAGTGGAGTAAAGCGCTAATTGAACGGAATCATAATTTTTCTTTTAATGTGGAGAAACCTAGGTTTGGTAATGGGCGATATATGACGGTTGCTGTGGTGAGGGATTATAGAGTGGGAGATGGAAAAGGGAGGATTGATATTTTGGGAACGATGGGAGTTTTAGGGGAAGTGGAGAAATTTTTAAAAATGATAAATGTAATTGTGAAATAGATTAGATAAATATTAGTCGGATAAATTGTATTAGTAGCTATGGGAAGAAGAGCATATGAGATATATGCTCTTCTTTCTATTTGTAAATAACGTGGATGTGAAACTTTAAATGATGACCTCCACCCTGTCAAGGTAAAGGCCTTATTTTATCTATATTAGTGATACCAGATTTTTTCTATACATTCCCCTTGCACCTCCCCCAACGTCACCCCCTAACCTAAAGAAGACAAATCAAAAAAAGGGGGATCAAACCACTCATGAAAACCACTACAAAAGAAAAAAGAGACACCATCATCATGCTACTACTCTCAGCCGCAATAGGAATCTTTTCACCACTATTCATGTACATTACGCTGGCACGTAAAAATGAAGTGTACAAATATCATTGCCGAAAGGCGTTCAACTTTCATTTGTTAATTTTTCTTCTATTTAATATTAGTTCGCGTATTAGTGATGTTTTGTTTTGGATTGTGTTTGCCTTTGAGGTCGTTCAAGTGATCATTGTTGCGTGGAAAGTAATACGCGACGAGCCATATCGTTATTTCATTCGAATTCCGTTATTTAAAGAAGATAAGTATGTAGTGGAAGGAGAATAGATGATGAAACAAGAAGTGGAGGTAAAGGGAAAGCGATTTTTCGTTATGATTGCATTGTTGTTTATTGCAGTTTATATCGTTTTACGAAGACGAAAATATGAGTACTTTTATGACGGTATTAGTGAGTATGAACATCGTTATAGAGGGAATGTTCTTTTTGTATTGCTTGTTGTAGGTTTGTTTCAATATTGTAGGCAGAATGAGATGAGTTTTTCTCATATGCTTCAGTATGTGAAAGATAAGTTATCGGAGTAGGTTATGATATGGCGTGGATGATTAGTGAGTTTGCAAGTGTTGGGGATGTTACGGTGCGGACGCTTCGTTATTATGACAAGATTAATTTATTAAAGCCAAGCGATTATACTGAGGGCGGGCATCGGCTATATACGAAAGATGATTTGTATGTGCTGCAGCAAATTCAATCGTTTAAGCATCTCGGTTTTTCGCTTGGGGAAATTCAAAATATTATATTGCAGCGTGATATTGAGACTGAAGAATTTTTAAGACAAATGCATTTTCAAAGAGAATTGCTTTTTGCAGAGCAAGAAAGAATTGCGAAGGTGCTTTCGCATATGGATGAGATGACGAAGAAGTTTCAAGAGGAAGAACGAGTGGATGTTGCTTTGTTTTCTTCTTTTCTGCAAACTTTTATATGGGAGAAAGAAAATAAGGAATGGTTAGAGGAACACTTTTCAAAGGATAGTGTTCAATCTTTTTATAATAATAGGGAATTAAAAGAAAAGTTTGATCGGCGATTTATGAATGTGATAGGGAAATTGAAAAAGTATAAGGAAGAAGAGAAGGATCCGATTCATCATGACGTTCAAGTTACCTTGAAGGAATTTTTCAATGTAATAGAAGAAGTAACGAACTATCTTGATATACTTCAAAGCGATATAGAGGATATAATCCAAAAATCAAACCGCCCACTATCCGAATTTCCGACCATCTTCACAACCGAAGAAGAAAACTATATAAAAGAAGCAATGCAGCAGTTTAACACCTAGTTAAACTGCTTTTCCATTATAATAGAAGAAAAACCTATCGGAGGGAACCCATATGCCAACCTACAACAAACTAATCCGAAACAAAATCACGCAAATAATAAAAGCTAACGGAAAAACAACCATAACAAGAATCCTAAACGAAGATGAATACATAAAAGAAATCTGCAAGAAAACACAAGAAGAACTAACCGAATATCTAGAAGCAGACACAAAAGAACACAAACTCGAAGAACTATCCGACCTCCTAGAACTAATAAACGCCCTAGCCGAACATGAAGGCACAACACTAGAAGAAATCAACAACATCCGTAAAAAGAAAGCAGAAGAACGAGGTGGCTTTTCAGATCGAGTCTTTCTAATTGAAGTAACCGATAACTAACCCCTCCTAAGCCCCTTACAAGCCCCTACCAAGTAATAAATCACTAAGAAAAAACATAACAAAAACAAAAACAAAAACAACAACAACAAACACCGTAGTAGTAAAAAAAAATTTAAAATAACACGCCAAAAACCCGACCAACCTCCCATATATATTATGAAGAGGTTTTTATTTTGAACGGAGACGGGAGGAATTGGGATGGCGGTGTATCGTACTGTGCAGGTGAATTTTTGGCAGGATGATTTTGTTTTGGATTTGACGCCGGAGGAGCGGTATTTTTATGTGTATTTGCTGACTTGTTCGAAGACGACGCAGTGTGGGATTTTTCCTTTTCCGAAGCGGTTAGCTGAGATGGAGACGGGTTATAACAGGGAGACTGTTGATAAGCTTGTGCAGCGCTTTGTTGATTATGGAAAGATTCTTTATGATGCGGATACGCGGGAGTTATTCGTTTTAAATTGGCTTCGTTATAATCCTGTGACGAATACGAATGTGGAGAAGTGTGTACTTCGTGAGCTTAAGGGTGTGAAGAATAAGGAGTTTGTACATATGTTTCTTCAAAAGTGCGTAGAGGAGGAGCTGAATGTTCCGATGCTTTTAGCGCATTTCGGTATGCCGAGTGAATTGGCTGTGGATGATGTTGATCCGATTTGTGAGGAGACAGAGGAAGAAGAGGTTGTAGAGGAAGAAACGGGAAGTAAGGTGTTCACGTTTTATGAGCAGCATTTCGGTAGTTTGTCTCCGCATACTGTGGAGGAACTGAGTGCGTGGATGGAAGATTTGTCAGAGGAGCTTGTGCTGAAGGCTCTTCAAATTGCGTTTGAGAATAATAAGCGGACGGTTGCTTATGTGAAGGGGATTTTGAGAGGGTGGCATGGGAAAGGATTTACGAAAGTATGTGAGGTTGAGGCGGATACGGCGAGCTTTAGGAAGAAGGAGTCGTTTGTTAGTACGGGGGAGACAGAGGAGTTTTTGGCGAGGTGTGAGGAGTGGGAGAAGAATGCGCCGTCTGAAGAAGAGTTGCAGCGCTTTTTAGCGGAGCGCGGGTGGCGGCCATGAGTATTCAAAATGTGGAGGCGGAGAAGACGGTGTTAGGTTCTCTATTAATTGAGGGAGAGCTTATTAAGGAGTGCCGTTTGACGGAGCAGTATTTTTCTATGCCAGTACATAAGTCTATATTTCAGTTAATGCGAAAAATGGAAGAAGAGGGGCAACCGATTGATCTTGTGACGTTCATTTCTCGGGTAGATCCGAAGTTTTTAGAGGGGATCGGCGGAATGGAGTATTTTATAAGGTTAATGGATGGTGTGCCTACAACTGCCAACTTCTCTTATTATGAGGGGCTTGTTCGAGGTGCGTGGAAAATGTATCAGGCTGGTGTTCTCGGGCACAAGATGGGAGAGCGTCTTATTGCGGAGAAGAGTGAGAAAGTTATCGGTGAGACGATTACGGCACTTTGTGAGTTAGAGGAGAAGGACTCTGTATGTGAGTTTGATTTGAAGGATGCATTAGTTGATTTGTATGAGGAGCTTCATCAAGATGTGAAAGAGATTACTGGTATTGAGACTGGTTATACATCGTTAAATAAAATGACGTGCGGATTGCAGGAAGGTGATTTCGTCGTTCTTGGTGCGCGCCCTTCTATGGGGAAGACTGCGTTTGCGCTTAATGTTGGATTGCATGCGGCGAAGTCTGGAGTGGCGGTTGGATTGTTTTCGTTAGAGATGAGTAGTAAGCAATTGTTAAAAAGGATGGCTTCTTGCATAGGTGAAGTGTCAGGAGGTAGGCTGAAAAATCCGAAGCATCGTTTTGCGATGGAAGATTGGGAGAAGGTAAGTAAGGCGTTTGCGGAGATTGGTGAGTTGCCATTTGAGATTTACGACAATGCAGGCGTTACGGTACAAGATATTTGGATGCAAACTCGTAAGTTAAAGAGGAAGCACGGTGATAAAAAGATTTTAATTATTGTAGATTACTTGCAGCTTATTACGGGCGATCCGAAGCATAAGGGCAATCGATTTCAAGAGATTAGTGAGATTTCTCGTAAGCTTAAGTTATTAGCACGTGAGTTAAATGTTTGTGTAGTAGCGTTATCACAGTTATCTCGTTCTGTAGAGTCACGACAAGATAAGCGGCCGCTATTATCTGATTTAAGAGAGACGGGACAAATTGAGCAAGATGCGGATATTATTATGCTTATGTATCGCGAAGATTATTACGATAAGGAAACGATGCAGAAAGAGATGACGGAGATTCATGTGGCAAAGCATCGGAATGGGCCTGTTGGTAGTTTTAAGCTGAGGTTTTTGAAGGAGTTTGGGCGGTTTGTGGAGGGGAAATAGTGAAAAGGCTGGAGCATCACTTTGCAAATAAAATAAAGCATAAGTGTTCTATTTCATTCACTTATGCTTTATTTTTTGATTCTTTTCATATACTCCTTATTTCCCCATAAAGAAAGACTTTCTTTCTGCCGTAATCCATTGCTGCAAGTCATCTTGGCTACGTCGGACAAGTCGATTTACTAAAACATCATGCCATACATAATCCTCTAATAGGTATATATGAACGGGGTCATCTGTATAAAAAGCAATATTACGCTCTTCAAGTGATGGTCCATAAATCATCTCTTTAGAATCTATCGATACAATAAACCAATGTTCTGTAGACAAGGTTTCTGTATAAGGTGTTATGCGATGGGCTTCTAGATTTTTAATGGGATTTTCAACATGCAGGGTAATACCTTGTATTGTAACTTTATCAGCTACTTCAGATAGATCTTCTTTTAACGCTTCATACATCTCATCCCACATTGAAATGACAATACGTCGTTCTGCTTTTTTTATTAATGCCTGACAATAGCTAATGATTGTTTTATTGTCTTTTAAAGTAATTACTCGATTATCCGTTTTTTCCTCGGAAATTTCTAGTTTTTTTAATGAATCACTTATTCCTTCGTAAGTAGACTGCCATTCTGTTTGCGCCTTCTGTAAAAAGATTTCAACAGGTAGAGGTGAATAGCGAGTGGTGTCATTTATTTCTTCCTTCATGACAATTCCTTTTTCTACAAGGTTACCTAAAATCTCATAAATTCGCGCTCTTGGGACACCCGAATCCTTACTCACTTGGTAGGCTGTGACAGGCCCTTGTTTAACAAGAGATACATAAGATTTAGCTTCATATTCATTGAAACCAATTTTTTTAAGCTGTTGCACTATGTAGTCCACTTTTTTCGTCCTCCGATGTTTGCTTTTATATTTCAACGTTACAATAACTGTTTACATTTAGCAAATTATTAGTTACTATTCGAATAGTGACTAAAGGGGAGGTTAATAGTATGGATTTTTATTTAGACCCATCTGTATTAATGATTTTGATTGTTTTTGGATTTGTAGCTGCATTTATTGATTCAGTTGTAGGTGGTGGTGGACTCATTGCTTTACCAGCTTTATTATTTACAGGATTGAATCCAGCAAGTGCAGTAGCCACGAATAAATTAGCATCGACAATGGGGAGTGCAACTAGTAATATTGTGTTTTATCGTTCTGGTAATCTTGATTTGAAATCGGCGTTTAAATTATTTCCAATCACTTTCATAGGTTCCATAATAGGGGCATGGACCGTTCATTTAATGAACCCAGAAGTACTGAAGCCATTAATGCTGATCATGCTTGGTGTGGTCGCTATTTATACGATATTCAAGAAGGATTGGGGAAGTATTTCCACTCATAAAAAATTGTCTGGTCGACACGTCATTATTTTTACCTTTTTTATTTTTGCTATTGGTTTTTATGATGGATTTCTAGGGCCTGGCACAGGTTCGTTTTTAATGTTCGCTCTTTTATTTATTGGGTATGATTTTTTAAAAGCAGCAGGTACGGCGAAGTTTCTTAATTTAGGAAGTAATGTTGGTGCATTGTTGATGTTTATGTATGTAGGGCAAGTAAACTATGTGTATGGCTTCATAATGGGGATTGCTCAAATTGCTGGAGGAATTGTCGGCTCCAAATTCGCTATAAAAAAAGGAAGTGGGTATGTTCGTGCTCTTTTCATTACAGTAACTTGTTTATTGTTAGCGAAAAATCTGTATGACTATATTCAGTAAGTAATCAAAGGATGTAGAAAAGGTCAAATATGTAGATTACATAAAATATAAGAAGACAATAGGGGAAATTCCTTTTAACATTTTTTAGATGCTATTTATTCAAAGATAGCATCTGAAAAATTCTCATTAAAAAAGAAAATTTAAGTGAAGAGAATGAAAATAATATAAACTCATATTTTCTATATAAAATTTCATTTCATTTGTTTTGTTTACATAATATCTTTACAATCATTTGATAAAATAAAGTCAACTGCATATTGTGAGGGTGGGTGGTTATCCCTTCTTTCCATTTGGAAGGAAAGGGGGTGATAATATGGAGTTTTTGTTTGACCTTGTAAAAGAATTTGTAAAAGCGACCGTACGTGAAGTTTCAGCGTATTTTTTGCGGAAGCAACTTCTGGGTAAGGACAACAAAAAACCCACTCCGCGCCGTAGGAAGCAAAAGGGTGGGTTTCGTAAAAAATAGTAACGTATAATAACCACCACCCTATACGGTAGCAGTTAGGGAAGAGATGTTAGCGCATCTCTTCTTTTTATTATATGCCAATTTATTCGCTGTCACACTTATATAGTATTCTACGGAAAATATATCATATTCCTATTTTGTGGTCAATTTGATTGCATGATTGAAAAGGTGTAGTTTTATTCCTCTTCAAACTGAAAAATATCCCGGTTAATGAGTTGGTGAAGATACCTATCCATTTCAGCAGCAGAAACTTTTCTTTCATTTTTAAACCACCATGCGCTTAATGAGGTGATTGCCCCTGAATAAAATTCAATGATTAAATCATTTGGCATCGTATGATTTTTGCGCAGTTGATGTAACGCTTCTATTTCTTGTTTTCTCGTTTCGTGACTTAAATACTGTGTCCGGTTAATGAATTGTTCATCAGACATTTGCGTTTCTAATATTTTACCGATTTCTTCATGGTGTAGAAATTGTTCCATTACTTGAAATGGTTTACTTAATCGATCTGAAACTGGTATTTCAACAATCATCTTGCTGTATCGTTTAAATCCAAATGCTAATAAAGCATCTTTATCTTCGAAGTGTTTATAAAAGGTTGTTCGGTGTACCATCGCGCGGTCACATATTTGGTTAATCGTGATCGTACTATATTTCTGTTTTGATTGCGTCATTAATTCAAATAAGGAATCCCATAGTAATTTATGTGTACGTCTAATACGTAAATCAAGTTGTTTTTCATTATCATTCATCTACACTTCTCCTTTTTTGTAGATTAAATATACAGTGGCTGAAAATTGATTCTCCCTTTTTAATCTACATATGTATATTATATTACATGTGTTCAGGTATATTTAAAGTTTTTTAAGTAAGAAACAGGAGGAGAATCTGTAAATGAATATGACAACTAAGAGCCCTGTAAGTGGCAAAGTTGATACTTCTAATATGAAACATACCCCCATTTTAATTGCATTACTTTTAGGGGCAATGGTTGCGTTATTAAACGAAACGTTACTTGGTAATGCGTTAACCGTATTAATGAAAGAATTTGGTGTAACAGCTTCAACAATTCAATGGCTTTCTACAGCTTACATGTTAGTAGTTGGTGTTTTAGTCCCAATTACAGCGTTACTTCAACAATGGCTCACAACGAGGCAAATGTTTTTAATCGCTATGGTAACGTTTTTAGCTGGTACATTAATTGCGGGATTTGCGCCGACATTTTCCGTTTTATTAGTCGGCCGTATCGTCCAAGCTGTAGCGACGGGATTAATTACACCGTTATTAATGAATACGATTTTAATTATTTGTCCGCCTGAAAAACGTGGTGCAACAATGGGATTAATCGCACTTGTAATGATGGCAGCTCCAGCAATTGGTCCTACATTATCCGGAGTAATCCTAGACTCACTAAATTGGCGCTGGTTATTCTATATTGTTATTCCTGTCGTGATCATTTCAATAATAATTGGGATGAAGTACATTCAAAATGTTTCAGAGTTAACAAGACCAAAAGTAGATTACCCATCTATCCTTTTATCGACATTAGGATTTGGCGGACTTGTGTATAGCTTTAGTGCATCAGGTGACTTAGGATGGTCCGATGCAAAAGTGTATGGCACTTTACTTGTTGGGCTTATCTCATTATGTATTTTTGTCGTTCGACAATTAAAAATTGAGAATCCAATTTTAGAATTACGCGCATTTAAATTTCCGATGTTTGCATTATCAGTTGGATTAATCGTCATTGTGATGATGTCGTTATTTTCAACGATGACTTTATTACCGATGTTCTTGCAAACAGTTTTACTCGTTACAGCTTTTAAATCAGGAATTATCATGCTTCCGGGAAGTATGATTAGCGCTATAATGGGACCAATTGCAGGTAAACTATTTGATAAATTTAGTCCGAAAGTTATTATCGTTCCCGGCATTGTGTTAGTAGGGATTGCAATGTTCTTATTTAAAGGCATTACACCTGACACATCAATGTTACAAATTATTATTATGCACAGCGTATTAATGGTTGGACTCATGTTTGTCATGACAGCACAAACATACGGTTTAAATCAATTAACACCAGATCTATATCCGCACGGAACAGCACTGTTTAATACGCTGCAGCAAGTAGCTGGCGCCATTGGTACGGCTATCTTTATTTCGAAAATGTCTTCAGGAACAACTAGTTATATGGAAAGCTCCGCAAATCCACTGGATCCAGTAGAGAAGTTAAACGGTTTAACATCAGGGTTCCAAGGGGCATTTGCACTTGGGTTAATCTTTATTGTTGTTGCTTTTATCGTATCATTGTTTTTAAAAGAAGAGAAAGAGGGAGTAGCGGCAGCGAGGGTTTTACAGAACGAGAATTAAGGTTTATATAAAAAGACATCTTTCCCTAAAAAAGATGTCTTTTTTATATTTTTTTCGTAACACTTGTTTTTGATGTCTTAATACATAAGAATTGGTATGTAAAATATTTGTATTTTTTGAACATGAATAATTATTGAGAATAACGATGCAAAGCCGTACTAATAACTAAAAGTCCAATAATGAGAGAAAGTGTTCTTATAATAAGTTCTGCCACTAATAGTTCACCAAATGATTTAGTGACATCGTATATAGATCCTGTTATGAGAATAGGTGCGATCATAATTATAATTCCAATTATTATTTGAAGAAGTAGATTGATGTTTTTATTCAAGACAATCACCTCCAAAAAAATAGGGAATGAGAATATGGTTTTTTTTGTATTATAAAATGATTATATCGTATTACATTAGACGATGAGAATATTTTTAAATAGTAGAAATTAGAGACTCTTCAATAAAAAGGAATTAAATATGGTATTCTTTAGTTAATGTATGTAAACGAAGACGGGGGAAGTGAAGATGGATAAGAAGCTAAAGTATTGGCTAGCATCTATTATAGGGGGAGTAGTACTTGCAACTGGTATGACTTATGGAATATTACAGTTTGCTGAAGTCCCGCTTAAGAGTGAGGACCATGTTTTTGCAGAGGTTAATAAAGAAGACATACTATCGAATGAAGCAGAAGTGAAAGGTTCAAATGCACAACTTCACATTACAGTAACTTCTACTGAAGAAGAAGTTATTTCAGCTATGCATAGCATGACTCATCAAAAAGTAAAAGCGTGTGAAGGAAAGGGAGCAACCCCTATGTCCAAAAAGAATGCAGAGAAAGTAAGAAATATTCTAAACGGGAACAATTTCAAGAACAAAGAAGAGCTATTAGCAATTACTGAAAGATGGGCAAATAGAGATTTTAGTAAAATTGTAGAAGAACATAACTATTTTATTAAACTTCAAGGTGGCGTGATAGGTGAAGCTACAGTGATGGATAAGGTAGACGAGCAAGTATTCTGTCTCAATACTTTCGGTGATGATGTAACGGCCGCATTAATTAAATCAGGAGATCTTCAAGCGCTGTAAGGTGTTTTTTCTCTGATATAAAGAAAGCCTCAAGTATTCATTGAAGTGACCCCCGAAAGTTAGACAGGTCGTTTCATTAGGCAGCCTCTAGGGTATGAGCCCGGTATTGTACTGGGCTCATACCCTTTAATTTTGCCTTAATTCTTTTATGATTATAGTATTCTATATACTTTGCTAACTCTTGTTTGAAATGTGTTATACTTTCAAATTCTTTTCGATACAGAAATTCTGATTTCATGATACCGAAGAAATTTTCAATAACGGCATTGTCATAACAGTTTCCTTTGCGAGACATACTTTGAGTTATGCCACAATTCTTAAGAGAATGACGGTATTGTTTCATTTGATAGTGCCAACCTTGACCAGAGTGAATGAGGAGTTTATCCGGATCGGTTACACAATAAAGGGCTTGGTCCAACATCGTTGAAACAAGGGAATAGGTCGGTCTGGAACTAATTGTATACGTGATAATTTCACCATTAAATAAATCCAACATTGGTGATAGGTATAACTTCTCCCCAAATAACTTAAACTCCGTAATATCTGTAACCCACTTTTCATTTGGTTTTTCAGCTTGGAAGTTGCGATTTAAAATATTTGGCGCAATTTTCCCAACTGTCCCTTTGTAAGAGCGATATTTTTTCATACGAACCAGACATTTTAACCCTAATTCTTTCATAAGGCGATATACTTTTTTATGATTTACTTTGTGTCCACGATTCATAAGTTCATCACGAATACGACGATAACCATAACACCCATCGTGTTCATTATAAATAGCTTGAATCAGTTCTTTTACCTCCGTATTTGGATCAGGACGATTAAAATGTTTCATCCAGTAATAGTACGTACTACGTGGAATGTTTGCGAGTTGAAGTAACTCCTTGATAGGAAATTCATGCCTTAACTCGTAGATTACTTGCGCTTTGTCTTGTTTGGTGATTTTTCTTTGTTTTGAACTAAGGCATTCAACTTTTTAAATATGAATTTTCCATACGTAACGCTCATTTTCCGCTTGTAAGGCTTCGATTGATCCTTCATCTACTGGTTTTATTTTTTTATCTTTCATGGTTGGACGCCCCTTTTTCTTTGATTGTAGGGCATCCAATCCTCCTTTCATAAGCTATTTTCCATTTCCGAAGTGTTTCATAAGACGGTATTGAAAAGTGCCGCTGTTTCTCTGATAGATGTCCCGTGTTCATTCATATAATAAAGTACATCTAGTTTATACTGGGCTGGGTAGAATGTATAGCACTTTTCAAAGGCCTTTTCACCTGAAGACTCATATCGTCTAATCCACTCACGAAGTACGCTAGGGTTAACTCCTATAGATTTAGCAATTGTTTTTCCACTTTCTGTACCATCTAAATATCGTTTCACCGCTTGGATTTTTTCTTTTGAAGAAAATTTAACCATAAAAAATGCACCTCCAATTGTTAGACTGTGTCTAACAATTGGGGTGCACTTCAGAAAATAGGTGGGCTTTTTAATGCAGAAAAAAAGACACCCAAAGGTGTCTTCTGACTTGAATTAATATTTCAGACCGGACGGTTCGGTCTGAAATAGAGTTAAGATATTAACAAATTAATTTTCTTAATATTCACCTGTAGCATATTCTCTCTTATTCTTTTAGTTAAAAATAATAAATAGCAATCACTGCTAGCGAATTATTAATCATGTGCATTATAATTCCCACATATAAACGCCCGGTTAATTTATAAGTACAACCTAAACCAATTCCTAAAAGGAAATATGGAATTGTTTCTAAAGAAAGAAGACTAACATGCATACCTGCAAAAATAGCTGAAGAAACAAGTACACCTAACCAGGAATTTTTAAAAATTCCATGCTGTATAACACC
The DNA here is from genome assembly GCF_001595725.1 of Bacillus thuringiensis. Lineage (GTDB taxonomy): Bacteria > Bacillota > Bacilli > Bacillales > Bacillaceae_G > Bacillus_A > Bacillus_A thuringiensis_K. Next base: position 927,870 of record NZ_CP014282.1, read on the forward strand.
ACGATAGACAAATTCTTCACCAATGGGTGCTACTAGAGCAATAGAAAATGCGAAGACTAAAATAGGTAACGTTACTTGGCTTTCTAATTCAACTTGATTAGATGACTGAAAACTTATAAAGTCTGCTAGTAACAGCGGTAGGGATTTACATACTACAGTTAGTACTAGACCTAAAAGTAAGCTTTTTGGCAAACTCATCGTAAAATTATTTTGATTTGTAAAAGGCTCTTTAGATCTATGATAATAAAAATAAATTATTAGAACAACTAACAAATCAATTGCGTCAAACGAAATGCTCATCCCGCCAAACTGTTCATCACTAATGAAATAAACTAGTGCGATAAGTTGCTTTAAAATCATATAAAACACAAAAATCCCTAACGATATTGCCGACATTTTATTGAATCGACATTGTTTTTTTAATATACCAAACACAAAAAATCCTCCTTGAAATAATTTTAATTCGTAGAACATGATAACAAAGTCTAACTTCTTTTGCACTAATTATATAATAAAAATACAATTTAAGTATATCTAAATTATATAATATCAACTTAGAAATATTTGAATAAATGGTAATAGGGGTTACCATTTACTACACCTACGGAAATAGGCGTGCTTTCTATTCATAAAGAAAAGACACCCTAAGGAGCCTTCCTCCGACTTGAACCGCTTTAATTTTAATAATATGTATTGGAATCCCTTCAAAATAGTATTTTACTACGTTAATTAATATTGATCATTGAGAAAAAATAAAAGCACTCTTTCGAGTGCCTATTTTATTCAGATACAGTAGCTTTATCTTTACGGAAGATACCCATTAATCTTCCGATATCAGTAACAGTCATTATTAATGAAGTTTTATTAATGAATTTAACCAGTATTTTTATGTGAATCAGCACATGTGAGTGGATTTGATTTTGGAAAAAAGAAAGGGACACTCTATATTCAGTTAGATATGGAAGAACTCATGAATCAATTGTCCCCTGTTCAAACAACGGAGATTTCAGAGGCACACATTGGACAGTATCAAAAATTCCCAGCTCGTGTTATTATTCATCGATTAACAAAAGAACAAACAGAGAAAAGGTTAAAGGAACAAGCAAAAAAAGAAAAGAAGAAAGGTATTACCTACAAAGAACGAAGTAAACGGTTGAGTGGGATCAACGTGTATATTATGAGTCTTTCTACAGAAAATGTTCCAACGGAACATATCCATGACTTGTATTCATTACGCTGGCAAATTGAAATTTTGTTCAAAATATGGAAATCTTTTTTTAAAATTGACAGGTGCAAAGAAATTAAGAAAGAACGCTTAGAATGCCATTTATATGGGCAACTCATTAGTATTTTACTCTGTTCATCAACGATGTTTAAAATGCGTCAGTTACTCTTGGATAAGAAAAAGAAAGAGTTAAGTGAATACAAATCCATCTATATGATAAAGAATTATTATCAATTGTTTTATGAGGGACTACAAAAGAGCATTCATGAATTATTAAAAGTTTTGCTGCGTTTGTTTTACCTTTTAGAGAAAAACGGGAGAAAATCTCATCGGTATGAAAAGAAAACCGTTTTTGATATTTTAGGTGTTGTGTATGATTATATGTTGTCAAAAAGTTTCAAGGTTGCATAATATTTTTTAAAATGCCTAGTTAATAGGTTTATTTGTTATGCCTACCTTTAGAACAGTCGTAGAAATTTAAAGGAATAATCCTCACATATAACCTCTTAGCGCCCTAAGGTTGATAGCAAAAGGTTTTTATACAAAATAACATCAAAAAATACGTCTTGAACAAGTATGAAAAAAGAAAGCTGAAGGGCAAGTAATCCTTTTGGAATCTTTTTAAGAGAAAATGATACAATGAAGATAATATTGGGGAATTATGGGGATGATTACGTTGCTTACTTTGATAAAATTTGTAGTTAGTTATGCTGCAAGTCTGTTTGCTTTTATTTTTGGATGGTTCTTAATTTCATATATTTTTAATCCTAGCTTTATTCACCCGGACGTTTTACATGGATTCATAAAAACTATCGTCACTTATGGTAGTATACCAGCTCTTATAGCTTGTCTAATTGGGGAAGTCTTATATAGGAAAATTAAACGATGTAGAGAGTTTCAATTTGGAATTCCTTTATTTATAGGACTAGCAGTTATCTATACACTTATACCATTTCTTTTTCTTTTTACTTTTACTTTTTCACATTTCTTTGACTTCGGTGCACCTGTTATTATGGGTTCCTTAGCGTTTTATTTAGTACGTAGAAAAATATAATTCTCGTTTTGGTGCATTATAATAGCTATCTCTGAATCACTAGTTTCCAAAAGCCTTCACGCAATAATGATTGCATGAAGGCTTTTGATGTTTTCTTATTTTTTTGTCTCGTTAACCCATGTAATAATGTCCTGGATGACGTATTCGGGAACGTTAGCAGGGATTTCGTATTCACTAGGGAGGCTTAATTCCCCGTCACCCTCCGTGAAGAAATGATTCAATTTCGGATATTTTTTGAACTGAACATTCCCGCGGTTTGAAAGTCCTTTCTGCCATTTTGTATATTCATCTTTTACTGTTACTTGATAATCACGTGCTCCTTGCAGAATGAGTAAAGGCTCTTTTCGTGATTTTGCCTCTTCAACTGGACGCCACCTAGAAACATCATACATAAAATGAGGTGACCCAAAATTGTAGCCAGCTGGAGGATGGTCAGGATTGAAAGTAGAATCCTGAATAAAAGCGACCTGCCTTTTTAGTTCATCGATTTCTTCCTTTGACGCCCCAAGGTATTGAGAATGATCAATAGCAATGTCAGTCAAAGGGCGTGCAGGTGGTGCGAGTAAGATGCTTCCTCGGACAAGTGTGGAAGGTGCTTTGCTTAGTATACGTGGCATTGTGCCAGCTCCTAGGCTATGTCCAAGAATGAAAATATTATTTGGATCAATGCCTTCCTGCTGCGCTGCTGATTTTGCTGCAAATATAGCATCATCTGTAGTATCACGGTCTAACGTAACAGGTTCTGTACTCATCTTTAATGCATGTTCTAAGGTGCGTTTTTCATAGCGCAACACTGCAATTCCGTTGGATGAAAGGCCCACCGCAATGTCTCGTAAGATTTTTGTTCCCATATATGTGCTATCGCGATCATGGATGCCAGCACCATGAACAAGAACAACTACGGGTAGTTTTTCACCACGCTTATGTTTCGGAACTGTTAATATCGCTGGTAACGGATAGGTAGAATTTCCAATGACGATTTCACGTTCTTGATAGGAGTCAGGTTGATCATAGCTAGGATGCGGGATGGTATAAGATTCCTCGGGTGGCCTTTCTCCAATTTCATCTACTTTCCCGCCAGGTGTGAATTTAAGGAGTAGCGGTATGGTAGTTCCTTCGGTATCTGCTGGAATTTCCACCGTCTGATGGACCAAGTTTCTTTCTTTTATCACGGGGGTTCCCATACTTTTTATCCCGCTCCAGCCACTTTGTGTTCACCAGTTTTGTAATGTGGTTGCTGTAAACTTGGATTGAAAAGCAGCAGACGTCAACTGTAGTGCCTCTGCATACTTACCTTTCTGGAGATATTCAAAAAATAATGATGTACGCTCCGTTAAAGAGACTAGTTTCTTTTCAGCAGATTGTTCCTCATGTGTATCTGCGTGAATAGTTGTTGTAAGCGGGAAAGATGAAACGCCTAAAGAAAAGAGTAGGGTAAAGGTAAGGACTGATTTTTGTATTTTCTTTTTTTTATTCATGTTTTAACCTCCAATATGTGCTGGTAAAAAACAAGTACGGTAATTAGAATTCTGGTACAAAAACCTCAAAATATTTACAATTAATCTCCAAAACTTGGACACATTTATATTATTACTCTAAACAAACGTAGATTTCTCCTTTTCCACATGCATATAAACTTCAGAAATAATCTTTCTTCCTTCACTTTATATTTTGATTATACGAAGCAAAGTTCTCGTTTTTCTTACTTGATACTTACAAATTCCTTAAGTAGAGGATATTTTAAAAATGGATTTGTAGCGGTACTCCTATGTTAAGAGATAGCTTAAGGACCGAGGATTTTATTGTTTTTATAAAGAGTTGATGTTATGTTTGTTTTGTAATATATGGTGTTTTATGTATGTAGGAGGATTTATTGAAGAAATTATTAATATTGTTTTTATTAGCTACATTTTGTCTACAGATTACAGGATGTTCTAATAATATGGGTGCACTAAGGGAGAAGTCTAAAACTTCAACACTTGTGAAGTTTAAACGCATCAATAAAGGGTGGTACAAACATATGTAATAATTTGTATCACCCTTTGTTGATGTTAGAAGTCATAAGGAAAAGGTTGATAGTTAGATACTTTTCATAAAGAAAAGACACCCATATAAGAGTGTCCTTTCTAATAGTTTTTTAGCAGAAGCAACTGCATCCGATAATGATTAATAGTATAAAGAGTACAACAAGCAAAGCAAATCCTCCAGCAAAACCACAGCCTTCTCCGCAACTACCACCATAGCCCATAATAGTTCCTCCTTTAGGTAAGAGGATTAAAACTAAGGGCCATTCATGTATTTTAACGGGTTCACTTTACTTTATGTTTTTAAGAATGAATGGAGTAGGTCCTTTTTTATTTTATCGAAAGTAAACTTTTAGCCAGCAGTTTATTTTCATACTATTAATTTTTATACGTATTTGGTGAAAAATCAAGGAGCTGCAAAAAAATACTATACCGAAAGTTCGGTATAGTAACGTGCATATAAAAGATCCCACTTTGCTATATCCCAAAAAGAGTCATAAAAATCTATGTTTTTTTAATTCAGTTGCAAACTACAAAACTTCTTTTTAAAGAAATGTATGTACATACAAATTATATTTTATTCCATAACTCTCTAACTTTTGTTCATGGTAGTCTGATATTGAAAAAATATAATATTTGGTACGACATCACTTTGTTTTTTTATAAAGTTTTGTAATTAAACTATAATATTGTATTTTTTTTGTATTATTGAAATTAGTAATAATAAAATGTATTATTGAAAAGCACAATTTATAATTCAAGTAATCAGGACTATGCGCCCATTATAATTTGAACATTCAGAAATTATAATATTGTCTAAAAATGAGGTGAGATTCATAGAAACAGTACATATTAAATGGTATGGAATGTATAGTATAAATGATTTTTATAATAGGGAAGAAGCTTCTAAGAAGGGGATATTTGCAATCTCTAGAGTATGTGCTAAGAGTGTAACATTGCTATATATAGGACAAACCAAAAGAAGCTTTATACAAAAGATAAGGGAACTTAATAAGGAGTGGCCTTTCGATGAGAGCGAATTAAAGATTACATTAGGAATAATAGAATTTCCTAGTGGTGAAATTTACTCTGAAAAGAAGGTAAAAGAGATAAAATCCCTTTTGATTTTACGACATACCCCATTAGAAAACGAAACATCTTTATTATACTATAGAGGGAAATTTAATTTAAAAATTATAAATAAGGGAAGAAGAGGTTTAATTGTTAAAAAGCTTTCTACAGGAGATCTAATATGGACATAATTGGAATCACCTTTGAATAAAATTGAAGGTTTCTTAAGTGCAGAAGCTTATCAATTTTTAATGTATTAAACTATTTTGAATAACATATGTCAGATACTTGAAAAAACACAAATTTTATTATGATATGAAATCCTGTATGGAAAGTGTAGTTTATTTCTATTGTTTAATAAAAATATTAAGAATTTTAGGGATAATACATAAAGAGTAGAGGAGAAAGTAAACACGGAGGTTTGAAGAATGGGACAAGTAAGCAGATTTCAAGAAAAACAACAGAATCGTCGTCAAAAGGCAATTTTTAATATTGCATTTACTTTGGTATTAGTGACAGTTGGTATAGTGACATACCAGTTATTTACCGCTTCTAATACATCAAAGAAAGCAATTGCTCAAGAAAAGAAAGTAACAAAGATAGAAGAGAAGAAAACTGAAGATAAAGAAACAGCAAAGATAGAAGAGAAGAAAACTGAAGATAAAGAAACAGCAAAGATAGAAGAGAAGAAAGCTGAAGATAAAGAAACAGCAAAGATAGAAGAGAAGAAAACTGAAGATAAAGAAACAGCAAAGATAGAAGAGAAGAAAGCTGAAGATAAAGAGGCAGCACAGCTAGAAGAGAAATCAAAAACAGAAAAATCGGTAAAAACGAACGGAACTGAAAATAATGAGGAAGAAAAAACGACATCTCAAGAAAAGGGTTCTCAAACTAATCCTTCTTGGAAGCCAATTGGTACCGAGCAAGGAGCAAAACCTGAAATGAAATTTAAAGAAGGAACAGTAGATTGGAGTGAGATGAAAAAAGCAATTTCTTATGCTGTTGATGTTCCAGAGAGCCAATTGATTTTCGATTTTATTGGGAATAATGGTAATAATAAAGCCTACGGTAATGTACGAGATAAGCAAAATAATAAAAAATATAAGGTTAATATTGATTGGGTAGAAAATCAGGGGTGGAAACCAGTATCTGTACAAGTGGTAAGATAAATAATAGAAATGTAATGATGTAAATCAGCTGTCCATATGGACAGCTGATTATTTTTTTGCTTAGCGTATTTTTTTGAAAATGCTGGTAGTACCTCGTTGAGAAACATGAATTAAATCTATATTTTGTTTTATTTACCTCACTACTTTATCCATAATTTCTTTATATTTATAATAGTAATTAGTTTCAAATAAATAGTTGTACGGAAGAAAATGTTCCTTGTAAGTAGTAAGCATCCTTTATAATTTTAATTTATAATTATTTATAAAAAAGAAAAGACACCCTAAGGTGCCTTCCTTCGACTTGAACCATCTTAATTTTAATAATATATTGGACTCCCATCCAAATATTATTTTACCATGTTAAATTGTTTTATTCATTGAGAAATATAGTTTCATTTTATATTTAAAAGAATTCTATAGGCTAGAACCAGCTATTAATTAGGGGAAACTGACATGTTAAGCTAATATTATAATACTTCTAGAACGGAAATTTTGAGCAATATGTATACGAGCCACATATTAAAAAAAGACACTCTCAAGAGTGCCTCTCCTTAGCAGCCGAATCCGCCGCCCCAACAGCTAGCGCCAACGATGATTAATAAGATGAAGAGCACAACAAGTAAGGCAAATCCGCCACCGAAACCACAGCCTCCACCACAACTACCGCCATAGCCCATATTAACTCCTCCTTCCATAAAGACCATTTATTAATGGATTTAATTTACTTTATGTTTTTAAGGATGAATGGAGCAGGTCCTTAAAAAAATAAAAGGATTTTGGAAGTTAAAAAGAGTTGACGACCTTATTTTTGTCACCGGTATTTCGTCTGCTACATATTGTATTTTATTCTGTGTATTGGGGGGAGGAGGATCTTATGGCTAATTCTGAGATGATTTTACGTTTACTTACGGATTTAAAGATTGAACAACAATTGTTGAAAGAACAGTTAGAGAAAATGCAAACAGCTGTGACTATTCTTGAAGAAAAATCAGTGACGCTTAAAGAAAAACCAGCGACTCTTAAAGAAAAAACAATGACTCCTGAAGAAAAACCATCTGTTACAAAGCAAAGAGCTTTTTCTGGACGCCCAACATCTTTTCGTGATTGGAGAGCAGCTGCTCAAAAAAATTCATAAAACTATAAAAAAAGAAGACATCAATTAAGCTGTCTTCTTTTCTTATCCAATCCAAATGAGTTAAGAAGGTATATCCATATTGCTTTAAAAATAAGAAGAAAATAACGATTGTCGACTCCTATTTTAGTATAGCGTATAATAATCTATATATTTATGTAATTTTACATAAATATATAGATTATATAATGTTAAGCATATATATTTTAGTTGTCTGTTATTTGTTTTAATTCATTTATTCTTATTATTTTTTAAGAGCCCCAGTAATGGGGCCTTTTTATAATTGTGTTAAAGTAGAAACCCCTCAAGCATAAGGAGGGGTTACATAACTAGGAAAATAGTTATTTGTGTTTAATGAGAGGAAGTTCAGGGTGTTGTTTCTGAATTTCTTCTAAATGATTTTCGCTTTTTCCTTTTAAAGTTTGATCGAAAAAGTTAGTTACTAGTTTATTAATCAGTTTGTAGTTTGTGGCTACATCTTCGCCAGGTTCATTAATAATAGGTGAAAATGCTGCTAAATCTGTAAAACTAGTATGGTTTGTTTTTGGAATTACCACTGTGTACACGCCCGGTTTTTCAATAGTTTTATTTCTCAAATAGACTATTTCCAATAATTCATTTTGGATTCCGGTTGTCTTTGGATTCTCAGCCTCTTTCATAAAATGAATCGTAGCTTCAGCATTCATCAACATGAATGGTTTTTGAGGACCGTCTTTAGGCATTGGATCGCCATACAATCCACCATCCATATTAATTGCAGCTTTAATACGCGTATCCTTCACTAACATTTGTGCGGCAGTTGCTCCACCAAAAGAGTGACCGAACATTCCAATTTTGTCATAGTCAATTAAGTCTGCAATAGTTTTAAAACTTTTATCGAAATTGCCTTCTATTACTTCATTTAAAACAAAAGTAGTATCCTGTTCCCATTTTTGAACTATGGTATTTAAGGCGGTAGGTGTATATTCAATTGGTATAGAGTCTACACGGTTTCCATTAGGGAAAATCGTTGTTGCTGCATATCCTGTAAAATTAAGAGCGATTACTACATAGCCTTGACTAGCTAATTCCTCTAACTGGAATGTATTTTGTTGACCGTATAATCCCATCCCATGGCCGAATAAAAGGAGGGGGAATTTTTCTTTATCTTGAAGTGGCTTAGCATTCTGATAAGAATGTGTTTTTGTCAGCCCTAAATGTGTCGTTACGATATATGGAGTACCGTTTGTTACTGCCAATTGTTCAGCCAGCTCGTTTATGTTCTCAAAATAGGCAGAAGGCTTCCCTGATCCTTTTGCGGCAGGATAGTATACTTGTATCATTAACTCACGATTTCCATGATTATTTGGTACAGTGGTTTCTTTTCGATTTGTATCAATTAAATGAAAAGCTTTCGTTCCTACTGTATATTTTCCAGTAGGCTCTGGGAGTGTTATGATCGGAAAAAGTAAAGGTAATGTAAACATTGCGATAGCAGTTACGATAATTCCTAAACCTTTTAAAACTTTCATCACTAACTTTTTAGAAACGGCTGTAGTTTTTGGTTTCAAAAAAACTTGTAATGTTAAAACGAACAATAAGAAATAGGCGGGAATCATACGCCAGTTTGCACCAATTACAATGATGGTGGCAAATAATAATGCATAATTTATTAGTAAAAGGACTCCATTTTTTTTCGTCAAACCCCGTTTGATAAAGATGGGAATGATACTAGATAAAAGTAATACAGCAACAAAAATGATTTCTAACATTTTTAGCTCCTTTCCTAATCAATATAGATATAGATTGATAATTTACAACCTTCCCAATTATATAACTATAATTGATGATTGTATGCATGTAAGTAAGTTTAGAATGTTTTTATATGACATTAAAAAAAGTACTCATACGAGTACTTTTTCTTAAATGAATTATTATTTATTTTTAAACCGTTCCCCATAAATGATAAACCATACCGATAACAAAAAATGCTAGTCCTACAAATAAAACGATTAAAGCAAGCACTCCATTTTTATTATGTTCCATAAAATTAGCTCCTTTTCATTTACTTATCTACAAAAAGCCTTTAGTCGTAATTATGGCTAAAGGCTTGGATCTTCATACTTTGTAGTTTATAAAAAAGTTGCACTTCTGTATTAATTTGGAATATGATTATTTAAAGAGAAGGTGATGAGTACATGCAGGACAAAAAACAATTCCCGCTTATATCTGGAAATCTCTCATTAGATTTAGTAAATACAGAGCTAGTTAGGCGTGGACAACGTTATGATTTATTAATAACAAATGAAGATGTATTAGAATGGCTACATGTAATAAAGGTTAGTCTTCCTTTTTGGAATGAAAAAACATTTATAAGGATTCAAGAGCGCACGAATCAAGTGACATCTATTATATTGGAAGTAAGAGAGGTACTGAGAAAACAGTTTGAGGTAATTGCTGATCAGCACGAAATTTCCAATGATTTTGTTACGTATTTAGAAACACAAATTGAGAAAGCACCATTTACATATAAAATCATTGAACAGCAGCTAGTATCTATCCCGGTTGGAGAAATCGAGGATGTACTCGCATCGTTAATTGCATTTGATGCTTTAACGTTAATAGCAGAAAATAAGCTTATTTTCCTTAAAAGGTGTTCAAATCCTGACTGTGTTTTATTATTTATAGATAAGAGTGGGAAACGAAAATGGTGTTCTATGAAAATATGTGGGAACCGGAAAAAGGTAGCAAAATTTCAGGATCGAAAATTTGAAGAAGTCTAGAGAATCAACTTATAACAGTTGATTCTTTTTTTTTTTCTTCTTTAACTAACCTATAAAATTAATATTTACAGGTTAGTTATGTCGAGTTATAATTGTTGGTAAATAAAGGAGGAGAATGATGGATAATATAACAGCAACTAAGCAGGAAGATCCTCAACCAATAAGTGTACGATATTTTACAAAAATGAAAGGGAAAGGAAGAAGTCCATTACAAGTAAATATAAAGGACTCTTTAACAGGACTACTAGGGGGATTTTTAACAATTATTACCTTAACATATTTAACGAGCATAACCTCTACAGAATTATTAATGGCTCCATTTGGGGCGAGTTGTGTATTAGCGTTTGGAGTTTGGAATGCGCCATTATCTCAGCCGCGTAATATTATTGGAGGACATTTGATTTCAACTTTCATTGGTCTATCAATATATCATTTGTTTGGGAATGAATATTGGACAATTGCTTTAGCAGTGGGGATGGCAATAGCCGTTATGATGTTAACGAGAACGACGCACCCTCCGGCAGGGGCCGATCCGATTATCGTTATTTTAGGGGCAAATAGTTGGAGTTATTTAGTAACACCAGTTTTAATTGGCTCCGTTGTTATTGTAGTTATTGCTTTATTCATTAATAATATGAGTAGTAAAAGAAGCTATCCAACTTTTTGGATTTAGTTTATAAAGCGAAAAACAATTTAAGTAAGTATGTCGTTTTTACTATGTTTTAATTTTTTTATAGAAAAAAGCCTTTAGTCGTAATTATGACTAAAGACTCCATGTCTCAAACTTTTTAATTTAAAGAGAAAAGACACCTTAATGCGCCTTCCTCCGACTTGAACCATCTTAATTTTAATAATATGTATTGGACTCCCATCCGAATATTATTTTACCCCTCAGAACGAAAAATTGTGCTTACTTGCAATAAAAATCTCATTTTTTCGTTTTGGGGTGTTATAAAATCTTGAAGTTGATGGGCATAGGGTGGGACCCAAAACAGTACGATTTTATTTCAAAGACACAACGATTTTACTACACACTTTTTATTTATCCCACACTCTCATCTGCTAGTATTACTATTTTTTATTACTAATGTTGCCGTTTCACTCGGATGGCTAAGAGGAAAATGATGGCCATATGGAACAAAATCAACCTTACCAAGATGCGATGGAGCAGAATAGGCTCTGTCATAATCCCCCCAAATAATGTGAAGATTATACTTTGTTACTTCATTGAAATCACCTTGATCGTTTTTCAGTAGTAAACTGTTAAGCTGAACCGTAGTATTTAAAATTCTAGGAGAAGTAAAACTGTTACTTATCTTTTCAATATAATGTTCAGGGATGCTCTCCATACTTTCAAACAAACCATTACTTAATAAATAACGCTCTATCAAATTAGTAGTTGCTAATTTTAATGTCCATTTGTTCATAAATTGAGGAACATTTAGTGATTTAGCATTTTTTTTAGCAACAGGTGGCTGAAGTAAAGTGATTGCATACTTCTTATCTATGTACTCTTGTACCAATGCTTCCAGAAGAATAAACGCACCGAATGAATGGCCAATTAGGTGTGCACCATTCGTAGCTTTCTCCAATAACTTTTTCACTACATTCAAATAGATATCTAGAAGATTTTTCTCTCGTTTAAAAGGAGAACGTCCCAAACCTGGAAGATCCAAGATCCATATAGGTTGACCAGTTTTTTCATGAAGCTCTTGTGCTAAAGGAAATAAATCTTCTCCATCACTCAATAAACCATGTAATAAAATAAACGGTTTACCCTCTCCTTGTAATTGGTAAAGGGTAGTGTTATCGCATAATGTTCGTTTAAATAAATGATTATGCTGGCCATTTTGATACATCATTCGATAATCCAGATCAGCTACTACGGCAGGCAAAAATTTTATTACACTCGTCTTCTTAAACCAATCTCCTCCCATAATTTTTTTCGCTGAAACATTTGGGAAATTTTGTTTTGTAATAAAATTCAATCCATCAGAAGGAATTTTTGTTATTTTACTTACTCCACTATTCATAATTGCTTTCATAAGTGGCATTGGAACAGAGATTTTTGGTGCCCTCATATTCATACTTTCCGACATAATATTTAATAATTCAGCAATGTTCTGATCGTACTGTTTGTCTTCAACAAGTGTATATGTTTGAATAGTCGGTTGCTCCAATCTGAAAACCTGCATAATAAACTTCGCAAGCTCATCGTTTGAAATAAGTGGTAACCTATATCCCTTACCTCCAGGAATCATTGGCATGAGCCCTCTTCGCATACTCATCACAAGCAAACCTAATCCTGCTATCTGCTCTGTACTCCCTGTTTTCCTACTACCGACTACAGTTGGCGGATTAATTACAGAAAGCGGATAACCTACTGCGGATGCCTGCTGACGGATATAGAGATCTGCTAAAAATTTTGTTCTCTCATATGGATTTTTTATTTTTAAATAATTGTTTCCTTCTGTAAACACATCAATTGCAATCTTGCTATTTTTATCATCAAAGGGACTCATATAACCTACAACATGAATAAATTGTTGCAAGCCCTTCAATTGATGAATACTTTTAGCTAATTCACTAATATGTTTGGCGCCATTTAAAAATACGGAAGCTGCCTCTTTACTTGTCGCTTGAATATCCATGGGGCCTCCTGCGTGAATAATCACATCCGTTTTCAATACCCTCTCCTTATCTTCAGCACTTAGACCTAAATCTATTTTCGTCAAATCACCTTCAATAAAGTGCATAACTTTCTTTTTTAAGATGCCTCTTTCTTGAAAAAGGCGTATTGCTTTACTTTTCGACCTTACTAAAAGAAGAATTTTAACATCCTCTTTGGCTAATTCTTTCACTAATTGCTTTCCAATAAAGCCTGTTCCACCAGTTAAAAATACTGTTCTCATATAAAATCCTCTTTGTAGTACTAATTAGTACTAATTTGATGTAAAAAAAAGCTTCTTTTATCGAAGCAATTTAAAAAAATGATCTGCTGTTTTCGTGATTACAGTTGCATCTTTCAATGTTTCTGAAATAAATAACGCTCCCTCAAGATTTGTAATAAAAAGTGATGCAACCTCATCAATATGAATCGTATTTCTGAATTCTCCATTCTCTACCCCTTGTTTAAGTAATAGAGAAACTTTCTCTTGTAATCCTGTAAAAAAAAGACCTATTTTTTCTTTTATTTGCGTGGCCTGTGTAGGACTTTGAATATAAAGAGTAATAAATGGACAGCTCCCCTTATACTCTCTCGACTGAACTCCTTGTGATAATTGCTTTAAAAACAGTTGGATACGATCTTCAACTAAAAATTGGTTCTGAGAAAGTACGTCATCAATTGCAGATTGATACATTTCAATCCAATAATCAACGACCCCTTCTAATAATTGTTCCTTATTAGAAAAGTGATAATACACATTAGACTTTGAAACTTTGCTTACACGTACTAATTCATCCATACTTGTATAAGCAAACCCTTTTTCTAAAAATAATGTTGCAGCTACTTCAATCACACGTTTTTGATTCATTAATTTTACCTTTGTCATAACTAGAACTATATAGTACTAATTTAAATATTGCAAGTATTTATGTTAATTTTTAAAAAATTTCCACTAACATTGATTTTACTGCAAAAAAAATCTTATTTTGAATAAAGTTGAACTGAACCCCGAAATTGTTAATTTACTATCGTCTAATAGGGGTCACCATATACGCCCATCAACTTAAGAAAAAGAAATGCCCCCAAAACGAAAAAATGAGCAGCTTCTCAGAATAACTATCTGTAGAGAAAGAAAATTTTAATTTAGGGGGATATGAAAATATTAGCTTGATGGTGATGGGGTAGTACCAACGAGTCGCTTAGAATTGTAAATCTGTCTTTTCATAATCCTACTCCATAAAGAAAAGACACCCTAAAGTGCCTTTTATCGATTTGAATTATTTATTGTATGTAGTTCATATTCGTTAGCATAAAACTCTTTTATTAGTTTTATCCTGCATTAACTGGCAGTAAGACCCCCACCTCAAAACTCAGCGAAAGCAAAGAAGTTAGGTGGGGGGGGGGCTGCCCGTAAAAGCCCGATTGGTGAAGGCTAATAATCAGTGGGGGATAAACAACCCCCCCACTGATTAAAGTTTCACTTTATTTCATTCGTATCTGGATTAAACTTAAATATTTTAATTTGATTAGATTCGCCTTTGTATGCAAATGTATACTCACCAACTTGGGTCATATTGCTGGTATTTAAGATAGGATCGCTACCGTGATCAGTAATTTCCACAGTTTTCTCACGATCCCAAAACGCGATGACAATAATCAAAATGATGAGGTATACACGTATGAAACGTAGTTCTCTTGCAACAGGATGTTCCATCTGTTAGTTTCCTTTACTGTTTGATAGAGTCTGTTTATAAAAGAGATAATTGCAATGAATATAAATAAAAAAGACACCGTAAAGTGTCTTTTTTATTTTAGTTATGCGCATTACTTAATAAGACGCTAGTTCCTCAGTCTGGCTATGAGTAACTATGTAGGGTAATTCTATTATAACATTTTAACCAGTAATGGGTCTATATGGAATTTTATTGATTTTCTTTTTGATTATTCAGAATGACTTACCAAGTATTTGGATGAGGAAAGCAGTGAGACAGAAGCGACTAAACTTGTTTTAGAAGAGTGTCTTCTTTTTTGTATCATTGTGAGTAAAGTGTAGAGTTATATTTCCCTTTACACGAAGATAACGGTATACTATAGTTAAGTTAAGTAAACTTAACTATTAAACGAAACGAAATAAAAGCATGGAGGAATAACGCTATGACTAGAACTTATAAAGAAGTAATTAATGAAATGAACCGAGCTTATAATGAATTCTACATTTTACTATTTCAGGAGTTAAAAGATGAGTTCGGTCTTACAGGACAGCAAGAGAGCATGCTATTTCATATTAATTTAAATGAAAACACGACAGCAAATCACATTGCGACTACCTTTAATGTATCCAAAAGTGCCGTTAGCCAAGTTTTATCGAAATTGGAGAAACAGAAGATGATTTCAAAACAAGTAAACCCTAATAATAAAAGGGAGTATTTTCTTACACTTGGTCCAAACGGTAGTAAGTATATAGAGCGGTTGTCTGAGTTAGATGATGTATTAATTGAGAAATACTTTTCTAAAATCGATATAAATGCCCTAGAGCAAATGACAGAGACGTTAACGAAAATAAATAAAGTAATATTGGAAGAAAAGCAGAAGGATCTTGATTGTAATGAGTAAGAACTTAGATGAAGCAATTAGTAGAAAGGAGGGGAAGCATGTGATGAGTTACATACCAAATATGATTACGATAGCAAATTTTGTGTGTGGGCTTTTGGCTATTCATGCTGTTTTCGTTGACGATATGTACGGTGCAGTTATGTTCATTATTACAGGTATGGTCCTTGATTTGTTTGATGGCATGGTCGCTCGGAAACTTGATTCTGTTTCAGAAATTGGTGGAGAGTTGGACTCATTTGCGGATTTAGTTACTTTTGGTGTGGCACCATCTATTCTTGCATATAATGCCTCGTTAAAAGATTTGCAGTCTATTGGGATGATATGCGCGCTCGCTTATAGTATTTGCGGAATGCTTCGGCTTGCGAGATTTAACACACAGCAAAGCAAACTCCCGACATTTATCGGAATGCCGATTCCATTCGCGGCAATGTGTCTCCTTATTTTATGTTTTTTAAAGAATCCAGTTTCCGTGGCGTTTGGTACATGCGTACTCGCTTATTTAATGGTGAGCAAAATCAAATTCCCTCATTTAAAAAAAGATATAGCTGAAAGCTTGAAGCTTGGAAGATTGGATTGATGATACGGAACTACAATGAGAAAGATAAAGGAGAATAACATGATTCGTATGGCATTAAGATCATTCAACATACAAATGTATTGTTTGCTAGGCGTAATGTTATTGGGATGGCTCGTGACACCTTTTTCAGCCCAGTTTGTCGGGATAAGCATTGGCCTTTTGGTGAGTATGTACTGCGCCTGGATTTTAGGAAGGCGTATTGAAAAGTTCGGAGATAGCATTGTAAAAAAAGAAAAAGCACCGATGCTCGGAATGATAAATCGGTTCGCAGCGGCAATACTTGGCGCGATTATTATGTATGAAATTGAACATCATGAATTCATGTGGACATTTGCAGCTGGAATTATGGGTGGGTATTTCTTGATTATTATTAATTTGGGGTATTACAGTATGAGGGATGCGAAGGAATAGAGTGAAAACTAAGTTTAAGCATACTGTTGCCTAACAATGAATAGCGGATTATTAAGAAGAGCAATAATTAAACCCAACATAAGATTTAAGAAAAATTTTATATTTACCCCACTTTTTATTTTAAAAGTTTTTCCTATCCTATAAACAAGTTACATCAAGGAGGAGACTGAAAATGAAGAAGTGGGGATTTTATATTTTTAATATATTCCCTATATTCGAAGACAAAGTAGAAGATTAAATATATGAACAAAGTACCAGTTCTTGAACTATGTTCTAAAATAATAGATGAAAATGTAAAGTTAGGGGATTCCACATGCATACAGGAGTTTTGATGAGTTATTTATATACTTATTTTTTTACTATTATGTTTTGTATTATGTTTCAAATTGGATTTTATTTTAAAGCGAAAAGAAACATATCTATTCGGCATTTTCTATGGGTATATATTTTTCTATTCTATCTTTCGCTAGTGTATAAGGTGACGCAGATTGCGACTGTATGGGATATAAGTAGATATGAAACGTGGATTCGTGTAAATCAAATCAATTTGACTCTATTTGATACGGCGGGTAGTACTACGTATCTTTTGAACATCGTACTGTTTATGCCGTTCGGTTTTTTATTGCCGACTATTTGGCCGCAGTTTAAAAAAATGAAAAACACCGTATGCGCGGGATTCTTTTTTTCATTGGCAATTGAGTTAAATCAATTACTAAATAATAGAATTACAGATATTGATGATTTATTTACGAACACCCTCGGGGCAATTATTGGATATTTATTATATAGCGTTTTATTTAAAATGATATGTAAAAGAGATGAAAAAAAGTTTGATACGAATTCTTCTCTAGTCATAAAATACGAGGCTGTTTTTTGTTTAGTGTGTTCATTTGTAGGTGCGATGTTAATTTATTATCCAGCTTTATTTGGAAGACCTGTAATTATTCAGTGAGGTGATTAAGAATTTCTTGTTAACGCCTGTACGATATTTCAATTTGCAAAAAGCCTTTAACACGTTATAGTTAAAGGCTTTTATCATCATAATTTTTACTTACCAATTACCCACTCTAACATCCGCCTTCAACCACTTCACCCAATCCAAGTCCTCTACTTTAAGCAAACTAAGCGAAACACCCTTCATATCTAAAGAAGTCAACAGCGTACCAACCTTTACGAATGTAACTTGCAATCCTTCAAGTTCACACAAACGGCGAATGTCGTTTGCGAAAATGTATTGTTCCATTAATGGTGTCGCACCGAGTCCGTTAATAAGGATGGCGAAGTTGTCGCCTTTTCTCCAGCGATAAATGCTTTTTAGTTTGTTCATCAGTTCAATCGCTAATATTTCAGAAGAGGACAGCGATTCTTTGCGGTAACCTTTTTCACCGTGAATACCGACGCCGTAAAAGACTTCATCTTCGTTTAATGTGAATGAAGCTTGTCCTTTCACTGGGTCGTTGGCAGGTGAAAGGGCGACTCCTAATGTGTGTAAGTTTTCAGTGATAGAACGGCCGAGTGCAGTCAGTTCTTCTAAAGAATGTCCTTCAAGAGCGGCTGCACCAAGTATTTTTTGAATGAAAACAGTACCAGCGACGCCGCGTCTTCTTTTATTAAAGGAAACATCATCTTCAATTGAAACGTCGTCATTTACGATGATGTGGTCAATTTTTCTTCCTTCTTCTTTAGCAATTTGCTTTGCCGCTAGAAAGTTTTCAACGTCATCTTTAAAGTTTTTAATGATGAATAAAATACTTTTATCTTTCGGCATAAGGCGAGTTGCCATTATAATTTGTTCTACTGTAGGCGGAGTGAAAATGCTGCCGTTTACGGCCGCTGTAAGCATTCCTTTTCCTACATAGCCAATATCAGCAGGCTCATGTCCGCTACCACCGCCGCTTATAATAGCGACGTCTTGCTTCATTTTTTGGATATCTTTTACATAAATGATGTTATGTGTTTCGTCGTAATTTACTTTGTCATTATGTTCAAAATAAAAGCCATGCAGCATATCTTGAACGATATTTTGTACATCATTCATAATCTTTTTCATTGCTTTTGCCACCCTTTAATTACTTTGCTGATTGCTCCAGTAATAGTAGTAATTGATTGTTTATCATATTTTTCATGAGAGAAGACATAATGGAAGGATCTACTTCGCATTTGCTTTCAATCCAATCTTTTATCGTTCCGACGAAGCCGTGACTATAAAAGGAGGCAATCGTATTTTTTGTCTCATTAGAAAGGCTGAATCCACAGCTCACAGATAATTCATCAATAATCTTCATATATAAGTTTTTCGTATGCTCAAATAAATAGTGATTAAACGAGTTTTGTTCAATAACTTTAAAAGCATTTCGGTAAAACTTTTGATTTTCATAAAAGTAATCAAATAATAAATCAAAAATGTTTTCCCACGTTTCATAGTCAAGAAAATCGATAATGTTCTCTTTCGTTTCTTCTCTATAAATCCAGCTTAATAGTTCAAATTTATCTTTAAAATGATAATAAAAAGTTTGCCTACGCATTTGACAGTGTAACATAATATCGCTCACTGATATTTTATGAAACGACTCTGTTTCCATTAAATACTTCAATGAGTTCGCGATTATCTTTTTAGAAATTATAGAAGAGGTCATCTCAATCATCCCTAGAATGTTAGTAATATGAAAATCCTACCCATAAATGAGAACGGTGTCTTTAGACAGATTGTCCATTTTGTCCGTTTACTATAAAACGCTTTCATTTTAACATGGATAGTAAGAAGAAGATTTCAAATATATCACAATATATTAAAGGAATTGAGGGATAATCACAATGAAAAAGATTATAAACAAACCAGAAACATTAGTAATGGAAATGTGTAACGGAATGGTTATGGCTCACCCAGAGCTTGAACTTTTGAAAAAATATAAAGTTATTAAGAAGAAAGAAATGAACGAAAACAAAGTAACGTTAATTAGTGGCGGCGGTAGTGGCCATGAGCCGGCACATGCAGGATTAGTCGGAAAAGGAATGTTAGATGCGGCGGTGTGCGGAGATGTTTTTGCCTCTCCTTCACAAATTCAGGTATACCAAGCAATTAAAGAAACAGCTAGTAAAAAAGGAACGTTATTAATTATTAAAAATTACAGCGGCGATATTATGAATTTCAAAAACGGAGCTCATTTAGCGACGGAAGATGGAATTGAAGTCGACTACGTAAAAGTGGACGATGATATTGCGGTAGAAGATAGTCTGTATACAGTAGGACGCCGCGGCGTTGCAGGAGTTATTTTAGTTCATAAAATTGCCGGCGCAGCAGCGGAAGCAGGGATGGATTTAGGAGCGGTGAAAGCTGTAGCGGAAAAAGCAGCTGCTAACGTGCGCACAATCGGTTTAGCATTAACTTCTTGTACCGTTCCAGCGAGTGGATCACCTACTTTCACACTTGCGGAAGATGAAATGGAATACGGCGTAGGTATTCACGGCGAACCAGGAATTAAACGTGAAAAAATGTTGTCAGCAGATGAACTAGCGAACCGTATGACAAACGATCTTGTAAAAGATTTAGGAGTAAAAGAAGGCGAAGAAATTGCACTTCTAGTTAACGGTTTTGGCGGAACACCACTGCAAGAGCTCTACTTATTTAACAACGCAGTTACGAGAGAACTAGCTGCAAGAAACATTAAAATTAATAGAGTATTCGTCGGTAACTATATGACAAGTATTGATATGGCTGGTATGTCTTTAACGGTAATGAAGTTAGATGAAGAGCTAAAAACATTACTATCAAAAAAATGTAATACACCAGCGTTTAAAGTAGATGGACCAGTTGAAAGTGTAGAGTATGTAAATGTACTGGAAGAGGCAGAAGAGAAGGAAGTTTCTTTTGAACTAGAAACTGCGGAAGAGTACGCTGTTATTAAAAATAATGTCATTACATTAAACAATATGGTGTATCTCGTTGATAAAATGAGCGATATTATCATTAAAAATGAAGTACCGTTCTGTGAGTTAGATACGCATGCTGGCGACGGCGACTTCGGAATGAGTGTAGCAAAAGGATTTAAGCAGTTAAAACGTGAGTGGCATTCTATTGTAGAACAAGAAAATGTAACGATCGAATCATTCCTTGACGGTTGCTCCATGATTATTATGGAACATTGCGGCGGCGCATCTGGTCCAATTTGGGGCGGTGCATTCCGCGCAGCTAGTAAAGCAGCAGGCGAGAAGCGTGAGTTAACAGTGAAAGAATTCGCTGAAATACTGCAAGCAGCACTGCAAGGCATCCAATCGATCGGTGAAAGATCATTCGGTAGAGGAGCAGTAGTTGGTGACAAAACACTTGTTGACGCACTTGCTCCATGTGTAGACTCTTGGTTAGATAGCGCCTCAAACGAAGTAGACGTAAAAACTGCCTTTGAAAAAGGTGCAGAAGCAGCGGTTAAAGGAGCAGAGTACACGAAAGAAATCGTAGCTCGCATGGGCCGCGCTGGTACAGTTGGCGAAAGAAGTTTAGGATACCCTGATGCAGGTGCACATGCGCTTGGGGTTATCTTTACGGAGATTGCGGGTAGTTTGAAATAGTAATTGGAAAGTCCCTCTGCCTTAAGGTGGAGGGACTTTTCTATAATTGATTAATATATAATTTCGTTAGATGTTTTCTCTGTAAAGATATGTATGTTTATAAATACTAAGATAATAGTTTTAAAAGAAGAAACGTGAGTTCCTATAAATAGGGAGTTTAGGTTGTTTAATTGTGTTTTGGAAAACTTCTCAATTGATAAAAAGTACTTCAAAAGGAATAAATTAATAATGGAAGATATGAAGGAACGGGAAAAAAAGATAGAAAAGAAGTTAGAGCTAAGGGATGATAATCTTATGAAGATGGTCAGGGAGATTCACGATGCTAAACGTACTAATGTATCAGCTCAGGAAGAAATAGCGGCAGCCAAGTTTAAGATTTTGGAAATGATTATCATTTTTTACTTGTAGGGTATTTTACTGTTTTCGCTCAAATGAATGGATTGTCTTATACATCTAAGTTGCTTCTACATAAATATCTGTAATCTCACCTATTACTATATCTTAAAAAATATGCAACAGTACCAATAAACCGTTAAAAAAAATATTTAAAATAATAACAAATAGGTATAATAATTCCCACTATAGAAAATACAATACTTCCTAAATTAAATGCAGAAAGTTTCGCACGATGAACTTGAATTTCACCTAAATCTACCCCTCCACTAAAATGCTTATCCATAACTTTAGCGACGTTTTGTTGTTGATTAACAAAATAAGGTATTAGCCATATACAGCAGAACAAAATAATACTACCAAAAAAGAGTGTGTCAATAATTGAAGCTTTCCAATTTAATGAAGTAATGACTATGAGAACAAATTCTCCCACCATAACAATTATCATAGTTCCTACATATCTGGTTTTTTCAGAAACGTTTTTAAATACAGTCTCGTCCATAATTTTTTCTATTTTAGTCCATATTACACTGATTAACACGATTAGGCTAATTAAGAAAATAGTAAATAAGGCTTTAACTAAAAGATACTCAAACACTACCGACACCACCTAGTAATTTCTAAATTAGAATATAAAGTTGATTTTTTTAACTCTATCAAAAGATTAAATTCAATAATCTATTAACTAGCTTATCGAAAAATTTATTGATTTAAAGATACAACGCTATATGTATTAGTTATATAGGATAAGATCTCCCAAAATTCCTTTTCTAATATATATATCTTCTAATCATTGTTGGACTTCAATTGTCTAAATATTTTATTTAGCACTTTATATCAGTTAATGATTAGAATTTTCTGAATTAAAACTCCTTGATATATGTTAAGAACATAATTATTATTATGATATTTCGATGTGATTGCTGCTAATGCTTTATCTTCAAGGGGAAATATAAGGTTTTCGTTACCATAATACTAATAATAACCTAACAAATTGAATGGTTACCATAAAATACCAAAAATGCCCCCTCAGCAATTTACAGTATAGTACACTTTTAGGAAAAATGGAATATCAAAATATTTTATTATTAATAATAATGAGAATTTTTATAACGATTATAATTATTGTTCGGATTAAAGATAACTCATTTTTGGTGATCTGTATTCATTTTTTCTAGAGTTTATATTAACTTAGAAAACTTTGTAACAGAACCATAAATAAGATCAAATATCATAAGTTTTTTATTTTTTATACAGTAACCATGTGTCAGCCAGTCCCCTTTTTAATTTAGAATATTCTGTTATTTTTTATCAATTTATAATTGCGGGGTGAATCGTTATATAATTTGCGGAATTATGGTAATATTTAGGTAAATTGAAGTGGTTGAGGAGGACGTAGTGATATGAGCACAAATATTTTAATGCATGAAGCAGTTATGCAACAACTTAATGATTTTTATCAAATGATGTTGTCGCAGCAAATTATAAAAGCAACTGAATTAAAGAAATAGATGAAAAAATTGAACAGATTAAACATGCAGAAGAAAAAGAAAATCAAAATCAAAATTTATTATTATATTATTCTTTGCTAGACCTAAAATATAGAATGCTAACTGATCGAGTAAGTATTCGAAAAGATAGTTTTGAAGCAATTGATACATTCGATGAATCGACAGATACACTCACAACTTATTACTATCATTCTTTTAAAGCAGAACATGCTTTAATGTTTAGTAACTATAATGAAGCCAGAAGGCAATATGAAGAAGCTGAGAGCCTATTAGAACATATTTCTGACGAATTAGAGCATGCAGAGTTTTATCAAAAATATGCGGTGTTAAATCATCATATGTCTAGTATGCTAATATCTATTGAATACGCAAATAAAGCGAAAGAAATCTTTGAAAGACATGCTGGATACGAGGTGAAAGTCGCTTCTTGTGAAAACACACTAGGGACAGCTTGTATATTCTTAAAGCAATTTGAAAAAGCGGAAGAACATTTGAATCGTTCCATTGATCTTTTGCAAAAACATAATGTGGAAAAATTGATTTTAGTAGTAAGGCATAATTTAGGATTATTATACGCAACTCAAAACTTATCTACATTAGCGATTCGTCATTTATCAGAAGTGACAGAGAAGAATCCTGCCCATTTTAAAGCATTGTTCTTACAAGCACGTGAACACTATAAGCTAAGAGAAATAAATATTGCAAAAGAACTTATTGAAAAAGGATTAGCAGTTTGTATAGAATTAGGAAATGAAGAGTATGTATATCATTTCAATATTTTACGTTCTCTTAATGAAGATGAAGCAATTGAACTCTTAGAAGAAGAAGTGGAAAAAAGTATTTCTTACTTCGAAAAGCAGGATTTATGGGATTTCGTAGAAGAATATGCAGAAGTATTAGCGGTTCGCTTCCGCAAATTGAATAAGCATGAAAAAGTTAGTGATTATTTCAATGTATGTTACGAAGCGAAACAAAAATTACTAAGAAAAGGGGCGTTAAAATAATGAAGAAGCTTATATTAGCGGCGTTAGGATTAGTGATAACATTATCATTTAGTAACAATACAGGTGATACACAACATGCTCTAAAAAAGGAAGAAATTATACAATACTCACATGCTGATCATTTTTAATTGCTAATTAACAAAGGGACTCCATAATTGGAGTCCCTTTGTTAATGCGGTAACGATTTAGTTTATCTGATTATAAAAATGCAAAGGGTTTCTAAATTTGCAGAGGTAATTATTTGTTAATCTTTTAAAACTTTGGCTTAGTAATACCGAGGGTTATTATAAATATATTAATCATATAATTTGTCCATATCAAAATGAACGTTTTTTGCATCTAATATATTGTAAATATATTTTATTTTGAAAGAATGTGATTATATGGCTTATAAATCTACGGGAGTGTTTCTAGTTCCGGTTTATGGAAATAGGATTATTCCAACTGCTCTCAACATTATGTTAAACAATGATTCACGTTGCCATACTAGTAATGTAACGGTAACTGTTAAGAGAAGCCGAAACACTTTTTTCCCAACTCAAAATGAATTAGTTGAAATCTCTCGTACTTTTGTTTCTTTAGAACCAAACAGAACAACTAAGATTGTGTTGTTTACTCCAGAATTCCAAGTAGAAGATTTCCTTGATGTCATCATTAGTGGAAATAGAGAGGATGTTAAGGATGTTCTTGTATATTCTTTCTTAGCAGATTCAGTAGGTCATAATCTGCCATCTACTGTTTTCAGAAATGCAGAATACACTTTTGCTTGCTGACACCGTGATGATGTATTCTTTACTGTCGTATATCTGAATTGAAATGTTACAAATAGCACTTCACGGCATACAATCTATCGGTGAAAGAAGTTAAGGATATCTAGATGCAAGTGCGTATGCGCTTTGGGTTATCTTTACCGAGATTGCGAGTAGTTTGAAATAGAAATTAGAAGATACCTTCTACCTTAAGGTGGAGGGAGGGTCTTAATATTGTTTTTTGATATATATTGCTAAATATGTTCCCATAATTCATTCTATTGTATTGAGAATAATGTCATCTACATCAAAAAAACGGCTTATAAAAGGAATTAGTATTTGAAGGAGTTCCACCTCAAACATACTCCTATGCATATAAGTATGTTTGAGGTGGATTTATTAGCGAATTTTATATATAGCATGAATGAAAATGAGATAAATAAAACAATATTCCCTATTATGTTTTTAAGAATTAATTGAGCAGGTCCTTGTAAAAATAAAGAAAAGACACCAAAAGGTGCCTTCCGCCGGCTTAAATTATTTTAATATTATCGATCTAAGTTTAAAAGCTATAGGGATTTTTTCTGTGGGTTTTGTAAGTAGTTTTTACGAAATTATGAGTGTTTTTTATTTTGTATTTCAATAAGTTCATCTGGTATCACTTTTGTATAATATTCTTTTTCTGTTAGTTCAAATATAAATAATGCTTTTTTCCAGTTATAAATAACCTCTTCTACATTATGTTGTTTAATTTTTAATAAACACTGACCTTTTAAATAGAATAGTTCACCTAGTAGGTATAAAGTATTTAGATTAATTGCTAATTTGATACCTTTATCAATGTACTTTATTGCCTCTTCATGTTGATATGTGAAGTCGAAACATTTTGCTAAATTTAACATGAGTTTTAATTTAATTTCTTTATCTCTAGGAAAATCTAGCTTATTAAAATTAGTTAAACATTTTTTGAATATATTAATACTTTTTTCATATTCTTTATTTTCCGCATAAAATATAGCCATTGTTTGCATAATATCTATTTCTCTTTCTGATAAAAAATCAGAATTAGTTAAAGTCAGTTTTAATGCATTATTTAAAAAATCTAAAGCAGTTTTTATTGATTTATCCACCACAAATATAGCAATTGCTTCATGCCATATTAGAAATTGTTTCTCATCTTTTGTTTGAAAATTATTTAAGTTTTTCTCTTTTTTTACTATTTCATAAAGTTCTTTATATTGTTTTTGTTTTAAGCAATCTTTTATTACATATTTTACATTTTCTACATATTTTAATCTTTTGTTTTGAGTTAGTGCAAATATGTTATTTGGATCAATACCAAGTCTTTCTGATAATTGATATAACAATATACTAGATGGATAAATCATACCTTTTTCAATCTTACTAATTTGACTTTGTGAACATATTCCATGACATAATTCGGATTGTGATATATTTTTTTTAATTCTAAGTTCTTTAATGGTAATACCCAAATCGTTAAATTCCATTTTGCCACCTACTATTTAGCACTTTATTAATATAAGAACATTCTCTAACCTTAATGTAATGTAAAATTAATATAGTTGCAATTATTGTTTTAAAGGGCTTATCGTTTCTATAAGATGGTGAGATTTTTTTATGTAAAAAAAGAAACCAAAAGGTGCCTTTCGCCGACTTGGACCACGTTCATTTAATATAAACCTATCTGTATTTTCACATGCTCATCTAATAATCCCTCTATTTTCCATTTGATAAAATAAAATCCTAATATTACCAATAACTAAATAAATATTTCTACATATTCAAGATATTTACATAAATTACAAAAGTGATACATTTAAGTTGTAATCAATAAAAACTATTAAAGGGGGATTTATTATGTTCAAGAAATTAGTAGTAGGAGCGTTAGCAACAGGTATTGCATTAACAGGAGGAATTGGTGCAGCTTCAGCTGATACACAAAAAGCTGTGAGCTCTCCGAAGCAAGCAACATGCTCAATTCCTTATGAGTATTCTAATGGGAAATTCAAAAGAACTCTTTATTACTCAAATGGAGTATATGCTAATAGTTTTAATGAAAATGTTTGTGGCGGGACGATTACGTGGTATTTAAAACATGTTCAAAATGGAGTTGCTTTTTACGAAGGTAATTTAAAATAGTAGATTTTTTGAACCTCATTTATTGAGGTTCCTTTATTTTTAGTTTTTAAACTGATTCTCTATAAAAAAGACACCCTAAGGTGCCTTCTTGAGATTTGCTCCATTGTAATATGGTATTGGATGCCAGTCCAATTATTATTTTACCACCTTAAATAGTTTCAGTTATTGAGAAAAAAGACAACTCATTATTTGAATGCAAAAAGTCCTAGGGGGACTAGGACTTTTTGCTAGAATGAATATGATTTAAAAAAGGACTTATATAACGTAACATATGAATGTTTCGTAAATGTATCAAAAAAATGAACAAAAAAGTTATTTTAAATAAAAAAAGCTCCGCGATAAAAGCTGCGGAGCTTCATAAGGTCGAGTTATGTCGTACTCACAAGGGATTTTAACATGAATGATGTGGTAAAAATACTGGTAAATTTATCCCGTAAAATCCCGATTGGTTTAACTAATAATCAGTGGGGGATGAATAAAACTCCCACTGATTAAAGTTTCACTTCATTCGAAGGAATTCATGTTTTATAAATTAGATTATGAGAGTTGATATTCTCCATATTGACCAGAAAAGAACTAAAAATTCTAGTGAAATTCCAAGTGTTCGTTTCCTAGTTTTTTGAAATTCTTTTATTAAATAGCCAACAGCACTAATTGCTATAAGAATGAAAAGAATAAGTTCGAGTGTAACTGGCATTTTATCTACCCCTAATACATTAATTTATTATATAAAGATTATAAGATATTTTTGTGGCTAGTAGTGAAAAATTTAATAAAACTATCTCTAATGGAGTTTTGTTTGAACTTCTAAAAGAATTTGTGAAAACCATTGTACGTAGAGTTTCTGCGTATGTTTTTAGGAAACAAATTTTAGAAAAAGATAACAAAAAAACCACTCCTCATCGTCGTCGGAAGCAAAAGGGTGGGTTTTGTAAAAAATAAATGAGCCCTAATGAATATAATGTACAAAAGAAAAGACACCCAAAGGTGTTTTACTCCGACTTGATAACAACATTTTATGTATTAAAGGTCATCAAAAAATGTTGTATTTGAAACACGTGACGTTCCATTAATATATTATAAATTTAGTATAATTATATATTGAATATAAAATTTAGAAAGTTGGTGGGAATAATAAAATACATAAAATCCTTATTAAAAAAGAAGCTCTAGGATTAGGGGGCTAGGGCTTCCTGTGTTGGTATATCTCGCACGACATTATAAAAAGAAAAGAACTTAATGAAGATAACAGAGAAATGTTTCGTAAATGTATCAAAAAATTGAACAAAATAGTTATTTTAAAAAGAAGAGCAACTAGCAAAAATTAGATACTGATGTATAAGAAAGGAATAAATTGATAATTTAATATACAAAATACAAGATATGCAATATTGCATATCTTGTATTTCATATTACATTTAACCCAATCATGCCTTGAATGGAGAGGGTTTAAAAGAAATATAATAATCTAAATTATTTGTCGATTAATATGGTAAATTATAGATAAATAAAGAAATTTATGTTAATGTACTTATGGTAATATATTGTTAAAAAAAGGAAGAGGTGAAAAGTTTATATGTTTAAAAAAGGCGTATCATTGCTATTGATTCTCATTCTATCTATTTCTACATTTAGTATAGTAACTCACGCTGCTAGTAGTTCAGAATATGTGAATCAATCATTCTATGGGTATAAGGAGCCATCTTTTAATTCAGCTAAAACAAATGGTGGGTCAGAGTATGGTGCTCAAAATGTAGGAGTCGTGGAAAAAAGAGATAATGGCTGGTGGAAGATTGAAACATGGGAAGGTCCAGTTTGGATTAACTTAAATGGGGAAGAACGTGTCATGGGAGATTTCTATGCATATGATGAACCTTCTCTCTCATCAAAGGTTGCGAATGCTGGAGCGAAGTACGGACGACAAACATTTAGAATAGTAGATGGAACAACAGATGGTTGGCTTAAATTTAAGACGTGGGAAGGCGACAAGTGGATGAATCCTGCGGCTGAACAAATTACCGTCAACAAAACGATTTATGCATATAATGAGCCTTCATTTAATGCAAAGAAAGCAAATTATGGAGCACCATTTAACCCACAAAATTGGGGAGTAGTAGAAAAAAAAGAAAATGGCTGGATGAAAGTAAGTACTTATGAAGGTTATAAGTGGATCAATCCAGATGGAGAAGAAAGATTCATAAACAAATCATTCTATGCGTATAACGAAGCTTCATTTAATGCAGCAAAAGCAAATGCTGGAGCATTATATAATCCGCAGAATTTTAGAGTTGTGGATGGGACAACTAGTGGATGGTTAAAGGTTAAAACATGGGAAGGCGAGAAATGGCTGAATCTAGATGGAGAAGAAAGATTTATAAATAAATCATTCTATGCATATAATGAACCTTCATTTAGTTCAGCAAAAGCAAACGCTGGAGCATTATATAGTCCGCAGAATTTTAGAATAATAGATGGGACAACTAGTGGATGGTTGAAGATTAAAACATGGGAAGGCGACAAGTAGATTAATCTTAACCAAACAGATTCTGGTAATTCTGGAGTGGTTGATCTTGCTTTAAAACAATTAGGAAAACCATATGTATTTGGAAATAGTGGACCTAATTCATTTGATTGTAGCGGTTTTATTTATTATGTATTTAAAAATAATGGATACAATATTGGAAGAACAAGCGTAGCTGGATATTGGGGAATGGTTACAAAAATAAGTGATCCTCAACCAGGAGATTTAGTATTCTTACAGAATACATATAAAGCGGGTCCTTCTCATTTAGGAATATATTTAGGGAATGGTGAATATATTCATGCTGCTGACGAAACAACAGGTGTAATTAAAAGTAAGATAAATAGTTCATACACTCAAAAGCACTTCTTGGGGTATGCTAGATTTTCAAAATAATTAAATTGGATTCAATAAAAAGACAGTTATCTATGGATAGCTGTCTTTTTATTATTTGTGTTGACTTGACTACTTATATATATTCACAAGCGAAACAACATAATATTAATACGGAAAAATATATTAATATGAATTTTTGCATATTTTAAAATTCAATATATCCCTCAAAAACTTTTAATTGTATAATATATTTTGTCATATTTTTAGATTTTTCGACATAAACCAACAAAAATAGAGAACGTATTGGGAGAAGACATTATGTATACAAAATTATTAAAATCAATTACATCATTATCACTTATTGGTGGTGCGTTGTTATATACAAATGGCAGTGATGTGAAAGCTGCTGAAGTGGGTGTTTTTTCTGATGTGCCGACATCACATTGGTCATATCCTGCAATTAAAGATTTAGCGAGTAAGAATATTATTTCCGGTTATGGAAATGGGATATTTGGTTTTGGAGATGTTGCGACAAGGGAGCAAGTTGCGGCTTTAATTTATCGAGTGTTAGTACCGAATAAACAAGGCGGTTCGTTTAGTAATGATGGAACTCGTTTCGTATTAAAGGATGGGTCTACGTTTAAAAATCCTTACGGTGATATTAATCAAAGTTCTACAATGTTCCCAGAAGAGGTATTAACTTTAACAAATTTAGGAGTTTTTAAAGGTGATGAAAATGGCCAATTTAGACCGAAAGCTTCTGTGAGTCGTGCGGAAATGGCACAAATTCTTACAAATGCTTTCCATCTTGCGGCAAAACAAAAACATACCTTTAAAGATGTTCCAAATCCGTTTTGGGCAGAAAACGCAATTAGTGCAGTGCAGTCAAATGGAATCGCAGATGGCACAGGAGACGGAAATTTTGAACCGTATGGTACAGTAACACGTGAACAGTATGCGCAATTTTTATATAAAACTTTAAAATATAAAAATGCTAATGTGAAAGATACAGGAGATGCGGCATTATTAACAGGGTTTAAAGAGGAAGTACAAAAGCGTATTAATATGTATGAAACGAATATTACACTTCCATATAAAACGAAAAATAATAATACAGAAGAAGTGATGAATACACTCTTTAACGCATATAAAGAAGTTGCAAGTAAAAATGAGTATACAAATAATAATAGATCGAATGTTTCATATGGACTTTCTGGATCACCTGGAAATTATACGTTTACGCTTAAGATTACATATCGTGAAACGAAAGAACAGACGGAATATGTCATGAAACAAGCGAAAGCAATCGTTTCTTCTATTACTCAAGTTGGAATGGATGATCACGAAAAAGTGAAGGCGATTCATGATTATGTAGTAAAACATGTTTCTTATGATACGTCTTATAAAGCTTACACAGCATATGAAGCACTTGTAAATCGTTCTGCAGTTTGCCAAGGTTACGCACTATTAACCTATCAATTATTAAAAGAAGCAGGAATTGAAAATCATTTCGTGACAGGAACTGGGGACGGACAACCCCATGCTTGGAATTTAGTGAAAATCGAAAACAAATGGTATCATCTTGATACAACATTCGATGATCCGGTTCCAGATGAGCAGGGCCGCGTAACGTATTCGTATTTCAATTTATCAGATGAACAAATCGCAAAAAATCATGAGTGGAACCGCGGAGACTACCCGCAAGCTACAACAAATTATTATAGTACACTGACAAATAAAATTGCGGCAGGTAGTACGAAAACGCCTGCATATCAGCAAATATTAAAAGATACAAAGTTAAATTATTTAGGAAATGAATATATCGCAAATAACTATACTGAATTAAAAAATAAAATGCAGCAGCGCTATAGTACAAAGCCAGAAAAGATAGAAGTACTTTATAAGCAATCAATGAACGGTGCACTGCAAGATGTGAAAAAGGCAATTGGGGAAATCGGTTATCCGCAAGGGGCAAATCGAGTTTCTTATAAAGCGGAGCCTTACAATGCGAAAGAAGGATATTCTTTAGTGACGATTACGTTTACGTATTAAGAATGAAAAAAAGCATCTGTTTTAGATGCTTTTTTTATTGTATTAATTCGACAGAATGTGCCAAGTGAAAGGGATTTGGTCTGTTATGATAATTTTTGAAATTTTACATTTTGGAGGATTAATCATGAATAAAAATAAGATTTTCGCTGCGTTAATAGGAATTGTAGCCTTATTTGTAATTATTAATGTAGTTGTTACGAAAGAGAAAACGACATCAACCAGTGAAAAAATGTACTCTGAGAAAGAATATAATAAATTAGTAGATGAACATTTTGAAGAAACGCAAAAGTTGAAAGGTGATATGAGTGTGTTAGAAACTGAAAAAAAATCTCTTGATGAGCAAGTGAAGAAGTTAAAAGATGAGTTAGCGAAAAAAGAGCAACAAGTAGCGCAGCAGCCGGAAAAGAAAGAAGAGCCAAAAACGGAACAACCTACTGGAGCATTCGAAAATCCAATGAAAAGCATAAACAAAACAGAGGCAATGAATAAAGTAAAAGAAAAGGCGAAGAAAGACTTCCAAGATGATTATATGACACAAAACTTTGTTGCGGAGGAACAATCAAAAGTATTTGATTTCTTAAACAGTATTGAAATTAAATCACAATAAGAATTAAATGTAATGAAGAATGCATTGAAAGATTTTTCTAACGACTTTATGACAGCGAAGTTAAATGATCTAATAGAAAATTAGAATTAGTAGAACTGGTAAATAAACTTTGCTTTAGTCATACGAAAGTCCTCCATTTAAGTCAGGAAATTGATAAGTTAATTAATAAATATATGATTATAAAAAAAGGAACCCTATAATAGTAGGGTTCAAAGGGAACAGATACGTAAAATATATAAAGAGAATAATTCAATGTGTAATTAATATAGAATTGAATACTGAGATATTTGAAAATAAAGCCAGTCAGAAACATACTGAAGGTTTATCGACCGATAATAGGTTGAGGGAACCAAAGGATATAGCTGACATTATACCTTTTCTTTTTTTACCAGACAGTTGTTGAATAACTGGTGAATGAATTGATGCAATTAACGAATTTTGTTTATTATAACAAAGGAAAAAATAACTTATTATGAGCTGTATTTTTAAAAAGATAGTTTTTATTGAAAGTCTATCGTTTAGGTAACTTACTTATAAAATTTGAATCTTATGTCTATTGTATCTACGTCATTCTTGTTAATTGTATGGATTATTAAATCATTTTGATATACATACTTATTTTATAGTAAACTAAAAGTGGTAAGGGTACTGAATGATCTGTTATTCTAAAAACACAGTACTTCAAGGTTTTGAAGCACTGATTTCCTTTGATTAACTATATTTAAATACTCATATTATGTTTTTTAGAAGAAGAAATAGGTTGTTCCATCTTTTGATGAACTATATGGAACAATAGAGAAGCTAGAATTCCAATCGCTAAAAATATTAACCAGTAGATCGATATGTGATTAAATTTATTTAACCAAGCTCCAAGATAGTTACCAATAGTGCCTCCAAAGGCCCAAAAGGCTTGGAAAATACCGAAAAATAAGCCTGCAGGTTTATTGTTACTAAACTGAGCAACAGTCATTTCAGCACCTGGAAGGGCAAGTGTTTCTCCAAGAGTATAAAGAAATATACAAAATAACATCCAATAAATTGATGAAATTAGTGGAATAGCACCAATTGAGAGTCCCATAATCAAAACGCCTAGTTTTACCATAATCAAGGGATGCTTACTAATAAATATTTTTCTTAATAAGAACATTAATAATAATCCGGAAACACCATTTAAAATAAAAATAGAACTTACTAATTGTTTATTGTCAGTTAAATTGTATGCTTTGACTGGAAAAGAAATATTTAATTGAACAAACATAATCCAAAATAAAGGCATAATACACATAAATAGTAAAAATAACTTATTTGAAGCTGTATCCTTTAAGCTTGCCAATATTTTTTTAGTATCTTTAAACGTCTTAGGATACTTATTACGATATACAAAAAGAACAAATGCTAAAAGTAGCATAGCGATACTTGCAATCGTAAATGGATATACTGGATCAAATTGAACTAATAAGGCCCCAACTAAAGGCCCCACAATTACGCCTGCATTAAGCATTTGGTTAAAATAAGTAAATATTTTCTTTCGTAGCGCCTCTTTTTGAGTAGTAAAGAAAGCAGTAATAGATGGATCAAATAATGCTCCTCCAAAACCAATAAAAAATGAGGCGATACTTACTGACCAAAAATCACTAGCAAAAACAAATAATCCAAATCCTACCGCTCTTATTACAACTCCTAGAAGAATATTTATTGTATGGCTTACTCGGTCACCTATAAAACCAGTGAATATTGGCAACCCTCTTTGTGAAATAAGAATTGTAGTTAAAATGGTCCCCACTTCCCAAGAAGAGAAGTGGAGATCATTAGTTAAATGTATTGCTAAAAAAGGCATTATCATAAAACTTCCTGTATTCATAAATAAAACAGCTGTAAGCAAAATCTTGATGGGAACAGGAATTTTTTCGCTAACCATTGACTTTGATTGCCTCTCTTTTTTCTTCTAATTTTTTTGAGAATTTTTCTTTTTTTACTACAGCTCTTTCATGAAAACCACTTAATATTTTATTACTTTCATCGAATGCCTCAACTTCAAAAAGCAATTTATTTTTATCAACTTTAATTAATTTTGAATGAATTGTTACTTTCTCATTATAAAGAGATGGGGCCAAATGCTTCATTTCATAATGACCTAGCCCTAAAGACATATAATTTTCTTCAATTTGGTTTTTAATAGCATCCATACAAGATACTTCTGCTAACCAGAGTAAAACGGGGGTTGCTAATACTTCTACGTCATTTTCCCAGTTGTTTGCTAAGTCCTTTTCTTGAACTACATATTCATATTTTCCTAAAGAATCAACTTGAAAGTTCATAATCTAATTCCTCCTATTTAGAGAGTTAATTTTTTTGTGTATTAGATTTACCACCATCTTTGTCTCAATCCACATGGAACTGGAACACGTATAAAATAGTAGGTTAAATATGGAATTTTTAAATGTATTTAATTTCAATGTCGCTCAGATTTATTTCTATTATTTTTTCTCTACCTTTAATATGTGCTGCTCTAAACTTAATAATGAATCTGTCAATATATTAAATAATTCCTCTAATTCATTTTCTGTGATAGTAAATGGGGGAGCTATTAAGAAAGCATCACCCTCTGAATAGTTAATCATATTTTTAACAGGATATATTAATAGTCCTTTTTCTAAAGCAATATCTACAATAATATCTGCAATATTAAGATTCCGTGGGAAAGGACTTCGTTTTTCTTTATTGGAGACTAATTCTACCCCCCAAAGTAAACCTATGCCTCTTACATCGCCAATAAATTCAAATCTATTCTTTAATTCATTTAGGTTTTTTCTTATAATTGCTTCGTTTTTACGAACATTTGTTATAAGATCGTTAGACTCAATATAGTTTAATACCCCTAATGAAATGGCAGCAGAACCTGGGTTTCCACTGTATGTGTGCCCATATACTGCTATTCCAGAACCAGCATGTATTGCATCATAAATTTTTTGATTAAACAAAACACCTGAAATTGGGGTATAGCCTGCACTCATCCCTTTACCAAGAGCAATAATATCTGGCTCAACATTCCAGTTGTTGATTCCAAACCACTCTCCAGTTCGACCTAAACCCGTCATCACTTCGTCACATATTAGCAGGATATCGTACTTATCACATATTTTTTTAACTATCTTAAAGTAGCTCTCAGATGGTGTAATCGCTCCACCTGATGCTCCTACAACAGGTTCCATGATAATCCCAGCAATATTCTCGCTTCCCATTTCTTTAATTACAGACTCTATAGCGGTTGCACATTCTAAATTACAAGTTTCAGGATCCTTAGAGAAAGGGCATCTATAACAGTATGGTGTTGGAATAGCTGGTTTATAAGTTAGAATATCTTCAAATTTTATTCTACGATCACTCCCCGACATCGAAAGGGCACCTAAAGTTACTCCATGATAACTAATCTTTCTTGATAATATTATGTTTTTTTTTGCTTTTCCAAGTTCTTGCCAATATTGAATAGCTAAACGTAATGCCGTTTCAGTTGCTTCTGATCCACTATTAGAAAAAAAGATATGATTGAGATTGGGGGAGAGTTGCGTAATTTTATTACCTAGCTCTTCTAAAGGCGAATTAGTAAATTGTGTTCTATATGTAAACGCAATTTTTGAGAGCTGATTGTATGCAATTTCTGCAATTTCTTTTACACCATGACCAATATTAGCCACTATCGCTCCAGAGCAGCCATCTAAATATTTCTTATTCTCTTGATCATATATGTAAACTCCTTTTCCATACTTTACAATAGGATATGATTTGGAAATATTCGGTTTTAAGACGGATGATTTTGAAAGGCTGAATGTACTCATTGAAATACGCTCCTCTATAGATATTAAATAATAAATTCACTTAAAAATGCCCTGAAAGATTTTTCTAAATCATAAGCTTTTTCTCTTGTCTCACCTATAATCATATATTCGATAGATTTGCTTTGATTTTCATCATTTAAAAGAACGACACCCTCTTTATTCTTTGAAGCTAATAAACTATTTACTTCAAGTTCTTTCAACAATTCACCAAATGTTTTGTTACCTATACTAACTTTATTTTGAGTCAAAATTGTGTAATTATCTCCATAATTATCTCCGTATAAATGATGAGCAACGACATGTACATGGGTAGAGCCGCCTGTACGTCCATTAATCTCGGAAATCATGATTTTTCCATCACTAGTTAAAATACCGTCAATATTTATCAATCCAATATACCCTCTTTGCATAACAACTTCAGTAAGTTTTGTACAATTAGAAATAAATTCACCTATAGCGTATGGTCTTAATGATACGGTTGGTATTTCAAATCCATTCCATACTGGCTCCATTCTCATATCTCCAAAATTCAACAAATAAGGTCTAAGGACACCTTCTTTAACTTCTAGTTCAGCATAGAACACTGAAAATGTTTCGTAATAAGCTTCAACTACTAATTTAGTATTTAATTCACCTATCAATTGCATCCAAATGCCTGAATATATTTCTTCTAATTCGGATTCTTGATTAATACATAATGTTTTGTATGCACCAGGTGATTCAGTTCTCTTATCATATGTAATGACAATGTTGCCTTGACCACTTGCATTCGTGTCTTGTTTTACAATTATTGACCCTGTTATATCAATAAGTTCTCTCATAGCCTGATTCAATTCTTTTGATGTATAACAATTTATTCCCTCTGGCACAGGAATATTATATGCTCCCGCAATTCTACGATATTCAATCTTACTATTTAAAACTTCTGATCCACCTTGTCGAAAATAATCCAAAGTATGAGATTTAATTTTAACTGGTAAGTTTTTTACTAATTGAGCCACAGACCTGTCAAAAAAATAAGGTATAACTTCCCAATCAGCTCCTCCCATTAGACCTAAGAGTTTTTCTTTTAATTTAGGGCTATTTAAAGTCTCATAAGTTAATAAATCTTTTTTATGTACACTTTCAGGTACTATTACATGTATGTCATCCAGTTGTAATCCTTTAATGGATAGTATATAAGTTAAAAAATCATTAGAGATTTCTCTAGGTATTAGTAAAATATCACCCTTTTCAAGTAACCAAGCTAAGCGATAAGAAAATGATGACCACATTGATCCAGCCTTTTCAGTTAATTTATCAGGCTCACCAACTAAAGATTCGGCCCCTACGTTACCAATAATAAGTTTTGGTGATTTATTTAAATTAGTAGGTATTTTTTGTGTATTTGAAGTGAAACTGATTTCCATTGTAGAACCTCCTTAATATTGTTTAATAAAATTAAATTGTTATCAATGCAAACAATACACCGAAACAAAACAGGTTTGATTTTTTTAATAAAAAGTAAATTTATAGTAAATGATAATATGTAGGACTGTTTATATAGAGTAATCTTGATAGACAGCTTTTTATGTTCGCATTTTTCACTAAAACGTTCTTTTTATTACACTGAACATAATTACCTACTACAACGGTAATAATCACCACCTTTCAAGCACTTGGGAATATAGAAAGATATTTATTAACCATCTATTTATTTTAGTGGTTAACAACTATCTTTTATTATGTTATCAACAGTTGTATAATAAAGTCAATCCTAAAAATTATGAGGTGAGTGGTATTGATTAATAATCAAATAGCTCCAGGAAGATTAGAGATCATTCGTGATTTCTTAAATACTTGGGAAATTCCCAATGATACTCGTAAACCAACTGATCGTTTGAATACCAAAAAAGATGTAGAGGATTTTATTTTTAAGTATTTTGGAGATATACATTTTTCTAGAGATTTAGAGATACTGCATCAATTTCGTAAGGATTTACGAATATCAATAGAGTTAAATACAACTAATAGTTTAAATAAATGGTTAACTCAGTACCCTATAGAAATATCTATTGTTAATCCTGAAAATATTCAATATAATCCTAAAAATAAACAAGACTTTTTTAGTGAGATATTGATAATTATCATCGAAAGTATTGCAAAAAATCAGTGGAAACGGCTTAAAGCCTGTCCAGACTGTCGTTGGGTTTTTTATGATAATTCTCGCAATGCAAGTAAACGTTGGTGTGGAATGTATGCATCTGAACCTAAAGGTAGATCATGTGGCACCATTGCAAAAGTTCAGCGGCACCGTAAAAAAAATAAAATTCAATTATGAGTATTTAATTTGTAAGAATGTCCATTGATAGATATATGGGCATTCTTTTTTATCTTTATCTTGTTAGTCAATAAACTTTATTTAATTCGAAATATATATATTCGTAAATATACATTTTTCATTATATGGAAATCACTTCGTTTTTAATATTGAGAAAAATTTATGAGATATGTACACAATTTTTTAATTTGAGAACTTTATTTTTAAAAATTTCTTAATAATACCTCTATGCTAATACTAAAATTAAAGTAGTTTTTTAGATACAGAACATGATATATGATAGGATTCTAATATTTTTCTTTATATTCAGAAAATTTTTGAAAAACGATAGTATCCTAAAAAAACTTGTTTAAATAAATTTACATTTGTGGTAAAAATTTTAATATAGCAAACCCAAAAGGCTAAATTGAAAACTAGATAGTGATTGGGATGTCGTTAACCTAATTAACTAGGCTATCAATATCTTTTTTTAACTATAATAGTGGATAGTTAGTTTTTTAAAAGTTATTTTGAAATAATTATATGATGTATTTGAAATCATACATTGTATTATTTTAGAGAAAAACATTAAATTCTTACTAATAATCTCGGTACATAATGGGACTACAGATGATTCACTTATCCTGTATTTCATTGAATTATTTATCCAGGTACACATGTATAAGAGGAAAATTTTGTGGAATTTAATAGTTAAAGTAATTAATGTGTGGTTTCACTAAAATTAAAAGCATTGGAGGGAAAAAATGTTACAGGAGATGGTTTATTCAATTGGGGAACGTATAGAAGAGTATGTACGGATAAGGGGTAACAAATATGCCATTATAGAATTTGAAAAAAACAATGAATATATTGTTGTTATTGAGTCCGATACAGTTATAAATTACTATATAGAAATTTATAACTGTATGAATATGAACATTCCCATCATTTCGTTCCAAACTGGACTTTACAAGAC
Source organism: Bacillus thuringiensis (assembly GCF_001595725.1). Taxonomy (GTDB): domain Bacteria; phylum Bacillota; class Bacilli; order Bacillales; family Bacillaceae_G; genus Bacillus_A; species Bacillus_A thuringiensis_K. The sequence continues at coordinate 967,586 of NZ_CP014282.1, forward strand.
TTTTTACGATAGTGGAATTGTCCACCGTTCAGAAGCTAGTCCGCAACTACAGTCACTTGCTGCAGTAGTAGATTTACATTTAGGTACTGAACATTATTATGATTAACATAATGTTTTATTTAGCATAAAAAAAGAATTATAGTATGATACGGAATTAATATTCTGTATTTTAAAATAATAAATTATAAATAGAGAAGAGGAATTTTAATGGAATTTAATTGGAATAGTGTTCAGCAAGCAATGAAGACAAAATATACCCAGTTTAGTACAACATTAAATGAAAACGCAGCAGAATGTTATCAGAACAGATCGTTTGATTTTGAAACATGGAATCAAATTACTAAAGAAGGAATCTGGAAAATTCCCGTACCAGAAGAGTATGGAGGATTAGGAATGTCTTGGTGGGAATTTTCGGCAGCCCTTGAAGGGTTAGCATCACGCTCTACAGATTTAGGGTTTTTATTATCTATAATTGCTCATATTGGTTGCTTACGAGTTCTTCTTTTACATGGAACAGAAGAACAAAAACATTATTATTTAAATGAGTTGATGAACGGTAAGATTGGTGCAACTGCTATTACAGAATCAACAGGTGGATCCGATGTAGCACGAATCCGTACAGCTGGTGAATATGATGCAAACCAAATTATTCTTAATGGTAAAAAATCGCATATAACAAATGCACCAATCGCGGATATTGTTGTTCTAGTTGGAAGAATTCCAGAATTGGGGAAACAAGATATTACTTTATTTATCCTAGAAAAAGACCTGGAAGGGTTAAGTTTTGGTGAAAAAGAAGATATGTTCGGAAATCGGACAAGTCCAACAGGTGATATTTATTTAAATAACGTGAGTATCACGAATAAATCTATATTAGGTCACCCAGGGGATGGCTTACAAACTTTATATAATATGATTTCTTTGGATCGACTTTTATATGGACTGGTTGCTGCTGCATTTATGGAAGGATTGATGTTTAAAAGTTTGGAATATTCTAACGATAGGGTAGCGTTTAAAACTCCAATTGCAAATCATCAATATATACAACAGAAGCTAACAGATATAAAAATGAACATAGAAACTACAAAATTAATTACTTATTCTGCTTTAGAAAAATTAATAAAAAATGATGACGAGGCGTCTTTAATGTGTTCAATGGCTAAATATATTGGAACTGAGTCTCTTTTCCAGACAGCACAACATGTAATGCAAATACATGGTCATAGTGGGTATATGGTAGGTCAAATATCTAAACTATTCCAAGATTCTGCAGGAACTAGAATAGCAGGGGGAACTAGTGATATTCAAAGAGTTAATATGTTTAATCAAATGCAAAAAATATATCAAAATCGGGAGGCAGTTGTATGGAATTAATTGCGGGTTTAAAAAGTAAGTTTACCCATGAGATATCAGAAAATGAACTTGCTACCAATTGGAGGAATGATGTACCGGTATTAGCGACGCCAGTATTATTATGGCTGACTGAATTAAGCTGCATGAAAACAATTGAACAAAGCGAATTAAGCACAAACCAAATGACAGTAGGATATGCGCATGAGATGAAACATTTAGCTGCTACTCCAATGGGGCATACTATAAATATTGAAAGTGAGCTTGTAGAAGTAAGTGGAAAAAAGCTGATTTTTAAAGTTGTAGGTTATGATTTTCACGATAAGGTAGTAGAGGGATATCATACTCGTTTTATTATTGATAAGGAAAAATTCCTAAAGAATTTAGCACAGAAAGAATTGGTCAAATGAGGGAACATAAAGAAAAACTTCCTCTCCATATAAAAATTTTGATTGTATCAGCATTCCTAATGAATGCTGGTACTTTCATGGTGAGTCCTTTTTTAGTAGTTTATCTATCAATTAATCTTAAATTCACGCCAATAGAAGTTGGTACTATTATTTCAGCGAATCTGATTTGTGGTAGAGCACTTCCTATTGTAACAGGTCTATTAGGGGATAGAATTAGTCATCGACTCACCTTGTTTATTGGCATAGCGATTAGAGCATTTGGGTTTATTGGCTATGGACTATTTACAGATTTTTGGGGGCTTGTATTTGCATCTGCATTAACTGGGATAGGAGGGGCTTTTTATGATCCTTCTGTTACATCAATTTTTGCTACACAAGATTCAAAAAATAGAAAAAGAATTTTTACCTATTTAAATCAAGCATTAAATGCAGGTGCTGTTTTAGGTCCGTTATTTGCTGCCCTATTACTCGGAATAGATGCTACTACACCATTTATAATTAGTGGTTTAGTATTAGTTTGTATTTTTGTTACATTATTTATGTTTAATAAACATTTCATAACACAGACTACAACTACTAATGTATTAAAAAGTATAAAAGAAATTATAGGTAATAAAGCATATTTAAAATATATTTCTGCAATGATGTTATTTTGGGCGATGTTTGCACAATTAACAATATCGATCCCGATACATGTGTTTAATATTACCCAAAGTGAAAAGTATATTAGTTTTATATTTATTGCAAATGGAATAACGGGTCTAATATTCATGTTTTTCTTACGAAAATATTTTGAAAAACATGAAGCACTAAACTTAATAAAAATAGGGATGTTAATTTGTGCTGCTAGTTTTATATTAATCCCACTAACTCAATCCTTAGTGTGGCTAGTATTAATTATAGTTGTATTTACATTGGGAGAAACATTAATCTTACCAAGTTCAGATATGGCAGTTGCAGACTATAGTCAAGGAAACAATACTGGAGGGTATTTTGGATTGTTTGAAATTTCTTTTGCAGGAGGAACCCTAATCGGAAATTATATTGGAATGTGGCTTATGGAAATGAATTCTATTTATCCATGGATTATTTATTGTGGCATTACATGTTTTACTTGTTGGTTAATTAGTAGGCTAAATACGAAACAAAATGTCATTTCCTTAAACATGGAAAAAGAAACGGGGGTTTAATAAGTGGAAATATTAATGAAAAAAGATAATAATCTAGAACATCAAAAAAAAGCTAGTCGGAAAATTATTATTGGTAACGTAGATGGAGAATCCTTAGTGGGTGAAACAAAAAATCACACTCCATACATGTTAGCAAGTGCGTCTATAGTCGCAAATAGATTAAGTTGGTTTGTGGAAGAGGGTGATATTCTTTTACTTCCTTATTCTATTTCAAGAGAATTTCAAGAATATATGTGTAAACTTCTAAGGATTAATCCGGACAAGATTAGTATATTATCTCCACCTGATTCTGAGGAGGAGAAAACAAAATTACTAACATTTGATATATTAACAGATGAGAGATTATATGAAAAAGTAAGGGGATTAGCAGGAAGTAATGATTCCATAGGGATTTTACCATATTATTTTGACCGTGCAGTTGCACAATTTGCACAACATATGAATACAAACGTTTATCCACATACAGTTGAATTTCTATTACAAGGTGGGTCTGAAGTACTAAATAGTAAAGTAGAGTTTAGAAGAATTGCAGCTTCCCACAATATTCCTGTAGCAGAAGGGATGAATTGTTATTCTAAAAATGAGCTTCAAAAGGCCATTCTAGCCCTAATAACAAAAACAGGTTCTGTAATTGTAAAGCAAGATGTAAATGCAGGGGGAGATGGAAATATAGTTTTAACGAAAAACATTGATAAAAAGGAATCTAAAGGTGCCTTTGAAACAATTTATTACGATCCAAATATACCTATAGAAGAGACCGTTTCTTATTTATGGAGCAAACTAATAGGATTTCGCAACACAGCATTAGTAATAGAAGTATATTATGAAACGGTGGGAGTTTACTATTCAGAACTTGCCGTTTCAAGACAAAATTTACGACCTTTGTTGTTAAATTTTGGAGATATGAGAATGGAACCAGTATGGAATGGTTTTGAAATTCCTACTTCAAACATGGACCCATATACATTAGCAGAATTTATTTCAAGTTCTACTGCATTGGCAAATGTTGCTCGTGAACGTGGATATGAAGGTAATATTAATATTGATGGATTATTAACAGATGATGGGAAGCTAATGATTAGTGAAATTAATGGTAGAAATGGTGGATGCAGTCATATTCATTATTTAGCTCAAAAATTATACGGGGAAAATTACGCTAAAGATTACAAAATCCTTACCAGAAATAAAATTAAAGCTGGGAAAAGCCTTGCAAAATTATTGGATTTATTACAGCAGGATAATTTATTGGTAACGAAGGAGTATCAAGAGGGCGTAATTATTTTAACTGAGGATTTTGCAAGAACTGAAACTATTGAATATATGGTTGTGGGTAAAGGGGATATAAATGCAAAAAAAATAGAAGATAAGGCACTTCATCTATTCGAAAGCCTTAACAAGTAGGATTTTATTCAGAGATTATAATCAAAGGTAAGTGTTTGATAGAAAGTTATTATTGTGAAAATATTTTTTTGTTGAAAATAATGGTTATATCATTAGTAATTACTTCGTCTGTATTGATTTATTCTTTTACAGAGGTAACACATCAATTTTATTAAAATAGTTTAGATTATAGGAATGCTAAAAAAATAATATTAGGAGGGATAACAAATGAAAATTGGAATTATGGGTTGGGATCATGAAGAATACGAATCAAAACAACTAGATGAAATAGCAAAGGAATTGGGTTATGATAGTTTATTATTTAGTCTACAGGATGTCAAAATGACTGTAATAAATAATGATTTTAAATTAACAGTGTTTAATGTAGATTTAAAAGAATTTGACACTATTATATCAAGAGCGCAAATTAGGCCAGAATACTATCAACAGGATTTAGAATTATTGAAAAGCATTCAGGAGTATACAGATTGTATAAATGAGAATTTCGATAATTACTATATGTCGGAAAGTAAAATGATTACCCAAAAACTATTAACTAAATGTGGTGTGAATGTTCCAGATACTTTTCTAGTTCATTCAGTAGAAGAGATAAAAAATTTATGGCTGACATATAAAAATATAGTTATAAAGCCGTCATTTGGTTATGGTGGGACTGATGTAGAAAGAATTAATGAAGATTTTGAGAGTTATTTACCTATTGTAGAAAATTTATTATCAAAGTACAAAAACCTTTTAGTACAACAATATATTCCTCATCCTGATGGGGATATACGAGTTACTACAATGGGGAATGAAGTATTTTATGCATTTAGAAGAATTCCTAATGAAAAAACATGGAAAGCAAATGTGGCAATGGGAGCAAATATTGAAGTTGTAAAAGATTATACATTATTAAAAGAAATAGCTTTAAAAGCTTCTAATGCTATTGGTCTATCCTTATCTGGAGTAGATATTATTGAGTACAATAATCAATTTTATGTGTTTGAAGTAAACAATTGTCCAGGATGGTATCCTTTATCTGTTGAAGAGGGTAGAGAAATATGCAAGGAAATCATTGAATATAGTATTAACTTAGCAAAAGGTAGGTTGGTACTAAAATGATAAAAATAGCTGAAGATTTAACTTCATATTTCAAGGAAAACGAAGAAAATGCTATAAAATATCATAATAAAATTTTTTCAGAGATTATAGAAAAAAGACTTTTTTATTTTAATACACAAACACCTATTTTTTCAGTTCCAATTGTCCAAAAGAAAGAGGAATTAGAAAAGATAAATGTAGATTGTAAAACAATTTTGGATTTAATTGTATCGCTTAATCAACGTTTGTCCAAGGAAGACAACGCTCAATTATTTGATAAATTAGGGTACAGCGTAGAAGAAAGAGAGTTGATAGAAACAACACTTCATAATAATGATGGTATGTTAGCAAGAAGTGATATGATTTTAGAAAACAGTGGCTATAAAATTATAGAGTTTAATGTTGAAAGTAGTGTTGGTGGTACTGAAATTGGCAATTTGAACAACATGATATTAAAAGAGGGTTTTTTTGATTCTGATAATTGGAAATTTAAAGATCCAAACAAAGAAATAGTAAAAGTATTTAAAGATATAATAAATAAAAATAAACTAAATAAAAAACAAGTGACAATTGGGATAATGGATTGGTACCCTGACATGATGCAATATATATATGCTCATGAGGAAATGAAGCAATTATTTATAGCTGAAGGGTTAAAAGCCGTGATATGTCACCAAGAAAATATAGAAATTAGAGAAGGAAATTTATTTACTCAAGGCGAGAAAATTGATATTTTATTTCGACTTTTTTTATTAGATGATATCAAAGGCGATAAAGGGGAGATTAAGAGAATTTTAGAATTATGTCGTTTAGATAATCTAATAATCACCAATGGTATTCATACGGATTTATATAGCAATAAGGGTAATTTTGCTTATTTATCCGATTTAGAATATCAATATATGTTTAATGAGGAAGAAAAACAAGTTATAAATAGATGTATTCCTTGGTCTAGATTTCTTGAAAAAGATAAATTAGTTAATTATGAAGGTGAAGATTATTTACTGCATAATTTGCTTATAAATAAAAAAGATACCTTTGTCCTTAAACCCCTAAGAGGATATGGGGGAGATGGTGTTGTTATAGGAAAAGGAATGAATCAAAATGCATGGGAATTACAGCTAGCAAATATTTTTCAATCAAATAGAAAATACCTTGTTCAAGAAAGGGTAGAATCCCCAAAAATTTTAATGCCGTATGTTGAAGATGATAAGGTGTCATATTTAGATACTGAAATCAATTATGCAACTTATATTTTTAATAATGAGTATTCTGGAACATTAATACGAGGTATTTCAAAAGATAAAAATACTGTAAACAACATAGCACATGGAGGCTTAATGGGAAGCTTATTTTATATATAAAGGTAAGATTCGAATGATTTAAGATATACATCAATTAGGATCCCAAATTGAAGCAATAGAGTAAGTAAATGAAGAGGGATGATAATAAGATTGGTCACTTTACATTTGAAAAAGGAAAGGAAGATTTTCAAAGTGCCTACGATGAATCAATGGCACTTCTTCCAAAACCTAACGATACGAAAGATATAGAAAAGAAATATGGCACAATTTGTGCTTATTATTTTACTAAAGAGGAAAACAAACATAAGGAACCAATACTCTTACTCCCTGGACGTGGTGCATCTACTCCAATGTGGGTACCTAATTTAGAAGGTCTAAGAGAAAATGCATCTCACGCAATCAATGGTGAGTTCTCTAACGCAGTTAATGCTAGGATCCTTGATTTTGTAGAAAAGCATTCTAATGATAACTAAGTTGAAAGTGGAAAATATGTTGTAATAACAACTTCATCTCTATATAGCTATTTAGGGGATTTTTATTTTTGCACATGTTAAAATCTGAGCCTGATGGGTATGGAACATGCCCACAATGTATATTTTACTTCTTCTATTTTCATGAATATGTATAATTACATGAAATTTCAGTGAAAAAGAGAGTATACTTTCGTATTGTGTAATAAAGATAAAGTCTGCCTACGGAAATAGGCGGGCTTTTTTTACTTATAAAGAAAAGACAACCTTTAAGGTGTCTTCCTTCGATTTGAAACATTTTACTAAGTTAAGTTTTTGTGATAATAAACGCTTTTAATTGGAATGAACCTACGCAGTACATCACTTTATTTTTAAGCATCATTCTCAACAAAAGTGAATATTTTCATTATCCTTTTCACTACAAAGGGTAGTAATTTAGAAGCTAAAAATGCAAGTACGAAAGCAATTCCCCATGTTTTCATCCATGATTTGAGAAATAAAGCTGTATATCCAACATTCATTGAAACCATGACGAAAGAGATAATACTAGATATACCTAAAATCATAAAGATATTAAAAATTAATGGTTCGAATTTTTTATTGATTTTCAAAATTAACACCTATTTTCTATATATGCTTTGCTGCCCGATTTCACCAACATCTAATCTTACAGTTTGAAATCTAGGTTGTCCAGCTTGTTGTACTTTTCTGCAATAGGAACAATAGGTATATAACTAAAGCGTAAATAAACGTCTTCATAATATATCATTAATATTTCTGCTTTGGATGATAAGGAGCAGAACTCGATAGGCTGTATGAAGAGAGAAAGAATCCCCTTAAAGGAGATCCTTTTTACATTATTAAAAGAAATCCTTCATCATTTTAGCATCTTTAATATTCATTATCACACCTTCTACCTTATCTTTCTTCTCATCTTTAGTGATTGTAATTTGTTCCTTATTATCAACCCACACAAGAAATTCTTCTTTTGAGTCATCTTTATATGTAACGGTAATAGTAGAATGTGCAGATTCTCTCTTTTTTTGATCTAAAGTGATTGTTTTAGGTGTTCCATTTTGAACTGCTGAAACGATAGATTTTATCATTTCTTCGTTATCTGTTTGAGATTTGGAAGTAGTATGATTTGTTGTTTTTAGTATTTCAATATCTGAAATATTTGCGGAGTTTAATTGAAAGGTATGTTGAGTGCGTTCTTGCTTAACTTGTGAAGCTTTATCTGTAGCCGAGGTGCTTGTACAACCTATTAAAGTGAAAGATAGAGCGGTTAGAGCGCATATAGATATGGTTTTTTTCATAGTATCCCTCCTTAAGTTTAATTATAACAATTTTCTTTTATTTTAGGTGGTTATTGTAAGAAGAAGATGTTTTAAAGTGGTAAATGATGTTGTTCATTTTCTATTAAAATTAAAATTCACATAACTTTTTTCATATTTTATGTTTAACATTTCGAAAATAGGTGTACTACATATAATATAACAAATAATTCATTTTAAAGGAGGAAGTTAAAGATGGAAACGAAGTATAGTAAACCTTTTGTATATGAATTTATTACGGAGAAAGAGGTCATGAATGCGGCGAATGATCTAGTGAAGAAAGGAATAGACCAAAAAGATATTTACGTGTTAACACATGAGAAAGAGAGGACAGATAGAATCGCAGATAATGCAGACGTGAACACGATTGGAATAAAAGAGGAGGGACTTGGGACAAGTATTATTAATGTCTTTCATAAAACGGGAGATCAGCTAAGAAATAAGATGCAAGAGTTAGGACTTAATGAGGAAGAAGCTAACTTTTATGAAGAAAAGCTGGATGAAGGAAAAATCTTGTTATTCGTTAAAGATTTAGAAAGAGTCGGTGAATGGTTACAAGAAAGAAGATGCATGTATTCTATTTAAATTTGTATCCTGTAAATCTATAAATCTATTACGAAAAGGAGATTGTAAATATGAGTGAGAACGGACTAAAAGAACAAATTACAGGTAAAGTTGAAAAGAAAAAAGGACAAGTAAAAGAAGGAATTGGTGAAGTTACAGAAGATAGAGAGTTGAAAAATGAAGGGAAGTGGGAAAAAACGAAGGGAACGATAAAAGAAAAAGTCGGAAAAGTGAAACAAAAGATAAGCGATGAATTGGATAATAAAGAATAATATATGTTCATCAAGCTTTGGTTACATACTAAAGCTTGATGAATCCAATATAAAACGAATATAGGAGGTTTAATTGTGGGACTTATTATTACGTGTATTGTAGGTGGACTTATTGGTGCGTTAGCTGGAATGATTACAGGAAAAGACTTTCCGTTAGGTATAGTTGGTAACGTGATTGCCGGATTAATCGGATCTTGGGTAGGTAGTGCGTTATTTGGTCATTGGGGTCCTGAATGGGGAGGCATCTTTATTCTTCCGGCGTTATTAGGTGCAATCGTCTTTATTTTAATCGTTACATTCTTTTCTAGAATGCTACGGAAAGCGTAAGTATGGTAATGAATAGTAATCTTGGGTTTATTATATATAACTATAAAGTGAATAAACTGATAAATATACATAAAAAAGCATCCAATTAAACTAATTTGGATGCTTTTTTAATGTAATCTACATAGAAATGAGTGGAGGATGAAGAATCCCCACTCATTAAAATTACACTTTCTATTATGTATTAAGCCATCGTTACTTTTTTACAACTATTTATTCTTACGACCTGCCGTGGCTCTATATGAGATAAGTCCTCGTTATTACCTATATCAACTACAATTGTATTCGTTAGTATGTTAATAATGGAACCAACTAATTTTGTAGCATGATCGTGTCGATAAGAAAATTGAACGAAATCTCCCTTTTTAAAGTTGTGCTCTTCCATAGATAGATCCCCCTAAAAATAATGTTTATACATTATACATACACAAATTTATAAAGTTTAAACATTTGGTAGTATTTTTTTAGTATTAAGCTGAGAAAGGTGTAGAAAATTTATTTATAATTAAAATGAAAAAATATGTTTAAAACTAATTTTTAAGGGTAATTAAATAGTAGTAGTTTGAGATAAGGGGGCGGAAATGATGAATTTGGAAATAAATATTTTGCAAAATGATGTAGGTTATACGGTACAACTTAATGGTGAAATTGATGCATATACAGCATCAGATTTGAAAAATAAGATCATGCCTATTGCAAGTGAAAAAGAGGTTTATATTGTAGTAGATTTTCATAACGTAGATTATATGGATAGTACAGGCTTAGGAGTTTTTATAGCTTTATTAAAAGCAGTTAAGAGAAATGATGGGAAGCTAGAGTTTACTGGTGTGTCTAAAAGGCTAAAAAGATTATTTGATATTACAGGGCTAACAGAAATATTAAATTTGAATTCCGATTTTGAAAAAGTAGAAAGAAGGTGACTAGGGATGATGGAGAGATTTGAAAAGATAGAAATGAAAATTCCTGCAAAAGCAGAATATGTGGCTATTATTCGTTTAACAATGGCTGGTGTTGCGAATCGAATGGGTTTTGCTTATGACGATATAGAAGATATGAAAATTGCTATTAGTGAAGCATGTACAAACATTGTACAACATGCATATAAAGAAGACGTTGGAGAAATTACAATTGTCTTTGGCCTATATGAAGATCGATTAGAAATTATGGCCGCGGATAATGGAGTTAGCTTTGATTTTAATAGCTTAAAAAGTAAAGTTGGTCCGTATGATATTAATAAACCAGTAGAGTATTTGCCAGAAAATGGTTTAGGTTTATATTTAATCAATACGTTAATGGATGATATACAAATTATGCATGATGAGGGCATGACAGTTTTAATGACAAAATATATACAAAGAGAGCAGGTGGAGAATGATGGAAATCCAATCTCAACCTACAAATCTTACTAAAGAAGACGTTATTAAACTAATTGCAGACTTCCAACAAAACCAATGTGATGAAGCACAGGAAAGATTGGTTAATCACTATAAAAATCTCGTATATTCCATTGCATATCGCTATTCAAAAGGTGGGCCGATGCATGAAGATATTATACAAGTAGGAATGTTAGGGCTCTTAGGTGCAATAAGAAGGTATGATTATTCGATAGGGAATGCTTTTGAGCCGTTTGCAATACCTACAATAGTAGGCGAAATAAAGAAATATTTACGTGATAAAACTTGGGGTATTCACGTTCCAAGGCGAATTAAAGATTTAGGCGGGAAGATTAAACTTGCGATAGAGGAGCTAACAGATCGTTTGCAGCGTTCACCCAAGATTATAGAGATTGCAGATCATTTAGGACTATCCGAAGAGGAAGTGCTAGAAATTATGGATGCGAAAAATAATTATCGCGTATCTTCCTTAGATGATGTAGTTGAAAATTCATCTGATGGCAGTTCGGTAGCGAGGATTGAATCTGTAGGTGAAGTAGAGCAAGGATATGAAGAGACAGAAAGGCGTCTCGTTTTAAAGGATATTTTTAACGTATTAAATGAGACAGAAAAGAGTGTTATTCATTATATATTTGGAGAAAATTTAAATCAAAAAGATACAGGGGAACGGTTAGGTATTTCACAAATGCACGTTTCTCGTATTAAAAGACAAGCGATAAGTAAATTGAAGCAAGCAGCATTTTTAGATACATAAAAATTTAAAATCATTATGTTTAAAACATGAGAAAAGGGGTAGTTATTAAGTATAGGAGGAGATATAAAAATGTCACACGATGTGAAAGAACTAATCGAAGGATTGAATGAAGATTTAGCAGGAGAATACTCAGCAATTATTATGTATAACCATAATGCAGCTACAGTTTCTGGTATATATAGACAAGTGTTAAAACCTTTCTTTGAATCTGAAATTAGTGATGAACAAGGACATGCCCTATATTTAGCGGAGAAAATTAAGACGTTAGGTGGTACACCTACTACGATCCCTTTACCAGTGAAACAAGTAGAAGATGTTAGAGAAATGTTAGAATCCGCTAGACAATCAGAATATGAAACAATTAAGCGTTATGAAACGAGAAAAGAACAGGCAGCGAAATTAAATATGACAGAATTAGTTGTAAAGCTAGAAGATATGATTGCAGATGAAACAAATCATATGGAAGAATTAGATCGTCTTTTAAATGATAAAGCAATGGTGTTAAATTAAAAGTAGAAATTTATAGAGTGAAAGAACAAATTCCTATTTCTAGGGGTTTGTTCTTTTGTTGTATAAAAAATATATATGAGTAGGAAATTTTCATTTTGTAACTGAGTATGTAATACTAGAAAAATAGAAAGTGATAATAGATTTACATTTTAAATAAGAAAAGGGGAAATAACTTGTGTCCATTTTAATTGTTGATGATAATCCGGTTAACATATTTGTAATTGAGAAGATTTTAAAACAAGCCGGATATCATGATCTTGTATCGCTCAATTCTGCACAAGAGCTCTTCGAATACATACAGTTTGGAAAAGATTCTTCCAGGCATAATGAAATTGATTTAATACTATTAGATATTATGATGCCTGAAATTGATGGACTTGAAGTTTGTAGGCGATTACAAAAAGAGGAGAAGTTTAAAGATATTCCTATTATTTTTGTTACAGCTTTAGAGGATGCAAATAAATTGGCCGAAGCTCTTGATATGGGGGCAATGGATTATATTACCAAACCTATAAATAAAGTTGAACTATTAGCACGTATGCGTGTAGCGTTACGCTTGAAATCGGAATTAAATTGGCATAAAGAACAAGAAGAAAATCTTCGGAATGAATTAGATTTAGCTACGCAAGTACAAAGAAACTTATTAAGTAGCCCATTAAGAGAAGATCATATAAAAATTGAAGCAAGTTACTTACCTTCATTTAAACTAGCTGGAGATATGTATTATTGGTATAAAATCGATGAAAATCGCTACGGTATTATATTATTAGATGTGATGGGACATGGTGTATCTGCTTCATTAGTTTGTATGTTTATTTCGTCTGTATTACGTGAAACAATTAAATGTTTAATTGATCCAGAACTCGTTATTAAAGAATTAAATAAATATATGACCCTTTTACATAATGAAAATGATAATATTCCCTATTATTTTACGGCTATATACTTAGTTGTTAATACAGAAGATAGAATAGTTGAATATGTAAATGCAGGGCATCCTTCTGGATATGTTTTAGTTGATGAAACAAATGTAGTTGAACTAGATCGCGGGAGTTGTGCGGTAGGATTTTTTGATGAAATAAAAGTTAAAAAGACAGTTATACCTTTTGAGAAGAACGCTCAAATATTATTGTTTACAGATGGTGTTCTTGAAGCAATTGCAAATGATGAATTTGAGGCTGAAGAGAAATTACGTACTTTTACAGAAAGAAAATGGGGAGATTTAGAAGAAGAGATAGAAGGGTTTTATAAGGAAGAACAAAAGAAAGCGCAATCAGATGATATGTGTCTAATTATGATACAAACGAATGCGAAATAAAAAGCGTATGAAATCCAAACAGAGGATTTCATACGCTTTTATTGTATTTTTTGATAGATTTGTTCGTTCGGATTAAATTGGATATAATGCGGCATTATATCGGAAAAACGTAGAGTTTCTTTATTTCCTAAACATAGGAATCCATTGTGACCTAAGCTTTCATAAAATAGTTGTTGTACTTGGTTTTGAAGTTTACTCGTAAAGTAAATTAAAACGTTACGGCAAAGTATAATATGAAATTCGTTAAAAGATTGATCAGTTACTAAATTATGCTGCGCAAAAATAATGTTTTGTAAAAGTGACGGATTAAAATAAGCAAAGCGATTATCTGTTGAATAATAGTTAGAAAATGCTTGTGTACCGCCAGCTTGTAAATAATTTTTCGTATAAGTTTGCATTTTATTTAACGGAAGGATAGCTTGTTTTGCTTTTTCTAACACATTTGTATTCATATCTGTTGCATAAATAACAGCTTTTTCACTTAATCCTTCTTCGTGAAGTAAGATGGACATGGATAATACTTCTTCACCAGTTGCGCATCCAGCGTGCCAAATTCTAATTTCAGGATACTTTTTTAATTCAGGAATGACATGCTCTCTTAGCGCTTTAAAAAAGTTAGGGTTACGGAACATTTCAGTTACATTAATGGAGAAATCATTTAATAACTGTTCTAAAAACCCTTCCTCATGAATTACTTTTTCAATTAACTTTGAAATGGTTGGGATATTAGAGATCTGCATTCGATTACAAATTCTTCTATAAATAGATGTACGAGCATATTGGCGGAAATCGAAGCCAGATAGTTTAAATACCGCTTCTAATAGTAATTCAATTTCTAAGTTCGTACGCTTATCCATATCTACAGATGGATCAAAATTATAATACTTATTTTCCACTTAAACTAAACCTCACTTATTTTATTAACCATACACTCATTACCGAATAAAGTTGATGTAAATTTAATGGTTTACTTATATAATCTGAAGCACCAGCAGATAAACATTTCTCTTTATCATTTGGCATTGCTTTCGCAGTTAATGCGATAATAGGTATTTCATGTAACCCTAAATTCATTCGGATATGTTCCATCGTTTCATAACCGTCCATATTCGGCATCATAATATCCATTAAAATAAGGTCAATATTTGTATTGTTTTTTAGTATGTCTAAACACTCTATACCATTTTGTGCAGTAATAATGTTGGCATGTTGTTTTTTTAATGCATTTTGTAATGCAAATATATTTCGGTGATCATCATCGACAATTAAAATAGTTTTCTCTTGGAAGACGTTATTTGTTTCTGGAGTCACGATAGTCTCTTCCACAACTTCAGCAGGAATAACATCTTCTATCGTTGCTGCAACTTCTAAATTGGATAACTGTATATCATGTAATCCATTTGGAAGGTTAGGAATATATACAGTGAAAGTACTGCCTTCTCCTACATGACTCTCTAACGTAATCCAACCACCTAACAATCTAGCAAATTCTTTACAAATAGATAATCCTAAGCCTGTACCACCATATTTCCGAATCGTTGCGCCATCTGCCTGTTGAAAGGCTTCAAAAATAAGTTGATGCTGTTCTTTAGCGATACCAATACCAGTATCTTTTACCGAAATTTTCATCCAATCATTACTGATAGATTGCATATCAGGACTTAAATTAGTTGTTTCTATTGAATCGAAATGTAAAGAAACGGATCCTGTTTCCGTGAATTTAAATGCATTGGATAATAAGTTTTTAATAATTTGTTCAATCCGTTTTGCATCTGTATAAAATAAATCAGGAATTGTATCACTATCTTCAATCGTAAATTCGACATTTTTTTGTGCAGCTATATGTAAAAAGTTTTGATGCATACTTGCTGCCATGTCATTTATATTTGTTGCTTCAAAAATTACATCTAGTTTCCCAGCTTCTACTTTCGATAAATCTAGTATGTCATTAATTAAAGTAAGTAAATCTTTCCCTGATGAATGAATGACGGTTGCTAATTCAATTTCATCGTCGGATAAATGATTATCATGATTTTCTTTTAACATTTCAGATAATAGTAAAATACTATTTAACGGTGTGCGTAATTCATGTGACATATTTGCTAGAAATTCAGATTTGTATTTTGAGCTACGTAATAACTCACTTGCTTTTTCTTCTAATTCTGATTTAGTAATTTGTAAGTCAGCTGTCTTTTGCTCCGCCTCTTCCGTTCTAGACTCTAGTTGTTCATTCATTGTTCGTAATTCTTCGGCTTGCATTTGTAGTTCTTCAGCTTGCGTTTGTAATTCTTCTGATTGAACTTGCAGCTCTTCTGTCATTGCTTGTGATTCATGTAAAAGAGTTTGAATTCGCATACGTCCCATAATACTATGGATTGTCAAACCTAAATTATCAACAGTTTGTTGAATTAAATCTTGATGCAAGTCTGAAATCTCAGTTACACTTACTAACTCCATTACTGCAATTACTTCATCCTCAAATAAGATAGGGATGACTAGTAGGTTTTTAGGGCGTATTTCTAATAATCCAGTAGTAACGTAACGGAATTCTTCAGGTATATCCCTGAGAATAAAACTTTTCTTTTCTAAAGCAGACTGTCCAATGAAACCTTCACCCATTTTAATAGACTGTTTTCCAACATCAGGACCTTGACCAGCGAAAGAAGCTTTCTTCACATAGTAGACAGTGTCTTCAATTTCTTCACGAACATAAAATGCACCGCAAGAAGTTTGCGTTTTTTGTATAACCCCACTAAGAATTTTGTTACCTAACATCTCAATAGAAGATACACCTTGATACATTAAAATTAATTCTGCAAGCTCGGTTTGCAACCACTCTCTTTTCGATATTTCGTCTAGTAAGTGGTTCGTTGTGTGAGCTAGATCTTTTATTTCATCACGTGTGTTTACATGAATTCTTTCCGTAATTTTTTCTTTAGAAGAAATGGATTTAATAGCTTGAATTACATTTTTAATCGTTTTTGTAATGGAATTCGAAATATAGAGTGAAATGATAATAGAAATACAAGAAAGTAAGAACAATAAACTGTATAACCAAATCTCTAATTTATTATTTTCAGTATCTAATTGTGCTGCTCTTTTTTTCGTTAATTGCTCCTCAGTGCTACGGAAGTTAGTTACCTGTGACTGTAAGGACTGAATTTGAGTCGTGTCGATTGTTTGTACATTATTACTATTATTATTTGTAATGAGTGGGTGAATCTCTTTATTAATCCAACTAGTAATGTTTTCGTTAATCTGTTTTAATTTTTCTTGCTGAGATGGGTTATCCTCTAATAATGAGAAAAGATCTTGATAATGTTTTTCGTAATCCTTTTCCGCAGCGTTAAGGGATTGAACGTAATTTGCATCATTAGAAGTGATAAATCCTTTCGTTTTATTTTCAATTGTGAGTAAATCTTTCTCCACTTGATTCGTTAAATTAAGAACTTTAAAATCATGCTCAATAATAAAATTACGAGATTTTTGTAAACTGGAAATCTCATTGTTTAGCATAATGAAAGAAATAAGTAAGAACAAAATGATAACTAAATAACCAGCCATAATTTTGTAACGAATACTAAATTTTGCTTTCGATTTCATCAAAAATTCCTACCTTCAAGATTATTAAAAGTTTTCAATCGTAAAGAATGAAAACGTAATATATATTATATCAGTTTTCGTAAGGCCAAACTAGAAATCCCCCTATTGTATTAGGGGGTTCGTTTTTCATAGAGGAAATCATGTTGAAATATAAAACTATATATGAAAAGTAACAATCGAGGGAATAGGGGGATCATAAAACTTTTAAGCAGGAAAAAGTGTTCTTAAAGCTTTTTTTGCATCTATTCCTTCAAAGATAAATAATACAAGTTCTTTCTTTTTGACAGTAAGGAAAAAGGATACTAATGTGCTTAAGTTTTTAATAGAAGTAAGTGCTCCATGTTTACCTATAAATACATTCGTTTGAAATGTTGTCATTAAAGCATAAAAATGATGAATCTGCGTTATTGTAGGTGTTTCATTATAAGAAATAGTAGTAGATTGAATGACATTCATCGTAATATTCCTTTCCATATAGTAAGCATAACAATATAAACATACCCGTTTTAAAAAATGTTAAACATATAAATAAGAAAAATATAATTATAGTTTTTTTACGTTTAGAAAAGGTTAGGAAGGGTATACATATACTACAAAGAGATTAACTGAAGATGAATTGTAAGATGTCTATGTTTAGTAGATTAGTCTATCAAAATATACTTTTACTTTAAATAAAAAGGAGCCTGGTATACATGAATGAAATGATGATTAATATTACATTTGATTTAATTTACTTGTTAAGTAGTTCACTTGTAGTGCTTTTACTATTCGCTTTTTTCGTAAATGGTTATGTTAATAAGAAGATTAGTGTATACAGAAATGAAGAAAAATAAAGATACATTATGTAAAACTTTAGGAGGTTAATAGTTATGAATGTAGATAGAAAAATAGTAGGTGTTTTTAGAACAATTGATGATGCGGCACTCGTTATTAATGAATTAAATGATAAAGGATACTCAGCAAATAACATTTCAGCTATTGCAAAGGATCAAAAGGAAATTGAACATCTGGAAGAAAAATCGGGTGAAAAAGTGAATAGCGAAACTGCACATAAAGCAGATATCTTTTCAGCGACAGGGCTTGTAGCTGGAGGAGTAGCAGGCGGACTCGGTGGTTTATTAACAGGTCTTGGTATACTTGCCGTTTCTGGAATGGGTCCAATCGTAGCAGCAGGACCAATCGCAGCAGCTATTGGAGGAGCCGGTATTGGCGGAGGAGCTGGAAGTTTAATAGGAGCATTTATAGGATTAGGAATTCCAGAAGAACATGCTAAAAAGTATGAAGAATACATTTACGATGGCAATATATTAATTTTAGTAGATGCAAAATTAGATGATAAGTTAGAAATCTATAAAATATTCGATAAGCACAATGCGTATAACTCTGATTTCTTTAAATAATATGTACGTCACATATTTAAACATAATGAATATCGTTTTTTGATCTTACAACTTTGGCGCGACCGAGGAGTCGTATGACTATAAGAGAGGAAGGGCTTATAGTAAAAGATCAAGTCCTATTATGATATTGAGCAGGGAAGAGGTGTCTATTCGTGATTGTAAAAATATTAAAGGATAGTAGTAATAGTTTCCTTTGTACAGTTCAAAATAAAAATGGAGATCAGTATGTGAAAAAATGGTTTAGTAAACATGAAAATAATAAAGAATTAGGGCGACCAACTTTTAAAGAAGTAGAAAAGGATTGGAAAGAAAATAGAGAATCGTTTATGTATCCCAATATTAAAGCGCTTTATTAAAATGAAACATAAAGCGCGTTTTATTATTACAAAATTGTCACACTCCTGTAAGGTAATTCAATAGATTAGTTACTTTTTCCATGTCATAATAAAGATATAAGAAAGCTAATCAAAAATTATAATTTATAGGAGAGTGTCAGTCATGATTGTAACAACAACGTCTGGAATTCAAGGTAAAGAAATTATTGAGTATATCGATATTGTAAATGGTGAAGCTATTATGGGTGCAAATATTGTCCGCGATTTATTCGCTTCTGTTCGTGATGTTGTCGGTGGTCGTGCTGGTTCGTATGAAAGCAAGCTAAAAGAAGCTCGTGATATCGCAATGGATGAAATGAAAGAACTTGCAAAACAAAAAGGTGCGAACGCTATCGTTGGTGTTGACGTAGATTACGAAGTTGTTCGTGATGGAATGTTAATGGTTGCTGTAAGTGGTACAGCTGTACGTATATAAGTAAATAAAAAACAGGCTCACCCCTTGAAGTTTATGCTTTGAGGGGGTTTTTTGTTTTTAAGTTATAGAAGTGAAATTCAGTTGTAAGGGCGAGATGAAAAAAGAAACAGTGATGCTACATATATGTAATGTGAGTGCAAACTTTATAATAAAGTTGTTATTTGAGATAATGGAAGAATTAGTGGTATAAATAACTTTATAGATAATAATCAAAATAGAGAAGACAGAATGTTCATGGATGGAATGGTTAAGGGGATTTTCCAATCTGTAATAAAAAACCGAGGTACCGAGAGCGGTTTACAGATGTCTACTACATAAAATTTATAATGGATTGGGGGCAATTTTTATGTTTTGGTTAGGAGGCTTTTTAGGATACATTGTAGGTTCTATTACTACATGTGCGCTACTTTACTTTGGTTATAGAGCCGAGAAGAACAAAAAAGCGGATATGCGAAAGAAAGAGGAGAGAAACATCAATAAAAAAGGTGTATAGGATGTGGAAGAAAAATTGATAACATTGATGCAAAAATAAAGGACAGTTACATATTTTATATGATCACTATGTACTGTCCCGCTTATTCCTTGTGGCTTAACAAAAATCTTTTGCTGTCTTGCTATAAAATTCATAGGCGAAAAATCCAAATAAATAGCCTATTCCAGCTCCTAAACTAACTGAAAGCAGTGAGAAATCGGGGGAAAACATGCCGAAAATCAAACCGATTATACAGCCGACAAGCATTCCTATAGGTATGAAACTGTCTAATAACAGTTGAGCCTCTTTTGATTTTTTCTTACCCAAATTGCCGTGCTTATATTTATGTTCCAATCTTTTTATTACAAATACTACAATCCCCCCGACTAGTATAATAGGCCAAATTGCCGAAATTAGCCACATGTTAGAAGCTCCTTTCACCTTTCAATATAATTGTACCAAAAAATTACAATTATAGACTGCTAAACGTACTATCTAGTCTATTTAAAAGGTAAATGCAAAAGACTTCTTCTTTTGCATTTAATAACTCGTCAAAAACACTTTCCGATACGATAAACTTAACTAAATCTATACAATTCAATCAAATTTACACAAGTTAGTGCTTCAAAGTGTTCTCGCAGCCCCAAAGGGACGAGGGGTATAACACTCCACACGAGGCAGTATCGTTACCTCCTATTATCAAGCATTTATTTTACCCATCTTGATAAATTTATCGTAGCATTTACATCCCTATCGTGATGGCTATTACATGAAACACAACACCACTCACGTATTTTTAAACTCCACTGTCCTTCTGGTTGAACTGAATGGTCGTATTTTACGCCGCAACATGAACAAATCTTGCTTGAAGCGAACCATTTATCAGCTTTTACATACGCAATGCCGTACTTCTCGCACTTGTATGACAAACATTGAAAGAAGAAGTTTAATTTTTGAAATGAAAATGCTTTCGATAGTTTTTTGTTTTTTAACAGGTTTGAAATAGATAAGTCTTCCACAACAATCCTGATTGGTTTGGTTTTCACCAATTTAGCTGTTGCTTGATGGATATGGTTAGTTCGGATATTCGTAATTTTCCTAGATAACCGCAGGTGCTCAGCTTTCGCTTTTTCATATCCGGCAGATTGAATTTTTGCACCTTTTTTAAATCTCCTAGACATATCTCTTTGTGCTGACTTTTTCCTTTTCAAAAGTTTTTTAACCTTGGCATCTTTGTTTATATTTCGTTCTTTCATACCATTAGAAGCTACAAAAAGCTCTTTTAAACCAACATCCACACCAATCGACTCATTCGTTAGTTCTTGTAATTCAAAGTCTTCTTGGAACCCTACACTAATCCACCAGTGACGACCATCAAAGGTAACTCTTGGATTGGATGGTTTTTTATTTCTTGGTAGTTGTTGGCTTGTTTTCACTTCTCCAATAGACTGAATGTGAACTACTTTCTTTCCTATAATCAGTCTTTCATAATTAGCATAAAATCCTTGGATTACATCTTTTTTGGATTTATAAGAAGTGTGAGAACCATTTTTGTACTTTTTGAACGAATTTTTTCTCGCCGCATCAAAATCTCTTGAAGCCTGTTTAGGAACTTGTGCATTAATGTCTTTTAACCACTCATATTTCTTTCGCTTCTTGATCTTTGTAAATCGTTTCTGTAAAGCTAACTGTGAAACAGATTTTCCAAATAGCTTATAATATCTATCACTCATTCTTTTACAATAGTTATAAGCAAATTTTGCAGCACCAGCATGGTTTCTAAGCACTTTTTCTTGTTCAGGCGTTGGAATCAGTCTAACTTTCTTCGCCAATATCATCAGAATGTAACTCCTTTAATGAAAGATTTGTTCTTCTGAATCGTAGCGTGTTCCACCAGCATTCTCCTGAGACCACTCGGATGCAAACCTGTTAATTCCGATACTTGACTAACTCGTGAAAATTTCATTATTATTCTCACCTCATCGAATCAAACACAGCACGTACGTTCGATAAAATCAATAAAGTTTGATAGATTCAATAAAATTTATCTCGTTCAACTAAGGGCGCAACTCCTTAGCCAGTTCTCTTATGAACTTCTCATGTTTTCACATGAGCGCAGACTATATGTTTATCTACTTAGAGATAGAGGATTTTTCCACCACCATAGGCTTGTGATGTACTCTCGTCAGTTATACGAGATAGTCGTTGAACGTTCATCTTATCCATTTTGACTTAGATGATTCGAGGCGGAAGACCCATTGTTCTAGTGTTTAGGATTTAACCTTGCACGATCTGATTGATTTTTTCTGCTTTCGCGACATTCACGCTCACTATTTCTAGCCACGTTGTAGTTCAATCAGCTTTAGGGATTGCCCGCAGTTAACCCTCACTACTAGCCAATCACTTGACTAGCAGGGCTTACTGATATATTTAATTAACTTTCGTTATAATTGGTTAAATAAATCGTAACAGTTAGTTACCCTTTCGTTTTCTCAGCGGACTGCACAACATCAACTGCTGCTTTCACATCTGCTAAGTCATACGTAGAATGTACCGTCATAAAACACAATTGCTTATTTTCTACTAAGCGAATTAAGTGACGAAACGTTTCTTGCCATTTATATGGTGACACTTCTTTATTCCAATGTCGTAAATGAAATATGTTCGCGTGTACTTTGGCTTTCGTGACAATTTCTGCCCAGTTTACTTGTATTCCTGATAGAAGACCGATCGTTAAAAAGTGCCCGTTTGGACGTAAGGAGAAAGCTAATTCATTTCCAGCCGATCCCCCGATAGAATCAATTGCAGCATCCGCACCGAGCCCGTTTGTTAATTCCATAACAGTTTCATAAAGCGGGGCAGTGGAAGTATCAATTACATATGCAGCACCAAGGCGCAGTAATTCTTCTGTATGCTTATTATTTCTTGTAACAGCAATTAATCGGAAGTTTAAAATTTGTGATAACTGAGCAAATAGATGTCCAATAGCGGATCCACAAGCATTCACTAATAAAACGTCATTACTCTGTAAGTTTAACGTTTCTGTACAAGTAACCCACGCCGTAAGAGGGTTAATATACATTTGCGCCGCTGTAAAATCATCGATGGAATCAGGGATAGGGACTACAAAATCAGCTGACGTCTTCACATACTCCTGCCAAGTACCTTCTCCGCGTAACGGTAAAACACGTTTACCGATAAGGTCTCTCGTAACGCCCGCACCTACATCTTCTACAATACCAACACCTTCATAACCAGGTATGTTAGGTAAAGGAATTCTATGAGCGTACGCTCCGGTTATTGGAATTAAGTCAGATGGATTAATCGGTCTAACTAACATACGGACCAAAACTTCATTCTCTTTTAGTGGTTCTATATTTTTATATTCAACTTGTAATACATCTTTTGGGTTGCCAAACTTGTGAAATTGAATGTGTTTTCCGTGCACGATAAATGTTCCCCCTTGGTTTGATAGGATTAATTATAGCATTTTTGGTTGGAGTGATTATTTGGTTATCAAAAAATAAAAGGGAACAGAAATTCTTCGTTTATCTATTTGATAAAATCGGTTTCTTCTGAATACGTAGTAATATAAGAAAAAGACGCTCTTGTGAGCGTCTTTTTCTAACTTGAGATAGATGCATTATTATTGTTCTACTAGGTTACATAGTTCTCGTATAAAGTTTTCTCACACAAATGATCTGTATATCAATTTGCTTTTGATATACAGATCATTTGTGTGATAATTATTATAGATAATTGCTGAATGATAACCTTACATGAATGCTTTTAAAAGTTCTTGAACTAATGGAATTACTCCACCTACAAATTTTAAAACTGCCATTGCGATTTCCATATGAGTGCCTCCTTTTTTAATGGTAAGATACAATAAATCTTTATACGCTTATTATAGTGAGCGCTTACAATTATATCAATGCATTTCGATATGCAATATTTCATATTTGTATTCTGTAATGGGGATGGGAGAAAGCCCCACTAATTAAAGTTTCACTTTATCAAAATGTAAGCTGCATCTTGTATAATATAATGGTGGAGGTCGAATATGAAAAAAATGAATTCAAATATAGACGTGGATACAAATGTATTGGAAGCGGTATTTATTCCAAGAAGGTTTATTGTTTTATGGATTACACTCGTATATATAGCTTCAATGCTTTTAGAATTTCGTAATAATATTCTCTCAATGGATAGTTTCTTCTTCACAATAATTATTGTTATTCATACTATCTTTCATTGGTATGCAAGTTCATTAAAGAATAGACAATTGTTGTATTTCTTTTTTGTACAACTCTTCATTGTGTTTCTTGCTGCATTTATTGTACCAAATGGTTCAATAGCTATTTTTGTTGGATTAACCCCTATTTTAATTGCCCAAAGTTTATATGTTTATAACAATATATTTAAAGTAATGGCGGTTTTCACTCTCATGTATGCCATATTTTGTACTGCGATTAGTATGAATTATGGTGTGAATAAAGTAGCTATTCTTATCTCTATGTTCCTTTTAGTACTAGCAATTATTATTCCTTTTTCTTATATTAATAAGCAGCAATATGATGCACGTAATCGTATACAGAGCTACATTCAAGAGTTAGAGTCTGCATATATGAGAGTAGAAGAATTGACATTAGCTAATGAAAGGCAACGAATGGCAAGGGATTTACATGATACGTTAGCGCAAGGTGTAGCGAGCTTAATTATGCAATTGGAAGCAATAGAAGCCCATATGCAAAAAGGGAATACAGGGCGATCGCAAGAGATTATGAAACAAACTATGATAAGAGCGAGACAAACTTTACATGACGCAAGGCTGGTTATTGATGATTTGCGTCATACTACTAATTCATTTAATAAAGCTGTAGAGGAAGAAGTTCAACGTTTTTCTGAGGCTACGTCTATACATGTGAGATTTACTATTCAAAGTCCCCCGCATATTTCAAGATTAGTAAAGGAACATTGTTTATATGTAATTAGTGAATGTTTAACGAATATCGCAAAACATTCACAGGCAAAAGATGTAAATTTGAAAGTTGAATATAGTGATAACCTTGAAAAACTTACTATTGAAGTTGAAGATAATGGAATTGGTTTTGACACTGGATATATCGGTAAGAATCCTGGACATTACGGCTTAATTGGCTTAAATGAGCGAGTTCGATTGATTAATGGAGAAATACATATATTGAGTGAAAAGATGAAGGGTACGAAAGTGTGTATTCAAGTACCTATTAATAATGAAGGAGATAGCGATGAAGTATAACGTATTAATTGTGGATGATCATTTCGTTGTAAGGGAAGGTCTGAAATTAATAATAGAAACGAGTGATTCATTTCAAATTATAGGTGAGGCTGCAAACGGAGAAGAAGCCCTTTCTTTCATAGAAAAAAAGAAACCTGATGTTATTTTAATGGATTTAAATATGCCTAAAATGAGTGGTTTAGAAACAATTGAGGCTTTAAATAAAAAACAAAATCATACGCCGATTATTATATTAACAACTTATAACGAAGATGAATTAATGTTAAAGGGAATTGAGCTAGGAGCAAAAGGATATTTGCTAAAAGATACGGATCGTGAGAATTTGTTTCGAACATTGGAAGCGGCTATTCGAGGTGAGATTTTACTACAACCTAATATTATGGAAAAGATAGTGAATTATAAAAGGAAAGAAGTATATGCTGATAAGGTTGAAGAAAATAATTTAACAGAAAAAGAATTGTTTGTGTTGAAAGCTATTGCGCGTGGAAATAAGAATAAAGAAATTGCATTCGATATGGGAATAGCTGAACGAACAGTAAAAGCGTATTTAACAAATATATATAATAAATTAGGTGTTAATTCAAGGTCAGAAGCAGTAGCTGTATCTATTGAAAGGAAGTTAATTCATTTTTAAAACGTTATATATGCCCAATCGTACATTATAGGCTTGCCCTTTTGTACGATTTTTTTATTATTTTCTCATGTTATGCTTTAGAAAGTATGAGAGATTTAAGAACGCTCTAATTGCATTACACAGACGTTTTTAATGTGGGAAAGGAAGAATGGGGGAGTTAGCGTAGATGTTTCTACTTATTACTACATTTGATAGGTTTATTTGGCTGGGGAATGTTGCTTCGTCTTCAGAAAAGATTAACAGGAATCTAGCGTTTTCGAGGGCTGAAGAAAGTAATGCTAATTTGCGTAAAAAGAAATGTATAGGTTCAATTAATAATATGCATCAAAAAATAGCGATAGCTTCTGTGGAATATGGTCATAATTTTGTGTTGGGTCGTGCAGAACCTCATTCAACAATTGTCATAACAAGTGGTGATATGTATGTTGGAAGCGGACGGGTTAATAAGTATGGGAAATTTAAAGTATGTACGAATGATTATCTAGAAAGAGATTTGGTAATAGAGATTCAGTTAATAATGGGTGGTTTTTATCAAGAGAGTATAACGGTAAAGATAGAACGTTAAGATAGAATTATTTCTTTTTTTCCACTATATAAAAAGGAAGCAACCGTAGTTGCTTCCTACATCAATTAAGCCGAAGCCTTCTTCATTCTCTCAAGTAAACTAGATAACACATGCGTACGATAAGATTCTAGTTTTTTACCTTCATAAGTACGGATACCTAATTTTTTAAGTTCTTTTACATACCAACCTTTGCTTCCGAAATACATGTGATCGCTCCCCTTCAACTTTGTTTTTATTTATCCTGATTGCATATGGAGGTACAGGAATTATAATGAAGGAAATGAATTTCGCACGAAAATGGTTAACTTTGTTGCAAAAGACATATATACTAAAGATAGTATACAACGAGGTGGACAAGACGTGATTATAGAGAAGCACGAAATTCAAATTGACCAAATTACGAGTGGTAAAGTGAATATCTTTACTTTCTATAGAAATAGAAAGCAAATTGATGATCATTTTTTACGATTACAAGAACCATCGCTTACAGCAAACTACTTCTTCCATTTTCATTTTGATGCAGAGAGCTTGCATCTATTGCAGAAAGAGTTTCCGAGCGTATATCCGTACGACGGTAGTGAAACGATTCACGACTGGACGGAAAAGATGAAAGCAGAATTGCAACATCAGATCCAAACAGGTAAATGGAATAAACGCGTACGTATCGGTAATCGCATTCTAGATGTGGTGTTTACGTGGTGTGACGAAGATATAGTAGAGTGAAAAAGAAGCGGATGACGCTTCTTTTTTTAGCGCTGGAATAAAACGAGCTTACCTGCAGAAGATGTGCAGCGATGTGTTTTCTCATACAATCCTTTTTCTTTTAAAATAGATTCACCTTTTGCTTTCGCTTCTTTTTCAGTTGCCGCCTCGAATGATTCGTCTAATGCTTTAGAACCATCTTTTTCAAAGACTGTTAGAACGTATACTCCCATGAAAATTCCCTCCAATAATAAAATCAGAATCTTATAACTATTTTGGCATAAATCACTAGAATATGCAAAGAAATATATGACATTGCGTGTTACAATAAGGTGAAACTTTTGAAACATAGAAAGGATCGTTATTTGTGAAACAAGTAAAGTTTATACATGCGGCTGATTTGCATTTGGATAGTCCATTTAAAGGGATGGAGATGAGTGTACCGCAGTCTGTTTGGGAAAGAATGAAGCAAAGTACGTTTGAATCGTTCGAGCGTATTGTTGATAAAGCGATTCAAGAGCGCGTTGATTTCGTATTACTAGCCGGGGATTTGTATGATGCGGAGACGAGAAGTTTGAGAGCGCAAGTGTTTGTGCGCGAGCAAATGAAGAGACTTTCGCAGTACGATATCCCTGTTTTTATTATTCACGGTAACCACGATCATTTAGGGGGAAGCTGGGCAGCAATTGAGTTTCCGGAAAATGTTCACGTGTTTACGGAGCCTTATGTAGAAGAGAAATCATTTTATAAAAATGGTGAGTTGTTAGCTTCTATTTACGGTTTTAGTTATTTGCAGCAAGCGGTAACGGATAATATGACAGCGCAGTATACGAAAATGAGTGATGCGCCTTTTCATATTGGTATGCTTCACGGAAGTGTGGAAGGGGATGCAGAGCATAATCGCTATGCGCCGTTTCAAATTCGTGAGCTGAAAGAAAAGCAGTTTGATTATTGGGCTCTTGGCCATATACATAAACGTGAAATTTTATCAGAAGAGCCGTATATTATTTATCCGGGGAATATACAAGGTCGTCATCGTAAGGAGACAGGGGAAAAGGGTGCGTACCTTATTGAACTTACAAAACAAGGATCGCAATGTTCATTTTTCCATACGGCGGATGTTGTGTGGGATGAGATAGAAGTGAATATTGATGGACTTGAAACTGTTGATGAACTGATGACGAGCGTATCGAGTGCGATGAATGAATGCCGAAGAGAAGAGGAAGGGACGCTACTTACTGTCGTATTTACAGGACAAGGGCCACTTTCTCCTTATTTACGTGATGAAAAGCGCGTAGAAGAGATTTTTCATATTTTAGCATCTGGTGAAGAGCGAAAAGATTTCGTATATACGATGAAGTGGAAAAATGAGACAGTCTCTTTTGCAGAAATCGAGCGTTTGAAAGAAGAAAATCATTTCGTCGGTAGTGTGCTGAAGGAGTTAGAAGCTTTCACCAATATGGACGGTGTGTTGCGCACGATTTGGACATCTCCTGTAGCACGTAATAGTATTGAATCTTTTACAGAGGAAGAGAAGAAAGAGATTCAAAAGGAAGCAGAAAATATTATTTTAGAACAATTATTCCAGCAAGAGAGGGATAAGAAATGAGAATTGAAAAACTCCATATTTATGGGTACGGAAAATTAGAAAATGTGGAAATGGATCTGTCAATGCTGACAGTGTTATATGGTGAAAATGAAGCGGGGAAATCAACAATTCGCTCATTTATGAAAAGTATTTTATTCGGTTTTCCGACGAGAGGACAGCGCCGTTATGAGCCGAAAGAAGGCGGCAAGTATGGCGGTGCGATGACTGTGCAAACAGAGAAGTACGGCCGTTTGAAAATTGAACGATTGCCAAAGATGGCAGCTGGCGAGGTGACCGTTTATTTTGAAGACGGGAAAACGGGCGGCGAGGAAATTTTACACGATATATTAAGCGGGATGAATGAAAGTTTATTTGAATCTGTCTTTTCATTTGATATGCATGGCCTTCAAAACATTCATCAGCTTGGTGAAGCGGATATTGGCAATTATTTATTTTCGGCAAGTGCAGTCGGGAGTGATGCGCTATTGCAGTTAGATAAAAAGCTAGAAAAAGAAATGGACCAGCGCTTTAAGCCGAGTGGTCGTAAACCAGAAATTAACGTGTCATTGCAAGAGATGAAGAAACTTGAAGAGAAGATGAAAGAGTGGCAAGGGAAAATTGGCACGTATGAAAAGCAAGTGGAGCAGTTAAAAGAAAGTGAAGAGAAGCTTGCTTCTGTTCGCGGGGAAAAAGAGAGTGCAGAAAAACGAAAGCAAGATTATGAAATATTAGCAGCGCTTGAGCCACTCGTTATTGAAAAGCGTGCGCATGAGAAAGTGTTAGAGAACGAGAGCGGGCAGTTTCCTGTAAACGGAATGGCGCGTTATGAAGCAATTAAGGCGAAGATGGAGCCGCTTCAATTACAAGTGGACTCACTTCATAAAAAAATTGAGAATGTGCAATCTGAAATGGAATCGATTCAAATAGATGAAGAGTTTTTGCAAAAAGAAAGTTATGTAGAAGAACTTCGAATGCAGCATATGTCTTACGAAAATGCACGCCAAGAAATGCGTGATCTGACAGGAAGTATTACGAATATAAAAGAAGAAATCGCAGAACTGGAACAACAAATTGGTGCTACTTTTGAAAAGGAAACAGTTCTTTCATTTGATATGAGTTTGGCAACGAAAGAGTTAATTACGCAAACAGTGCAAAAGGCGCGCGAATTAGAAACGCAAAAAGCACAGCTCGATGATCGTTTTAAAGTAGCGCAAGAGCAATTAGAAGAACAAGAAGAAAATATAAGGCAGATTAAGAAACAAATGTTAGTGGATGAAGAGAGAAATGTGTTAGTTGAGAAAGAGAAATCGTTCCAAGATGCGGCGTTTATCGGTATAGGCGCAGAGAGAATGAAGCGCAAGTATGAGGAAAAAGCAGGAACAGCTAAGCAAAAGAAAAAGCAGTGGCAAAGAGTTTGTCTTCTATTACTTCTTATTAACACAGGCGTTTTATTCACAAGCTTATTTATAGATAACCGAGCGCTCTTATTTATTAGTGTCATTGTTTTTGTAGGGATTGTTCTCGCCCTTGTTTTATATAAAGATCCATCAAGTGGATTACAAGAAGAGCTCCTTACACTTCAGCAAAGTGCTGGCGGGAGACAAAGTGAAGAAGCGATGTCTGTGCGCTATGAGTTAGAAAAAGATGAAGAGATACGTAAACTATTTGAGCGTGAGTCATATAAGTTACAGCAAATGGAACGAGCGTATGATAAAGTCGTTTCATCGTATGAGGAATGGGAGAGAGAAACGTTCCAGGCGGGAGAACAAGTCGATGCATATAAAACGCGCTATATGTTTCCTGAATTTTATACGTATGCACACATATTGCCGGCGTTTGAGCGTATGGAAAAAATGCAGCAATTATATCGTGATTTAGAGAAGAAAAGTGAGCGCAAATCTTCATTATTTGAAATGATTTCGCAATTTGAACATAAACTAGAAACTGTTATCGGTAGTGCGGAGTATAGTAAGCTACACGAGGCACAAAGCCGTATGCAAAATGAGAAAGAGAAGCGCCAAACTTGTAAGCAGTTAAAAGAAAAACTGGCGGAATGGCAAGAAGAATATGAGTTTATGCAAGAACGATTGAAACATCTGTTAGTAGAACGAGATGGTTTATGGCATATTGCAGAGGCTACAGATGAAGAGATGTTTTTAGAAGTAGGTAAACTAGCGGAAAAACGTGAAGATGCTGAGAAACAAGTGGGGCGTTTATTACCGCAAATTGATCTGTTGGAACAGCGTTTAACGAACTTATCATTAGCTGAACATTATGAAGCTGACGGTTATGAAGAGAAATTAAAGAGAGAAATGACAGTCGTGCAAAACTGTCTTACGGAAGAGAAAGAACTGACAGAGCGTATTGCGAAACATCGTATGGAAATTGCGAATTTAGAAGAAGGTAGTACATACGGCGATTTAATGCATGAATGGGAAATGAAAAAAGCGCAAGTGCGTGAACAAGTGAAGAAGTGGGCTGCTTATGCGGCCGCAAAAACGGTGTTAACGAAAACGAAGCAATATTATCACGAAGTACATCTTCCTCGTATTTTACAAAAATCAGAAGAGTATTTCGTCTATTTAACAGGCGGACGATATAGTAAAATCTTTTCACCGTCAGAGGCAGAACCGTTTATCGTTGAACGTAACGATGGTATGCGTTTTTACAGTCATGAACTAAGCCAAGCGACAGCGGAGCAGTTATATTTATCGCTGAGATTTGCACTCGCGAAAACATTCGAACATGATTATCCATTTATTATTGATGATAGTTTCGTGCATTTTGATGCGGTAAGGACGAATCGAACGATTGAACTTATAAAGGAAATTGCAAAGGATAGACAAGTCATATTCTTTACATGTCATGCGCATTTACTCGCGTATTTTACAGAAAAACAGATTATAAAATTAACACATATGCGTAAAGAAAATGAGTTGTAGTGTGCTATACTAAAAGTAACTGATTTGGTGGAGGAATTCGAATGAAAAAGAAAATTGCAGAATATGAAGTTGGTGAACAAGTCGATATTTTCTTGTTAATTAAAACAGCGACAAAAGGTATCGCAAGCAATGGAAAGCCATTTTTAACAGTAATCTTACAAGATCCAAGTGGAGATATTGAAGCGAAGCTATGGGACGTATCACCAGAAGTTGAGAAACAATATGTAGCGGAAACAATCGTGAAAGTAGCTGGAGATATTTTAAACTACAAAGGCCGTATTCAATTACGTGTGAAACAAATTCGAGTTGCGAATGAAAATGAAGTAACAGATATCTCGGACTTCGTAGAAAAAGCACCAGTGAAAAAAGAAGATATGGTCGAGAAAATTACGCAATACATATTTGAAATGAGAAACCCGAACATTCAACGTCTAACAAGACATTTATTAAATAAGCATCAAAACGAATTTTTAGACTATCCAGCAGCGACTAAGAACCATCATGAGTTCGTATCTGGATTAGCGTATCACGTCGTATCGATGCTTGATTTAGCGAAAGCTATCTCAAATCTATACCCATCATTAGATAAAGACTTACTGTATGCAGGCGTTATTTTACATGACCTTGGTAAAGTAATCGAATTATCTGGCCCAATTTCTACAACGTATACGTTAGAAGGAAACTTACTAGGCCACATTTCTATTATGGTAAACGAAATTGGTAAAGCAGCAGACGAGCTGCAAATTGATGCAGAAGAAGTATTAATTCTTCAACACATCGTCCTTTCTCACCACGGAAAAGCAGAATGGGGTAGTCCAAAACCACCATTAGTAAAAGAAGCAGAAATTCTGCATTACATCGATAACTTAGATGCAAAAATGAACATGATGGACCGCGCATTAGGACGCACAAAACCAGGCGAATATACAGAGCGTGTCTTTGCGCTTGATAATCGTTCGTTCTATAAGCCGTCGTTCCATAATTAATAGTGTGAATAAAGTGGCCTCATTAAGTGTTAATATGCTTAGTGAGGCTGTTTTTATAGGAAGTGAATAATACTTTATGAAAAATATCTCGAATTTGAGATAAAATACTTGCTTTTTAATCACTTGAGTTGTAAAGTGATAGTAACGAAAGCAATTGAGCCATATGAAAAACATACACTCAGTTGTTTTCGATTAAAAAACAAAGTAACTTATACAGTAAAAACTAAGATGAATTTACAAAAACATAATGAGAATAAATTGAAAAGCTAAAAAGCATATTATTTTTTTATCATCACTTGACTAGTAAAACGAAGCGGAGGAATTACAAATGTATAAAATTAAAGGGCATCATCATATTTCAATGGTTACGAAAAATGCAAATGAAAATAATCACTTTTATAAAAATGTGCTTGGATTACGTCGTGTGAAAATGACAGTAAACCAAGATGATCCGTCAATGTACCATTTATTTTACGGAGATAAAACAGGAAGTCCGGGTACAGAGTTATCATTTTTTGAAATTCCATTAGTAGGAAGAACATATCGCGGTACAAATGCGATTACTCGAATTGGATTACTCGTTCCTTCAGAGGAAAGCTTACATTACTGGAAAGAACGATTTGAGAAATTTGATGTGAAACATAGTGAAATGACAACATATGCAAATCGTCCTGCTTTACAATTTGAGGATGTTGAAGGTCTTCGCTTAGTACTACTCGTTTCAAACGGGGAAAAAGTAGAGCACTGGGAAACTTGGGAGAAATCAGAAGTTCCTGCAAAGCATCAAATTCAAGGAATGGGTTCTGTAGAAATGACAGTTCGTAGACTTGATAAAATGGCGAGTACACTTACAGAGATGTTTGGTTATACAGAGGTTAGCCGCAGCGAAGAGGAAGCAATTTTTCAGTCCATTAAAGGAGAGGCTTTTGGAGAAATCGTTGTGAAATATTTAGATGGTCCTACTGAAAAGCCGGGCCGCGGTAGCATTCACCATTTAGCAATTCGTGTAAAGAACGATGCAGAGCTAGCTTATTGGGAAGAACAGGTAATAAAAAAAGGCTTCCATTCTTCAGGAATCATCGACCGTTTCTACTTTAAAAGCTTATATTTCCGTGAATCAAACGGAATCCTTTTTGAAATTGCGACAGATGGACCAGGATTTACAGTTGATGGAGATGTGGAACATTTAGGAGAAAAACTTGATTTACCACCGTTCTTAGAAGATCAGCGAGCAGAAATTGAAGCGAATTTAGCACCTATTGAAGAGAAGTAATAGGAGAGAAAATATAAATTAAAAAACATTGGAGGAATATAAAATGAACCAATTAAAAGGAATTCACCACGTTACAGCGATTACAAGTAGTGCAGAAAAAAACTATGAGTTTTTCACTCACGTTTTAGGAATGCGTTTAGTTAAGAAAACAGTAAACCAAGATGATATTCAAACGTATCATTTATTCTTTGCAGATGATAAAGGTAGTGCAGGAACAGATATGACATTCTTTGATTTCCCAGGTGTTCCGAAAGGTGTACACGGTACAAATGAAATTTCAAAAACTTCATTCCGTGTTCCGACTGATGCAGCATTAGAGTATTGGGTGAAACGCTTTGACCGTTTGGAAGTAGAACATACAGGAATTAAAGAGCAATTTGGTAAGAAAACTCTATCTTTCATTGATTTTGATGACCAACAATATCAATTAATCTCTGATGAATTAGATAAAGGGATCGAATCAGGTACACCTTGGCAAAACGGGCCAGTACCATTAGAATACGCAATTACTGGTTTAGGACCTGTATTCATTCGTATCGCGAACTTTAGCTTCTTTAAAGAAGTGTTAGAAAAAGTTTTATTATTTAAAGAGATTGCGCAAGAAGGAGAATTCTATTTATTTGAAGTGAACGAAGGTGGAAACGGTGCCTCTGTCATCGTAGAACATAATACAGTTCTTCCTGAAGCACAACAAGGTTTTGGTACAGTGCACCATGCGGCATTCCGCGTAGAAGATCGCGCTGTATTAGAAGAATGGATTGAGAGAATCAGTAGCGTAGGACTTCCTTCATCTGGATATGTAAACCGTCACTTCTTCGAATCATTATATGCAAGAGTTGCACCACAAATCTTATTTGAATTTGCAACAGACGGCCCAGGATTTATGGGAGATGAGCCATACGAAACACTTGGCGAAAAATTATCTTTACCTCCATTCCTAGAGCCAAAACGTGAAGAAATTGAAAAATTAGTTCGTCCAATTGATACAGTAAGAAGCACGAAGGAATTTATTAAAGAGTAAAAATAGAGCAAGTAGTTTTAGCGGAGTGCTGGAACTGCTTGCTTTTTTATTTATTCTAGTAAGTTTTCTGACAATTGTTTCTCAAGTTGTTAAAAAGGAAAACTTTGGTATGATTAATTAAAATATAGAATTTTCTAATAATTATTTTTCAATACATAGAAAAGGAGTGGTAATATAAAATTTTGATAATTGTATAAAAATCCTAATTTTGTATTTTTGGAGAAAAGGGGATGCGAGTGTATGGGAGCAGATGTAGTAACACGGGAGCAAATGAAACATTCTTTAGATGATTGGTATCGTGTAATGTTGCAGCAAAATATAGAGAAAGCTATGGAAATGAAAGAGGCGATTGAAAGTAAGATTAGTGGGTTGGATGTGGATCAGGATGTATTGCTTTATCATGCGTTGTTGAATTTTAGATATGATGCATTAGTGGATTGGATTGGGGTTAGAGAAGATAGTTTTGATAAAGTGGAATCTTTTGAAATCCCAGCAGAAGGTGTTCTAGCTTATTACTATCACTTTTTTAAAGGGTTTCATTGCACATTAATTTCAAATTATAACGAAGCGAAAGAACAGTATGAGCAAGCTGAGAAGTTATTGAAATATATTGCAGATCCGATAGAACATGCGGAGTTTAATTATCGGATGGGGAATTTCTATTATCAAAAATATGACCAAGTTCATGCAATAGATTACTTGAATAGGGCAAAAGCAGCATTTTTACAATATCCAGGTTATGAAATAAAAGTAGGATTATGTGAAAATGCTTTTGGACTATGTTGTGTAGACATAGATCACTATGAATTAGCGGAAGAAAACTTTAATTCTGCTATGGAAGTATTGCAAAAAGCAGATCAAAAAAAATATATGCTAATGGTTCGGCATAATTTAGCTTGGCTTTATGCTAGTCAAAATCTTTCAGAATTAGCAATTCGTCATATATCTGAGGTGACCAAAAACTACCCAGAACACTTTAAAGCCTTATTTGTAGAAGCGCGTGAACATTACAAATTAGGACAATATAATTTAGCGAATCCAATCGTTGAAAAAGGTTTAAATATTTGTGTTGATTTAGGAGAAAAAGAATTTCAACATCGGTTTAAAATTTTGAAAGAACTCAATGGAAAATCTTCAGTATCAATTATTGAAGATGTAATTTTAGAAGGACTTTCTTATTTTGAGAGAGAAAGATTATGGGATTGTATTCAAGAATACACTGAAATTTTAGCACTGAAATTTTATGAATTTGATGATCATGTTAAGGCAAGTAAATATTTTTATATGAATAATAAGGCTCAAAAAAATATATTGGAAAAGGGAGCGTTAAAATAATGAAGAAATTTCGTTTGGCTATTGTTGGGACTGCATTAGTAGGGGTATTATCAATTGGGTTCAATAGTTCTTTTACAAATCAAGCTGTAAATATTGGTGACACAGGAGGGGCACCAGCAAGACCAGACTACGTTAATATTGGTGACACAGGAGGAGCACCAGCAAGACCAGACTACGTTAACATTGGCGACACAGGAGGAGCACCAGCAAGACCAGACTACGTTAACATTGGCGACACGGGCGGAGCACCAGCAGATAATAAAGGCGATGGTGGAGCACCAGCCAACTTCAATAAAGGTGACGGTGGCGGTATTAGCAAGCAAGACTCACACGCTGATCATTTTTAAATTAAATAATAACAAAGAAAGGGATCTCACAACGAGGTCCTTTTCTTTGTTATTAGGCCATGTAGAGAAAAGAATTGACTTACTTTAAATATGTAACTATAATAGTTACAGAATAACCATTAGTAATAGAAGTGAGTTATATTTTTTTAGTATAATTGTAACTGTTTTAGTTACAATTAAAAAGAGAACATAAAATAACCAAAAAATGTAAAAACTTTTAAATAGCAACAAGAGAAAGGAGACGGGAACTTTGAAAAGGTTTAAGTTTTATATGATTAGCGGTATTGTGCTCGTTTTGTTAATTGTTTGTAATTTCGTCGATAAGCCGATTGCGAAGGTTGGAGAAGTGAAAGATACTGTTATGATGAAGCTGCATACGAAAGAGAGTATGGCGCAAATTGATGGGCAGACAATTTATTTTAAGCAAATTGGAGAGGGGAAGCCGCCTTTACTTATGCTTCATGGGTTTGGTGGTTCATCTGATGGGTTTAGTGATATTTATCCGGAACTTGTAAAGGATCACACGATTATAGCGGTTGATATTTTAGGATTTGGGCGTTCTTCTAAGCCAGTTGATTTTCAGTATTCGTTTCCTGCGCAAGTGAATTTATATTATAAGTTAATGAAGAAGCTCGGATACGATCAGTTTGCGGTGCTCGGTCATTCGATGGGCGGAGAGATGTCCCTTAATTTAGCGTATTTATATCCGGATGCAGTGACGCATCTCATCTTGGCGGATGCTACAGGGATAGAGTCTTTCCAGCAAAAAGACAGTTATGAAGTGCCGCCGCTATCGACGGACTTACAAACTGTAACTGAGATTACGAAGTATAATAAAAATGAAGTGAAAAATAGTCGTGATGATAAAGAGCATTATGATCAGCTTACGAAAATGAGAGAGCGCCGCATTGCGATGGAAGCTGATAAAATTAAGGTGCCAACTCTAATTATATGGGGACGACATGATAAGAGTGTTTCTTGGAAAAATGGTGAACTGTATCATGGGCTATTTGCAAATAGTACGTTTCATATTATTGAAAAAGGATACCACGCACCGTTTCGTCAGGAACCAATCGAGTTTATGGAATATGTACAAGCGTTTTTCGCGAAGCATCCACAATAAAAATTTTAAGCATAAATCCACTTCTTTCCTCATAAAGTGAAACTAATAAGGCTTGTCTAAGGAAAGGAATGAAGTGATTTGGAAACTTTACCATGGTGGGTGTATCTTGTAATTGTCGGGATTGTACTAAGTGGCTACATGGTTTTATATACTTCGAAAAAAGAGCAAGATATGGATAATGAGTTTATTGAAAAAGAAGGCGAAGTATATATGAAGCGCTTAGAAGAAGAACGCGAGAAACGTAATCAGGATAGTGATAAAGATTCGGTATTGCTTTAATAAAAATTTTGAAAGGCTACCACCTAGTAGGATTTTACATCTAGGTGGTAGCTTTTTTTCTTCTGCGGGAGCAGTATATGTTCATCAAGCTAAGGTTATATTAGTTTAATTTTACATGTATAAGAGAGTCATCATAAACTTTTATTGATGGTATTTATATATATTTTTACTCATAAGAATGGAACTAGTGGGGATTTTACTGGGGGGGGATTAACAATGCATAGGGATGAAACTTCATTACATCCTGATACAGGTGTTACATCTGTAATGTTTGTTGAGCGTTCATTAAATGAAATTCGTTTTTGGTCTAGAATCATGAAAGAGCATTCTCTTTTTCTTCGCTTAGGGTTTAGATGCGAGGATACGCAATTAATCGAAGAGGCGAATCAATTTTATCGATTGTTTGAACATATTGAACAAATAGCGCATTCCTATACAAATGAAACAGATCCTGAGCAAATAAAAAGATTTAATGCAGAAGTACAACAAGCCGCAACTAATATTTGGGGATTTAAACGAAAAATTTTAGGATTAATTCTCACATGTAAATTGCCAGGACAAAATAACTTTCCACTTTTAGTTGACCATACAAGTAGGGAAGCTGATTATTTTAGAAAACGTTTAATACAATTAAATGAAGGTAAATTAGATGCGCTTCCTGATGCTATTATTAAAGAAAATGTTTTCTTTTTACGGATTATGGCAGACCATGCTAAATTTATTGGTCATCTTCTTGATCCATCGGAAAGAAAGCTTGTAGATACAGCACGAAATTTTAGCAATGATTTTGATGAATTGATGTATCAAGCAA
Source organism: Bacillus thuringiensis (assembly GCF_001595725.1). Taxonomy (GTDB): domain Bacteria; phylum Bacillota; class Bacilli; order Bacillales; family Bacillaceae_G; genus Bacillus_A; species Bacillus_A thuringiensis_K. The sequence goes on from NZ_CP014282.1 coordinate 1,006,433, forward strand.
TTGACTTAGAATCTATGAAACCACAATCCCAAACAGCTCCTCTTTTAGATCAATTTTTAGATCAAAATCGCGTGTCGGTTGCATCTCTTCGGGATTTTAAGAAAACAGCACGTGATTTAATTGAGCAATGTAAAATAAAGAGTATCATTCATCCATTATTAGCAGACCATGTTTTCCGTGAAGCTGATAGATTTCTTGAAATCATTGATATGTATGATGTTCACCTTACAAATATTCAATCACAACCTAGATATTAGAAGATAAGGAAAGATACTATTTTTCCTTAAGCTGAGAAGTTAACAATTTATTGTTAGCTTCTTTTCTTTGTGATTAAAATTTTCTTTTAAGGACTACATAAATCCCTTTGACCAAATATGTAATTCTTTGTAAAATGTTATATATGGAAATATTATGAATATGCAGGAAATCTATGGATAATAGATTTTAATAAATTATTCAAGGGAAATTTATTAGTTAAGTATATTAACTTGTTTGCACTACATTTTACAAATAAAGGGGTATTAGTAATCATGAAAGCAAAGAAATTAGTAAGTTTAGCGCTACCAGTTATGTTATTGAGTGGTTGTATTACAATTGAAACTGATGGTAAGAAAGCTGAACCAAAGAAAGAAGAAACGCAAAAGGTATAGAAAGAGAATAAGACTTCTGAAAAAGAGAGTAAGTCAACTGATAGCAAGAAAGAGGATAGCTTATCTGTAGCGAAAGGTGAAGGTACAAATAGTAGCTCATCAAGTAGTCAACCAAGTTCTTCTTCAAATAATTCAACTTCTTCTAGTTCTTCAACTGGTAAGGTAACTGGTTCAGATGTTGAAAGGTACAAGGCAGATATCATAAATAGTGCTACTCAAATTGAAGATACAATGAAATTAATTGAAGGAATAGCAGATTCAGACGTAAAATCATACAAACAAAAGAAAAGTGAAGTACAACTGAGTTTAGGTGGAGCAAAGGCAACTGCAACGAAACTGAAGAATCTACAAGCGCCTCCTGAGTTACAGGGAGAACAGGCGAAGATAAAGCAGTCGATGGAACTATATGCGGATTGTTTTCAACTTCTATTTGATGCATTAGATCAAGAAGACGAAAGTAAAATGCATCAATCACTAAGTAAAGCACAAGAAGGTTCGAAACTGTTTGAAGAGGCAGCGAAGAGTATCGGTAGTAAAACCAACTAAGAATAAATTATTTTAAGGGGTACTTGTGGGTGCAGTTGGTGCAAGTGAAGAGTTAGGAATTAGTTATGGAAACACATTACAAATTTATCAAATGGACGATAATGTTCGTATTCGATATATAAAACAATAAATAATTGGTGAAAAACTCTGTAATAAATTTTACAGGGTTTTTTGTTAGTTCTAGTTTATTTTTTTGTCTTCCTAAGCGCTAAGCATACTAGTATAAGTTGAGAAATGAACAAAACGATAATGATAGGCAAACCTTTCTCACGATGTAACTGTAACCATCTAAAGCCCAATTCATACACTATGATGGAGGCTTTTTACTTACTAGTCGGATGAAAAAGGAGTGTAATCATGAAGAAATGTACTGTTAATGAAGCGGGAGGGAATGTGCCACAACCAATCCGCAGCGACGGAGCAGGTGCGATTGATTCTGGACCTCGTAATGTTATGCGGGATATTCAAAATCCGAATATGCTTGTTCCGCCTATAACGGATGCAGGGTTAGTTCCTAACTTGAAGTTTTCATTCTCGGACACTTCTATGATTTTGAAACAAGGCGGGTGGTCTCGGGAGATTACTGCTCGGGAACTACCGGTTTCGACGACGATTGCGGGAGTGAATATGAGTTTAACGGCCGGTGGAGTACGAGAACTACATTGGCATAAAGAGGCAGAATGGGCGTATATGCTTTTAGGACGGGCGCGCATAACGGCTGTTGATCAAAATGGGCGTAATTTTATTGCTGATGTTGGGCCAGGTGATCTTTGGTATTTTCCTCCTGGTATTCCGCATTCCATTCAAGGATTGGAACATTGTGAATTTCTACTCGTTTTCGATGATGGGCATTTTTCTGATTTATCTACTTTAGCTATTTCTGATTGGTTTGCGCATACGCCAAAAGAAGTGTTGTCGGCTAATTTCGGAGTACCTGAGAGTGCTTTTCGTTCTATTCCTTCAGATCAAGTTTATATTTATCAAGGAGAGGTGCCAGGTTCGCTTGAAAGTCAGGAAATTCAATCACCTAAAGGAGAAGTTCCTTTAACATTTAAACATGAATTGTTAAAACAAAAGCCGATTAAGACTCCTGGTGGTAGCGTTCGAATTGTAGATTCTACAAATTTCCCTATTTCCAAAACAATCGCAGCAGCGCTCGTTGAGGTTGAGCCTGGCGGAATGAGAGAACTTCATTGGCACCCGAATAATGATGAATGGCAATATTATTTGACAGGGGAAGCGAGAATGACTGTGTTTCTTGGAAATGGTACCGCTCGTACATTTGATTATAGAGCTGGCGATGTCGGATATGTACCGTTTGCGACGGGGCATTATATTCAAAATACAGGTACCGAAACATTATGGTTTTTAGAGATGTTCAGAAGTAATCGTTTTGAAGATGTATCGTTAAATCAATGGATGGCACTGACTCCTAAAGAAATAGTGGAGAGTAATATACATGTTGGCCCGCAAGTAATGGATTCCCTGCGTAAGGAGAAGTGGCCTGTTGTGAAATATCCGGAGTTTTTATATAGTCCGAAAAATGATGAGTAAAAATGAAAATTTGCGTTATTCTTTCTGGAGACTGATAAGAAGGGATGGCATATTTTTTATGCCTAATCTAGTCTTTATCCCGCTATTTGCCGGGCAGTAAGACCCCCACCTCAAAATTCAGCGGAAGCAAAGAAGTTAGGTGGGGGATCAACAAAACCCCCACTGATTAAAGTTTCAATTTATTAGTATCCGTCCTTTGTATTATTGTTCGGGAAATTATTATTGGAGCATAGTATAGGGAAGATACATATAAAATAGCGCCATTATAAGCTGTAACGCATAAGTTGCGCAGGAAATGCAACGATAACTCGCTTTACTCTTCATCATTTATTTGAACATAATGGGCATAGAGAGGTGATAAACACAGTATGATTTTTAGTGAGCGTTTAAAAGAAGAAAGGGAAAAAAGAAATTGGTCGCAAAATGATTTGGCTGAAAAACTTCATGTGAGCAGGCAATCTGTTTCGAAATGGGAGACGGGAAAGAACTATCCGAGCATTGAAATTATTATTCATTTAAGTGATCTGTTCGGTATTACAATTGATGAACTGCTGAGGAGTGATGAAGAATTGACGCAGAAAGTAATTGAAGATAGTAAGCAATTGGCGTATCCAAAATGGAAGGTGTTTTTTGATAGTCTATTTATGATAGGAGTATTTTTGTTTATTGCAAAAATCGTTGTATGGATGCTAAATAAGTTTGCTGGAGCAAGTATTACAATTGTAGCAGATGCGCCATATGTAATGAATCTTTTGCCCCTTGCACTAATGATTATAGGTGGTATAGGTTCCGATAAGTTGAAGAAAATATATAGATAAGAGAAAGATTTGAAAGAAATCCCCAACACTAGCTGTTCTTTTCACTTAAATTGTGTACTATAAAGGATAGGATGACATAAAGAAGGGGACATATAGAATGGAATTTCATGAACAGAAGATTTTGCCGGCAGTGAGGCAAATTAAAGATTTGGAAAAGCTATTACATAGTTCGTATGAATATATCGTTATTTTAGATATTCATGTCGGTCAATTGAAGAGTGTTATATCACTTGCGAAGCAATATTGTAAAAAGGTGTTTTTACATGTGGATTTAATTCATGGTTTGCAGAGTGATGGGCATGCGACGGAATATTTATGTCAGGAGTTTAGACCGTACGGGTTACTTTCAACAAAGGCGAGCGTTATTATGAAGGCGAAGCAAAAAGGTGTTGTGGCAATACAACGCATCTTTTTAATCGATTCGAGTGCGATGGAGAAGAGCTGCAATCTTTTAGATAAGACGAAACCGGATTATATTGAGGTACTTCCTGGAGCATTAACGGATGTTATTGCTGAAGTGAAAGAGCGTACTGGTGTACCGATTTTAGCAGGTGGTTTTATTCGTACTGTAGAAGATGTGGAAAGAGCTTTAAACGCTGGTGCGACAGCAATTACGACATCAAAACGCGAACTATGGAAACATTACCAAAAAAAGTGACGAAAATGTGAATTTTTTCGTTGACACCGCTTTCATTTACGGTTAACATTATAGACAAGTTAATAAACGTGACGGAGAAAAGTAGAGATCCACATTTCATTGTTTCTATATAAATGTATATAGAAGCGTGCAAGCTGTGGGTCTTTTTCTTTTGACAAAAACGAATGGCCATTCATTTTACCTCTATCACATTTGGAAGCGTTTAAATTGATTGTGGAGGGATACTATGTCAGCATTTTTAGGAGAGTTAATAGGGACTGCGTTGTTAATCGTACTTGGTGGCGGCGTTTGTGCTGGTGTAAGTTTAAAGAAATCGTTTGCGAAAGATTCAGGTTGGATTGTTATTACAATGGGCTGGGGCTTAGCAGTAGCGGTTGCAGCGTATGCGGTTGGATCAATTAGTGGGGCACATTTGAATCCAGCTTTAACGATAGGATTAGCATTTAAGGGAGCGTTCCCATGGAGTGACGTACCAGGTTATATCGTAGCACAAATGATTGGGGCAATTATCGGGGCAGTTATCGTATATTTACATTACTTACCACACTGGAAAGAAACAGAAGATCCAGGAACAAAGTTAGGTGTATTTGCAACAGGTCCAGCAATTCCGAACACATTTGCAAACCTTTTAAGTGAAATGATTGGAACATTCGTTTTAGTATTTGGTATATTAGCAATTGGTGCAAATAAATTTGCAGATGGATTAAATCCATTCATCGTAGGTTTCTTAATTGTAAGTATTGGTTTATCATTAGGTGGGACAACAGGATACGCAATTAACCCAGCACGTGATTTAGGTCCGCGTATCGCACACTTCTTCCTTCCGATTGCAGGAAAAGGCGGTTCAAACTGGAAGTATGCATGGATTCCAGTAGTTGGTCCAATTTTAGGTGGATCACTTGCAGGTTTATTCCATCAAGTTGTATTTGAAGGAAAACAAAATTCAGCACTTATTTATGTGATTATCGCAACTGTGATTGTACTAGCAATCTCTTATATGACAAGTAAAAAAAGCGGAAGCAATACAAATAGTAGAAAAGTAGCATAAGGGGGAAACCGATATGAAAAAATATATTCTTTCATTAGACCAAGGAACAACAAGCTCACGCGCAATTCTTTTCAATAAAAAAGGTGAAATTGTTCATTCAGCTCAAAAAGAGTTTACACAACATTTTCCAAAGCCGGGCTGGGTAGAGCATAATGCACAAGAAATTTGGGGATCTATTTTAGCAGTTATCGCAACTTGCTTAAGTGAAGCAGATGTAAAACCAGAACAAATCGCTGGTATCGGTATTACGAACCAACGTGAAACAACGGTTGTTTGGGATAAAACGACTAGTAAACCAATTTACAACGCAATCGTATGGCAATCTCGCCAAACAGCTGAAATTTGTGATGAGTTAAAAGAAAAAGGTTATAGCGAAATGGTTCGCGAAAAAACAGGTCTTTTAATTGATGCATACTTCTCTGGTACGAAAGTAAAATGGATTTTAGATAACGTTGAAGGTGCAAGAGAGAAAGCAGAAAACGGCGATCTATTATTCGGAACAATTGATTCGTGGCTTGTATGGAAACTATCTGGTGGTAAAGCACACGTAACAGATTACTCAAACGCATCACGTACGTTAATGTTTAACATTCACGACTTACAGTGGGATGATGAGCTTCTAGAAATGTTAACAGTACCAAAGAGCATGCTTCCAGAAGTGCGTCCATCATCTGAAATTTACGGAGAAACAATTGATTATCACTTCTTCGGCCAAAATGTACCGATTGCAGGTGTAGCTGGTGACCAACAAGCAGCATTATTTGGACAAGCTTGTTTCGGTGAAGGTATGGCGAAAAATACTTACGGAACTGGTTGCTTCATGTTAATGAACACAGGTGAAAAAGCAGTAGCTTCTGAGCACGGTCTATTAACAACAATTGCATGGGGAATAGATGGTAAAGTAAACTACGCATTAGAAGGAAGTATTTTCGTAGCAGGTTCTGCAATTCAGTGGTTACGTGACGGAATGCGCATGTTTAAAGATGCAAGTGAGAGTGAAGTGTATGCGAATCGCGTTGAATCAACTGATGGTGTATACGTTGTACCAGCATTCGTTGGACTAGGAACACCTTATTGGGATAGTGAAGTACGCGGCGCTATGTTTGGTGTAACACGCGGTACGACGAAAGAGCATTTCATTCGTGCAACGCTAGAATCTTTAGCTTACCAAACGAAAGATGTATTATGCGCAATGGAAGCAGATTCAGGTATTGAACTGAAAACATTACGCGTTGATGGCGGAGCGGTTAAAAATAACTTCTTAATGAAGTTCCAAAGTGATATTTTAGATGTTCCTGTAGAGCGTCCAGTGATCAACGAAACAACGGCTCTAGGTGCAGCATACTTAGCTGGTCTTGCAGTTGGATATTGGAAAAACCAAGATGAAATTAAAGAACAGTGGCATATGGACAAACGCTTTGAGCCAACGATGGAAGCGAAAACAAGCGAAGAGCTATATGCTGGATGGAAAAAAGCAATTGAAGCAACAAAAGCTTTCAAATAATCATAAACAGTGTTATAATGGTGACAAGTTAATAATTCGGTAGGAGATTTGGAGAGACCACAACGCGCTATAGAGGCGAAATCTATAGCGGAGTTTGTGGTCTCTTTTTTCGTTATCAAAGGGAGGAATTACCATGAAATTTTCAAGTAAACAACGTAAAGACGTATTAAACGGAGTAAATAAACAAGAGTTAGATGTGATCGTAATTGGTGGAGGTATTACTGGTTCTGGTATTGCATTAGATGGAGCAACACGCGGGTTATCAACAATTGTGTTTGAAATGCAGGACTTTGCAGCAGGTACATCAAGTCGTTCAACGAAGCTTGTACACGGTGGTCTACGTTATTTAAAACAACTTGAAGTGAAAATGGTAGCAGAGGTGGGTAAAGAGCGTGCGATCGTATATGAGAACGGTCCCCATGTAACAACACCAGAGTGGATGTTACTTCCGTTCCATACAGGCGGTACGTTCGGATCATTTAGTACATCAATTGGTCTTCGTGTATACGACTTCTTAGCAGGTGTAAAACGAAGCGAGCGCAGAAAGATGTTTAACCGTGAAGAAACATTAAACAAAGAGCCTCTTGTAAAAAAAGAAGGATTAAAAGGCGGCGGTTACTACGTAGAATATCGTACAGATGATGCGCGTCTTACAATTGAAGTAATGAAAGAAGCAATTGAGCACGGCGCAAAAGCTGTTAACTACGCAAAAGTAGACAGTTTCTTATATAAAGATGGAAAAGTATGCGGTGTACGTGTAATCGATTTACTAGACGGTGAAGTATATGAAGTGTACGGTAAGAAAATTGTAAACGCAGCTGGCCCTTGGGTAGATACACTTCGTGAAAAAGATAACTCGAAAAAAGGAAAAGTACTTCAGTTATCAAAAGGTGTTCACTTAGTAATTGACCAAAAACGTTTCCCATTAGGTCAAGCAATTTACTTCGATACACCAGATAAACGTATGGTGTTCGCGATTCCTCGCGGCGGAAAAACATACGTAGGTACAACAGATACGTTCTATGATAAAGACGCAGCTGTACCACAAATGACAACAGAAGATCGCACATACATCATTAATGCGATTAACTACATGTTCCCAAGCGTGAAAATTACAGAGAAAGACATTGAATCAAGCTGGGCTGGTGTACGTCCGTTAATTTATGAAGAAGGTAAGAGTGCATCTGAAATTTCTCGTAAAGATGAAATTTGGACTTCTGAATCTGGTTTAATTACAATCGCAGGTGGTAAATTAACAGGATACCGCAAAATGGCTGAAATGGTAGTAGACTACGTAACGAACTTACTACAAAAAGAAGGTCATAGCGCATATCCGAAGAGCGACACGAAACATATGCCAATCTCTGGTGGACATGTAGATGGTTCACACGGATTCCCAGCATTCGTTGCGAAAAAAGCTGGCGAAGGTACGAAATATGGTTTAACAACAGCACAAGCAGAAGAATTCGCGAAATTCTACGGCTCTAACGTTGACGTACTATTTGACTTAGCGAAAAAACATAAAGACGAAGCGAAAGAATACAACATGCCGCTTGACGTTCTAATCCCGCTTGTATACGCAATGGATTACGAAATGACAGCAAAACCAGTTGACTTCTTCGTACGCCGCAGAGGCGCTGTATTCTTCAACATCCACTGGGTATACGAGTGGAAAGAAGCAGTAATCAACTACATGGCTGCGAAACTAGGCTGGAGCAAAGAAGAACAAATGAAATATACAGCTGAACTAGAAAAAGCATTAACAGACGCTGTCATTCCTGTAGATCAACAAGAGCAGGCGGCTGCGTTAGCGTAAAATAGAGAAACACCTGAAGGGAACCCCTTCAGGTGTTTTTTATCTTGACTAAAAATAAATAAAATGTGTTACAATGATGATAGAGTATGTAGTATGAATTTTGCATAAAATAAAGAAGACAGAAGCCTGAGAAACTTCTGCCTTGTGTAACCTAACTTGCTATTGTGGTGGTAGTAGGTGCGGTTATAAGACAATTACATTAACGTTTTAGCCGAGAACCGCCCTTACCTTTTCCACGAAGCAGGGTGGTTCTCGCTTTTTTGTATACAGAAATTAGCCACGGACCGACGTATCTTCTACCGATGACAACGCCAGCTCCGGTTAGGATACCGTACACTAATTTAATGACAAACATCGCGATCATTTTATCACCTCCCCCCTTTTTTCAAAATGGAAGAGATGATTACCACACCTACTAGTTATAGCTTATTAAGTTACATTTCAATTGTATTATGTTTTAAAATAGGGAACAAGACAAATGAATACGGATATGAGGTGTATCATAAAAAAATTAATTACTTATGATCCTAAAATCTAGATGGTATATCTGTATGTAATTCCGTTCACTTCAGAAATTGAGGTTGAATCGACTGAAGAGTTAGCAGAAAATCCAAAACTAAATGTAGATATTGTAAAATGACAATAAAGTTATTTAATTTAAAAGCCCAAACAAGTATAACCCCGTTCTAAATTTAGGACGGGGTTAAAAATATAGTTGTTTAATCTTGATGTAAGATACTTTACTACACTAAAAAAATATAACAATAAAGTGGTTTGGAAATTTAGGTTTTATTCAAAAAATGGCACCCGTTTGTTAAACAAGAAAATGTAGTATTCCCTATTAATCGAAAGTTGCGATCACTTGATTTAATTCATTTAAGGCCTGTGGTTCAAGTTTTAAAGTAAATGTTGATTGACCAGTACCTCCGTAAATATAATCATAATGGAAAAGTCGTTTGTCTATCACACAAGGTAAATCAAGACCTACCATACGAACACTTCCTACCTGAAAGCCTGTAACTTTTTGAACTTCCTCTGGAGATGCTAATTTCACTTTACTACAACCTAAAATATTAGCTATTTTCTCAAAATTAATTTTACTACGGCTTCCAGATACAATTAACACAAAGAAGCCTTTATCGGTTTTTAGTATCATCGTTGGAGCTGTTTGCCCAACTTCAATCCCAAAATACTCTGAGCCCTCTTGTCTTGAGTGTATCGGTTTTTCGTGTTGAATTATTGCATATGTATAGTTGCTTTTCTCTAAAATTTCTTGCAATTCCTCCATAAGAAACACCTCCAACATTAATTTTAACATAGAAAATTGCGGTAATATTTAAAAGGCGAACTATTAAATTAAATGAGTTCTCTTTTTAATTTAGCGGAGGATACACCCTGCTCAAAGAAAATTACCTAGAAGCTTTTGGATGATGAATTTGATAAAAACATTTATGAAGATCCAGAACTACTAGAGCACTACGATAAAACCCTTATCACAAACTGAAAGAGCGCCTTGGGAGAGAGGCGCTCTTTAAGTGAATGTATTGTAACGACTATTCGGTTTATTATATGTAAGTGGCTGGAAAGTGTTTTATAAAAAACGTGATTGCCGTCCGTATTTTTTATAAATTTATAAAACTTTTTCATACAGTGCGTCGTCTAATATATGGGAAGGAGGAAATGATGTGGATGAATTAACGGTAGAAGCGTTTGAAATAGAAGATAAGGAACTCCTTATCGATGAAATCATGAACAAGTATGGACAAGAAGTCCTGCAGCTTGTGTATTCATATGTAAACAATAAAGAAATCGCTGAGGATGTAACGCAAGATATATTTGTGAAATGTTATAAGTCTCTTCATACATACAAAGGGAAGTCGAATGTGAAAACGTGGTTATGGAGAATTGCGATTAATCAATGTAAGGACTATATAAAAAGTTGGTATAACAAAAAGGTGATCGTGACAGAGGATGAATCTGCTTATATGGGGGTTCAAAATGATAGTGTCGAACAAACTGTTATGCAAAATGCGGAGGATCGTGAGCTCGCTTCTGCGGTAATGAATTTACCGATAAAATACCGAGAAGTCATTTATCTATTTTATTATGAAGAATTATCAATTAAAGAGATTGCTACTGTAATAGACGTGAAAGAAAACACGATAAAAACGAGACTGAAAAAAGCGAAGGAGCTTTTGAAGAAAGGATTGGAGGGATAATCAAATGGAAGATCGATTAAAAGGCTTGCGAAAATCAATGGAGAACACAACGTTTAAACATTTGAGTTTTTCTGATCAACACCAGAAGCAGGTGCGCGAAAAAATTAAGCAATCGTCCGAAAAGGAAGAAGATATCCTTTTAGCAGTGTTACAACTTCTTATGAATGAAAAAACAGGTTATGAATTGATGCAGTTACTAAGAGGGAGAGGGATTCAAAAATTCGAAGGTGATGAAGGGTCTCTATACACTTTATTACATCGTCTAGAACAGAATCGCTTTATCCAATCTAGCTGGGATCACGCGGGAGCTAAATATTATCAATTAAATGATAAAGGAAATAAAATGCTGCGAAAGGCAGAGAAGAATGCTACGAAGGCACGATTTATATTAAAAGGATTAGTACAGGAGTGAGAAAAAATTGAACAAAAAAGGGGAGCGTTTTTTAAAGGAAGTTACGAACCATATTAAATCAAAAGAAGCGAAGGACTTGGTGGTAACGGAACTAGAATTTCACTTAAAACAGACGAAGAATATGTGGATAGGGAAAGGGTTAAGTGAGGCAGTTGCGGAAGATAAGGCCGTTGAACAAATGGGAAGTCCGGTCAAACTTGGCGAAGAACTTAACAAACTGTATAAACCAAAGGTGGATTGGTTTTTAATTGGTTTATTAGTGGCTGCGATGGGGTTAGGGTTTTTGCCGGTTATAACTTTTGGACATGCTGACTTATTCATGAATAAGGTGATATTTGTTATTCTCGGTGTTGTAACAGCTGTTGGGATAATGCTGATTGATTATCGGAAGTTAGAGAGGTTTGGATGGTTGTTTTATACAATTGGGGTACTGATCTTATTAATGATAAAATGTTTTCCGACTGGTTACGTGATTGGAGAGGCAATCATAAAAATTGGTCCCATCACAATTGACTGTTTAATGACGATACCATTCTTCTTTCTGGCTTGGGCTTCTTTTTTCAATAATAGTAGGTTAAAGCTTATGCATCTTCTCATGTTGTACGTATTTTCTTTATATCTATTTTCAACTACATCAATTCTTTTACCAATTTTCATCTATATTACGATGGTATTTGTTATGCTTTGGTGGAGTAAGCTAGGAAAGAAAACGGCATGGCTCATTACAATGTTACCGATTTGTTTCTTTATTATTAGGGATTTATTTTCCTGGTCTGCTGTAAAAGAATACCGGATAGCTAGAATTTTAGGGTTTTTAAACCCAGAGCATGATCAATGGTATTTACGTTTAAAAGAGGCAATGGCATCGGCAGGTTGGTTTGGTACATATGGAAATATAAAGTCTATCCCTGCTACTCATACTGATTTTGTATTTGCAAGTTTGACTTACTATTATGGATATGTACTTGCGCTAGTTCTTGTCGTGATTCTTTCTCTTTTTGCAGTAAGAATAATGAACATAGCTTATAAAATAAATGATGGTTATGGTAAATTGCTTCTCGTTGGCGGAGTGACTCTTTTTGTAATCCATTTTATTTGTAATGTTGGCATGACCCTCGGGATATTACCACGTGTTTCTATATCATTACCATTTATTAGCTACGGATTGATACCAACTCTGTTTCATGCATTTATAATGGGAATTGTGTTAAGTGTATATCGACGTAAAGATATTCCTTTTAGAATGAGAAAAACACCTTGATAATCATCAAGGTGTTTTAGTTATTAGCTCAAAACTATACGAATCAGCCCCAAGCACAAAAGGACTAACCTCACCAACGCTATAAAGGTGCAACTCATGCATCGCGCGCGTACAAGCAGTGTAGAACAATCTACGAACGCTCTCAGTGCTGTACACATCTTTAGAAGCATCGTAAATAATAACGGCATCAAATTCGATACCTTTCGCTAAGTAAGCAGGGATCACGACAATGCCTTGCTCATACTCGGCTGAGTTACTCTTCACGAGTTTAATATTATCGATATGATTAAGTGCTTCGTATGCAGCGGCGCTTTCAGCTGCGGATTTACATATAATTGCGATTGTATTGTGCTGCTCTTTTTGTAGTTCAGCAACTTTGGCAGTAATATGTTCGTGCAGTTCGCTCTCATTCGCTACTTTCGTCACTGTGGGTTTCTCGCCGTCACGTTCAAAGGCGTGAATGTTCTTGCCTTCCGGTACGAGAGCGCGTGTGAATTCAATAATCGGTTTTGTGGAGCGATAGCTACGAGTTAAGTTAATGCCGTTTGTTTCGTCTGGACCGTATAAATTTGTAAGTGTATCGAAATTAACTGTTTCACTCGCATGAGCAAATATCGCTTGGTTAAAGTCGCCGAGTACTGTCATTCTCGCGGCAGGGAAGAGACGTTTTAAAAACTCGAACTGAAACGGCGAATAATCTTGCGCTTCGTCTACGAGTACGTGTTTAATCGATCTGTTCGTTTGGAAGCCTTCAATTAACTCTTTTAAAAGTAAAAATGGAGTTGCGTCCTCGTAATATAGTTTTCCTTCATCGAGCATGTTTACTGTTAATGAGCAAATGTCATCCCACTCTTTCGGTTTTTCCCCAGTAACCCATGATGCATCTGTGAAGAGCTGTTTATATATGCCTGTGAAATTGATGAAACGCAATGTTTGAACGCCTTTACGAAGTGGCTTCATTTTTTTACGGACAATCATACGTCCAAGTACTCTCGTTTCTTTTTCAAAATCATGAAAGGAGTTGTCGTCAAACTCGCCTTTTTTCTGTAAATATTTATAAGCCTTTTGGTATTCATCTTTACTAAGTAATTCAATTTCTTCTTCTACCCAAGGCTTTTTCAGTTCTGCTTTTTCAAGTGCATCTATTTGCTTATTTAGCCAATCCGTTAACTTCTCAATTCGACTATGGAAGCGGAGGGAGGAGTCAGTATTATAAAATTGCTCTGTAATTTCTTTAGCTGAGACGATTAGTTTTCCTCTAAATTTCATTCCTCTAAATAGCATACCTGAAGATTCAAGAGATTGTCTGTACGCTCTAATCATCTCGAAAAATTGAGTGGATGCTTTAAATCGGATGCTCGCATTTCTCGTTTTATAGGTAGGGCTATTCGTTTCAGTTAACATATATTCCAATTGCTCATAAGGATCTTCAACTTCAAATGACTTACTTAGTCTATGATTTAAATATTCTTGGAATGTAACTTGCTGCATATTTTCTTCACCGAGTTCAGGTAGTACGTTAGAAACGTAGCTATTGAACATAGAGTTAGGAGAGAAGAGAATAATTTGATCTGCTTTTAGCCATTCGCGATATTTATATAGTAAGTAGGCGATTCGTTGCAATGCAGCTGATGTTTTACCACTACCAGCGGCTCCTTGCACGATAAGGAGTCGGCCTTCATCGTGACGGATAATTTCATTTTGCTCGCGCTGAATCGTAGCAACGATGCTTTGCATATGTTTGTTCGTGCCTTTTCCAAGCGCTTGTTGCAAGATTTCATCACCAATTGTAAGGCTCGTATCGAACATAGAATCAATCTCGCCATTTTGAATAATGTATTGTAATTTTTTCTCCACGTTACCGTGGATTACGCCGTCTGGTGTACTATATTCAGCAGGTCCTGGTGGATAATCATAGTACACACTCGAAATAGGTGCGCGCCAGTCATATATAAGGAAGTTTTCTCCGCTTGCATCAGTAAGTGTAGCGACGCCGATATAAATTTGATCCGCGGCAGATTCTCCTTCTTCTTTGAAATCAATTCGTCCGAAATAAGGTGCTTTATGCATACGTCTTAATGCGGCAAGTCGATTAAAGGTGTGCTTATGGGTAATTTGTGTAACAGCTAGTGACTGAGCTTGTTGTCTTAAGTTGATAACTGTTTCAAGGTAATCATCAAAAGTATCAGTATTCACTTTTACGTCATCCCAAAAGTGTTTACGAATATTGATTACTTCTGCCCGGCGTCTGCCAGTTTCGTTTTCCAGTTTATCAATTTGCTGCGTAATCGTTTCGATTACGGTATCCAATCGTTTTTGCTCTAAATCAAGTTTTTTATTCATACGGTAAGCACTCCTTTAAAAGTGAAAAATAGAGGTTGACTGAAGATGTATTTTGGTGTACAATTAAGATACGGATAAATACGTTCCTTTTGTTTTGTGAAACGTGTTTCTGTTCTAATTTAACATAGTTTTTTCATTTAATCAATGATAATAAGATAAACCTTGGTTCCGTGTGGCGTGAATCGAGGTTTTTTTTGTTTTTCTTTAAGGGAGAATTGTAATTTTATTAAGGAGAATGTAAGTAAACCAAAGCAGAAAATCAGGAATAGGGGGATACTGATGGAAAAATATTTTGAGGAAGCACATCGTTTTTGTTCTCGTAATAGAAAGCACTTAGAAAAGGATGTTATATGTGGTTGTTTCTATTGTTTAGAAATTTTCCATCCAGAAAAAATTACAGAGTGGTGGGATGATGATAACACAGCAGTTTGTCCGCATTGCGGGATTGACTCTATTATCGGAGAAAGTTCTGGATGTAAAATAACAGAAACGTTTTTAAGTGAAATGCATAAAAGATGGTTTTAGTTAAATGAATGACAAAATAAACTTTCGTTAATGAAGAGGATACATAAAAAAAGCTCGGGCTAATCCCGAGCTTTTCATTATTTCTTTTCGTCTTTCTTAGCGTCAGCTTTTTTCTCTTCGAAAAGATCTTTTAAATCTTTATCGTCAACTTTTACGTCAGCTTTTTTGATTTCTTTCATCATAAGATCATTCATGAATGCAGCATCTTGTGCTTTCTTCTGAACTAGATCTTTTTTGATGTCGCCTTTTACTTCATCAAATGGTTTTTGTTCTTTAATGTCTGTTACTTTAATGATGTGGTAACCGAATTGTGATTTTACAGGCTCGCTTACTTCATCTTTTTTCAGTTTATAAGCAGCATCTTCGAATTCTTTAACCATTTTACCAGCAGTAAAGTAGCCAAGGTCTCCACCTTTTTCTTTTGAACCAGTATCTTCAGAGTATTGTTTCGCTAACTCTTCGAAAGATTTACCTTGTCCAAGTTCTTCTTTTACCTTTTTCGCAGTAGCTTCATCTTTTACAAGGATGTGGCTTGCTTTAATTTCAGGCTTGTAGTTTTCTTTTAGTTCTTTATCAGTGATTGTTTTCTCGATAGCTTTTTCTTGAGCTAATTGAGCACGCACACCAGTTTTTATAGTTTCTTCTTTAATACCTTGTTGTTTTAATAGTGTATCGAATTGATCACCGTATTGTTTTTTCATTTCATCGAACTTTTTGTCTACATCTTTGTCTTCAACTTTGTAGTTTTTAATAAGTACTTTTTCCATAACCATGTTGTTTAGTACTTGTTTACCAGCTTGTGTCTTCATTTGATCGTAGAATTCTTCTTTTGTAATGTCACCAGCTTTAGATGTAACGATTTTGTCTGATGATGATGTTCCACATGCTGATAATGCGATTACACTTGTTGCGGCTAAGGCAAGCATAGCTTTCTTCATTCAATAAACACTCCTACTATTATGTATTTTTAATTTATCCTACACCAATGAATTTTGATTCATAAGAGCCCGATTAAGTCTCACTGATACTTTTGCTTTTTTATATTGGTAAAGCGCGCTTAACAGGGCTTACCGTGGCTGAGGATAAAGTTTTGATGAATGTTTTGTTCTATAGTATAAGCAATATGTACAAAATTTAATATATCATATTTCGAACCGTTTTCATATTGATAAAGAAAAATTAACCAGCACGTGTCAGATTTTGAAAGTGTGCCATATTGGGCGCATGCCGCATATACAGAATAGAGGAGGGGATGGGGATGAATTCTCAACTTATTTTATTACTTGTACTGTTTATTTTATTGGTTATTGTAGGTATAATTTGCTTATAGAGGAAAAAAGTGAGGAAGGGGCTTTCCTTCCTCACTTTCCATGAAATATAATTTCTATATAACTAGAAATTAATAAAATTGTTATACATACATTAATAACCCGAAAGACACCGGGCTGGCGGCTCGCAGCTATTTGTTTTCGTTCACACAGTGTATGTGTCATGAAATTCGTGTAAAATATAACAAGAAGTGCGAATGCGACAAAAACAACTGTTATAAGTGTCATGAGGCGAGACCTCCTTTTGGCTAAAATACATATACATATATTGTATCACACGATATTTTGTTCGTGTTACAAAATTCAGAAATAGAAGACTTTGTGTTAGAAAGTGAGGGAGAAAATGGACGTTGTTAGAAGATTAGAACAAGCTGAATACTATGTAGACCTACTATTTAAAATGATTGATGAAGAGAAGTGTCCATTTTATTCTTTGATCATAAAGAAAAAAGCTCGTAAGAAAGATATTGAACGTATACTAAATCTTTGTGAAAAACTGAACGAGCAATATGTAGTGGAGAAAGCAGAAGGGCTTCTTTTGTTCGATGCGCTGTTAGATCAATTTGAAAAAGCGCTTCCACATCAGCTCGAAGTACACGAAACTGCGGAAGCGCTAGCAAAACAAGGTTTATTTAAGCCGCTTATGAATGAATTCTTAAGCATGATTGCGAAAAAATAAATAGATTATTTCTTAACTAACTTTTGATCGGATTCTGTAAAGTTCTCTTCAATATCTTCTAATGATTTCTCAAAAATATCGATAAAGTCTTGTCCGTAAATATTACGCAGGATTGCAATCAGTTCGATATTTTCTGGGAACTTCCCATAAAAATTACGAAGTGCAAGAGCCCCATTAAACACTGAATTATTTTCAGGATCATACTCCTCCATTAAGCGAAGTAGTAATTCTTCCCCTTTGTCTGTAATTTCAATGTACGTATTTCGTTTATCATCTTCCTTTTTTGAGAATACAAGATAGCCGCGTTCTTCCAGCTTTTTCGAGAAGTTAAACGCTGTTGATACGTGCATAACTCCAAACTTAGCAATCTCAGAAATAGAAGCCCCTTTTAAATGATAAGCGATTGTTAAAATATGATGTTCATTAATATTTAAATCGTAAGGTTTAATCCACTGCTGCCAATCTTTCTCTACACATTTCCATAACGCTTTCGATAATTGAGCAATGCGTTGGCTGAAAATCATCGCTTCTTTTACCGAGTAATCTTTTTCTCCACTTTTCATTTACTCACCCACTTTAACATTCTTTTTTCATTACTATCTATTATGCCAGTAAAATAAAAATTAATAAAGTCTTTTTGTGAGAATTGTGAAAATTTTTCGGAAAAATGACATTCTATACAAATCATGCATAACTATGGAAGCGTTTTATGAGTCGTGAATACATACGTTGTCCTTACATGTTAAGTGATAACATATATTGTAAATGCATAAAAACACGGCATATCTATACGATATGCCGTGTCAAGGTCAATTTATATAAAAAATATTTGTTATATGCAAAAAACTAAGCAGGAATTTGTTTACGCTTTTTCCGGAACAGCTTCTTGTAGTTTCTCAATTGACTTTTGGATGTCCAAAATTTCTTTCTCAATATGGCGCTTGTTTTGAGAAATATCTTGCTTCCAGTTAGAAAGTGTATCGTGCATATCGTCTTTTAATTCTTGAAACACTTCTTTACCTTCTGAAGCAGTTTCAACGATTTGACGTTTTAATAATTTCGTATCAGCTGTAATATCAGCTAAAGTCTTTTTAATATCATTTCCTTTTTCTTTTAACTTGCCGCGCATGTCTTTACCAGAAGAAGGAGTTGAGAAAAGAACAGCTAGTCCAGCAACTGCTCCGCCGCAAATAACACCTGTAATAAAGGATTTAGCTTTTGACATAAAAGGAGACCTCCTTATTTTTTGTTCGTATTCATGATGGAAAAAATATGCATATCTTTCTTATCTGTGCTATGCACAAACAATCATCCCTGAGCATTTTAAGTGAAGAAACAAGCCATGCGGAATTTGATGACTTCAGGGAAGTGGCTTGTTATGTATTACGCCTTCTTATAGTGTCATTATTTCACACTATTTGCAATTGTACTTGCGATGTTTTGTAAATTTTCCATAGTGTATTCATTTTGATGTGATTTCCAAACAGCACCGAAACCATCTTTTTCACCGTAGCGTGGAATTAAATGAAGGTGGAAGTGGAACACAGTTTGTCCAGCTTTTTCACCGTTATTGTTAAGTAGGTTAAAGCCAACTGGATTAAACTCTGCTTTAATCGCATTTGCGATTTTTGGAACGACAGAAAAAATGTGTGATGCGATTTCTGGCGTTAACGCAAAAATGTCTTGTTTGTGAACTTTCGGAATAACAAGAGTATGTCCTTTTGTTACTTGACTAATATCTAAAAATGCAAGCACATGTTCATCTTCGTATACTTTTGAGCAAGGGATTTGCCCGTCAATGATTTTACAAAAAATACAATTGTCTGCTGTATGATTCATTGATCTCATCCTTTCAAATATCCTTAGCCGTATTTTACCATAATTACATAAGAGAACAAACACGAAAAACAGGAAGCTGACTCAGCTTCCTGTTTTCTGAAGAGGGATTGAAAAAGCATTATCGTAATTTACGTTTCGCAGACACCTCATTTATTTAAGAAATGCACGGTAAATCGGCTAAAGTTTCTGCCGTAGACACCCCATTTTCAAGTGAAATGAATTGCAATCTTTTTTAAAATGAAATTGTTTATTTTTTAAAACAGTATATGCTCTTTCAGAGACACCCCGTTTCGAAAATGAAACAAATAATCTGGTTATGTGTAAATTTCATTGTCCAACTTGGACACCCCATTTCATGATGACTTCACTATGTTGTTGTACTCATCAATTGGTGGTTGCTTTTTCAATGTGTTCCTTCTTCAATAATTATGATGTCCGCTTTCGGAAAAATATATGCTAATAAATTTCAAAAATTTTTTTGAGTACATGGATACTATGTAGTACGGCATAATTTTTGGTAAGATGAATATAGAATGAATACTAATGAAGAAAGTGGTGTCGTATGAGCGAGTTATTGCGTGTAGAAAATGTTACAGGAGGATATACGAAACGACCTGTATTAAAAGACGTTTCGTTCTCTGTTAATAAAGGCGAACTTGTCGGCTTAATCGGTTTAAATGGAGCTGGTAAAAGTACGACGATTAAACATATTATCGGTTTAATGGAACCGAAAAAAGGAACTGTCACAATTAATGGGAAAACAATTCGTGATGATATGACAGCGTACCGTTCCAGCTTTTCATTCATTCCAGAAACGCCGGTATTATATGATGAATTAACGTTAGAAGAGCATTTGAAATTAACAGCTATGGCGTATGGTGTTGATGAAAAACAATATGAAGAACGTGTAGGACAACTACTACAAGAGTTTCGTATGAAAAATCGTTTAAAATGGTTTCCATCTCATTTCTCAAAAGGGATGAAACAAAAGGTAATGATTATGAGCGCATTTTTAGTGGAGCCATCTCTTTACATAGTAGACGAACCTTTCGTTGGATTAGATCCGTTAGCGATTCAATCGCTTCTTCAAATGATGGACCAAATGAAAAAGAGTGGCGCGGGTATTTTAATGAGTACACATATTTTAGCGACGGCAGAGCGTTACTGTGATTCGTTCATTATTTTGCATCAAGGTGAAGTAAGGGCGAAGGGAACGTTATCTGAACTGCAATCACAGTTTCATATGCCAGGTGCAACGTTAGATGATATTTACATCGCGCTAACAAAGGAAGAAGATTATGAATAGCACAGCGTTATGGAAAGAACGATTTCGTCACTTTCTAAAAGAAGTTCGTACATATAGTAAATACGTATTTAATGATCATTTGAAATTTATTTTCGTGTTCATCATCGGTGCGGGAGCGTATTATTACCAGCAATGGTTACAAACGTTAACATCTTCGTTTCCGGCGGCGCTCGTAATGGCAGTATTAATTGGACTCGTGTTAACGGCTGGATCCATTCAAACGTTATTAAAAGAAGCGGATCTCGTTTACTTACTGCCAGTTGAAGAAAAGTTAAAACCTTACTTCACAAAGGCATTTCTTTTTACATTTATGATTCAGTTATACATAATCGCAATCGTAGCAGCTGCGCTTGCTCCGTTATACTTCCAACAAATGAAGCAAACAGGAGCTGGCTACATATGGATCGTACTCGCATTTGTCATTGTAAAAGCGTGGAATTTATTTGTAGCGTGGGAAAAGTCATTTTTAACAGATCAAAATATACAAAGGGCTGATTGGTTTGTTCGTTTTATCCTAAACGGTTTATTTGTATATTTCCTTGTAGAACGTACTTCAGTTCTTTTCATTGGTGGAATCGTCCTTCTCATGGTGTTATACCTTGCTATCATGCATCAAATGGTAAAGGGAAAGCCGCTAAACTGGGAGTATTTAATTTCTGAAGAAGGTAAGAAGATGATGTTGCTGTACCGCATTGCGAATATGTTCGTTGATGTACCAGCATTAAAAGAAAGAGTATCTCACCGAAAATGGCTTGATTTCATTCTTTCGATAATCGGCGAAAAGCGTACATATTTATACTTATATACGAGAACGTTTTTAAGATCAGGTAACTATTTTGGATTATATGTGCGTCTGCTCGCTCTTGGAGGAGTTATTTTGTACTTCATTCCATTTTTATACGGGCGATTTATCGTAAGTTTTATTTTCCTATACTTAATCGGTTATCAGCTATTAACTTTATGGAAACATCACCGTATGAAAATTTGGCTTGATTTGTATCCAGTAAAGGTAGATGAAAAGAAGAAAGATTTTCTTACTTTATTAAATGCGATTCTAATCATCGGGAGCGTAATCTTTACAGTTATATTTGCACTAGCAACGAAAGATTTCATGATGACAGGAATTTTACTTATCCTAAGCATATTATTTAGTATCGGTTTCGTTTACCAATACGGGGCGAAGCGCATTGAGCGTTTAAATTGAAAGGAATGAACCTATGATTACATACGAAGAGAAGGTTATAAAAGAATTGGAGCAGTGGAAAGCTACATTCATGAAAGATTCTTCTATGATGACACGGTTCTCCAAAAAAGTGCAGACGAAAGTGCAACAGCTCATTCCGGCGAAAGTACAAAAGGTACTAACAGAGACGATTCGTATGATGGTGCAAACGATCAGCGCCGGGTCAAACTTTATAAAGCCGAAGCTAAAAGAGACGACATGGTCACTGCAAAGACGTGACGATGAAGTGCGTAAAAAAATGGATGAGTACAAAAAAATAGCAGCGGCAGAAGGAGCAGGGACGGGGGCTGGCGGTATTCTCCTCGGTCTTGCTGACTTTCCGCTTTTACTTACAATTAAAATTAAATTTTTATTCGATGCAGCAACGTTGTACGGATTTGATACGAGTAAACAAGAAGAACGTCTTTTTATCCTTCACGTTTTCCAACTCGCCTTTTCAAGTGATGATCATAGAAAAGAAATATGGAAAGCAATTGAAACGTGGGATACAGAAAAAGAAAATCATATGGACTGGGAAAAGTTCCAAACAGAGTACCGAGACTATATTGATTTAGCGAAAATGCTTCAGCTCGTACCAGTAATCGGTGCCCCAGTCGGCGCATATGCGAACTATCAATTGCTGCAAAGACTTGGAGAAGTGACGATGAATTGTTATCGTATGCGATTGCTGAATAGGGATTAAAAAGAAGGCGTCCTACATGTGTAATGTGGGACGCCTTTTCTTAGAAGCCAAGTCCGATATAGTTAACTCCAACTATAATCAATACGATAAAAAGTACAATGATTAATGAAAATCCGCTCTTACCAGCTTGTCCCGCTTCACCGCCGCCATTACCCCCACTACCCCATTACCACCAAGTCCCATACGATATCCTCTTTATTGTTATATATTGCTTTTACTTTATAATTTTCGGTATTTTCCTATAAATACCTTATGTAGTACTAATTAAATTGAAAATCATTTCGTTTTGTTTTATAATTTACTTACCGACCGGTAAGTAAAAATAAGTGAGGTACAGTATGACGAAGAATTTACAAACATCGCAGAACATTGTAGAGGCATCATTTAAACTTATGGCAGAACACGGCATTGAGAAGATGAGTCTTTCCATGATTGCGAAAGAGGTAGGTATTTCAAAACCGGCTATTTACTATCATTTTTCTTCTAAAGAAGCGTTAGTTGATTTTTTATTTGAAGAGATTTTTTCTGATTATCATTTCGCAAATTACTTCGATGAAGAGCAGTATACGAAAGAAAACTTTGCAGAAAAGCTAATCACAGATGGTTTACATATGCTCTCTGAGTATGAAGGGCAAGAAGGAATACTACGCGTTATCAATGAATTTATCGTAACTGCATCGCGAAATGAAAAGTACCAGAAACGTTTATTTGAAATACAAGAGGATTTCTTACATGGTTTCCACGATTTATTGAAGAAAGGCGCGAGACTGGGCGTTGTGTTACAACATGAAACGGAAGAAAATGCTCATACGCTAGCACTCGTGATCGATAATATGAGCAACTATATGCTCATGGGATTCCAGTTAAAGTATAAAGAAATTTGGATTCGAAATGTGAAAAACGTAATGAAGGAGGAGTAAAAATGAAAATGCAAAAAAACTGGTGGCTCGGTTTTCTTGGATTTATTGGGGTTTATAAAATACCAGGTATGATTGAAGCTTTTCAAGCGGATGGAAATTGGATGAAGTTAATCGGTTTCATTTGGCTACTTTGGTTCGGATATTTTATTCCTGAGAAGAAAGAAGATTGAATTTCAATTTTCTGTAAAGTTACGTAAAATATAGATTAAGAGTATTCATATATTAGATTACTAGATTTGGAGTGGTTACATGGAGCCATTGAAAAATGAAATTCACCCTGACATGGTCAAGGTGTGGAAAGTTCGTGCTGTAATTGAAGAAGGGATCGGTATTCTCGTCATTTTAGCTTACCTTTTCCTCATGATAAAGTTTGATTGGTGGGCATGGATTTTGTATGTGATGATTGGGCTAACAGTTGTGTTCGCACCATTTTCGTACTTCTTATTCCCGAAACTACGTCAACGTTATTACAGTTATCAATTAAATGAAGAAGAGCTTGAAATTCAGCACGGTCTTTTCGTCGTAAAGCGCGTATTAGTACCGATGATTCGTGTGCAGCACGTGACAATTGAACAAGGACCGATTATGAGAAAATATGACTTAGCAGAATTACATATTTCTACAGCGGCAACTTCTCACAGCATCCCAGGCTTAACGATGTATGAAGCAGAAATGTTGAAAACAAAAATCGCAGAATTAGCGAAAGTGAGTGATGAGGATGTATAAGAGGCAGCATCCAATCACGATGTTATTGGAATTAAAAATAAGAGATTTTATACCACTCTTTATTTTCATGTTTAGCTTAAATGGAAAATTCCCGTTTTGGTACTTAATTCCCGCTGCATTTGGTTTACTCACTGTCTTTTCAGCGTTTGAAAAATGGTATTACACAACATACTGGGTTGAAAATAACGTATTACATGTGAAGCAAGGTCTCTTTGTGAAAAAGGAGAGCTACTTAAATAAAGAACGTGTTCAAACAATCAATACAAGCTCTAACGTGTTATATCAAATGCTTGGCTTAAAGAAAATCCAAATTGAAACAGCTGGTGGGGGCGATGATGCGGAGGTTAGCTTAGCCGGTATTACAGTAGAAGAGGCAACTGAGCTTATTGCTTTGCTAAATGAGCCAACTCCAGAAGTGAAAGCAGAAGGAACGCTAGGCGAAAAAACGGAACATGAAGTAGAAAAAGAAATCGTTACAGAAGAAAAACAAACGACAGAATATAAATTGACTTGGAAAGAAATTTTACTAGCCTCTGTTACATCGGGGCAGTTTGGACTATTATTCTCGTTAATCTTTTTCGTGTATCACCAAGTACAGGAGTACATTCCGAAATGGATAGAGAATAGCGTAAAGTCATATGTAATGGAGTATGATATATATGGCTGGATTTTCATGGTAGCTATTTTGCTCGTCCTTTCGTGGATTATATCTACAATCGGTTATGCGCTAAAACATGGAGATTTCACAGTGAATCGAAGAAATGATGAAGTCCGCATTTCGCAAGGATTACTTGAGAAAAAAGAACTCGTACTAAAATTGCACCGTATTCAAGGTATTACCATAAAAGAAAGTATTTTACGTCAGCCATTCGGCTATTGTGCTGTGCAAGTAGAAGTGATTCAAAGTAAGGGAACGGATGATGAAAAAGAAAAAGTTACACTGCATCCAATCATTCGAAAAGATCGAGTACAACAGTTACTGGCGCATTTACAACTACCATACGAACTGGATACAAATATTATTTCATTACCAAAAGCAGCATTACGCCGCTATCTCATTGATAGTTTAATCTTTTTCGCTATGCTCGCAATCCCGCTTACTGGAATAAGCATATACTTTGAAAAGTATTACATCATGTGGGCATTACTACCGCTCGCAATCCTTATCTTTACACTTGGCTACGCAACATTTAAAACAAATGGTTACAGTGTTAACGGAGAACAAATTACACTTGTCTATCGTAGCGTCGGAAAATATACAGGACTTATTAGAAGAAGACACGTCCAATCAATGGAGAAGACACAATCATATTTCCAGCGCCGTGCGGATTTATGTACGTATAAGTTTTCGAGTGCATCATCTAGTTACAAAATAGAGCATACGAGAGTAGAAGATGCGGAGAGAATGCAGGATTGGTATAAGAAGAAAATAAATGAGAAATAACCAGAGAGAGCTTGCCTATTATGAAGGGCAAGCTTTCTCTGGTTATAGGGAAAAGAGTGGTTTAATCCATATATCAGTACAACTACAGCACACATGTACCAATACGTATGAAAAAAGGTAATATGCTTCTGTTTTAGGAAAATATGTGGGATTTTTGATATAAATGGTATAATAAAATGGAAATAGTATTAGGAGGTTATATATGATAAGTCAGTTGAAAAGAGAAGCACTTGATGCATTAAAAGGAAGATGGGGATTAGCGGTAGGGGCAACCTTATTAATTGGAATCCTTATTGGCGTTGTTGAAATGCTAACAACAGGTATTTTCTCGATATTTTGGGGTTGGGAAGAAGCAAGTGATTCATTTACAGTAAGTATTATTGTAATGCTTGTTATAGGTCCATTAACAATAGGTGCCTATTATCTTGTTTTAAATGCAATTCGTGGGACTGATGCTAGCATTGGTCATATATTTAGATGGTTTAGCGATGGAAGTAAGTTGATGAAGTCGTTTTTAACATATTTACTAATGTATGTATACTTGACTCTATGGACATTACTTCTTATTATCCCAGGTATTATTAAATCATTTTCTTATTCTATGACATATTTTATTTTGAATGATCATCCAGAATATACAGCGAATCAAGCGATTACTGAGAGTCGTCATATGATGAATGGACATAAAATGGATTACTTTTTACTATGCTTAAGTTTCTTAGGGTGGTTCATTTTAAGTATTCTTACTGTAGGAATTGGTTTCTTATGGTTAGTACCTTATTTCTACTCGACATCGGCAGCATTTTATGAAGAGATTTCAAAAGAATATTATAAAAAAGTGAGCACTACTTTCTAATAAAACATATAAACCACCTGTTCCCTATATTCTTTAGGGGATAGGTGGTTTTCTTTTTTGAGGAATTCGTCTAATAAATAGGTATAATTCTTTTTAGGAAAAATAAAAGGAGTAACAGAAATGAAATATACTTATCTATGTTGCGGATATAAAGTGAAACTTTAATCAGTGGGGATTTTGTTCATTCCCTACTAATTATTAGTTCTCACCAATCGGGCATTTATGGGCAGCCCGCCCCGCCTAACTCCTTTGTTCTAGCTGAATTTTGAGGTGGGAGTTTTACTGCCCGTTAATGCGGGGTAAAACATTAGAAGAAGAACCACCAGGTACATATGAAATTTGTAATATATGTTATTGGGAAGATGATCCGGTTCAATTTGAAAATCATGACTATGAAGGTGGGGCAAATGAAGTCTCGTTAAGGCAAGCACAGAAAAATTTTATTGCATATGGTGCTTGCGAGGAATGTTTTATTGGATCAGTTAGAAAACCGACTAGTGAAGGATGCTAGTTGGCAGCCAATTTGTTAAGTAAAATGTTATTACTCAATTCAATGGGGGTAATAACATTTTTTATTTAGTGCTGAAAGAATTACTGCCGTCTTAAAGTAATAAGAAGGACTAAATCGGTAAATTTTATTAATGGATATATTTTCAATAAATACAAAAGTATAGATGTATAGTCAACTTTGTGTATTTAATGTTATCATATTGAATGATATGGAAATTTTTAATAGAATAAGTAACTAAAAATTCAAAGGTAATGCAGCTTTTGTTGTATAAAGAAAATACTTAGTAGTAATCAACAATATTAAAAATAAGATTCGTATTTATATAAATTTAGTAGAAATGGGGTTTTAAAAAGGAATGAGTATAAGCATAACGCGGCAAAAGATTTTAGCAGCTGCTTCTCAAATTGTACAATGTAAAGGGGTTGCTAAATTAACCTTAGAAGCAGTGGCAAAAGAGGCGGGTTTAAGTAAAGGTGGATTATTGTATCACTTTTCAAATAAAGAAGCTTTAATAGAAGGTATGATAGTCAGAGGGGTAGAGGATTATGAAGGGGCCATTTACAATAAAGTAGCGGAAGACTCAGAGAGGAAAGGGAGATGGGTTCGCTCTTTTGTAGAGGAAAGATTAAGTAATGAGAGAAGAACAGAAGAGTTGTCTAGCAGTATGATGGCAGCACTCATGTTAAAACCTGAATTACTTGAGCCGTTACAACAATCATTTCAGCAACTGCAAAAGAATATAGAAAATGATGAGATAGATTCAGTGTGTGCAACAATTATTAGATTAGCAGCAGATGGATTATGGTATTCGGAATATTTAGGGGTTGGAAGACTAAGGCCAGAGTTAAGAGAAAAAGTGATTCAAGCTCTTATTAGTAATTCATATAAATAGAATATACGAACTATATAATTTTAAAATAATTCACCATTGCTTCTTTAATGTAGTGGTGAATTGTTTTTTTTATTAGAAAAATAGAACAATTTTATAGAGTATTGAATTATAACCGTCCAGACGGTATAGTAATATTTGGTTTAAGAGGAAAATGAAACAAAAAAAGAATAAAAGATATTTTTAGCACACTATTCGAAAGGATAGGCCGCAAAGCTTAGAGTCTACGGTAATACATATTGGTTACTAAGATCGTCTGGTTGCACATTTTTGATGCAACCGGACGATCTTTTTTTGTTATATAAATATAAAAATTTAGGAGGGAACTATGCAAATGAAAAGTACTAAAAGGCACATTTCAATGGTTTCATTAGTTTTTCTAGTATTATTTTCAGTGCTGAATGTATGGGCTCCAGTTATTCAAGCTGCTGTGATGAAAAGTCCAGTGGACGAAATTAATATTTCCCGTACTGATGGCACGACATCTGAACCGTATCAAGCCTCAGATGGAATGAAAGTAGAAGTGAAGTGGTCAGCTAAAGAAAAAATAAAAAGTGGAGATCAGTTCACAATTGATATGCCAAAAGAGTTTCGAAAAGACCTTATGAATATGAGTTTTCCCTTAAAAGATGCTGAAGGAAAAACAGTTGGTACATGTGAGATGAAAAAGGGTTTATTAACATGTACTATGGGTGATTACGTAGAAGGAAAGAATAACATTAAAGGTTCTTTATTCGTAGAATTCTACTTTGGTCTAGAAGCATATGATGGTGTTAAAGAAATTCCATTAGAATTTAACGTTGATGGTCAAATCGTCAATAAAGAAGTAAGTGTAAATAATACGACAGAGAGACCGAAGCCACAGCCCAATACGGAAAATTTATTGAAATGGGGTTCTTATAATCAAGAAGATCCTTCAATTGCTGATTGGCTTGTATATGTAAATGCAACTGGAACAGAAATGCAAGATCTTAAATTAACAGATACATTAGGACCTGGACATGAGTTAATTACAGACAGCGTAGTATTAGAAGAGGCTGTATTTGAAGATGGTTATGCACCAACAAATATTAAGCCAGCAGATTTATCTAACATTAAAATTAATGCAACAAAGACTGGATTTACAATTGAATTTCCAGACAGTTCAAAAGGCTATATTTTAAGATATAAAACAAAGGTTACAAATCCTGCTGCAAAGCCTCATAAAAATACTGTGAAATTAGAAGGTAAAAATATTGTAACTGAAGAAAAAGTAGGACAAGTATTTGTAAGTGGTGGGGGAGGATCCGGTTCAGGTGACGATAATCCACCTAGTATTGAAAAAAATATAGTTGATGAGAATGGCAAGCTTGTAGAGAATGAGCAGCTAACACAAATGGATCAAGTTATTCAATACCAAGTTGGTACACATATACCAAAAGATCCTCTTAAATACACATCAATGGTAATTAGTGATGATTTAGAAGATGTTTTAGAAGTATTAGAGGCAAAAGTGTATGATCAAAATGGCCAAGATATTACATCTAAAGGAACGTTAAATATAGATAAACAAAGAAGTGAAGTAACATTTACGTTTGGTGAGAATTTTGACTATAAGTCATATGAAGACCAGATAATTAATCTCAGTATCAAGGCGAAAATTAAAAATGATGCAGACTTATCTTCTTACGTAGATAAGAAGATTCCTAATAAAGCGGAATTACATTTTGATGATAAAACATTAACATCAAAAGAAGTAACTATTACGCCGCCTGAAGCTCCAAAAGATGGTACAGTATCGATTCATAAAATAGATTCTGAGAATCCGAACAAAGGGTTAAAAGGTGCCGAATTTGAAGTTCGAAATAGTGCAAATGAAGTTGTTGCAAAACTGAAAACGGACGAAAAAGGTTTTTCAGTACCTCAAACTTTAGCTCCTGGGACGTATAAAGTTTATGAAACAGTAGCACCAGAAGGATATCAAAAATTAACAAGCCCAGTAGAGGTTACACTTCAAGCTGGAGAAACAAAAACAATTGAAATTAAAAATACTATGCAAAAGGGTCAAATTGAAGTAAAGAAAATTGATTCGGAAAATGGTGAAAAACCATTAGCAAATGCAGAGTTTGATATAGTAAAAGACGGTGTAGTAGTCGAACATATTGTTACAGATAAAGATGGTAAGGCAACTTCTAAACCGTTAGCACTAGGAAAATATATTTTAAAAGAAACGAAAGCGCCTGAAGGCTACCAATTAAAAGAAATAGAGTTCGAAGTAAATGTAACAGGGGACGGCATATTTCCAATACAAGTGGAAAATGCAATGATAGACAAAGGTAATATAGAAATTACAAAAGTGGACAAAGAAAACGGGGCAGTATTAGCGAGTGTCGAATTTGAAGTCCAAGATGAGAAAGATGGAGTAGTAAGAAAAGTAGTAACAGATAAAGATGGAAAAGCAAACGTTTCAGATTTATCAGTAGGAAAGTACAAATTAGTAGAGACGAAAAGCTTACCGGGTTATAAAAAGCTAACAGAACCAGTACCATTTGAAATAAAAAAAGGTATGACAAAAGCTTTAGCAATAAAAGTAGAAAATGAGCAGTTAGACAAAGGCTCAGTAGAAATTACAAAAATAGATAAAGATAGTCAAAAAGTATTAGAAGGCGTAGTCTTCGAAGTGCAAGATGAGCAAGGCAAAGTAGTAACAGAAGTAAAAACAGATAAAGATGGTAAAGCAAAAATCTCTGATTTATTAGTAGGGAAGTACAAATTAGTAGAGACGAAAAGCTTACCGGGTTATAAAAAGCTAACAGAACCAGTACCATTTGAAATAAAAAAAGGTATGACAAAAGCTTTAGCAATAAAAGTAGAAAATGAGCAGTTAGACAAAGGCTCAGTAGAAATTACAAAAATAGATAAAGATAGTCAAAAAGTATTAGAAGGCGTAGTCTTCGAAGTGCAAGATGAGCAAGGCAAAGTAGTAACAGAAGTAAAAACAGATAAAGATGGTAAAGCAAAAATCTCTGATTTATTAGTAGGGAAGTACAAATTAGTAGAGACGAAAAGTTTACCAGGCTACAAAAAGCTAACAGATTCAGTATCATTCGAAATTACAAAAGGTATGACAACGGTCCTATCGTTGAAAGTAGAAAATGAACAGTTAGATAAAGGTTCAGTAGAAATTACAAAAGTAGATAAAGACAGCAAAAAAGTATTAAAAGGCGTAGTCTTTGAAGTGCAAGATGAAGCTGGAACAGTAGTAAAGGAAGTAAAAACAGATAAAGATGGTAAAGCAAAAATCTCAGATCTATCAGTAGGAAAGTACAAATTAGTAGAGAAAGAAAGTTTACCAGGCTATAAGAAACTAACAGATCCAGTATCATTTGAAATAAAAAAAGGCATGACCGAAGTTCTATCATTAAAAATAGAAAATGAAATGGTAGATACGGGAAATATAGAAATTACAAAGATAGATAAAGATAATAAAGCACCGTTAGCGGGAGTAACATTCATCGTCCAAGATGAAAAGGGTAATGAAGTTACAAAAGTAACGACAGATAAAGATGGAAAAGCAAATGTTTCAGATTTACCTGTAGGAAAGTATGAATTAGTAGAGGTAGAAAGTTTACCTGGTTATAAAAAGTTAGAAAAACCAATATCATTTGAAATAAAAAAAGGCATGACCGAAGTCCTATCATTAAAAGTAGAAAATGAAATGGTGGATACAGGGAATGTAGAGATAACAAAAATAGATAAAGATAGTAAAGCTCCATTAGAAAATGTTGTATTTGAAGTACGTGATTTAAAAGGAAAAGTAGTTGCGAAAGTAAAAACGGATAAAGAAGGAAAAGCAAACGTTTCAGATTTATCTACCGGGAAGTATGAGTTGGTAGAAGTAGAAACACCGGCAGGATACAAACCACTAGAAAAGCCAATTTCATTCGAAATTGAAAAGGGTAGAGTAACAGCGCTAAAGCTAACAGTAGAAAATGAATTAGTGGATACAGGAAATGTAGAAATTACAAAAGTAGACAAAGAAACGAAAGATGCTTTAGCTGATGCAGTCTTTGAAATTCAAGATGAAGCAGGACAAGTAGTCGCTAAAATAACGACAGATAAAAAAGGACAAGCACAAGCTACTAATTTATCAGTTGGCACATACAAGTTAGTAGAAGTAAAAGCACCAAAAGGATATAAACAATTAGTAGATCCGATTACTTTCCAAATTGAAAAAGGCATGACAAAATCTCTTGCTTTAACAGTAGAAAATGAAATGTTAGACAAGGGAAATGTAGAAATCACAAAAGTAGATAAAGATAGTCAAAAAGTATTAGCAGGTGTAGTCTTCGAAGTACAAGACGAACAAGGCAAAGTAGTAACAGAAGTAACGACAGATAAAGAAGGAAAAGCAACAATTTCAGATTTATCAGTAGGAAAGTATAAATTAGTAGAAAAAGAAAGCTTACCAGGCTACAAACAATTAACAGAACCAGTATCGTTTGAAATTAAAAAAGGTATGACGAAAGTTTTATCATTGAAAGTAGAGAACGAACAGTTAGACAAAGGTTCAGTAGAGATTACAAAAGTGGCCAAAGAAAGTGGCGCAGTATTAGCGGGCGTAACATTCGAAGTGCAAGATGAAAAAGATAAAGTAGTAACGAAAGTAACAACAGATAAAGAAGGAAAAACAACAATTTCAGATTTATCAGTAGGAAAATATAAGCTAGTAGAGGTAGAAAGCTTACCAGGATATAAAAAACTAGCGAAACCAGTATCATTCGAAATCGAAAAAGGTATGACAGAATTCTTATCACTAAAAGTAGAGAATGAACTAGTAGACAAAGGCTCAGTAGAAATCACAAAAGTAGATAAAGATAGTCAAAAAGTATTAGAAGGCGTAGTCTTCGAAGTACAAGACGAACAAGGTAAAGTAGTAACGGAAGTAAAAACAGATAAAGAAGGAAAAGCAAAAATCTCAGACTTATCTGTAGGAAAGTACAAATTAATAGAAAAAGAAAGTTTACCAGGTTACAAAAAATTAACAGAACCAGTATCATTCGAAATTAAAAAGGGTATGACAGAAGTTCTATCATTAAAAGTAGAGAATGAACAGTTAGACAAAGGTTCAGTAGAAATTACAAAAGTAGATAAAGATAGTCAAAAAGTATTAGAAGGCGTAGTTTTCGAAGTACAGGACGAACAAGATAAAGTAGTAACGGAAGTAAAAACAGATAAAAATGGTAAAGCAAAAATCTCAGACTTATCTGTAGGAAAGTACAAATTAGTAGAGAAAGAAAGCTTACCAGGCTACAAAAAATTAACAGAACCAGTATCGTTTGAAATTAAAAAGGGTATGACAGAAGTTCTATCATTAAAAATAGAAAATGAAATGGTAGATACGGGAAATGTAGAAATTACAAAAATAGATAAAGATAATAAGGCACCGTTAGCAGGTGTAGTCTTTGAAGTACAAGACGACAAAGGCAAAGTAGTAACGAAAGTAACGACAGATAAAGCTGGAAAAGCAATAGTTGCAGATTTATCAGTAGGAAAGTACAAGCTAGTAGAAGTAGAGAGTTTACCAGGCTACAAAAAATTAGAAAAGCCTGTACTATTTGAAATTACAAAAGGTATGACAAAATCTTTAGCGTTCACTGTAGAAAATGAAATGGTAGATACGGGGAATGTAGAAATCACAAAAATAGATAAAGACAGTAAAGCACCATTAGAAAATGTTGTATTTGAAGTACGTGACTCAAAAGGCAAAGTAGTTGCGAAAGTAACAACGGATAAAGAAGGAAAAGCAGACGTTTCAGATTTATCTATTGGAAAGTATGAGTTAGTAGAAGTAGAAACACCAGCAGGCTACAAACCACTAGAAAAGCCAGTTTCATTCGAAATCAAAAAAGGTATGACGAAAGTCTTATCATTGAAAGTAGAGAATGAACAGTTAGACAAAGGTTCAGTAGAAATTACAAAAATGGCTGCTGAAAGCAAGGAAGTCTTATCAGGAGCTGTGTTTGAAGTTCATGATGAAAAGGGAAAAGTAGTAGTGAAAGTAACAACAGATAAAGATGGAAAGGCAAAAATCGCAGATCTATCTGTAGGTAACTACACACTAGTAGAAGTAGAAGCACCAAAAGGATATGAAAAATTAACTAATCCAATTCCATTTGAAATTACAAATGGAATGATAAATGCAGTTCAATTAGAAGTATTAAACAAATTGAATCATTTAGCACCACCAGATCCAGAAACACCAGATCCAGAAAATCCTGGAACACCAGATCCAGAAAATCCTGGAACACCAGATCCAGAAAATCCTGGAACACCAATCCAGAAAATCCTGGAACACCAGATCCAGAAAATCCTGGAACACCGAATCCAGAAAATCCTGGAACCCCAAATTCAGAGAAACCTGGAACCCCGAATTCAGAAAATCCTGGAACACCAGATCCAGAGAAACCTGGAACACAAAATCCAGAAAAACCTGAAAAAGAATTACCGAAGACAGGGCAGAAAATGCCTGTGGAACCATATATGGGAGCACTTCTTGTAATGATGAGTTTTGGATTACTCGTATTAGGTAGAAAACAGCAGAGATAATAAAGGTGAAAAGGTATCCTCAAAGTATTTGAGGATACCTTTTTTAGCATAAAAAAAGGCATCTAGCAAAAGTACTAGATGCAAATAAAAACACAAGGGAAGACAAAATTCTTCCCTTTTCCCGTATGTAATTATATCAAAAAATTTATAAAAAACTAGCTATATTTCAAATATAATTTTAAAAAAAGTTATATACATAAATAATTGCAATACACGCAGTTTTATCTTTCTGAAAAATCTATTTCTTTATTTTTGAATATTAAGACTAATGTTGATAAATCTTCAGATAATTAGAAAAAATACCCGGAAGGATATATAATATTGCTTAATAAATAATTTTAATGAATTACGTATATTTCATTTGGTGTATTAATTGAATATCATAATTTTAAATTTTATTAAGCAAGAATCTCGGTTACTTATTGCATTTCTAACATAGGGTGAGATAGAAAAATACAATAGTGTGGAGGTTTTTATAATGACGTTTGTTCTTAGTAAAATGAGTGGCTTTAGCATAGAAGAAAAGGTACATGAATTTGAATCTAAAGGATTCCTTGAAATCTCAAATGAAATCTTTTTACAAGAGGAAGAGAATCATCGTTTATTAACACAAGCACAGTTAGATTATTATAATTTGGAAGATGATGCGTACGGTGAATGCCGTGCTAGATCTTATTCAAGGTATATAAAGTATGTTGATTCACCAGATTATATTTTAGATAATAGTAATGATTACTTCCAATCTAAAGAATATAACTATGACGATGGCGGGAAAGTTAGACAGTTCAATAGCATAAATGATAGCTTTTTATGTAATCCTTTAATTCAAAATATCGTGCGTTTCGATACTGAATTTGCATTTAAAACAAATATAATAGATACAAGTAAAGACTTAATTATAGGTTTACATCAAGTAAGATATAAAGCTACTAAAGAAAGACCATCTTTTAGTTCACCTATTTGGTTACATAAAGATGATGAACCAGTAGTGTTTTTACACCTTATGAATTTAAGTAATACAGCTATTGGCGGAGATAATTTAATAGCTAATTCTCCTCGGGAAATTAATCAGTTTATAAGTTTGAAGGAGCCTTTAGAAACTTTAGTATTTGGACAAAAGGTCTTCCATGCCGTAACGCCACTTGGAACAGAATGTAGTACGGAGGCTTTTCGCGATATTTTATTAGTAACATTTTCTTATAAGGAGACAAAATGAGAGAGAATAAAATAATTATGATTTCTGGAGCCAATAGCGGTATAGGTTATGCTTGTATAAAATACTTTTTAGAAAAATCATTTCATGTAATAGCGCTTGATATTAATAATAATAATTTAATAGATTATATGAAAACAGATATGCCTTTGAAAGTAGTGCAAATTGATTTAAGTAATAGCGAAGCGATTCATAATCTTTTTACTCAATTAGATTTAGAAAAGCTTTCTCCTGATATATTAATAAATGCAGCTGGTATTCGAGAGATAACACCTGTTTTACATTTATCCGATGATATGTTTAAAAAAGTAATTGATGTAAATTTAGTAGCCCCATTTATCCTTTCTAGGGAAGTAGCGAAGCGATGGTGTGAATCGAAAATAAAAGGTTGTATTGTGAATATAGCATCGGTTTCTGGATTAATGGCTGAACCAGAGCGAGCTGCTTATGTTGCATCAAAGCATGCTTTAATCGGATTAACTAAACAGATGGCTATGGAATTTGGGAAGCAAAATATAAGGGTAAATAGCATTTCTCCTGGTGTTATTAGAACTGAACTTACAGAAGAATACTTTAGTAATAAAGCCTTGATGTCTATGATAAAAAGTAATCAATCTTTAGATACTTGGGGGTTGCCGCAGGATATTGTTTCATGTATTGAGTACTTGATTTCTGATCAGGCCCGCTTTATTACTGGTTCTAATTTTGTAATTGATGGTGGTTGGACTGCTGGGAAAAATTTATAATTGAGTGTTTTTGAGGAAAAGCACCTGTCCTTTTTTAGGCTGGTGTTTTTCTCACTATAAACCGAGTTTTTATTGGAGGGGGATTAATTTGCTTCAAAAAAGTTTTAAGCAAGAGAAAACGGTACCGGCCTTAAAGATGATAGCGTCAATGGTTATCTTTGGATCAGTTGGATTTTTTTCGGTTCAAACAAACTTACCTTCGTTTGAATTAGTGTTTGTAAGGTGTATTTTTGCGACAATATTTTTAAGTGTATGCTGGTTGCTTACAGGGCAATATAAACAAGATAAATGGGAACGAAAAGAAGTTATTCAAGTTTTAATATGTGGCTTTTTCTTAGTATTTAATTGGGTTTTCTTATTTAAAGCCTTTGAAAATATGTCAGTTACAATTGCTATCTCAGTTTATCATCTTGCACCAGTAATTGTACTGTTAATTGGAAGTATCGTCTTTAAAGAAAAATTAACATTAATATCTATCATTTCAATAGTTGTGTGTTTTGCAGGAGCTTTATTAATTGCTGGTATCGATGGAAGCTTCTCTGTCGGCTCATTAATGTCTTCAGGTATGATATGGGGATTTCTTGCAGCTCTCTTTTATGCATTTACAACTTTATTTGGTAAAGGGATTAACAAAATGAGTGCGTATGCAATGACATTTTTACAAACATTCTTGGGGATATTTCTTTTAATACCATTTATAGATTTAGATGCTTTTAGTGGCCTCACTCAAAGTAATTGGACATATATTATAGCTACTGGTTTTATTCACACAGGGATAGTATATTATCTGTTTTTTGATAGTCTACGTTATTTATCTACAAAAACAATCTCAATATTAGTTTTTTTAGATCCGGCAGTGGCAATATTATTAGATACTGTACTTACTGGATTCCGTCCAACTTTAATGCAAATAACAGGAATTCTTTTTATTTTTATTGGCATGACTTTAACATTAAAAAAATCTAAAGATAAAAAACTGAGCCAAAAAGAAAATCAAATTGAAAGCGATGCTAGTATATCTCAACAATAATGAAATATATTGTGCATAAAACGATAAACCTTGCATGAATTATGTAAGGTTTATTTTAGTTCAAAATAATTCATATTTATAATATATAATTTTCAAAACTGAGGTATGTGTTTCTTTAATATGCTTTTGATTCATATTTTTTGATAATATATAAGTAATAAATTCATAGAATTGGAGTGATGAGATGCAGCCGTTAGAAAGAGAGATTCATTCTAATATGCTGAAAGTGTGGCGAATTCACGCTTTAATTGGGGCGGCAGTTATACTAACAGTCGTAATTGCGTATTTCTTTTTTATGATTAATTTTAACTGGTGGGGCTGGTTGTTTGGACTATTAGTAACAGGAGCCATTATATTTATTCCACTTGATTATTTTATGTTTCCAAATTTACGTCAGCGCTATTATAGTTACAGATTAAATGAAGAAGAGATTGAGATTCAAAAGGGAATGTTCGTTGTAAAACGCGTACTTATTCCGATGATCCGTGTGCAGCACGTAACGATTGAGCAAGGGCCAATCATGAGAAAGTATAATTTAGCAGAATTACATATTTCAACAGCCGCAACTTCCCATAGTATCCCAGGTTTAACGAAAGAAGAAGCAGAACAGCTGAAAAGACAAATTGGAGAACTTGCGAAAGTGAGTGATGAGGATGTATAAGAGGCAACATCCGATTACGATATTGTTAGGTATTAGGGTTGCGAGTTTGTTGCCACTTATTATTCTTGTTTTATTTAAACCTGATGAACAAGTGGAACCTTGGTATTTATTTTATCTTTTTCTTCTGGTTGTTTTATTCATCATGGCTATTTTTTCAGCAATTAAATGGTATTTTAAAGTGTACTGGATTGAGAATAATATTTTACATATAAAGCACGGTGTTTTTGTAAAGAAGGAAAGTTATTTAAATAAAGAACGTGTGCAAAATGTTAGTACGTCTTCTAACGTTATTTATCAGATGCTTGGACTTATGAAGTTAAATATAGAAGTAGCGGGTGGTGGTAGTGAACCAGAAGTGATGTTGGCTGGTATTAAAGAAGACGAGGCAAAACATTTAATCGCTTTATTACATAAGAAAGAAACTACTGTAAAAGAAGAAATAGAAGAGGAAGAAAGCAAGACGGTTTATCAGTTAACAGCGAAAGAGGTTTTAGCAGCAGCGATTACCTCTGGTCGGTTCGGACTAGTGTTTTCTGGACTAGTACTTCTTTACACAAAGTTTGATTTTATTCTTCCTGAAGGATTCACAAGTAAAGTAGAAGCGTATGTGATGGGAAACGGTGTTTATAAACTAATTGTAATAGCATTAATTTTAATGGCAATTTCATGGATTATTTCCACGGCTGGATATGTGTTGAAATATGCAAACTTTAAAATTGAGCGAAAAGGGGAAGAAATTCGTATCGTTCAAGGTTTATTTGAAAAGAAAGAGTTTGTCTTAAAATTGCACCGAATTCAAGCGATTACTGTAAAAGAATGTATGCTTCGCCAGCCATTTGGTTATTGCGCTGTTGAAGTGGAAGCAATTCACAGTATTGGAGCAGCAAGTAATGAAGTGATGCTGCATCCGTTTATGAAGAAAAAAGATGTACGGCAACTGCTCACATATTTAGAGTTACCTTATGAAATTGAAGCGGAGATCGTTCACTTACCAAAAACAGC
The DNA here is from genome assembly GCF_001595725.1 of Bacillus thuringiensis. Classification (GTDB taxonomy): domain Bacteria; phylum Bacillota; class Bacilli; order Bacillales; family Bacillaceae_G; genus Bacillus_A; species Bacillus_A thuringiensis_K. The sequence goes on from NZ_CP014282.1 coordinate 1,045,450, forward strand.
GTTGCGTCGTTATTTCATTATGGGCTGGTTAATAAGTATCATACTAACAGTTCTAATTGCCAGCGTTAGTATATATTTAAAACAATATATTGCATTGTTTGTTATTTTACCGTTATTTATCGTATTTTCGTTACTTGCGTATGCTAGATATAAAAGCGGCGGTTATGAATTAAGAGAAAATCAACTAACGGTTGTATATCGTGATTTTTCGAAATATACAGGAATAATGCGAAGAAGACATGTTCAAGCAGTAGGTTATAATCAATCGTATTTTCAAAGAAAGGATGAATTATGTACAACTCTTGTAGCGGTAGCGGGGCGGGGTTATGAAGTAAAGCATATGAGAAAAAAAGATTCACTTCGTATATATAATTGGTACAAAGAAAAAGGAAACACCGGTGTGTAATGGTGTTTCCTTTTTATGTCATGATTTGTCGATAAGTCGATATATTCGAAGAATCGCTGATATAATTCGAGTTACGCCGATATATTCGAAAAATCGCCGATATAATTCGAGTTGCGCTGATATATTCGAAGAATCGCCGATATAATTTCACATACCGAGAACTCCAAACTCCAAAAAATTAAACTAACACATTAAAAGTAGTCACAAAAGATGGACGTGAGAAAATACTCTTTTGCTGTTCCGCATGTGGATGTGCCGGAGCTTGTCCTTCTGCTTGCGTGGGACGTTTTTTATGAGCGTTTTCGAATGAACGTGATTCTGTCCAGTCTTTAAAGTTTTGCTCTGTTTCCCACATCGTTAAGATAACATATGTATCGTTACTTAATGGGCGTAGAACACGGATCGCTTGGAATCCTGGTTCGTTTTCGATAAGGCCTGCGCGGTTTTTAAAGCGGTTTTCAAATACAGGGCGACCTTCGTCTGTGACAGAAATGTTGTTACAAACGATATAGCCAGGTTGTCCTTTAAATTCACCGACAGCATCTAGTACGTCATACTTAAGTGAGCCTTCTACAGATTCTTCTGTATTTTCTTTATAAAACATATTTTTTTCATCATTTTTTGCAGTGAAATGTGCTTGTTCTAGAGGTGTTTCATATGAAATAATAGCCTTCATTTTAATTCCCCCTTAATAGTTTGTTTCTATTATATCAACTCTCTTAAAAAACTTCGAAGATAATATACATAAAGATACTTCTTTTTCAAATAATAAATGTACCATCATTTGGAAAGAAGGACGATGTATGAAGAAAGTAAAGTGGACTTTATTAGGCGGCGTCGCAACGTTCGTAGTAGCGATTGTACTCTATAAACTTATCGTGTTAGCTGGTGGCTATATGATGGATGAAAAGCAGCTCGTTTTCCACTCTTCATCACGTATCGTTGACCAGAAAGGGAAAGAAATTACGAAATTATACGTAGAAAATAGAGAGCTCGTACCGATCGAGCAAATTCCGAAGTATGTGCAACAGGCATTTGTTGCGGTGGAAGATTCTCGTTTTTATGAGCATCAAGGAATTGATTATCCCTCTATATTCCGTGCTCTTTATAAAGATACGTTAGCTGGAGAAAAGGTAGAGGGCGGTAGTACCATTACGCAGCAACTCGCTAAAAACGTCTTTTTAACTCGTGAAAAAACATTTACGCGCAAATTGAAGGAAGTCGCAATTTCTCTTCAATTAGAGCAAAAATATACGAAGCAACAAATTCTTGAAATGTATATGAACCATATTTATTTTGGTCATGGGGCTTACGGTATTCAAGCAGCAGCAAAGTTATATTTTAATAAAAATGTTGAGGATTTAACAGTAGAGGAAGGGGCAATGCTTGCAGGCCTTCCGAAGTCACCAAACGGATATTCACCGTACTATTCTGCAGAGAAGAGTAAGGAACGCCGCGATCTAGTATTGTCACTTATGCATAAACAAGGCTATTTGACTGCCGAAGATAGCGTACGTTATCAAGGAAAGACGATTGCTTTATATAAAAACTTAGACGAAAATGAGCTCGCATATATGCCGTATATTGATATGGTCATAGATGAAGCAGCTCGTTTATACGGATTGTCTCATCAAGAAGTACTTCGCGGAGGATATACGTTTGTCGTACCTATGGATGAAAAAATTCAAAAGGTAGCGTATAACCAGTTTCAAGATGCAAGGAATTTTCCTGGGAAAGAAGAAGGGGCACAAGGTGCATTTTTATTAATGGATAATCGTACGGGAGGGATTAAAGCCGCGATTGGGGGAAGAAAGTACGTCCCGAGAGGATTTAATCGTGTTTTTGCCAAAAGGCAGCCCGGATCTGTTTTAAAACCACTTATCGTTTATGCACCAGCACTAGAAACGAAAAAGTATAATCCGTATTCTTTATTAACGAATGAAAGAAATTCTTTTGAAGGGTATGAACCTCGAAATTATAATCATGAGTATTCAAAAGAAATGACGATGTATGATGCGATTTTAGAGTCGGCAAACGTACCGGCAGTGTCTTTATTAAATGAGTTAGGGGTAGAAGAAGGAAAGCAATATTTAGAAAAAGGAAATGTCCATATTGCAGATGCTGGTTTAAGTACAGCGCTTGGCGGATTGAAAAATGGCGTTTCAACATTTGATCTTGTAAAAATGTATCGTTCATTTTTAGCAAATGGAAATATTATCGAGCCGCACGTTATTGATAAAGTATTAAATAGACACGGTGCAGTCATTGGGGAATCTCCAAAAGTAGAGACGAAAATCTTCTCGAAGCAGACAGCATGGTATATGACGAAAATGTTAGAAGGAGTTGTGAAGGAGGGGACAGCGAGAGCAGGTGTATATAACGGTGCGCTAGCTGGAAAAACGGGTACAACTTCATTGCCAAATGACGATAAGGGAGCAAGAGATATGTGGTTCGTCGGCTATACACCGAACTTAGTAGGCGCTGTTTGGATTGGTTATGACCGTACGGATAAGGAACATCAGTTGCAAGGAGAAAGTGCATCTGCGACAAAATTGTTTAAGAAAATTTTAACGAAGGCTAATGTAGAACATAAAGAGAAGTTTATGAAGCCTGAAGGTGTGGAAACAATCGGTGCTCCGATTCGGCTGCGCAAAATTGAAGATGTAAAAATGAAACTATCATTTAGCCCTTTCGGTTTATTTAAAGCAAAATTAAGTTGGACGCCACTTCCAGATAACAGAATTATGTACCGAATCTATAGAGTGGAGAACGGAATTCATACGCATGTTAGCACTGTAAATGGTGCTGGAGAATATGAGGAAAAGTTCGTTAACATATTTTCAAAACCGAGCTTTTACGTTGTACCATATAATTCACAAACGAATCGCGAAGGAGAAAAGTCAAAAGTAGCTAAACCATAGTTTTTCTCTGTGTTATAATAAGAATGTTGTGAAAATAGTAAGCGTTTTTACGAATGTTTGTGTCAATTTAATGAACAACGTACATAATATTATGCATTTTGTTTTTACAAGCTGTATAGTAAAAAAAGATAAATATCGAACGTATTCGAAGCATTGGTAAGGAAGGGAGCAAGGGTCTTGGTAAGAACTATAAATGAGACATTTTTAAAAGCATGTAGGGGGGAACGTACCGATTATGTACCAGCATGGTATATGCGTCAAGCAGGTCGTTCACAGCCGGAATATAGAAAGATTAAAGAAAAGTATTCTTTATTTGAAATTACACACAATCCAGAGTTATGTGCTTACGTTACAAAATTGCCGGTTGATCAATATAACGTAGACGCAGCAATTCTTTATAAAGATATTATGTCACCACTACCTGCAATTGGTGTGGATGTAGAAATTAAATCAGGTATTGGCCCAGTTATCGATAACCCAATCCGTTCTTTACAAGACGTAGAAAAACTAGGGGAAATCAATCCAGAAGATGATGTACCGTACATACTAGATACAATTCGTTTATTAACGACAGAAATGTTAGACGTACCGTTAATCGGTTTTTCAGGAGCTCCATTTACATTAGCGAGCTATATGATTGAAGGCGGTCCATCTCGTAACTACCATAATACGAAAGCGTTCATGTATGCAGAGCCAAAAGCTTGGTTTGCTTTAATGGATAAGCTAGCAGATATGGTTATTACATATTTAAAAGCGCAAATTAACGCAGGAGCAAAAGCAGTTCAAATTTTCGATTCTTGGGTTGGAACAGTAAATGTAGCAGATTATCGCGTATTTATTAAACCAGCAATGGAGCGTATTTTTGCAGAAGTTCGTAAGATGGGTGTACCGATGATTATGCACGGCGTAGGAGCTGCACACTTAGTGAATGAGTGGCACGACTTACCGCTTGATGTAGTCGGCTTAGACTGGCGCTTACCGATTGAAGAAGCACGTGCACGCGGCGTTCTTAAGGCGGTACAAGGAAATATGGACCCTTCATTCTTACTTGCACCATGGTCTGTTATTGAAGAACATGTAAAAGGTATTTTAGATCAAGGGATGAAACAGCCGGGTTATATCTTTAACTTAGGTCACGGTGTGTTCCCAGAAGTAAATCCAGATACATTAAAACGTTTAACTACATTTATTCATGAATATTCTAAAGGGAAGTTAGCGAAGTAAAGGAGAATTGCTGTATGAAAAAGAAAATTGGTTTGCTTGTAATGGCATACGGAACGCCATATAAAGAAGAAGATATTGAACGTTACTATACACATATTCGCAGAGGAAGAAAGCCAAGTCCTGAAATGTTGGAAGATTTAACAGAGCGTTACCGTGCAATTGGTGGTATTTCTCCTTTAGCTACTATTACATTAGAGCAAGCTAAGAAGTTAGAGAAGCGCTTAAATGAAGTACAAGATGAAGTAGAGTACCATATGTATCTTGGCTTAAAACATATTGAACCGTTTATTGAAGATGCAGTGAAAGATATGCATAACGACGGAATACAAGATGCAATCGCACTTGTTCTTGCACCTCATTATTCTACGTTTAGCGTGAAATCATACGTTGGACGAGCACAAGAAGAAGCTGAGAAACTTGGAAACTTAACAATTCATGGCATTGATAGCTGGTATAAAGAGCCGAAATTCATCCAGTACTGGGTTGATGCAGTGAAAGGTATATATAACGGTATGTCAGATGCAGAGCGTGAAAAAGCAGTATTAATCGTATCTGCACATAGCTTACCAGAGAAAATTATTGCAATGGGCGATCCATATCCAGATCAATTAAATGAAACAGCGGATTATATCGCGCGCGGAGCTGAAGTAGCAAACTATGCAGTAGGCTGGCAAAGTGCAGGAAACACACCAGATCCTTGGATTGGTCCAGATGTACAAGATTTAACGAGAGAACTAAATGAAAAGCACGGTTATACTTCATTCGTATATGCACCAGTTGGATTTGTTGCGGAACATTTAGAAGTTTTATATGACAACGACTTTGAGTGTAAAGTTGTAACGGATGAAATTGGTGCGAAATATTATCGTCCAGAAATGCCAAATGCATCGGACGCATTTATTGATTGTTTAACAGATGTTGTATTAAAGAAAAAAGAATCTGTACTGTAAGAAGAAAGGGGGAGCCTGCTTGAGGAAAAAAGTTGTGATCGTCGGCGGAGGTATTACTGGATTAACAGCAATGTATAACTTACAAAAAAATATTCATGAAAAAAACTTGCCGATTGATACATTACTTATAGAAGCATCGGGTAAACTTGGCGGAAAAATTCAAACCGTTCGAAAAGATGGATTTACAATTGAGCGCGGACCGGATTCTTTCTTAGCACGAAAAGAAAGTGCAGCTAGATTAGTGAAAGAATTAGGCCTTGGCGATGAACTTGTAAATAATCAAGCCGGTCAATCATTTATCCTCGTAAACAATCGATTACATAAAATGCCGAATGGATCAATGATGGGAATTCCAACGCAAATTACGCCGTTTCTATTTTCCGGGCTGTTCTCCCCAATTGGTAAACTAAGAGCTGGTTTTGATCTATTAATGCCAAGGTCAAAGCCAGTATCTGACCAATCACTCGGACAATTCTTCAGACATCGTCTTGGAAACGAAGTGGTTGAAAACTTAATAGAACCGTTACTATCGGGTATTTATGCAGGGGATATTGATGAAATGAGCTTAATGTCAACATTCCCGCAAATGTATCAGATTGAGCAGAAACATCGCAGCATTTCACTCGGTATGCGTACGCTCGCTCCGAAAGAAGAGAAAGCTGAACCGAAAAAAGGAATCTTCCAAACAGTGAAAACAGGTTTAGAATCTATCGTTGAATCTCTTGAAGCAAAGATGCATGAAGGTACGATAATAAAGGGAACTCGCATTGAAAAAGTTGCAAAACAGGGTGATGGTTATACGATTACTCTTAGTAACGGAAAAGAAATAGAAGCAGACGCTATCGTAGTGGCAACTTCGCATAAAGTATTGCCGTCCATGTTTGCTCAATACAAGCAGTTTCGTTTCTTTCGTAATATTCCATCCACATCCGTTGCGAATGTCGCACTTGCTTTCCGAAAGTCCGCAATCCAGCGCGATATTAATGGTACAGGATTTGTCGTATCACGAAATAGCGATTACACCATTACAGCATGTACGTGGACGCATAAAAAATGGCCACATACAACGCCAGAAGGAAAAACACTCCTTCGCTGTTACGTTGGACGTGCTGGTGATGAAGCGGTTGTAGAACAAACTGAAGAAGAGCTCGTTCAGCTCGTACTAGAAGATTTAAGAAAGACGATGGATATTACAGAGGATCCAGAGTTTACAATCGTAAGCCGCTGGAAAGAAGCGATGCCTCAATATACAGTAGGCCATAACGAGCGAATGAAAAAGCTCACAACATTTATGGAGAAAGAGTTGCCTGGTATATACTTGGCAGGTAGCTCCTATGCTGGTGCTGGACTTCCAGATTGTATTAATCAAGGTGAGGAAGCTGCAAAGCGTGTATTATCTCATTTGGAGAAAGTAATAGATGCTGAATTAATCGCACAATAAACGAAACGCCTTCAATCATATTGAAGGCGTTTCGTTTATTATATAAAATACTTATTCGCTAATAAACATATATAAGTTATTTGGCTTTATAACAGCATCTCCTGCATAAATAACCCATTCTGTTAAGTTATCAAAATCTAAATGATAACTATTTCCTTCACTCATATCTTCTATGAAATATGGTTCATTAATGAGTATTCCTTGAATGAAATCTTCCGTAATGTTTTGCATTTCAAACCACATATGTTCACTTTTTCCTTCTTCGTAGGAGACACCAAACTTAGCAAGGAAACGAAAATCTTCATTTGATTGTTCAATGTGAAAAATGTTGCTGAAATACCCAAAAGTATTTTTCGCATTGTAAGCCATACGATCGGTTTCACTATTTGTTTTATAGAACATGAGCCCTGTAGCTTCCTCGTGTTCTTTGAAAAAACTTTCAATATATTCTTCTGAAGTATTAAATTTGAATAAGAGAACGGATGGAGATTGATGGTATTCATCTCGGGCATCCATTCCGCCTAAGAATGCATTTTGTGAATCTATTGGTTGTAGACTCACTTCCTCATCTTCGATTGAAGATAATTGGTCCATACTCGTTTTATGCCCTATATAAGATAATCCTTTTTCCCACGGAACAGCGACTGTATGTATAGAACCTTGCTGACTATGCGCGATAACGATAGGCTCATTCATAGGGACTTGTCCATTCTCAACGGCATTATTAGCAAATGTTTGAAAGAGATCGCTAATGCCGTAGTAGGAAGAAATGCGATTTGGAATAATTAACTCTATTTCAGTTACGCCTGCTCTTAAAAGACCATGTGTATGAAACCAATATTGCGTAGGCTTACCGTCTTTATCGTCTTCATAAACGGAATGAATAACGTATAAGTCAGGAATGTCAGGTAATAATTCATTTTCAACGTGATATTCAATATAGCTTCTAGATATCACTTTCATTGCTGCACTTGAATCGATTACAAATAACAAATCTGGGGCGAGATTCCATAAGAACTGTAACTGCTGGAAAAAGCAGTCCAGTACATCGCCTACAAATAGCGTACGAGTGAAAATTTCAGTGCCGAAAGCTGCATCTTCAAAATTACGATCTACGATTGTAGTATCTTGTCTATTGTACATTTTATATCCTTCTGGATCGTTCGGTTCATCAATATGCAGTTCATACGGTATGACTGTTTCACCCATATGTAATTCAACAATAAGGCTTGTCTCATCACTATAAACAATTTTTAAATCATCAACTTTAGTAGCGATCGTTTCTAGTCGCTGTTTTAACTGCTCAATTGTAATTCTAGTTGGTATAACGGCAATCATATCTGAAAAATGACGTTCTAATGTTCCATTCATAGCTGCGCGGTATGTTTCTGTTTGCACTTCCATCCAATCACTCCTATTCAAATGAATCCATTTTACATGCCAATTAAATGTCGATATTTTCTGTTTTCTCTCTCTAACATTATAGAGTGTATTTGTAGAAGGTGTAAAATTATTATTTTGTATTATAGTTTGAAAGCTTGTAAATTAAATAAATCTTTTGTAAAATTTGTCGAAATATAGTTCTATATAACGAATCATTTGTTATGATAGAAATGCTGAGAAAATATGAAATAGAGAGAGGAAAATGGCTGTGAAGAAATTGTTAAGTGTCTTTTTATCATTCTTGCTATTGCTTTCATTTACTGGAACTTTAGCGCAAGCAGAAGAAACTGCTTCTATGTCAGTAGAAAAAGCAATTGAAGTATTTAAGCAGCAAGGGAAAACGAAGGGGATAGTAGAAGGATATATTGTTGGATATACGCAAAGTTCTTCTAAATATACGAAGGATCCAGCTAAGTTTGATGATACAAACGTAGCAATTGCAGATTCGCCAAACGAAACGAATCCAGACAAAATCATGCCCGTTCAGTTACCGAAAGGTGATGTGAGAACGGCAGTGAATGTAAAAGATCACCCTGAAAATATCGGGAAGAAAGTTATTTTGACTGGGACTCTTGAATTATATTTTAGTAACCCAGGTCTAAAATCAGTAACAGCTTATAAGTTTCAAGGTGAAGGACAAAACCGTGTTAGCGATGTAGTAGCTTCACCGAACGGTGGAGAAGTTGCTAAAGGAACAGCGGTAACATTAACGACGAATACAGAGGGAGCAACAATCTACTATACGTTAGATGGCTCTAATCCTACTAATAAAGGTGTTCGTTATAATGGACAAATTATAGTGAATGAAAATAGTGTAGTGAAAGCAATCGCAGAAAAAGAAGGACTTACTTCTTCAGCAATTTCGACATTTTCATTTATTATCGTAAATAATGAACAGGTTCGTATTCATGACATTCAAGGAAAATCACATATGTCTCCTTACAACGGGAAGAAAGTATACAATGTGGAAGGCGTTGTCACAGCGCTTGATAAAAACGGCTTTTATATAGAAGATAATCAACCAGATAATGATCCAGCTACTTCAGAAGGTATGTACGTATATAAAAAAGATGCGAATGTAGCAGTAGGAGATCTTATTCAAGTTGATGGAGTAGTAGAAGAATATGTTGGACCAGGATATGCAGAGCGATTTGAAACAGACTTAACGACGACAGAAATTAAGGCGAGTCGCGTTGCTGTAGTCGCAAAAGATCAACCTTTACCAGCACCGATCATACTTGGAGAAAACGGTGTGAAAATCCCGGACCAGATTATTGATAATGATGCATTTGGTTTATTTGATCCAACTGAAGATGCAATCGACTTCTATGAAAGTATAGAAGGCATGCGTGTTACGATGCCAACACCAAAAATCATTACACCTCAGAAAAACGGAAATTTATATGTAACAGTAAAAAATGGTGGAGATAAAATAGTAACACAATATGGAACACCTCTATTAGATGAAAATCAATTAAACCCAGAGCGCCTTTCTGTAAAAGTACCTCGCGATTATGTAGCAAAAGTAGGAGATACTTTCACTGGAGATATAACAGGGGTAGTCGGATATGATTACGGTTCGTTCCGCATTTCGCCAATAACGGAATTACCATCTGTAGTGGATGGTGGATTTAAGCAAGTAGGCGCAAATATTCAGCCTCGTCTTGATAAGTTAACAGTTGCTACATATAACATTGAAAACTTCTCGGCGAATAAAAAAGAAACAACAGATGAAAAGGTAAAAGCGTTAGCATATTCTATTAAATACAATTTAAAAATGCCAGATATTATCGGTGTAGAGGAAATGCAAGATAATAACGGATCAATTAATGACGGTACAACAGATGCGTCATTAAGCGCAAAACGTATCATTGATGCAGTTCTAGAAATTCGCGGGCCAAAGTATGAGTATGTAGAAATCGCTCCAAACAATAATCAAGACGGAGGAGCACCAGGAGCGAATATTCGCGTCGGTTTCTTCTATAATCCATCACGCGTGAAATTAGCGACGGTACCGAAGTTACTTGATAAAAATGTCGTTCGTATTGGAGACGAAAATCCATTATTTGAAAGTACACGTAAACCGTTAGCGGCAGAATTTACGTTCCAAGGACAAAACATTGTTGTCGTTGCAAATCACTTAAACTCAAAAATAGGAGATGCAACGCCATTTGGAAAAGTGCAGCCGCTCGTATTAAAAAGTGAAGACAAACGAATTCAGTTAGCGCAAGAAGTAAATCATTTCGTACAAGGAATTCAGAAAAAGAATACGAATGCACCAGTTGTCGTGTTAGGTGATATGAACGATTTCGAATTCTCTAAACCACTAAAAACACTAGAGGGAACAATCTTAAAAGATATGTTAAACACAGTACCGAAAGAGAATCGTTACACGTACATTCACGAAGGAAATGCGCAAGTGTTAGATCATATTTTAGTAACAAACAACATCGCACCGCACACAATTGTAGATCCAGTACACTTAAACTCAAACATAATGAAAGAGCACGGACGTGTAAGTGACCACGACCCAGTACTTGCTCAAATTGATTTGAAGAAGGCTTCTTAAAGTGGGGAACGCTTAGGTGACTAAGCGTTCTTTTTTTGCATCGTTATAGAATAGTATAAAGAGATGATTCCTTTTTTTGTAATCTAATGATAAAATTGATTGAATATTTAGTTTTTAACAAGGGGGACAACAATGCAGTTACAAATAAATGGAAAGGTAATGAATCAGTTTGCAATTTTTTTTAGTACGATCATCATGCTTCAGTTTGTAGCTGATATAACAGGACTTACAAGCAATCTAGATATTACGTATAACTTAATACATACAGCAGCTTCTTATATAACATTTAGTTTGGCGGTTATTTTCACTTTAATAGGTGCAAGAAGAGAATTAAGTAAATATGCAATTGTTTCATTATGTTTAGTTGTAGGTATTAAAGCGATTTATTTTGTAGCGGTCGTTATTTTATGGGGGTTGGCTGGTACACCGTAAGTGAATAGTAAATAAACCCTAATTTCCAATATAGTAAGGAAATTAGGGTTTTATTATACTTGAAACGCTTTTCTACACCGCTCTCTTTTTTGCAGTCTTCTTTTATATTTTTTTCTATCCCGCTTTACTCCTTGTATATACATAAGTAAGCTAACGAAAAGGAAGAAAGCACATTGCGTCATTAAAATATATGGTGACATGCCTTGCAATGGTTGTTTCGGATCATATAAATGAAAAGGTGCTCCGCCTATTGAAGGAAGTATTGTATTTAGCAGGACGTACGGAATGGAGGCGGCTGCAAATGGAAAGAGAATTGCCATATAGTCTTTTTGTGACCATACAGATGCAGCAAGTCCTAAAAGGGCCATTAAACCTGCAAATAAAAAATTAATTCCGATATATACAGTAATGTAAGTGAGAGGCGCATCAAAATATAGGTTTGCGAACATTCCATCAGCATTTATGATGCCTGACCCAACCGTAGGTGTTCCGTCTGGAATGGTTAATTTGCAAAATAATAACGATAAGATGAATGGAAGTGTATAAAGAAATCCTCCGCAAAAAAACGTAACGATATATTTCGCTACGGAATAAGGAAATATAGAAATCCCCTTACTCACAAACGGTTTAAAACCATCGGACTTATCCGAATTGTAACTTGTACTAAAGGGGAAACTCGCAATAACTGGCATTAATAATAAATAAACATCCATTTCATTGTCGCGAAATCCAATCCACTTTAAATCTGTTGATATAGGATCATTTGCTGCGTCTCCTAAATAACGAATTACATAATAATAGTGATAAATGCAAATAAGAACGAATCCACTAAGCATCATAATGAAAGAAATACGACTACAAAAAGCTTGCTTTATATTTAAACGAAGTGCACGCATCATGAATGAAAAAGCCTCCACTGTTTTGATAAACTTTTCTATTTTCTATATTACTATTAATTGTAAAGATTTTCTTGTTTTTTTTATTTGATTATTTAAAAAAGAGGAATTTTGTTGTTGTGAAGTAAGGTTAGCTGGAATTAATTTTTTCTAAAATATGGTTGACAATTAAGTATTACATTTGTAATCTTAATTGTAGATTACGAATGTAATACTTAGGAGTGAAACATACGATGACAAATCAATTACCTAAAATATCTGAAGCAGAATTAGAAATTATGAAAGTACTTTGGTCGAATTCTCCACAAACAGCGAATGAAATTATAGAAGAACTGGAAGATACAATGGACTGGAAACCAAAAACAATCCGCACATTAATTAATCGATTAGTACAAAAGGAAGCCGTTTCTTACCATCAAGATAAAGGGCGAATGTATGCCTATTATCCGTTAGTATCACAAGATAATTATTTGCAAGTGGAAACGAAATCTTTACTAAAGCGTTTTTGCGGTGCAGCGTTTAAACCATTACTTGTTAATTTCTTAAAAGAGGAGAAATTATCTTCAGAAGATATTAATGAATTAAAACGCATTTTAGATGAGAAGACAGAGGAGAATAAGAGGAAGGATCGATAAAAATGATAAACACGCTTATAAATGTATACCTTCCTCATTTTTTTGATTGGCTTATAGAAACGTCACTTATGGCTAGCATATTAGTTGGATTTATTTTATGTATAAAAGTTCTATTTAGAAATAAATTAACCCCCCGGTGGCAATATATGCTGTGGATCGTATTAATGATAAGACTCCTTTTACCGTGGTCGCCAGATAGCTCTTATAGCATTTACTCATTACTTTCCTATCGTTCTAGTGTATCGGAAGTGATTCCGAAAAATATGCCGGCTACTGAGAATATAGAGAACATAGAAAGCGACCGTAAAGTGGAATTGGAATCAAATCCTAAAATGGTGACAAAAACTAGCGAACCGGAAGTAGAAGTCAGTTTGGAAAAACAGACTACATTTTCTTTATACAAACTTGCTTTGTATGTTTGGCTAGCTGGGGTAATCATATTAGCAACCATCACGTTTCTTACAAATAGACGGTTATATTCGTACATAAAGAAACAACCCGATATTACAGATGAACAGGCCATTACAGTGTTTAATCGCTGTAAGCAGTCTATGAAAATGAAGAAGGCAGTTTCGTTACGTCTAGCGGGAAAGATTGCGAGCCCAACTGTGTTTAGTTTCTTTCGTCCGAAAGTATTACTATCAAAAAAACATATGAAAGTATTAAATGAGCAACAATTACAATATGTCTTTTACCATGAGTTAGCTCATATTAAGAGAAACGATGTAGCTGTAAATTGGATTATGTACAGTTTAATCCTATTAAATTGGTTCAATCCGATTCTTTGGTACGCCTATTTTTGTATGCGAGAAGATCAAGAATTAGCCTGTGATGCATATGCACTTACTTTTATAGATAAAGAGGAACAAATTGCATACGGTCATACAATTATTACCCTTTTAGAACACTATTCCTATCAAGTACCAAGCCTAGCAAATTTAAGTAGAAATAAACGAACACTAAAAAGGAGAATCATTATGATTAAAAAATTCCAAAAGAAATCGTATCGTCTTTCTTTACTTGGAGTGATTGCTATAGTTGCTATTGCATCCCTTTTTTTATTCAATGCACGTGCAACGGAAGGGAAAGAAAAGCAAGAGGATAAAGTGGAGCAGTCAAAGGATGCTTTCCAAAATGCTGTAGATATGCTGTTTGGTACAGAAGAAAATGCGAAAAAAGAATATAGGTATTCAGCAAGAGTGTATGAAAATAAGACAGATTATTTATATTTAGCTGAAAAGGCTTTAACAAAAGATGAGTTTCAACAGTACATAAAATTGTATAAAGAAATTATTAATATACAGAAAAAAGGTGCTCCGAGAGATTCTGACTACGAGTCAATATTTTTTAGGGAAGAACGTTTAACAGAAGCTGATCGTGAAAAATTATATGCACTTTATGATCAATCAAAACCGTTTAATGACAAAGTGGAAGAATCTTTAAATTACACGGTAAAGGAAGCGCAGGAACATGTAGATTTTCAAATTAAGAAGCCAACTTACACAATTGAAGGCTACGATCTAAAGGAGGAAAAGGTAAGTTGTTTTATTAAGAGAAGACCTGAGTTAATTATTGAATTAGAGTATACAAACGGAAAAGGAAACTATACAACTTATCAATCACAAGTATTTGGAGAAAGTAAAGATCCGTTCCATGCTTTATTTGTTGTAGAAGAAAATATTGAACAGTACGAATTAGAAGGTAATCAAATATTCTATGCGACTCATAACTCAGATAGGAATTTACAAGGTATGAAGATGATTGTTCCTGCAAAAGGGAAAGATAGTGCATATCAAATTGTTATTATTAATCATAGTTTAGAGAACCCAGGAGAAGCAGTATTCGATAAAAATGTAAATAAAGAAGAATTAGAGAAAATTATGCTTTCTATGTTGAAATAGTAAAAAGGTGTTCTTAAGATGTATATCTCTAGAACATCTTTTCCTTTTCTCTTTTCTTCTGATAAACTATGGAAAGTATGATATACAATGACTGAAATTTTTTTATACTGGAAATAATAAAAAGAGAACTTGTATAGAATGTAAGCGTGTGGTAATATCAAAGATGTACCGATTGACTATATTATCCAATTGGTCATTTTTGGAGGTGATGATGTGGCAATAGATCGAAAACGTTCTATTATTGAGGCTGCAACAAAGTCTTTTTCAGCGTTTGGTTATAAAGCAACAACGATGGATCAAGTAGCGAAGTTAGCGAATGTAGGAAAAGGAACGATTTATACTTTTTTCAAAAATAAAGAAGAGCTATTTGGTGAAATTATTTCTAATTTAATTACAGAAATGAAGCAAGTTGCAGAAAATGCAATTCGTTCAGATGTTTCATTTTTTGAAAATGTACATAGAGCATTATATAGCATCTTGGAATTTAGAAAAGAACATCAGCTCATGATTAAATTAATTCAAGAAGAGCGCGATATGGGAACGAAAGAAGTACAAGAAGTTATGCAACAAGTTGATGTGGAAATCGTTTCTGTTATTCAATCGTATTTAAAGATTGCGATTGAAAAAGGTGAAATTAGCAAATGTGATCCGGAAATTACAGCATTTATTATGCTTCGTCTATATGTATCGCTTATTTTTGATTGGGAAAAAAATCACAAACCGCTAGAAAAAGAAAAAATTGCAGAATTATTTGAACTTTATTTATTAAAAGGATTGTCAAATTAAGATAATCCTTTTAATATTATAAAATATGACTAAATGAACAAAACGGTCATATATTTAATTTAAGGAGGGAAAATAATTTCATATTGAGTAAAAGTTGCATAGTATAAATTCGGGGATAAGGCATATGTATGAATAAATATAGCCTTTTTATTTGGGTGAAAATGACTAAATGAACATTTTAGTCATTTGAAAGAGGGGGAGTAAAGATGAAATGGAATCAGTTACTTCGGAAAGAGTTTACTGAAATTATAAAAAGTAAAAAAATATTAATTCCAATTATCGCGGTTTTATTCGTACCAATTTTATATGCAGGTATGTTTTTATGGGCTTTTTGGGATCCATATAAACAGTTAGATGATTTACCAGTTGCGGTAGTCAATTTAGATAAAGGTGCAGTATTTGATGGGAAACCAATTGAGGTCGGAAAAGGGCTCGTTGATAACTTAAAAGATAATACAAGTTTCAAATGGGAATTTGTAAGTGAAAAAGAAGCGAAAAAAGGAATGGAAGGTAGAAAGTATTACATGTTAGTGCGCATTCCAGATGACTTCTCAAGTAACGCTACAACATTATTAAAAGATGATCCAAAACCATTAAACTTAGAATACATTCCAAACGAAAGTTTAAACTTCCTATCTTCACAAATTGGCGGAACAGCCATTGAAAAAATTAAAGGTGAAGTATCAAGTACGTTAACGAAAACATATGCAGAGAAAATGTTTGATTCCATTCAAGACGTCTCAAAAGGATTAGCAGATGGAGCGGAAGGTGCAAATAAACTACACGACGGATCAAGTGAGCTGCATGATGGTTCAAGTAAAGTGACAGATGGCCTTCATACACTGCAAGGGAAGTCTGGGGAGATGAAGGATGGGGTTGGAAAACTATTTGATGGATCAGGGAAAGTGACAGCAGGTTTAAATACGTTAAATAGCAAAAACGGTGAAATGCAAATAGGTATCGGGAAATTAGTGGATGGATCAGGAAAAGTAACAGATGGTTTACATGCACTAAATAGTAATACAGGTATCGGAAAATTAGTAGATGGCTCCGGAAAAGTAACAGACGGTTTACATGC
Organism: Bacillus thuringiensis; assembly: GCF_001595725.1. Classification (GTDB taxonomy): domain Bacteria; phylum Bacillota; class Bacilli; order Bacillales; family Bacillaceae_G; genus Bacillus_A; species Bacillus_A thuringiensis_K. The sequence goes on from NZ_CP014282.1 coordinate 1,062,132, forward strand.
ACTAAATAGCAATTCAGGTATTGGGAAATTAGTAGACGGATCGGGCAAAGTAACAGACGGTTTAAATACGTTAAATAGTAAAACGGGTGAGTTGCGTGATGGATCTGAGAAAGTGACCGGTGGCTTGAACAAATTAATAAGTAAATCCGGTGAATTAAAAACAGGAACAACGGACCTATCAAATGGTATGGGAAAACTTGTTGAAGGGCAAAGCCAATTAGAGGAAGGTTCTCAAGCGATCCAAAAGGGATTGCAAGAGTTAAATAGTAACGTACAAAAGTCTGCTGCAGGCTTAGAGGAAATGCAGTCGAAAGTTCCTTCTATATTGAATACAGTAAATGAAAAAATAGATGGAGCTGGGGAGAATGTAAATCAGTTAAATGAACTTACGCAATCAACAGCAGGAGATGCTAAAACTGCAGCGCAAGATGTAGCGAATTTACAAAAGCAAATTGAAAGTTTACCAAAAGAATATCAAGAGCAGTTACAGCCATTCGTAACAAGTGCTGTAAAAAGTACAGCGACAGTTCAGCAAAAAGCTGCCGGAGTAGCAGGTGGAACAAATAAATTAAATGAAGAAGTGAAACAATTAAAAGGTGAAATACATCAAACAACAAATGGGTTGCAAAAAAACTTACCAAATCCAGCAGGGATAAAAACTCTAGCAGGTGGTATTGAGAAACTAACGAGCGCACAAAATGAATTTGTTAGTAAGTTTCATGGATTTGGTGAGGGATTAGATAATGCAAAAATAGGTGCCGATAAATTAAAAGATGGATCAGTTCAATTAATTGATGGAGTAACGCAATTACAAAGTGGCTCTGGAAAAGTGACAGCAGGATTAGGTCAATTATCTGCAGGAGTAAATCAATTAGCAGATGGGTCTGGTCAAGTAACAGGCGGTTTAGGAACATTATCTGTAGGAGTAAATCAATTAGCAGATGGGTCTGGTCAAGTAACAGGCGGTTTAGGGACATTATCTGTAGGTGTAACGAAATTAGCAGATGGCTCAAGCCAAGTAACAGGTGGTTTAGGAACATTATCTGTAGGAGCAAACCAAATGGCAGGTGGAGTAAATCAATTAGCAGATGGCTCCGGTCAAGTAACAACAGGCTTAGGTGCATTATCAACTGGCTCAACCCAGCTAATCGACGGCGTAAATAAACTAGCAGACGGATCAGGAAAAGTAACTGATGGACTAGTGAAAGTAAATGATGGTTCAGGTGAACTTGCAGAGAAACTTGGCGAAGGGGCAGAGAAAACTGGTGAAGTAAAAGGAACGGAGAAAACGTATGATATGTTTGCAAGCCCTGTAAAAGTGAAAACGGAGAAAATGGCGGAAGTTCCAAACTACGGGACTGGATTTACGCCGTATTTCTTATCACTTGGTTTATTTGTTGGGGCATTATTATTATCAATCGTATATCCATTACGTGATACAGTCGGTGTTCCAAAATCAGGGTTTAGCTGGTTTATTAGTAAGTTCGGTGTTTTACTATCAGTCGGTATTATTCAAGCGATAGTAGCAGATATTATATTACTATTCGGATTAGGTGTAGAAGTACAAAGTATTCCGTATTTCATACTCTTTAGCATCGTTACAAGTTTAGCGTTTATCGCGTTAATTCAATGTTTAGTAACAGCATTCGGTGATGCAGGGCGTTTCATTGCTATCATCACATTAATTATTCAGCTTACAACAAGTGCTGGAACATTCCCATTAGAGTTGATTCCGAAGTTTTTACAACCATTCAATGCGTGGTTACCGATGACATACTCTGTATCAGGATTGAAAGCAGTCGTATCAAGTGGAGACTTTAATTTCATGTGGCAAAACATAGGAATGCTCATGATCTTTATCGTTGTATTATCACTTGGAACGATCGCTTCCTTAACTTTGATGCACAAACGAAAATTTAAAAATGTTGCTGAAAATCAATCGGTTGAAGCGTAAAAAAAAAGCACCTTTTTGGTGCTTTTTTATTTTAATAGAGGGCATCTTTTCCTTAGTTCATCTATAAATCTTTCTAAAACCTATAAAAACGAAAGAAAAGGAATTACAACAATTTACAGAGAAACATAGGGTAGAGGAGTTGATATGATGAAAGGCAATCTTACTTATTATTTTATCCTAAATCCGCTAATAATCTTTCTTGTTTATGCCCTTTCACCTATATTGTTTGATAAAGAAGTATATACAAGTATGAAAGATGCATTTGGAATACTTACGTTCTACTATGTGTTAATGGGTGGATATTACTTTATTGATATTTTAAGTGAAAAGATAAAGAAAAAAAGTGATGGAGGATAAAAAATGACTGGAAGTGAAATGAAATTCCGTAATACGACCATTCGTAACTTTTTCGATAAAGAGGATCGCTTAAAATCGATTCCAGGTTAAAAGAAGAAAAAACTAGTATTGTTAGAGCATTTAATTAGCAAGTTAAATGCTGAAAATCAATATACAGAAAAAGAAATTAATACATTTATAAAACAATATCATGATGATTTTTGTACAATTAGACGTGAATTTATTGTACAGGGGTTTATGGATAGAGAGGATAATATGTACCGTATAAACGGGAGAGAAGTTTGGACGAAGTGGGAGGAGTTAAAATAATGAATCAGCGAGGGGATCCCCGCTGATTATAAGCCTGTGCTAGTCTTGCTGTTTCTTTGTAGTAAGTCTATGAACGCTTCAACATTCGAACTTGTAATGTATCCAAGCGTTATATATTCATCTTCATAGTAAAATATTATTTTTTTGTCAAAGATTCTTCTCTTCGTTTCTATAGATAGAATTTTTTCATAATCAAATTCGGCAATGAATGTGTTTTTATATTGGCTAAAAAAGAGAAGTCTTTGATTAGTAGCAAGTAACATGCCAGGATACGGGACTTTATGCGTAATCATATAGCCAGTAAGTGAACATTTTAAAGTAGATAAAACCTTTTCTTCTTTATGTAATAGTTGTTTTGCAGCTGTTAAGATTGGATTCATTGCATACATTCCTTTTATTTTGATGTATGAATATTGTATCAAGAGTAAAAAGATTCTCAATATGCAATATTGCATATTGGACGTTTTATAGTTTTAATATTATTTTTAAAAAGAAAAAGTACGAGGTGATTCAATGATACGGTTAGTAAAAGAGACTGATGCAGAAGCAATTATGGATATTAGAAAAGAAATCATATTATCGGAAACTACTACAAAATTTTTTATAGTATCTCCAAAGAAATTACAAAATGATACGAATGCAGAAAGAGAAAAGATACGGAAAATTAATGAGAAAGGCAATCTTTACATAGTTTATGAAGTAGATAAAAAAGTGGTTGGCTTTTTACTTTTCAATCGATATGAATTAGACCGCTTACGACATGCAGGTACAATGGGAATGGGAATTAAAGAGGCGTACTGTAATCAAGGCATTGGTACGAAGTTAATTGAATTTCTTATTCGTTGGGCTAAAGAGCAGAAAGGTTTAGAGAAAATTTGCTTAGGCGTAGTTTCTATTAATGATAGGGCGATTAAGGTGTATAAACGTATGGGATTTGTAGAGGAAGGCAGACAAAGAAAGCAAATAAAGTATGAAGATGGATCATATGGAGATGACGTATTGATGGGGTTTTATATTGAATAAAGGATATATGGTATTAAGAAAAGGAATGTACCTAACGTAAATTTCTAAAAGCAGTATATTGCTCCTGCATTAACAGACTTTTTCCTATGTATAATATTAATATAGTAAAATCATAACAACCGATATTGCAGTTTCCAATAATATACTATATAATCAATTTAAGAAAACGTTTTCATGCAAAGGGGGAGAATTTCGTGTCGACTATAGAGGACGTGGCGAAATTAGCGGGGTTATCAAGGACAACGGTTTCTAGGGTGATTAATAATCATCCATATGTTTCAGATGAGAAGAAAAAAAGGGTTCAATTAGCAATGAAGCATTTAGGCTTCGTTCCTAATTCTGCGGCGAGAAGGCTTCGTAAACAAAAAACGGAAACAATTGCGGTGCTAGTTCCAAGGATTACAAATCCTTTCTTCAGTAGATTTATTGAAGCAATCGAGATTGCTGCTTCTGAACATAAATATAAACTGATTATTTGTCAAACAAGATATTTACCGGAAAAAGAGATGGAGTATTTACAATTATTATCTACGAAACAAGTAGATGGGATTATTCTATGTTCACTAGAAAACCCGTGGGAAGATGTAGAGCCATACTTACAGCACGGTCCAATCGTGTTGTGTAATGAATATATTGAGGAAGCAAATATTCCAACAGTGAAGTTTGATCATGCGCAAGGAGCATACATAGCTGCGAAGCATGTGTTAGATCAAGGATATCGTAATCTTATTTTTTGCCGTGGTAACGAAACCAAAGTCGTTAGCCAGCAGCGAAAAATGGGCTTTTTACGTGCAATAACTGAGAAGAGCCGCCAAGTAGAAGCGATTGACTTTCTTGAAAACGCTTTCTCTTGGGAAGATGGAAAACGAATATTCCATGAAGTATTAAAGGACAAAAAAAATCCTACCGCGATTTTGGCAGGAGGCGATGAGGTAGCAGCTGGAATTATCTCAGAGGCGAAACGCCATAACTGGAGCATTCCAGATGATCTTGCTGTTATCGGTTTTGATAATCAAATATTATCGCAGATTACAGAACCAGGTATTACGACAATTGAACAGCCAATTGATGAAATGGCCCGAAAAGTTGTCGACCTAATGATGGATAAAATCCATACGAAAAATTATCGAAAAAAAGAATTGTATGAGTTTGAACTGGAGCTCTTGGTGAAAGGTTCAACGATGAAGGATAAGATGTTATTAGCCTAGTAGACTATGTCTGCTAGGTTTTTTTATGTTCACAAACTACTATTCTTCGTGAACGCAATCGTCACATTTGTTATGGTATGCTTCGTGCTGCTCATCAATTTCTTTCCCGCAGTGTACGCAAGTTTTCGTCGGTAAATTTCTGAAAAACTCCATTGGTTGATCGATCATGTCAATCCCTCCATTTCCATTTCTTACTATTATTGTATTAGTACAAAAAATAAAAGTCAACAACTGTTTTATAACAAAATTGAAAATTAATGAAAAAGTTTAGGAAATGGATTATAGTTAACAATGTAGGATGTAAGTAAAACATGCATTTCTACTCGGTTTTAGAAAGGATGGATACATATGAAAATGACTGTTGTCGGCTTTTGGGGCGGCTTTCCAGAAGCGGGAGAAGCAACGTCGGGGTATTTGTTTGAACACGATGGTTTTCGTTTACTTGTAGACTGTGGTAGTGGTGTACTAGCACAGCTTCAAAAATATATAACACCATCTCATATAGATGCAGTTGTACTGTCACACTATCATCATGATCATGTTGCGGATATCGGGGTATTGCAATATGCGAGATTAATTATGAGCGGGGCGAAGGGGCAACTACCGGAATTACCAATATACGGCCATACCTTTGACGAGAATGGATTCCATTCTTTAACGCATGAACCACATACGAAAGGAATCGCGTACAATCCAGAAGAAACACTTCAAGTTGGACCGTTCTCGATTTCATTCTTAAAAACTGTTCATCCTGTTACATGCTTTGCGATGCGTATTACAGCTGGAGATGATGCTGTAGTATACAGCGCTGATTCAAGTTATATTCCTGAATTCATTCCATTCACGAAAGATGCTGATCTTTTCATTTGTGAGTGTAATATGTATGCACATCAAGAGGCTGCAAAAGCAGGGCATATGAATAGTACAGAAGTAGCAAGTATTGCGAAAGATGCAAATGTAAAAGAACTTTTATTAACGCACTTACCGCATACAGGCAACCCAGCTGATTTAGTAACAGAAGCAAAACAAATTTTCAGTGGCCATATTACGCTAGCGCATAGTGGCTACGTATGGAACTCATGAGGTGATACGATGTTATTTATTGATAATAAAGGAATTACAGACCCTAGAATAAACTTAGCAATTGAAGAATATTGTGTGAAGAATTTAGATATTAACGAAACATATTTACTGTTTTACATTAATGAGCCTTCGATAATCATTGGTAAAAACCAAAACACAGTAGAAGAAATTAATGCAGATTACGTAAAAGAAAAAGGTATTCATGTCGTTCGTCGTCTATCAGGTGGAGGCGCAGTATATCATGATTTAGGAAACTTAAACTTCAGTTTTATTACGAAAGATGATGGAGACAGTTTCAGCAACTTCAAAAAATTCACAGAGCCTGTAACGAAAGCGCTTAGTAAATTAGGTGTAAATGCAGAACTAAGTGGTCGTAACGACATTTTAGCTGAAGGTAGAAAAATTTCAGGTAACGCGCAGTTCTCAACGAAAGGTCGTATGTTCAGTCACGGTACGTTACTATTTGACTCTGAAATCGATCACGTCGTATCAGCATTAAAAGTAAAAATGGATAAGATTCAATCAAAAGGTATTAAATCAATCCGTAGCCGCGTTGCGAACATTACAGAGTTCCTAAACGAAGAAATGACGACAGAAGAGTTTAGACAACTTCTTCTAGAAACAATTTTCGAAGGAGAAACAGAAATCCCAACGTATGAATTAACAGAAGAGGATTGGAAAGAGATCCACAAACTTTCTGAAGAACGCTACCAAAATTGGGATTGGAACTACGGAAAATCACCGAAGTTCAACTTACAACATTCACACCGCTTCCCAGTTGGACAAGTTGACGTTCGTCTTGAGGTGAAAAAAGGAACAGTAACAGAATGCAAAATTTACGGTGACTTCTTCGGTTCACTAGATGTGCATGATATCGAAGAGCGTCTAACAGGCGTTCAATTCGATAAAGATGCATTCACTGTAGCTTTAGAAGGCGTAGATATCGCACGCTACTTCGGTAACATTACAACAGAAGATTTCTTACATTTATTCTTCTAAAAATGAGGGAGGCTGCCATAATGGGTAGCCTCTTTCTTTTTGTGTAGATTGTCAGATTTTGTCGGTAAGTCGATATAACTGGAAAATCGCCGATATAAATCGAGCTGCGCTGATATATTTGAAAAATCGCCGAGCTGCGCTGATATATTTGAAAAATCGCCGATATAAATCGAGCTGCGCTGATATATTTGAAAAATCGCCGATATAAATCGAGCTGCGCTGATATATTTGAAAAATCGCCGATATAAATCGAGCTGCGCTGATATATTTGAAAAATCGCCGATATAAATCGAGCTGCACTGATATAACTGAAAAATTGCTCATATAATTTCATTTACCACAAAACATAAAATCACAGGACATTTGCCTCTTATAAAGGAATATATATATTCAAAAGGAGGAGAATCGAAATGAAAAGGGTAATGTACGTTGTATTATTACTCAGCTTCGTCGTCGGAATGACAGTGTGTAGCAGTGGATTGCCCTCAAGTCGTACAATTTTGTCTATCGGAAAACCAGCGGAGGATAATGTTATATATTTTACGCATACAGATAACAAACGAAAGATACATGATATACAAGACATGTTTCAAAATAAGAAGTGGAAAAGAAATGAAACATTCAGCACTGTTAATAAAACACCAGATGTCGTCTTATCAATAGATGAAGACAACAAAGGGTTACCGGCATTATATGTTACCGTGTATTTTCATGAAAATGGAGCGGACGTTTTGAATTTGTATGGGGAGTATACGAGCTTAAATAAAGAGGAACTTGAAAATCTCAGAAAAAAGATGAGTGCATATTATCCTAAAATGATTTTTGGTCTAGTGTTATAAATTACTTGTAAATAAAATCCCCTTATTTTTCCAAAGTAAACTAAGAGAAGGTGATCTGTCTATATGCAGTTAATAGAATATCACTTGCCACTTTAATTTTCTTTTAATATAATTAATTTAGAATTTTTAAATATTCTAAATTTATAAAGGTGGGGTTTTTGTGAATCTCGTTCAATCTTTGGCTGAAACGGCAAAAAAGAAGGGGGAAAAACCGGCTTATATATTTATGGATCAGTCGGTCTCATATGACCAATTAAACAAAATGGTCACAAGGTTTTCTAGCAATTTAGCAGAAATGGGCATTGGAAAAGGGGACAATGTCGCATTAGTTGTTGGGAACTCACCACATTTTTTGGTCGGTTTATACGGAACAATGAAAGCCGGAGCAACTGTTATTCCAGTTAATCCAATTTATACAGCAGACGAAATGTATTATATTTTACAAAATGGAGATGTAAAAACAATCATCGTACTCGACGTCCTTCTACCTGTTATACAATCTCTTACAACAAGACTTCCTTCATTAGAAAACATCATCATATGTGAAACCTCATCAGATTTTAACCATACAGAAACCGAAAAAATGAAAACGTTTACTAGTTTTGTGGGGACTGGAGATACAACTTACGAAGGTCCTGAACTAGATGAAGAAGATGTAGCGGTTATTCTATACACTTCGGGCACAACTGGAAAACCGAAAGGCGCTATGTTAACACATAAAAATTTATATAGTAATGCGAACGATGTGGCGTCGTATTTACAATATACGGCTGATGACCGCGTTGTTGCGGCACTGCCTATGTTCCATGTATTCTGTTTAACAGTTGCGGTAAATGCACCGATTGTGAACGGGGCAACGATTTTAATGTTACCGAAATTTAGTCCGAAAGAAGTATTCCGTATTTGTCGCACGTACGAATCAACGATCTTTGCTGGCGTACCGACGATGTACAATTATTTATATTTATTTGAAGAAGCAAGTGCAGAAGATGTGAAGACGCTTCGCCTTTGTATTTCCGGTGGTGCATCGATGCCTGTTGCTCTTCTGCAAAACTTTGAAAAACGTTTTAACGTTATTGTTTCAGAAGGATACGGTTTATCAGAAGCATCACCAGTTACTTGTTTCAATCCGCTAGATCGTCCTCGTAAACCAGGATCAATTGGCACAAATATTTGGCATGTAGAAAATAAAATTGTAAATGAACTTGGGGAAGAAGTACCTGTCGGCGCAGTCGGCGAATTAATCGTTCGCGGACCTAACGTTATGAAAGGATACTATAATGCACCAGAAGATACAGCTGCGACATTGAAAGACGGCTGGCTATATACAGGTGACTTGGCGAAAATGGATGAAGAAGGTTACTTCTATATCGTGGATCGTAAAAAAGATATCGTCTTAGTTGGCGGTTATAACGTATACCCTCGTGAAGTAGAAGAAGTATTATATACGCACGAATCAGTAGCGGAAGTTGTCGTAATCGGTGTTCCTGATGAAAACTTAGGAGAAGCTGTGCGAGCGTACGTCGTTTTGAAGCAAGCAAACGTAACAGAAGAAGAGCTAATGCATTACTGCACGTTACATTTAGCGAAATATAAAGTGCCGAAAAGCATTGAGTTTTTAATAGAATTACCGAAGAATACGACGGGTAAGTTGTTAAGAAGAGCATTGAGAGAGAAAGCGATGCAAGTGTAATGAAGAAAAGGTCTCCTAAAAGATATTTTAGGAGACCTTTTCTTTGTTTATCGTAATAACTTTTTCTCATATGAAATGTAGTAGGAAATTTGTATATATAATAGCGGAGCGTGTTCAACTATTTGATATGAGTAGTAATGAAGATATTCTTCCTACTTTCTTACATAAAATTTTTAATTTTGGATATTTGTATCATATGTTTCTGCAACAAACACAAAGTCTACATGCTCTTTATCAATAAAAATACTTGTTTTAGATGGAAGACCTGTTATGGTAGAAACAATATCAACCTCAACAAGGTCAAATCCTACACGATAAGCATCTTCAATTTCAATTCCACCAGTTAGAAAATGCAATCCATCCCCAAATGACTTAAATACAAATACATTTTCTTTCAAACTTTTATTATCCATTTCAATCCATTCTTCGTTAATATAAATCTTAAATGTCGTGCACTTTGGAACACACTCGATGTGATGTATCCCTTTATAACTATTAAGCGAAAACATATAGGTATGAGTTTCTTTAAAGTTAATATCTATCCCGTATTTAAAAGCAAAGGTTTTATATACCATTTCATAAAACAATGGCATTACAATATCATCCCATGCGTCATAGGCAAAAGCATGAATTGGTATTAGATGAGGATATAAACTTACAATCGCTTTTTGAAAATTAAGTAAGATGGTTGTATCTGTAATTTCTTTTAAAGAATCATCTATTTCATGATCATAATCTTTCGAAATTCTGTTATCAATCATATGAAAAACTCCTTACATAGTCTTCTATATACTACGTTTTTCCGCATCATCAGTTTGTGCCTTCTTCAACTAAATTGCAAGTTTAACCGATGATTCCAAAAAAGCCCTTGTCTTATTTTATCAATTGTTAAATGTGTTTATCTTTAAACTTCAATACGAAGATTAAACATGAAGGTGCGGGCGGAAAAGTAACAGAAACAAACTTTGTATACGACCCGATTAACCAATTATTAAATGAAGCACTACCAAACGGAACAAGTAAATCTTATACATATGATGGATTTGGAAACCGTACAAGTGTGAAAGTTGTAGAGAATGGAAAAGAAACAAAGTCTATAGCGGCAACGTTTAATGAAGGAAATCAACTTGTCAAATTCGGAAACGAATCGTTAACGTATGATGCGAATGGAAATCGTACATCTGATGGAAAGTACAAGTATACATGGAATGAAAATGACCAACTTGTAGCGATTACAAAACAAGGTGAGAGCAATGCATTCGCAACGTATAAATATGATGAAAATAATCGTCGTATTGAAAAGAGTGTAAATGGTCAAGTAACACGCTACTTCTATGATGGAGACAGCATTAACCCATTATATGAGACAGATGGTAGTGGAAATGTTCTTCGTCAATATGTATATTCCACAAGTGGTACACGCTTAGCTATAAAATCAAAAGGGCAAACGTTATACTACTACTACAATCCTCGTGGTGATGTTATTGCGATGACAGATCAAAGCAGAGAAGTTGTAGCAACGTATGAAGATGCGTGGGTAATGTTTTGAAAAGTGATACGAAAGGTATTTTAATAAATATTATATCGCTATATTAATAATATATAATACGATTCCTTTATTACAAAGAACAGAGAATTAGGCACATAAAAAAATCTTTTCCATAACATGAAAAGAACGAAAGAATTTTGTTATTTAAATAAAAACCGAGCCACCCTCTAAATGGCGGTTCGGTTTTCTTTATCTATTTTTTCTCTACCAATTTCTTATTCTTCCAATCTAGTGTGAACAATTTATTAAATGTTTTTTGATCAACGTCTTTTACGTTGTTTCCAACCCAGTTTGCAGTTCCGAATGTGTAGCCTGGACGAAGTTGGTAGTCGTCGGCGTGTTTTGTATAAGCGACCTGTAAGTTAGATTGATCTGTATTTTTTTCAGAGATAACAACAGCGATCATACCAGGAGAGAAACCGCTATTTGTTAATGCTGGAAGTTGATCCATCGGTATTAAATTACCTTTTGCATCAGATTCATATAGGTATGTGCGAGAGTACATAAACAGTTGGTTTCCGTATAAAGAATGGTAGGAATCACGTGTGTAAATACCCCAGTTTTGATTGTTAAATCCGTTAAAGAATACGTTCCATTTTACGTTTTTGTTTGTTTGGTCAATTAAATTTGTTTTATAACTAGTTTGTTTATAGCTTACAGAGTCCGACCAAGTGACTTGACCAGTTGCACCCGCTTCAGCGCTAGGGCCATTAGGCGTTACAGAAGCTTTAACAGAGCCACCAAGTTGATAAGATACGCTAGATGTTACAGTCGTTTCTTCTACAGCATTTGTAGGTGCTACGTTAAAGAAACGAGCGCTGTTATCTTGAAGGTTAAATGCAACATCATATTGTGAAGGATAACGTAATGTTGCACTAGCGCCAGGGATTGGGTAGTTATCAATAGGTGCATCACTTATAGTAGAATTTGCTTTTAGAAAACTACCAGTTGTATTAATAACGGCAATCTGTTTATCAGCGCTTGGGTCATCGATAAAAGTCACCTTTAAAGACATTGTCATATTATCAGCTTGATCATTATTAAATGTATTATAGCTCGTATGTGTTTTTGCATTTTGCCCGATATCTGTTACAACTTGCGATGTTGTTTGAGCATAAGCAGCAGGTGTTGAAAGAGTTACAGCGCTACTAGCAAAAACAGCGGATAATGCTAAACATTTTAAGTATGTTTTAGAACGTTTCATACAATCACTTCCTTTTATCTTTGTCGATATATGTCGTATTACATTTATATCGTAACATGAAAATAAAACGGAATGGATGGTTATGCATAATTGCATAGATGAGTTTTGAAGGATAAAGATAATAGAATTTCATCCAACACTTAAGACTCAAAAATGTCCATTACAGCCGTTCTTAAAAATTTTAAGACAATATGTTTATCAATGTTCTTATTCTGAAGATTGAAGCGCTTAATATTTACGTTATAAGTGCATAACAAGTTATAATAGAAGAAATCAATAAGGAGGCTGGCTGTGAAGAATCTTCGTTATCTCAATATATTTACCATATTAATTATATACACACTACTTATGTTTTACATCGGCTGGAACGGATGGATTTGGCTTCATGCGGTATTTGGCTGGGAATCTTGGGGATATTATGCTTTTATAGTTGCATTTATTTCATATGCGTACATTCTCGTGCAAGTGTTTAAGTTTTTGCCATTTCTGCGAACGATAGGTTCGATTTGGTTTGCGGTTATACAATATGCGCTTATGCTGTTGCCATTAGCTAATATTATGGTCTTTCTTTTACAGTTTTCAGTAGAGAAAGAAGCGGCAATTATTTGGACAGGGGCGGCTGTGATAGCTGCATTTATCTTTATCTTTGCGTATGGAGTATTTAATGCGTATAGCCCGGTAGTAAGAAAGTACGAGGTGCACATACCGAAAAAGGTAGAGGGGCGTAAAAGTTTACGCATTGCGATGGCTTCTGATATGCATTTCGGTAAACTGTCTGGCGTTTCGCATTTAAAAAGACTTGTTCGTCATGTAAATGAGATGGAGCCCGATATTATTTTGCTACCAGGTGATATTATCGATGATCATCCAGGTGTGTTCATTCAAAAGAATATGGGACCAATCATGAAACAAATGAAAGCACCATTAGGCGTATATGGCGTATTAGGAAACCATGAATACTACGGTAGAGCGGTTCCAGAGTTTCTACAAGAGATGGATAAGATTGATATTCGTATTCTTTTAGATGAAGTAATTACAATTGAAGATGACTTTTATCTCGTTGGGAGAAGAGATAAAACAGAGCGAGATCGTCAAAGCTTTGAACAATTAATGAGTACGGTAGATAAATCGATGCCTGTTATCGCAATGGATCACCAGCCATTTGAGTTAAAACAAGCAGCGGATGCTGGCGTAGATTTATTATTATCCGGTCATACACACCGCGGACAAATGGCGCCCAATCATATTGTAACGAGAAGAATGTACGAGCTAGACTGGGGATACGCACAAAAAGGCGCGTTCCATGCAATTGTTTCTTCTGGATTTGGATTTTGGGGACCACCGCTTAGACTTGGTAGTAGGTCGGAGATTGTGCAGGTTGAGGTTACGTTTGAATAGGTGTTATGAAATAGAGAGCTGATGGCTCTCTATTTTTTCAATAAAAACAAATAACAATAAATACTTATGTTGGTGCTAATTTCATAAAAGAGACTCAATTAAAATAAAGGGGGATTGTAAGTGATCATATCAGATGTACTATACGGAGAATTTGAAGTGGATCAAGTAGTAGAAGAATTAATTTTAAGTAAGTCTGTGCAAAGACTAAAGGGAATTCATCAAGCAGGCGCAAGTTACTTAATGAACGAGAAATGGAATGTAACGCGCTTTGATCATTCAGTTGGTGTTATGTTATTAGTGAAAAAACTAGGTGGTTCAGTAAAAGAACAGATTGCTGGTTTACTGCATGACGTATCGCATACTGCTTTTTCCCACGTGATTGATTACGTTTTTGATAATGAAGATGAAAGTTATCATGAAGAGATATTTAGTTCTGTTGTGAAAAACTCAGAAATTCCAGCGATTCTTGCGAAGTATGGTTATAACTATGAAGATATTTTGTTAGATGATTCGAAATGGACGTTACTCGAAAGGTCAGCACCAGAATTATGCGCAGACAGAGTGGATTATACATTACGAGATATGTATACATATGGGTATGTTTCTTTAGAAGAAGTTCACAGTTTTTTAGAAGATGTCATCGCTGTAGATGGGAAAATGGTTGTTCAAAGTGTCGAAATGGCAGAATGGTTTACAGAAACGTATTACAAGGAAGTAATCGATTTCTTTATGGAACCAATGAATATTTACGGAAATGATATGTTAGCGAAAACGTTAAAGGTAGCTCTTCATAAAAGGATTATTCATACAGATGATTTTCTTCTTGAAGATGAGGAGCTTATTTCGAAATTGCAGCAATGTAATGACCCCGAAGTAGAAGCTTTATTAAGCAAAATTCATCCAAATATAAAAGTAAAAGAAGATAGAAACGATTATGATTTACATCAGAAAAATAAAGTGCGTCTTATTGATCCGCTGTTACTTCGTGAAGAGGAAGTTATTCACTCGTCTGTTGTGTCAGAAAACATAAGACAGATGAGTGATATTGCTTATGAAAAAGCGGTGAGAGGGATGTATGTGAAAGTGATTTCGAATTAAAAAAGAAGTAGCGCATCGTTTTTAGAGCGCTACTTCTTTTTTATTAATTATCAAACCAATTCCAAATCTCAATATCTCCAAGAGTCGCATAACGTACGTGCGGGGAGTTTTGTAATTTTAATAACTCTTTCGATGGGCCAGTAATAACAATTCCGTATACTTTTACACCGTTATCCTTTACATATTGATAACGTTTATCTAAGTTTAGTTCTTTCTCAGAAAGCGCTGCTATTTTGCTTACCGTTTTTTTATGGATAGAAAGGACGCGCATCATTTCGGTTACTTTGTCTTCTTGCGTTTTCTGCCCGTCAGTTTCATTATCGAGGAATCTTACATGTTCTGGAAACCCTATAGCTTCTCCGCCATGTAGGATATAGTCATCTACATTTTTTCTTTCTTGTCCTGTATCTAAAGCGTACCATACAGGAGTTGGAGGGAGTTCTTGTGCCTCGAATATGCTATATAAAAGCGGTTCTAATTCTTTTAAAGTGTAAGCTTTATCAAAAGAAATTGCTACTTCTGCAACGGTTCCATCATGTACTTTTGCAAGTGTATCCCATACTTTTTTTGATGAATCCTTTAAATAATCACCCTGCTCTGTTTTTGGATGAACAAAGAAGAGTTTTGGTTGATAGAACGGATTCATCCAAGTTTGCTTCGTGATATCTACAGATGATAAGAAGCTTTTTGTTTCTATTGTACCGAGGGGCATTTCTTTTTTACCGACGGTTCTTACTAAATCAAATTGGCTATTCGTACGGAAAAAAGCTTCTACACTTGTTCCGCCTCCCATAACGCGGCTATTTGGGATAGTTGCTTCAAGTGCAAGAGAAGGAACCTCTCTAATTTCTTTTAGCCTTTTATCATTATTAGCTTGAAAATAAAAGGCTGATAATACCCCGCCGATTATATAGATAACGATGCAAATTGATAATATAAAACCAAACGTTTGTAAACGATGTTTCCACTTAATTCTCCAAAAAGGAATTTTAAGATCTTTTGGAGGTAACTTTTTCTTAATTGGTTCTGTTTTTGTTAACAGCTCATCTAAGTAAGCTTCACAAGCTTCACATGACTCAATATGATTTTCTAGCTGCTCTTGTTCATTACGGGTGAGTGTTCCTTGTTCATATTTCTCCCATAGTTTTTTAAATTCTGTACAACCCATCTGTATCACTCCTTTATGCTTTTTATTTCTTTTCGTCCCCTGTGTAATTCAATTTTCACTTTCGCTAATGAGAGACCAGTCATTTCTGTTATTTCCTTATAGGAGAATCCATAGTAATCTCGTAGTAGCAGGGCATTTCGTCTTTCGAGCGGAAGAGCGTATAAACTTTCTAACCAACTAGCAATCTCAAATTTTACGAAATATGCATGTTCTGTACTTGGAACGTTTGGTAAATGGAATTCTGCAACTTCTGTTGTTTTATATTTCTTTTCTTTTCGATACCAATCGATAAAGGCATTGTAGGCAATTGTAAATAACCACGGCCTAATTTCTTCGCCTTTATAATAATCAATATGGACGAGCATTCGGTAAAATGTTTCTTGCATGAGATCTTCCGCATAGTGGGAATCTCCGGTTAGGGAGAGAAGATAGCGAAATAAATCTTGCATATGCTCTGAGTAAATTTCTTCTAATGATTGTTTGCGTTTCACTACATTTCCCTCCCTTCATACATAACAACGAAATACATATAAAAAAGTTACAATTTTTTATGGAATTATAGTAAAAAACGTCAAGAATTGGATTGTGTTCTCTTTTATCATAATACATATAAGGCGGGTGAACAGAGATGGAAAGCTATGAAACACAAATTCAAAGGTCAATTGATTATATTGAGGAAGATGTAATGGAAAAACAGACGCTGCGTAATTTAGCGCGTATTGCAGGTTTTTCTGAGTCGCATTTTCATCGTGTATTTCAGGCATTAGTAGGTGATACAGTAATGGAGTATGTTCGAAAGAGGAGGTTAGCCCGGGCAGCTTATCAACTTTCTCATACGGATGAAAAAATTATTGATATCGCATTTGAGCATGGCTTTCAATCTCACGAAACGTTCACGAGAGCCTTTAAAAAATTATTTCAAATGACACCGAGTGAATATCGAAAACAAGAAATTGAAACGCCGATGTATTACAGCGTGAATGTAAAGCAAAGAAAATTAAATCCGTATTTAGGAGGCATACAAATGGAATATCGTATTGTAAATAAACCAGAATTTTTAATGGCAGGTTATGAACTGAAGACGACAAGTAAAGAAGGGAAGAACCATCAAGACATTCCAGCATTTTGGCAAGAATATTTACAAAAAGATCTTGGAACAACGATTCCGAATCGTAAAGATACGAGCCAATGGGTAGAGCTTGGGTTATGTACTGATTTTAATTTAGAAACAGGGGACTTCACTTATATTATTGGAATGGAAGTTACAGACTTTGAAAATGTACCAAATGAAATTGCAAAGCGTACGTTCCCAGCAGCAACATATGCAGTATTTACAACGCCGAAAGTTCCTCATGAAGAAATGGTATCGTCTATTCACCAAACATGGAATGCAGTATTCTCAGAATGGTTCCCACATTCAGGATATGAACATTGCGGAGTTACAGAGTTTGAACTGTACGATGAGCGTTGCCACGAAGATAAGAGTGAGTTTGCACAAGTAGAGCTTTGGATACCGGTGAAGAAAAAATAATAGGGTAAGAGCGAATCATTGAGAGATGGTTCGCTTTTTTTATAAGTGGATTGTTAAATTTGTATTGCTTTATCTGTAATACATTTGAAAATGGTAAAATAAAATAGCAATTAAATATTGCGGGTGGAAGGTTATGCCCTTTCTTCATTTGGCGAAGAAAGGAGGTGTAATCGTATGGAATTTCTTTTGCAAATTTTGTTGGAAATCACAAAAACTATAGCTAGAGAAGGTATAGTTATGGGATTTAAGAAATTAACGGCAAAAAAGCGCAAAAAGAAGACCACCCGTCTGCCTGCGAAGCGTGGGAAGTCTTCTAAGCGCAAATAAGCTTTAGTTGCAACCTTCCACCTTGCGGTAATTAGTTGCAGTGACGGGGTGTTGGAAGCACCTCGCCTACTTCATTTTATGCAAAACTTAGTTAGTTTATACTTCTATTTATAGTATAACAGTTTAGAAATGTATTTGTTAATAGTTTTATTTTTACTTTGTATAGTAGGGAGGTAGGTTAGTATTGTCGGTTTTTGTCGGTAAGTCGATATATCTAGAAAATCGCTGATATATTTTGAATTGCGCCGATATATTTCGAAAATCGCTGATATAATTCGAGTTGCGCTGATATATTCAAAAAATCGCTGATATAATTTCATATACCGCTAAAACACCTCAAAAAAAACGATCTGCATAATTTCAATTACCGCAAAACTCTCCCAGAAAAGAAAAAAAGACGCCACATAGCGTCTTTCCTACGAACGAAACGGAAACACAAGAATAATCGTCGTTCCTTTTCCGAGTGCACTATCAACGGAAATTGTCCCGTTATGAGCATGAACGAGCTGTTTTGTAATGGCTAGGCCAAGTCCAGTTCCAATGTTGCTTTCTTCTGTGTTTGTTCCGCGGTAATATCGTTCAAATAGAAGTTCTTTCGTTTTTTCATCCATTCCTTTTCCATCATCTGAAATGAAGAGTGTAAAGGAATTAGCGTTTTGTGATAGTTTTACGATGACAGTAGTTGTTTCGTTATTATGTTTTACCGCGTTTACGAGTAAGTTTTCGATAATACGCTGAAACCATTTTTCTTCAATGAAATATTGAATTTTATTTGAGCTCGGTACGAATTCAATATTTTGATTTTGGAGTGTTGGATTGTTAATAAATTGCAATAATACTTTTTGAACGAACTGATTGATTTCAACGTTTACGTGCTGTGCAGGAAGGCTATTATTTTTTAATTGATACGTTAAGCTTAAATCATCAATTAATGTCGTCATATATTGAGATTTCTCTTTCATAACACTACCAAATTGCTGAATATCACGATCAGTCCAGTTATATTGATTCGATTCAAGTAATAATGCGTAGCCATATATAGAGCTAAGTGGTGTTTTTAAATCATGCGTTAGACCGGTAATCCATTCTTCTCGTGTTTGCTGGAGTACTTGCCTCATCGCATCATTTTTTTTGAGTGTAATAGAAAGGTGTTCTAGTGAACTTGTCACATCTCTAAACAAACGGAATGACCATTTTTCTTTACCAGATCGCCGGAACCTGACAGGTTTTCCTTTTTTACTAATAGGTTCTTCATACTTTCCACCAGCGATATTTTTAAGCCAGCGCATCGCATGTAATAACGGTTTCCCGAATTTATTACCGTACCAAATAGAAAGAATGACTAAATAAACAAATACGATAAGAAGGATTAATCCGCATCCGATGAGAAACTTCTTAGTAAATACATCTTCCATTTCGTCATCTGGATAGTAGTGCTCATTTTTTGCAGTTACAACGAGAAGGTTGCCACTATTTGCATCGTAAAAGCTAGACGTGTTTTCTTTATGATTCCACGGTTCTTTTTCATTAAGGGCAATTTGTATTGCTGAAAATGTTTTTTTCTTTCCAGTTGGATAGGAAAAAACCTCTTCGCCATTTTGATTAAATATTTGAAGTGCTGCTTTTTCTTTAGACAGTAACTGTTTTTCTTGATCTGTTAATGTGAACGAATCCATCGTTAAAGAGGAATGATCCTTTTGAATTGCTGTCAGTAACGCATTGCTTTTTAACATACCACCATAAATAACAAGTACTTTCTTTTCTTCTAATTCAATTTCCCAATATGTAAATTTATAATTACTTTCGATATGATGTTGTATGTATGCGACTAAAGATGTCTTCGTATAAGCATTCGGAACATCATTTGGTGTATTAAAGTGGTAGAGGATTTTTCCGTTTTCATCTACAACTTGGAGCCAATCATTTTTCTCTTTTATTAAATCTTGCACTTCAGATTGTAATGAAATATGCCCATCTTCTGAAGAGATGTATCTTGAAATTGTAAAACTATCAGAATCTGGAATATTAGGTTCGTATAAAGTACTAGTAAGAAGAAAAATTAAATAAGTAAAAGCAGCAACTACAGCGATAAGTAATGTAACTAAAACAAAAACGTGTTGCATGATAAATTGAATAATAAGTCGTTTATTAAAATTCATATCGTCACCCTACTTTGTAACAAACTTATAACCAAGCCCGCGAACGGTTTTTATATATTCTGGTTTACTTGGATCGTGTTCAATTTTTTCACGTAGTTTTCGAATGTGGACCATAACAGTGTTGTCATCGCCATTATAGGCAGGTGCTCCCCAAACTTTTTCATATATTTCCTCTTTCGAAAATACGTAGTTTGGATTCTCGCAAAAGAAGAGTAGTAGTTGAAAGAGTTGAGCGGAACATTCGACAATATGCCCATCTACTGTTAGTTCTGCAGAGTGCTGATCAATTTCAAATCTTCCAAATGAAATCGAGTGTGATTTTTGCTCGTGTGGAACGGTTTGTTTCATATGTCTCCGAAGCTGTGCTTTCATGCGTGCTACTACTTCTAATGGATTAAAGGGCTTCGTAATATAATCATCCGCACCGTATGAAAATCCAGATATTTTATCTAAATCAGATGCTTTTGCTGATAGGAAGAAAATGGGACAATCTGTTTGTTGGCGAATGATTGGACAAATATCAAAACCAGATTGTCCAGGAAGCATTACATCTAAAATAATTAAATCGTAATTGTTTTCCTTAGTTAGAGATAAAGCTATTTCAGCTGATGTTGCAGTTGTAATATGAGAAAAACCTTCTTTTTCAAGAATGGTAGTTAGTAATTGTAAAATTGCAGTTTCATCATCAACGAGTAAAATATTTGCTTGGTACATAAACATCCCTCCTAATTTTCTCGAATATCATATCATCCTTTTGTAACTTATGGAATTTTTAAGGAAATTTTAAGGTTTTCTTTCGCAAAAAATTAAGAATCAAATGATATGATAAAAGTAACATAGGGGAGGAGATGAGTGTGAATCCGTTTCAAGTGATGCGAGCTAGATATTTTTTAATTGTATTTGCACTATTAATTTTAATAGCGAGAAGTAGTGGCGATTTGCTAACAAGTATATTTCATATACAAAATTCTTCTTTTATAAATACCCTTATATTCTATATCCTTCCGATGGTATGGATTTTTTATGAGTATAGAAAGCATCACATTTCATTTTCATTGTTTATTAATAAAAATGAAACATTTAACTTGGTGCAAGTTTTATACATTACGGTTATGTTATGCATGTTTAGTTACGGGTATCTTATTTTGTATATGTATAGTTTTGCATGGATTACACCGGACTTTATTATGAATGCCCTGCATGAACCGATTGTAGATAGTACTGGGGGATATGTATCTCAAGTCATTAGGGTCGTATTCATCGCACCAGTTATTGGGGAATTTGTTTTTCGCGGATTTTTACTTCAACGTTTTGCCACAAAATGGGGAACGAGCATAGCGACCATCGTTGTAGCAATATTGTTTGCGTTGTTACATGTTGATTTCCTCGGTGCAGCCATATTCAGCATCGTATTGTCGATTGTATATATTCGTACGAAAAGTTTACTCATGCCAATTGCAATACATATGTTAAACAATGCATTTGTAATAGGTGCGTCTTTTCTAATAAGTAGAGAAAAAATTATGAGTTTTGCCGATTTCTCAAATTATACGACATTCTTTCCTGGACTTATTATTTTTATAACAGGATTAAACTTAGTACTTATCTTTTTATTTGTTAATCGCAAGTATTGGAGTAAAGAAGTGCCAGTTATATATGCAGAGCAGGAAAAGAGCTTTTCAGATGTAGTCGGGAGTAAATAAGATGAAGAAGACGGTTGAAAAAATATTAAAAGATATTATAGATGCTACGTCTATCACAGATATGTGTGATAAAAGCTTTTGTCATTGGCTTCAACCTGTAGTAGATACGATTGTGTTTCCAGAGTATTACTTATTTTCTAGTACTCATTTAAAAGAAAATATTATTTCTCTTCTTATTGTGTTCGGGGTTTTACTAATATTTGGTCTAATTGTAGAAGAAATGATGAAGCGCATCTTCAGAAAGAATGAAGAGAAGTATATGTGGATTCATAAAGTATTCGAGAAAGTAATGGTGGCTTTCCTTTTGTTTTATGGTATAAAAACAATCATTTACTTTGTAGCTTTGAAACATCATTAATTCGAAATTTGAAAGGGATGTATAAAATCATATGAATGAAACGATATCATCAAATAAGTTTTTTTATTTGATTTTGCTTAGTCTAGTGTTAATAACGACAGTGAATGTTATTTTGCGCTGGGAGGAAGCTTACTTTTTCATGTATTTAGCGCTCCATTTGTTGGGGATTTTATGTATAAGTGGTGGAGTCGTTACTGAAAAAAAGAGTGAAGAAAGCGTTAACTATATGTGTGTGATCGGTCTTGTTTTACTTTTAGCTGTACAGGGTATTATGAAATATAGTTCTTTCTCTTTACAAGATTTTAGTTTATTAATAGATGTACTTCCTTAAAGAGGCTCTTTATGTTATCTAAACAGTAAGTAGGATACGTGTTGGTTTGTAAGTGTGATCCTTATTACGGATTGTGAACCGAAGAAAGTGTTTAAAGATAGGTAAAACTCTTCTTATGTAGAAGAGTTTTTTTATGTAAATAAAAAGATCCAGAGCAATTCACATAATAAGCTTGTTCTAATTTAGCGTGTACGAACTTACAATAATAATAGACAGGCAGCATAGAGGAGGGAATAGCGTGAGGAAGGTTATCGGTTGGTCGCTTTTTTTGTACGTTGGATTTGCGTTACTTATATATTGGTATTTATTTGGATGGAATCATGAACTTATTCCGGACATGTATAAAGGAACGAGTGCAGATCCAGAAACGTTTATGAGTGCTAGAGAGCTTACGCTAAGCCAAGATTATTCGCGCGTGAAAAATTTACTATACTTTTTAGCGACGCCTCTTGAATGGATTATTTTATTATTTGTACTTGTGCTAGGTATTTCAAGAAAGTTTGAGAAATGGTCGAAGGAAACGACTAAAATAAGTGTTTTGCAAGTTGCGATTTATTTCTTTTATTTATCATTATTGACAACAGTGCTTGCCTTACCGATGCAATGGATTGGCCGGAAAGTGTCCGTTGATTACGGCATTTCAACACAAAGTACACAAAGCTGGATAAAAGATCATGTTATCGGTTTTTGGGAAAGTTATGCGACTATGTTAATCGTAGTTACCGTTCTATTATGGCTTATCCGTAAATTTCCGAAGAGATGGTGGCTAGCAGGATGGGCGCTCTCTGTTCCATTTACAATCTTTTTAACATTCATACAGCCTGTCGTTATTGATCCACTGTATAACGACTTCTCGACGCTGAAAAATAAAGAATTAGAAACGAAAATTTTAGCGATAGCAGACAAAGCGGACATTCCTGCTAAACACGTATATGAAGTAAATATGTCAGAAAAAACGAATGCATTAAATGCTTACGTAACAGGAATTGGCCCTAACGCCCGTATTGTAATGTGGGATACAACACTTAAGCAGTTAAAAGATAAAGAGATTTTATTTATAATGGCCCATGAAATGGGGCATTATGTTATGAAACATATATATTTTGGCGTTGCAAGTTATGTGTTGCTATCGTTTATAGGTATGTTTTTAATTAGTCGTATTATAAATATGTGTATTCGCAAATGGGGAGATACATTGCAAATTTCAAAAGTGGCATGTTTCTCCATTTTACCTTTATTTTTCTTAATTTCTTCTATACTCTCTTTTGCAGCACAACCAGCAACAAACTACGTTTCACGTATAGAAGAAAGAGCCGCAGATCAATATGCTTTAAATATGACGAAGGACGGGAAATCTGGTGTGAAAACTTTTCAATATTTATCAAAAACAAGTTTAAGCCAAGTAAATCCGCCTGCGTTAGTGAAATTTTTCTTATACACGCACCCACCAATTTTTGAAAGAATTCATACGTTTGAACAATATGAGAAACAAAGCAAAAAGGAGTAGCATGATAGCTACTTCTTTTTTTATAGAGATATAAGTTTCATATTGGGAATATTTATCATTGCTTTTTATTGTGATTTTGTAAATAATAAGCTATAAAATTCTAAAAATCTATATATAAAGGAATAAAGGTGAAAAAATGTATTTTTTACAAAATTTAAAAGTGAAATATAAATTATTGTCGCTTATTTCATTAGCAGTTTTAGGTATGGTAATTATAGGCAGTGTAGCAATTAGTTCTATTAATAAGATTAAGCATGATACAGAGGTTGTAGTAGATGATTATCAATATTCTGCAATTTTATTAGAAGGAATGCTTCGCACACAAAATTCACTAGAATATAATTTATTAGAATTAATTACGGCATCACAAAATGAAGTAGCAAATAAAGAGGGAATAATTGATAATATTGAAAAGGATCTTAAAAAATATGATTCTTTATTAAAAGAATATGATGATGGTTTTAATTTAAGTAAGCAAGAGGATGAACTGTTTCAGAAGATGAAGAAATCTTTACCAAGTTATAAAGATACATATAAAAAAATATTTGAAAAGGCGAAGGCAACAAACGAGCCACAAATGGTACATGAATTTCAGAAGGAATTAAAACCGAAGGGAATAGAGTTAGCTGGTTATGCAGTGGATCTAGAATCGTATGTTTCAAACTTAGCTGATCAAGTGTTTAAAGATTCTCAAAAAATGATTGATCGATCCGTTATTACCTTTATCATTCTTGTAGTAGTTACTACAATCGTTATATGTATAGTAAGTTATATTATTAGCAAGCTTATAGTTGCTCCTTTACAAACGGTTAGTCGTATGATGGAAAGAGCGAAAGAAGGAGATTTAACCGTACATGGTGATTATACTGCTAAGGATGAATTAGGTGTATTAGTAAGTAATTTTAACGAGATGATTGCAGGGCTAAGAACAAATATGCAAGAAGTAGAGAATAATATTCAGCTTTTATTCCAACATGCAGACGGAGTAGTATCTGCATCAGAAGTATCTAGTAGTGCAGCGAAGAAAATCACTATGGATATTGAAGAAGTTGCAAATGGTGCAGAAAGTCAAATGCAAGCAATGGAACAAACTGCGGGTGCGATGGAAGAGTTGACACAAGGAATGCAGAGTATAGTCAATACATCATCCTCTGTAAATGAATTATCTGCTCAATCAGCATTAGATGCAGAGAATGGTAACAAATTAATGAAACAAATGATTCAACAGATGGATACAATCCAAAATTCGGTACATAGCGGTGTGAAACAAGTAGAGACTATGAAAGAACAATCAGAAGAAATTGTTAAAATCATTGATGTGATGCAAGGTATTACCTCCCAGATTAACTTATTAGCATTAAACGCTGCAATTGAGGCTGCACGTGCTGGTGAAAGTGGTAGAGGATTTGCAATTGTGGCAGATGAAGTGAGGAAATTAGCAGAACAATCTAGTGATTCTGCAAAACAAATTGAGAATCTTATTACTCAAGTTATGGGAACAACGAACCATACGGTACATATGATGGGGAAAGTAGATAATGAGGTACAGGCAGGCACACAAGTAGTAATGCATACAGAAAAAGTATTTGGAACAATTACAGAAAAAGTACAGCAAGTATCTGAGCAAATTCAAACGGTATCTATGTCAACAGATGAAATTGCAGCGAGTAGTGAGGAAATCTCGGCTTCTGCAGAAGACATGGCTCAAATTTCCCAAAGATCATCTGACCGAACTGATAGGGTAAAAGAGTCTATTCAACAGCAAGAAAAATCTGTTCAAGAGATTTCGGTTTCAATTGAACATATGCATAACGCAGCAGGAAAACTAAAACAAATAGTTGCCCAATTTACTCTTCAAAAGTAGTAGCATATTTGAGTGTTAATAAAGATAAAAAAATCATCCTCTTTTAAGAAAAAAGGATGATTTTTTTATCCCGTTATTTGCTGGGCAGTAAGACCCCCACCTCAAAATTCAGCGAAAAATGCTACCCTTGAAATATAAACTATCAATATAGTAGCCTCCATTAGGTATCTCCTTTAGGTGCCAATAAAGGGAAGTTATAAAGTGAAAAGGAGTTTATAAAGAAATTGTAGAATGTTTTAGTATATAACACCTTAGATGTAACAACTTCCTTTTTGAAAAAGAAAGAAGGAGGCATAAAGCAGAAAGGTAGTGGAAATATTTCTTCTAGAAGATTTGCATTTTATCTTACATTCACCAAAAAATAGTACTCCTGAAACAATGAAGTTCATTTTATTTGAATGAAATAGGGAGAGAGGATAATGAAGAAAAAAATATTGGGTGTAATGATGATTGCGACAATGGCAGGAGGTATATTTGCAGGGACGAATGTGATGCCTGTAAAAGCGGAAGAGTATCCACAAATGATTGTGTTTGAAGATGTTCCATACGGATTTTGGGCATATGATGCTATTATGGATTTAGCGTATCATAAAATTATATTAGGGTATGGAAACGGGAAGTATGGTGTTGGCGATCTTATAACACGTGAACAAGTAGCTGGGACTATTTACAGAACACTTGAGATAAAAGAAGAAGGGCCAGTAGCGAATCCATATAAAGATGTTTCTGATAGTACAACCACTTTTAAAAAGGAAATTTTAGCGTTAACAAAACGTGAGGTTTTTACAGGGGATGGCCAAGGGGATTTTAGGCCGAAAGCACCAATCTCTAGAGCGGAAATGGCTGTCATTTTAAAACGAGCATTTAATTTTGAAACGAAACAAAAACATACATTTAAAGATATTCCAAAAGGTCACTGGGCAGAAGATGCAATTAGTGCGTTACAATCTAATAATGTTGTGAGAGGAACTGGGAATGGCATGTATGAATTAAATCGCCCTGTACCTAGAGAACAATATGCTCAGTTTATTAATAATGCGATTATTAATTATCATTTGAAAGAGGATTGGAAGTAGAGTGAACTATGAAAGCACAAATAGAAATAGTTGTGCTTTTTTGTTTGTTTAAAAAGAATTATTATTCGTATTTATGTATTTTTATGGTTATACACAAGCTTTATAATCAACCCGATGAAAAAGACATGATGTGTAATATGATTCACAAAACCGTCACGAAATGTGTCGAAAAATATATTGTCTCTATACCATTTATTCTGTATATTTTTAAAAAAACATATGCATATTGGGGAGATAATTGGATGAGCAAAAAATTATTAAAAACAGCTACAGCATTAACAATTATGGGTGGGGTGTTATTCTCAGCAGAGAGTGATAGTGTAAAAGCGGAAAGTGCACCGTTGCAAAAAACAAATACAATTGTATTTCAAGATGTACCAAAAGGACATTGGGCATATGAGGCAATTCATGAATTAGCGGAGCAAGAAATCATTTTGGGATATGGTGATGGAATATTCGGTTTTGGGGATAATGTAACACGTGAGCAAGTTGCAGCTTTAATTTACCGTGTGTTTGATATGGAAGAACAAGATGAATATGAAAACCCATATGGAGATATCGATGAAAATTCAACAAGCTTTATCGAGGAGATATTGGCTTTAACGGAAATCGGAATTTTCCAGGGAGACGAGAATGGAAACTTTAGACCGAAGGCAACGTTATCGCGTGCGGAAATGGCACAAGTTCTTACGAATGCTTTTGACTTACAGGCAAAAGGATCTCATAACTTTAATGATGTTTCAGCAAATTCATGGGCAACGAATGCAATTAGTGCAGTACAAACAAATGGTATTACAATGGGAATCGGAGAAGGTAAATTCGGTCCGTCTATGAAGGTAACGAGAGAACAATACGCACAGTTTTTACATAGAGCAATATTGCATGATATGGAACAAGGGCAGTAATAAAGTTTAACTAGTCAAAGTGAAATTTAAAAATAATACAAAAAGGTCGTTGTTGTATAACAGCGGCCTTTTTTTTATAAAATAAAGCGCGAAAGAATGACGTTTTGAAAAAAAGTGAAATGAATTTTCAAAAAAAACTTCCTTTTCTGAAGATTTGTTATATAATATAAAACATGAAATCAAATCTGTTATAAAACAGTTTAAGAAGGGGATGCTAATATGTCGACGCAAACTTCACGGGTTACACTCGTTGGAGAAATGTTACCAGCGTACAACGAAATATTGACACCTGAGGTGCTTAGTTTTTTGAAGGAACTACATGAGAATTTTAATGAGCGCCGCATAGAACTTTTACAAAAACGTGTAGAAAAACAAAAGAGAATTGATGCAGGGGAGTTTCCGAAGTTTCTAGAAGAAACAAAACACATACGTGAAGCGGATTGGACAATTGCCAAGCTGCCAAAAGACTTAGAGGATCGTCGCGTAGAGATTACTGGACCGGTAGATAGAAAGATGGTCATTAACGCTTTAAATTCAGGAGCGCATCTTTTTATGGCGGATTTTGAAGATTCGAATGCACCAACTTGGGAAAACGCAGTTGAAGGTCAAATCAATTTACGAGATGCAGTAAAGGGAACGATTTCACATGAAAATGATAAAGGGAAAGAATATAGATTAAATGAGAAAACAGCTGTACTCATTGTACGTCCAAGAGGATGGCATTTAGAGGAAAAGCATATGCAAGTTGATGGGAAAAATATGTCGGGTAGTTTAGTAGATTTCGGCTTGTACTTTTTCCATAATGCGAAAGCTCTTTTAGCGAAAGGGAGCGGCCCATACTTTTACTTACCGAAAATGGAAAGTTATTTAGAAGCGAGATTATGGAATGATGTATTCGTATTTGCTCAAAAATATATCGGCATTCCAAATGGAACGATTAAAGCAACTGTGTTACTGGAAACGATTCATGCTTCGTTTGAAATGGATGAAATTTTGTATGAGCTAAAAGATCATTCTGCTGGCTTAAACTGCGGAAGATGGGATTATATTTTTAGCTTTTTAAAGAGTTTCCGTAATCATAATAAATTCTTACTACCAGATAGAGCACAAGTCACGATGACGGCGCCATTTATGCGTTCGTATTCTTTGAAAGTAATTCAAACATGTCACCGCCGTAATGCACCAGCAATTGGAGGAATGGCGGCACAAATTCCGATTAAAAATAATCCAGAAGCAAATGAAGCAGCTTTTGAAAAAGTGCGTGCTGATAAGGAACGCGAAGCTTTAGACGGTCATGACGGGACTTGGGTTGCCCACCCTGGACTTGTACCGGTTGCAATGGAAGTGTTTAATCACATTATGAAAACACCAAATCAAATTTTTAGAAAACGTGAAGAAATATGTGTAACAGAAAACGATTTACTAGAGGTACCGGTGGGAACGATTACAGAAGAGGGCCTTCGCATGAATATTAGCGTAGGTATTCAATATATTGCATCTTGGTTAAGCGGACGGGGAGCAGCACCCATTTATAACTTAATGGAAGATGCGGCAACAGCTGAAATTTCAAGAGCACAAGTATGGCAATGGATTCGTCATGAAGGTGGAAAACTAAATGATGGTCGTAATATTACGCTTGAATTAATGGAAGAATTAAAAGAAGAAGAATTAGCAAAAATAGAAAGAGAGATTGGTAAGGAAGCCTTTAAGAAAGGGAGATTCCAAGAGGCGACAACGTTGTTTACAAATCTCGTTCGAAATGATGAATTCGTACCATTTTTAACATTACCGGGTTATGAAATTTTATAAAAAATGAAAAGGGGATGGAACAAATGAAAAACGAAAGAATCGAGAAGTTACAAGAAAGCTGGGAATTAGATGAGCGTTGGAAAGGGATCACACGTCCATATTCGGCAGAAGATGTAATTCGCCTGCGCGGGTCAATTGATATTGAACATACGTTAGCGCGTCGTGGTGCTGAGAAGCTTTGGACATCGCTTCATACAGAAGACTATATTAACGCACTTGGCGCATTAACAGGAAACCAAGCGATGCAACAAGTAAAAGCTGGGTTAAAAGCGATTTACTTAAGTGGTTGGCAAGTAGCAGCTGATGCAAACCTTTCTGGGCATATGTATCCAGACCAAAGTTTATATCCAGCGAACAGCGTACCTGCTGTAGTAAAACGAATTAATCAAACGCTTCAACGTGCGGATCAAATTCAGCATATGGAAGGAAGCGATGATACAGACTATTTCGTACCGATTGTAGCAGATGCAGAAGCTGGATTTGGTGGGCAATTAAATGTATTCGAACTGATGAAAGGTATGATTGAAGCAGGTGCATCAGGTGTGCATTTTGAAGATCAATTATCTTCAGAGAAAAAATGTGGCCATTTAGGCGGAAAAGTACTACTACCAACGCAAACAGCAGTACGCAATTTAATTTCTGCACGCCTTGCAGCAGATGTAATGGGAGTGCCGACAATTATCGTTGCAAGAACAGATGCGGATGCAGCTGATTTAATTACGAGCGATATTGATCCTGTTGATAAAGCATTTATTACAGGAGAAAGAACACCAGAAGGGTTTTACCGTACGAATGCAGGTCTTGATCAAGCAATTGCGCGCGGTTTAGCGTATGCACCGTACGCAGACCTCGTTTGGTGTGAAACGTCAGAACCAAATTTAGAAGATGCAAAACGATTTGCGGACGCAATTCATAAGGAGCATCCAGGGAAGCTACTTGCATATAACTGCTCACCTTCATTCAACTGGAAACAAAAACTAGATGAAAAAACAATTGCAAGCTTCCAAAAGGAAATCGCATCTTACGGTTACAAGTTCCAATTCGTAACACTTGCTGGATTCCATTCATTAAATTACGGTATGTTTGAACTAGCACGTGGCTATAAAGAGCGCGGCATGGCAGCATACTCTGAACTACAACAAGCAGAATTCGCAGCTGAAAAACATGGCTACTCTGCAACACGTCATCAACGCGAAGTAGGAACAGGTTACTTTGATGAAGTGGCACAAGTGATTACAGGCGGAACTTCATCAACGACAGCGTTAAAAGGATCTACGGAAGAAGCACAGTTTACGAAATAAAAGGAAGGGGCACCTTTTTGAAAGGTGCCCCTTGTTATTTTCTAAACGATTCGAAAAGAGAGATTGAGTTGTCGGCAAAAAACGATACTAACTTTTCTTTATTACTAAATCAACTCCACTCAGCCCTATGATCACGAATAAACTTCATATCTTTCTCATAATGCTCTAGATGTCCTTCATCAATCATTCTTTGGAAATTCAAGTCGCCTTCTTGCGCTTTTCGTTTCATATATGTACATAACCCTTCTAATCGAAGCAACACCATTCCTAAGTAATCTTCATCCATATTTTTATCATAGGACTGAACGAACAAATTCACTCTCTCTTTAATACGATCTGCATGTTGCGATGAGTCATAATGAACGGCTTCACCAGATTCTGTATAATACACTCTACTTAAAGGCACACAAGTATAGAGTGTATAAGCGATATCCCATAGTCTTGGACCAGGAGCAGCAACATCGAAATCAATAATCCCTACTGGCTTCTCATTATTAAAAATAATGTTATATATGGAAAAATCATTGTGACATAAAACCTCAATGTTATTTGGAGTGTGATCCATCGGTTTCCAATCATCTAATAACGGAAAATCACTTACGGCATCATGGTAAAGGCGGAGCATCTTTGCGATTTCTTTTAATACATCATTAGATCGCATATATTCTTTTAAAGGATAATTGCCAGCTTCTCCTTCAATAAAGGATAAAATCTCTCTATCTTTTTCATCTACACCTAAAAACTTTGGAGCATAATGAAATCCTTTGTTTTCTAAGTGTTGCAATAGCTTATGAATCTTTTCACTGCCTAGCTTTAACTCTCGCCGAACAGTATTTTCAGAACGATATACGTTTGAGACGTTTCCCCCTGTTAGTCTTTCTTCTTTAGCGTAGTTTGACATGTGAAAATTCCCCCCTGTGATTAAAAAATCCAATTCCAAATAGTGAATAGACCAACAATGGCAGAAAAGAGAAGGGAAGCAAGCAATGCTAGACAGCCAAAAGGAACTAGCTTATCTTGCCATGTTTCTTTATACTCATAAACTAAATTCTCTACTACTTCTTTCTGCACTGAAGATAAGGGCTTATCTTTATCCAAACCCTTTATATGGATAGAATCGCCTTTAAACTTTAAAGCACGTGCAATATGATGAGGACTATTTCCCATTGATTTTTCAAATAATAAACATGATTCATGCATAATATCTGTTTTATGCTCTTCTAGATACCAGTAACGTCCAGCCATTTCCGGATATTGTAATTTATAATAAATATCTCCGAGTTGTTTTCGAAGATGTAATTCATTTGGGTATGTAAAGATGAGGCCATGCAATCTATCTCTTGCTTTTCCAAGATTATTATTTTCAATATCCTCTTCAATTCTTTTTAATGTTTTTTTAGGAATTTTATTGGTCATAAACTCCTCCTTATTTAGAATAGAGATAATTATATTTTATAAGAAATACTAAAAATTAGAAATTCTATTTTCGAAAAAGATTGTACATTTTATTTTAATGTGCTATGATAATGTCAGTTGAATAGTTAAATTAAGCAATCCATATGTTATCAAGTGCTGAAAACGAACGAGAAAAAGTATGTGAGAACTAGTTTATGTTTCGTATTTGATAATGTGTGGATTCTTTTTTTAGACAGGAAGACTAAAAAATTTTAAATTTGTATTTTCTTAGGAGGAAATAATTATGGCAGTAACAGGACAAGTAAAATGGTTTAACAACGAAAAAGGCTTCGGTTTCATCGAAGTTCCAGGTGGAAACGACGTATTCGTACATTTCTCTGCAATCGAAACTGACGGTTTCAAATCTCTAGAAGAAGGTCAAAAAGTTAGCTTCGAAATCGAAGACGGTAACCGTGGACCTCAAGCTAAAAACGTAATCAAACTATAATTTTATAGTTGATGATGGAAAAAAGGATGGCTAATGCCATCCTTTTTTTAGGTTGTGGAGAAAATTTTTCCAGAGCCTGTTTTTATATGTAACTCTCTTTTTTTATGTTAAAACTGGTAAAAAATTATCGGGAATGCGTATTAGTTTCTGTAGAAGAGTTAGTTCAGCAAGAGCATTTGCTGCGTATGATAGTAAATAACTATAAATTTGTTTTCTCTGTTGAAATGGGGAAATCTTTTCTAGATAGACCTTGAGTAACATCTTTTTTGTTAGCATTGTTGTTGGAATTTTGTACGTTTTGAGATGATGTTTCTAACAGTTGTTCTTGTTCCTTACTAGGGGTATTCAGAGCATCTGAGGGGATGCTATTAACCTGCAGGCTTAATAGATCTTCTTTATCCATAAGTATACAGCTCCTTTTGGGAATTCGATAAAAAGTAATGTAATTATAACTAGCTACTTATATATTGTGTTTTTGAATGAAATTATATACAAAACTTATATTACAAAGTTAACTAATTAACGAATTGTTAGTGATGGATAAAGATGTACAAATTTTAATTTTTTAACAAAAATTAAAAGCGGGTAACAAGTACAAATACTCTTTCTCATGTTTTATATAAGGAGCATATTACAAATCAAAAAAGATGTAGAGAACCTTGGAAGAAAATATAGTTGTTTTTTTTTAAGGGTTAAGAAGAATAAATAAAATGATACTACAAATGTAAAAAGGCATTCCATAAAGGAAGGCCTTTTATTGTTCTTGCCCTGATTTTTTCTTCTCACGTTTTTTACATTCTGTACATTTTGATTTACGAAACGGTTTGGCAAAGAATAGCAGAATGAAAAATAAACCGAATATAATACTAGCTGAGTTTTTCACGATAATGATGCTACTATTTTTCATTTGAATCGATGGTTGGATTTCTTTTTCTTCCATAGTGGCCCTCTATATATTGGATTTACATTTTAATTATAGCAAAGTTAATTGTTTTAATGATGTGAAAATAGGAAGGGATAATAAATATTTATAGGTAGTATAAATGTTGTTTTTATAACTTTAAAATTAAAAAATCACTATATTGTGATTTTATTATTTAACAAATGTTTGATAAATGATAAAAAACTGTAAAAAAGCGGAGCTTGTAAGCTATTTCCTTTTCATAGATGCTAAAATTATATATGCAGCTGCTAATATAAATGGAAAAAAGGAGATAATGGAGTATGGAAAGTAAAGTGGAACGCTATGTCGAAAATTATGTTGTAACGAAAAATACGATGGCCTTACTTCCTGTTATTCTAAGTGAAAAGAAAATTGTTACGCGAGTCGTTGAAATGAATGATTCTTTTTTCGTATTTCAAAAACCTCTAGATATTATAGAAAGAAGTTGCCGCAAGCATGGCTCTAGTTTCTTAGGCAGAAAAGAAGGAACGAAAGAGTTAACTCATATTACACATAAAGCACCGATTGCGATTAGTCCAGCAGATCAACTTTATTTTTTCCCTACCTATTCTTACTCTAGAAAAGAGTGCGCTTGGTTGTCTCATTTTTATATTGAAAGTAACAAAGAATTAAAAGATGGAAATCTTATTATTAGATTTATAAATGGTTTTGCTGTGAAATTAGAAATATCAAAAACTAGTTTTGAAAATCAACAAAATCGTACAGCGAAATTACGTACTGAATATGAAGATCGTAGGAAAAAACAAGGGAGCCCTTGTTTTAAAGAGGTTGATAAAAAAGAGGAATCAACATTAAGACCCGCTTATGAGAGTGTGTATTTTGTGAAGGAAGGCGAAGTGTGAAAGGATGGGGGGAATCCCCATTCTTTTTTTGTTTATCCCGCTATTTGTGGGCAGTAAGACCCCCACCTCAAAATTCAGCGAAAGCAAAGAAGTTAAGCGGGGGATCAACAAAATCCCCACTGATTAAAGTTTCACTTTATCAGTCTTTGTAGATAAGGCGATATATTAGAGAAACCGAGTTGTAATTAATATATCTAGAAAATCACCAGTGTAATTTCATTTGCCGATAAAAAATCGAAAAACAATCTAAATAACAAAACGAACGACACGTCCTGTCGAATATTGATAGATTATCATAGCTAAATAATGAAGGAATTCTTATGAAAGATATGGAAACTTTAATAAATACATCTCCATATGTCGTATCTACCATTTCCTCTTTCATATAAGCAATGATACAGTAGGGATAGTATTTAGAGTAAAGGGGTAAAGTGTAGAATGGATTTTCAGACAATCAAAGAGTATTTTTCACCAGAAAATATGGATCATATTGTTGAGAGTTATAAAGCGTTCGGACCACTTCTTGGTATTGGTTTACCGATGATAGAGGCGTTGATTCCAGCATTACCGCTTATTGTATTTGTACTGGCAAATGCTGTTGCATTTGGCTTTTGGCTCGGTTTTCTTTATTCATGGCTTGGATCAGTAATGGGTGCATTACTTGTCTTTTTCATCATCCGCCATTTTGGTCGCAGTCGTTTCTTTTCGTTTGTAAATAAGCATGAGAGAGTACGAAAAGCAATGGGATGGATTGAAAGAAAAGGATTTGCACCGATTTTTGTTATATTTTGTTTTCCGTTTACACCGTCAGCATTAATAAATGTTGTCGCTGGTTTATCCCGAATTAGTGTAAAACAGTTTGGGCTAGCGTTAGCATTCGGAAAACTTGTGATGATTTTTATTTTAACGTATATCGGTCATGATTTAATGTCATTTATTCATAATCCAGTGAAATCAGTCATTGTAGCGATTGGTATTTTTATTTTATGGTATGTCGGTAAGAAAATCGAAGTAAAGTTAGAACTGCATTAAGAATAGTCTTCTTTATAAAGGAAAGCTTCAGTATTAAAGGATAAGGGGAGAAGCAGATGAAGAAAACTTTGAAAAAAGAAGGCATAGAGTGGATACGAACAATTTTAATTGGTGTATTATTAGCTGTATTTTTTCGAACGTTTTTCTTTTCGACGTACGTTGTAGAGGGGAAGTCAATGATGCCCACATTGCAAGATGGCAATATGCTAGTTGTAAATAAGGTAAGTTATCAAGTTGGGGACTTGAACAGATTTGACGTTGTGGTGTTTCATGCGAATAAAAAAGAGGACTATGTAAAGCGGATTATCGGTTTACCTGGAGATCATATTGAATATAAGCATGATAAATTATATATAAACGGACAATTCGTGGATGAACCTTATTTAGAGAAATATAAGAAGGAGATAAATGGACGACAACTAACAGGTGACTTTACGCTAGAAGAGTTAACTAAGGAAAAAACGGTGCCACCTGGATGTATTTTTGTAGTAGGTGATAACCGCCTCGGGAGCTGGGATAGTAGACACTTTGGATTTGTAAAAGCTGATACAGTTGTCGGTAAAGTTGATTTACGATATTGGCCAATTCAAGAGGTGCAAACGAATTTTTCAAAAGGTTGATATAATAGATAGAAGTATAAAAAAAGGCAAACTACTCCGTTTGTCTTTTTTCATGTCCTATAATACAATTATAGTAGCAAACTAACGTTCGTTATGTAAGTGAAAGGTGGGGTTACATGTCACTTCGATTTGTGATTGGTAGAGCGGGAAGTGGAAAAAGTACACTTTGTTTACACGAAGTGCAAGAAGAGTTAAAACAGCGCCCGAGAGGGGAAACAATATTATATCTTGTGCCAGAACAGATGACATTTCAGACGCAGCAGGCGTTAATTGGAAGTGAGGATGTAAGAGGTTCTATTCGGGCACAAGTTTTTAGTTTTTCACGATTAGCGTGGAAGGTACTACAAGAAGTTGGCGGAGCGAGTCGTCTTCATATTGATGAAGCGGGTGTACATATGTTACTTCGTAAAATTGTAGAGTCTCGTAAAGATGGGTTATCGGTGTTCCAAAAAGCAGCGGAGCAAAACGGTTTCTTTGAACATCTGGGCAGTATGATTGCAGAGTTTAAACGTTACAATGTAACGCCATCTAACGTATATGAAATGTGGCAACAATTAGATGCGCATAGTAGCAGTGCCGAGCAAAAGCTATTAGCGAATAAAGTGTATGATTTACAACTACTATATGATGATTTTGAACGTGCTTTAATCGGAAAATATTTAGATTCAGAAGACTACTTGCAATTGCTAGTGGAAAAGCTTCCGCAGTCTGAATATGTAAATGGTGCGGAAATTTATATAGATGGATTTCATTCATTCTCCCCGCAAGAGTTAGAGATTGTAAGACAGCTTATGATTTGCGGAGCGAGAGTTACGATCACGTTAACGATAGATGAAAAAACGTTAGCGCAGCCAGTAAATGAACTCGATTTATTTTATGAAACGACGGTAACGTATGAAAAAATAAAACAAGTAGCGCGTGAAGAAAAAATAGAAATTGAAAAAACAATTCCACTTATGGAACAGCCGCGTTTTCATTCTCCAGCATTAGCGCATTTAGAAGCTCATTATGAAGCGCGTCCGAATGAAAAATTTAACGATGAAGCGAGTGTAACGATTAGTACAGCTGCGAATTTACGAGCGGAGGTAGAAGGTGTTGCTCGTGAAATTCGTAAACTTGTTGCGGATGAAAAATATCGTTACCGAGATATTGCAGTACTTCTTCGTAATGGGGAAAGTTATTACGATGTGATGCGAACGTTATTTACAGATTACAATATCCCGCACTTCATCGATGAAAAGCGCCCGATGTCACACCATCCATTAGTAGAATGTATTCGTTCTGCACTCGAGATTATTAGTGGGAATTGGCGTTATGATGCGGTGTTCCGCTGCGTGAAAACAGAGCTTTTATATCCATTAGACGTAAGAAAAGAAACGATGCGTGAAGAAATGGATGAATTTGAAAATTACTGTTTAGCGTACGGTGTACAAGGAAAGAGATGGACTTCAGAGGATCCATGGATGTATCGCCGTTATCGTTCTCTTGATGATACGAACGGGATGATCACAGACAGTGAACGTGAAATGGAAGAGAAAATAAATAGGCTACGTGACGTTGTAAGAACACCTGTTATTCGCATGCAAAAAAGGTTAAAGCGTGCAGGAACAGTTATGCAAATGTGTGATGCAGTTTACTTATTTTTAGAAGAGCTGGATGTTCCAAAGAAACTAGAAGAATTACGTATACGTGCAGAAGAAAGTGGAGATTTCTTATTTGCGACAGATCATGAACAAGTATGGGAAGAGGTAATGAGCCTTCTTGATACGTTTGTAGAGATGCTTGGTGATGAGAAAATGTCTCTTTCTATGTTTACGGACGTTATGTCGACAGGTCTTGAGGCACTTCAATTTGCTAATATTCCGCCTTCATTAGACCAAGTATTAATTGCTAATATTGATCACTCCAGGTTATCTGACGTGAAAGCAACGTTTATTATAGGTGTAAATGAGGGGGTTATTCCAGCAGCACCTATGGATGAAGGTATGCTTTCTGATGAGGAAAGAGAAGTTCTTGGTGCGGCAGGAATTGAATTAGCGCCAACGACGAGACAAACTTTGTTAGAAGAACAGTTCGTTATGTATCAAATGGTAACGAGAGCATCTGAGAAGTTATACATTTCATGCCCGCTTGCAGATGAAGAAGGAAAGACGTTACTTGCGTCTAGCTTTATTAAGAAAATAAAAAGAATGTTCCCTAATGTGAAAGATTCATTTATTACGAATGACGTAAATGATTTATCACGTTCAGAACAAATTTCATACGTAGCAACGCCAGAAGTAACGTTATCTTACGTTATGCAGCAACTACAAACGTGGAAGCGATACGGATTTGAAGGGAATTTAGACTTTTGGTGGGACGTATACAACTTCTACGTAACTTCAGATGAATGGAAACAAAAAAGTAGCCGCGTCTTATCAAGTTTATTCTATCGAAATCGTGCGAAGAAACTAAGTACAGCAGTAAGTAGAGATTTATATGGAGATATAATTAAAGGAAGCGTCTCTCGTATGGAACTATTTAACCGTTGTGCATACGCTCATTTTGCGCAGCACGGTTTATCGCTTAGAGAGCGTGATATTTTCAAGCTTGATGCGCCAGATATCGGCGAATTATTCCATGCGGCATTAAAGAAAATTGCGGACAAGTTATTGCGTGAAAACCGTACTTGGGCGGATTTATCCATAAAAGAGTGTGAGCATCTTTCTGTTTTAGTAATAGAAGAAATCGCACCGTTATTACAACGACAAATTTTATTAAGTTCAAACCGTCATTTCTATTTAAAACAAAAACTACAACAAATCATTTTCCGTACGTCAATCATTCTTCGTGAACATGCGAAGTCGAGCGGATTCGTACCAGTTGATTTAGAAGTGCCGTTCGGTATGGGCGGTACAGGATCACTTCCGCCGATGGAATTCTCACTACCAAATGGTGTGAAGATGGAAGTAGTCGGCCGTATTGACCGTGTTGATAAGGCAGAAGATGAAAACGGGACGTTCTTACGTATTATTGATTATAAATCAAGTTCAAAAGCGTTAGATTTAACGGAAGTGTATTACGGATTAGCACTTCAAATGTTAACGTATTTAGATGTTGTTACTTCGAATGCACAGACCTGGATGAAAAAAGGTCACACAGCATCACCAGCTGGTGTATTGTATTTTCATATTCATAACCCAATCGTTGAGATGAAAGGTGACGCATCTGAAGCTGAAATTGAAAAAGAAATTTTAAAGAAATTTAAAATGAAAGGACTCGTATTAGGAGATGCTGACGTTGTTCGTTTAATGGATAACAAACTTTCAACAGGAAGTTCAGATATTATTTCTGCTGGCCTGAAAAAAGACGGTAGCTTTAGTGCGCGTTCAAGTATTGCAAGTGAGCAAGAGTTTAACGTACTGCAAAAATATGTACACCATACGTTTGAAAATATCGGAAAAGATATTACAGAAGGTGTTATCGATATTGCTCCTTATAAAATGGGAAATAAAGCAGCATGTACGTTCTGTAACTTCAAATCTGTTTGTCAATTTGATGAGTCACTTGAAGATAATCAGTTCCGATCGTTAAAAGATATGAAAGATAGCGAAGCGATGGAGAAAATAAGAGAGGAGGTTGGCGGAGAATGATAGAAAATTGGCCTAAAAAACCAGAAGGTAGTCAATGGACAGATGACCAGTGGAAAGCTGTTGTAGCGAACGGACGTGATATTTTAGTTGCGGCTGCAGCTGGATCAGGTAAAACAGCAGTATTAGTTGAACGTATTATTAAAAAGATTATTAATGAAGAGAATCCAGTCGATGTCGACCGCCTGCTCGTTGTAACATTTACGAATGCAGCGGCGCAAGAGATGAAAAACAGAATTGGGGAAGCGTTAGAAAAAGTATTAATTGATGAGCCAGGCTCTCAGCACATTAGAAAGCAGCTGAGCTTATTAAATAAAGCTTCTATTTCGACGATTCATTCCTTTTGTTTACAAGTAATTAGAGGATACTATTACATGCTTGATGTGGATCCTCGTTTCCGTATTGCGAATCAAACAGAAAATGAATTGTTAAAAGAAGAAGTGCTAGATGACATATTAGAAGAAGAGTACGGAATCGAAGATAATACAATCTTCTTTGAACTTGTTGATCGTTATACGAGTGACCGTAGTGATGATGACTTACAACGTATGATTTTAGCGCTTCATACAGAGTCAAAAGCGCATCCAAATCCGGAAAAATGGCTCGATAAATTAGTAGAAGCATATGACGTAGAAGGAAAGACAATTGAAGATTTAGTGTACGCTTCTTACTTATTAGAAGATGTGAAATTCCAGCTTGAAACAGCGGAACAGCATATTCGTAAAGCGACGGAGCTCGCAATGCTTCCTGACGGTCCAGCGCCTCGCGTTGAAACGTTGCAAGCAGATGCAGCTTTACTTGGAACGCTATCATCAGCTGCTCGTGAATCGTGGACAAGTTTGTATGAAGCGATGCAAAACGTATCGTGGCAAACGTTAAAGCGCATTAAGAAAAGTGATTATAACGAGGATATTGTAAAACAAGTAGACTCTCTTCGTAATAAAGCGAAAGATGAAGTGAAGAAATTACAAGAAGAGCTATTTAGCCGCAAACCTGAAAGTTTCTTACGAGATTTTCAAGATATGCACCCAGTATTAGAAAAGCTCGTTCAACTTGTAAAAGTATTTACAGAGCGTTTCCAAGCGATGAAGCGAGATAAAGGAATGGTCGATTTCACAGATTTAGAGCATTTCTGTTTACAAATTTTAAGTGAACCAAGTGAAAATGGTGAAATGAATCCGTCAGCAGTGGCGCTCCAATATCGTAATAAATTTGCTGAAGTATTAGTCGATGAATATCAAGATACGAATTTTGTACAGGAATCCATTATTAAATTCGTAACGAAAGATTCTGAGAGTGCAGGGAACTTGTTCATGGTTGGTGACGTAAAGCAGTCGATTTATCGTTTCCGACTAGCCGAACCAGGACTATTCCTAGGAAAATATAAACGCTTCACACAAGAAGGATTGGGTGGCGGAATGAAGATTGACTTAGCGAAAAACTTCCGTAGTCGTCATGAAGTACTAGCAGGTACGAATTTTATTTTCAAACAAATTATGGGCGAAGAAGTTGGGGAAATTGACTACGATGTTGACGCTGAACTAAAGCTAGGTGCTACCTATCCAGAAGGTGAAGATGTAGCGGCTGAACTACTATGCATTCAGCAAACAGAAGAAGAAGTAATAGACGGTGAAGAAGGTTCGGAAGTAGAAAAGGCACAGCTTGAAGCTCGCCTTATGGCGCAGCGCATTAAAGCGATGGTCGATTCAGGTTATGAAGTATATGATCGTAAAACGGATAGTATGCGCCCTGTACAATACCGCGACTTCGTTATTTTACTTCGCTCCATGCCGTGGGCCCCGCAAATTATGGAAGAGTTAAAATTACAAGGAATTCCAGTATATGCTGACCTCGCGACTGGTTACTTTGAAGCGACGGAAGTAAATATTATGATGAACGTATTCCGCGTTATTGATAATCCGATGCAAGATATCCCGCTTGCAGCTGTACTTCGTTCCCCGATCGTTGGATTAAACGATGAAGAACTTGCAATGCTTCGTGCTCATGGAAAGAAAGGCTCGTTTTATGAAGTAATGAGCTCATTCTTAAAAGGGGCACCGCTTGAAGAGGAGCAAGAACTTCATGATAAATTAGAGTGGTTTTATAACTTACTACAAGGATGGCGTGAATTTGCACGTCAACAATCACTTTCTGATTTAATTTGGAAAGTGTACGGTGAGACAGGTTATTACGACTTCGTTGGCGGTTTACCAGCTGGAAAGCAAAGGCAGGCAAACTTACGCGTACTATATGACCGCGCAAGACAATATGAAGCAACATCATTTAGAGGATTATTCCGCTTCTTACGTTTTATTGAACGTATTTTAGAACGCGGTGATGATATGGGGACGGCGAGGGCCCTCGGTGAACAAGAAGACGTTGTTCGCATTATGACGATTCATAAAAGTAAAGGGCTAGAGTTCCCAGTTGTATTTGTAGCTGGACTCGGTCGTCGTTTTAATACACAAGACTTAATGAAACGTTTCTTATTGCATAAA
This sequence comes from Bacillus thuringiensis, assembly GCF_001595725.1. Taxonomy (GTDB): domain Bacteria; phylum Bacillota; class Bacilli; order Bacillales; family Bacillaceae_G; genus Bacillus_A; species Bacillus_A thuringiensis_K. The sequence continues at coordinate 1,104,373 of NZ_CP014282.1, forward strand.
GATTTCGGTTTCGGTTCGCAATTTATCGATCCGCGCAAACGAATTAAATATACAACATTATCACAGCTTGCGATTAAGCGTAAAATGAAAATGGAATTAATTGCGGAAGAAATGCGCGTACTATACGTAGCATTGACGCGTGCGAAAGAGAAGTTAATTTTAATTGGAACAGTTAAGGATGCAAATAAGGAAATGGAAAAATGGCTTGATGCGAGGGAGCATAGTGAATGGTTATTACCAGATCATATACGTGCCGGAGCGTCTTGTTATTTAGACTGGATTGCACCTTCATTATATAGACACCGTGATAGTGAAATACTTCTTGAATTAGGACAAGGAAGTATTCCAGATGAAATTTACGGGTATGACACTAGCTGGAAAGTAGAAGTTGTGGACGGTAATACGCTACTTGCACCAGAGCCAGTTCAAGAAGAGAAACAAGAATTGTTAGAAGCGCTTCGTGAGAAAAAGGCTGTTCCCCTGCAAAGTGAACGGAAAGAAGAAGTGTACGACAGATTAATGTGGAAGTACGGATATGAGGATGCGACATCTCATCGCGCGAAGCAATCTGTTACAGAAATAAAGAGAAATTATCAATCTGAAGAAGGTAGCGATAACGCCTTTATTAAAAAACTACGTGCACCAATTAAAACACGCCCGCGCTTTATGGAGAAAAAAGGGTTAACGTACGCAGAGCGCGGAACAGCAGTCCATGCCGTTATGCAGCATGTTGATTTGAAGAAGCCGATTACGGTTGAAGTTCTTCAAGAGCAAATTGCTGGAATGGTAAATAAGGAATTATTAACATTCGAGCAGGCGGAAGAAATAGCCATTGAAAAAGTAATTTCATTCTTCGACAGTGACTTAGGTAAAAGGGTATTAGCGGCGAAAAGTGTTGAGCGTGAAGTACCATTTACGATGATGCTTGCAGCAGAAGAAGCATATCAAGATTGGCAAGGGAAGAGTGAAGAAACGATTCTTGTCCAAGGGGTTATCGACTGCATGATTGAAGAGGAAGACGGCATTACGTTAATCGACTTCAAAACAGATACGATTGAAGGAAAATTCCCAGGCGGATTTGAACAAGCAAAACCAATTTTAGAAGATCGATATAAAGTACAGCTTTCGTTATATGCAAAAGCACTGGAGAAAAGCTTACAACATCCTGTGAAAGAGAAATGCTTATACTTCTTTGATGGCAATCATATTGTAAAAATTGAAGAATAGAGGGACTTGAAAATGGCAACGGAAAAAACGTTAAGAACGTGTGAAAAAGGACATGAATACTACAAAAGTAGCGACTGTCCAACTTGCCCAACTTGCGAGAAAGAAAAGAAGCCGAAAACAGGATTTCTTTCACTTCTTTCATCACCAGCACGAAATGCGCTGCAACATCACGGAATTCAAACGATAGAAGAACTCTCAAAATATAGTGAAAAAGAAATTTTAAAAATGCATGGTATGGGACCAGCGTCTTTGCCGAAGCTTAGGAGGGCTTTGGAGGAGAGTGGGTTATCATTTAAATAAAATGAAATAGTGCTTCTTCACTACTTACTTGTTTATACCACTATTTGTGGACAGTAAAGCTCTTGCTTATTAAAATTTCATTTTAATAATTTTGAATTAGATAAAAGAAAAAAGTAGGAGAATATCTCCTACTTTTTTTACGCTGTTCCAATCTGATCTTGATCTGCCACATCAGAATCAAACGTATTTGTTGCACTAACACCGTTAAACGTATTCACGACAAACCCAACATTAGAAGCTCCAGATCCGTTATAGGCTTTCGTGTTTTCTTTCGGAGATACGTTATAAAAATCTCCTAAGTTGAAAGAGCCGTTACTGTTTTGCACGACGAGATTTCCTACAACCGAAGGCATACCATCCACCTACTTTACTAAGCTTTTTAATTACTATATGAATTATTGTGCGGAAGGTTCATCCGTAATATATTGGCGAATTTGCATAATACGAGAGTTATTAAAAGCATAATCAACATTCCCAATTTGAAAGCAACCAGAATTTAAAAGTGTCCGCAATTCAACGTTATTCACTTCAATAAAAGGACATTCATTTACAATATTTAATTTTACATCTGTCGTTCGTTTTGGAATTGTAATGTGTTCATCTATAAAGATTTCAAAAGCATCAAAGCGACCTTCTCCCCGTATATAACAAGGAATTTCACGGTGGACGGCAATAGCTCTACTTTTTAATTCCATTTGGTTTGCATCTCCAACTTGAAATACGGCAGTAATCCCTAAAGAAATAATAGAAACATTTTGGACAATGGACACATGATGCAACATAATTTCTCAGTCTCCTTAACCTGGAGTAGGAGCGACATCTGTTACTAATGGTACAAATGGACCCTCTGTAACTGTTTCAAATGGTGTATCGAGAATAGAAGATAGAATGAGGAGATTTGCATCTCCAATTAAAAAGAGTGCGGACGACGATACACCGTTCATTTTAATCTGTCCGACTTTTAACTCACGGTTTACAACGTTAAGGTTCATACATAATTACTCCTTTCGGAAATTTCCTGGTATGTGCTGAATAAAGGAGAGAAAGGCTTTGTCAATATCTTGTTTCATTGCCTGAATAATGATATCTCGTAAATAATCTGGATCTGTTGAAATACCTTCATATGATTGCGCTTGTGATAAATAATAAGGGAGTCGATGCTCCATCTGTTTTTTTATGTCATCCACCATCATTTGTCGATACATTTCATCAAGCGGTGTTCTCTCTTCTTGTTCAAAATGGAGAATACGATTATATGCTTCTTCATCTAAGTATCGATGCATTTCTTGGAGGATACCTTGATAAAAGTCTGGGTTTGTTTCGGTTTCAGGGTTTACCTTTAATGTTTCTGTATCCACTTGAAAATCTTCAATTTGTTGTCCTTTTGCTGAAAATGGGTTTAAACCAATATTTAAAGTACCATTTAAATTTTCGACTTTTAATTGATCGAATTTGTATTCCACTTTTCCTACAGAAGAGGAGGGGCGATTTTTTAATTCGTTAAGCTCTTCTTGGAGTTGGCGCACTTGATCTTCTAAATTCAAGATGGCTGCTTGTTGTGTTTGAAGAGCTTGTTGAAGTTGGTGTAAGTAAGTATATATATCTTGATTCATTTGTGAAACCTCCTTTTCAATAGGGAGGGTAAAAATATTCCTACTATATATTTATGACAAGGATGTCTTAAGAAGAACTAGTTGATGGTTTGATAGAAATAATTTGTCCTTTCGCCTGTAATGGGCGAAGCGGCTCCGTAAATCCGCCCGTATTTGAAAATTTAGATAGGGCTTTAATACTTCCGGCAGTACCAATTTGGAACACAGAAGAGGTTGTAATGCTATCAATTTTAATACTGTTGATGACGATACTTTGGTTTACATAAAAGTTCAATATAATCGCCCCCTTTAAGTTGAACCAATTATCGCTTGATCGACGACATCTGAATCGTTGACAGTCGTTGCACTTTGATAATTGTAGACAGAAACGTTATCTCCAACGTTAAAAGAGCCGGCCCCGGCGAAAGCACGTGAGTAACTAATAGGCCTAATCGCAAATACATCTCCAATATGAAAAATACCACTTGATCCAATATTGACGATACGAATATGTCCGACCATAGCTGGCATACAAAACACCCTTCGTTTTTAAAATTTTCTTTTCTACTATTGTATGGGCGTTTCCAATAAAATGTGTATTTTTTTGAAATAAAAGAAACACACGCATTATTGCGTGTGTGTTTTGAACGTTTGATTAGGGTGTAAATCCGTATGTACATGACAAATTACATTTAAGAGCCTGTCCAGTTCTTGGCTACAATCCACTGTTTTTTGAGAAGTCATTCCATAGCGTTCAGCAAAATAAATCATTTTTTCACGTTTTTTTTCAATCGCTTGCTCAAACATTGAAATCGGCTCCATCTCTAAATGAAATTTTTAGTATATATGTAGTACATATTATACAAAAACTTCATAAAAAAGAAATGCATTCGCTAAAAAAAGTAAAATTTCTACATTTTATGCCAAATGATAAAGGAGTAACGAATCGGATATGAGAAGAATATTGTAAAAATTAGCGTGCATGAGAAGGTTTTTTTCTTGCGGATGCGAATACAATTAAAGTGTATGAGTTGTAGGATGGAGAGTGGAAATATTGCGTTTTGTAACGGCGAAAAAAGAAGAAAAGGTATTTGTAGGTATTGTGGATGAAGAAGAAGAAAAGGTATTACACTTAAGAGAAGCGCAAAGACAAAAAGGGGAAAAGGTTACAATCCCTATTACAATGCTAGAGTGTATTGAAAGAGGGACTGAATGCTTTGAGAAAGTATGTGAAATTGTAAATTGGGCAAAAGAGAACGGGGAAGCGGCGTATTATCCGTTAACAGAGGTGAAAATATTAGCACCGATTCCAAGGCCAAGAAAGAATATTTTGTGCGTTGGAAAAAACTATCGTGAGCATGTGGTAGAAATGGGCGGAGTAGAGTCTATTCCAGAAAATATAATGATCTTTACGAAAGCACCAACAACAGTTATTGGCATAAATGAGCAAATTAATGGTCACCCTCATGCAACGGACGAACTAGATTACGAAGGAGAATTAGCTATCATTATTGGTAAGCGAGGGAAACAAATTAAAAAAGAAAAAGCGCTTGAGCATGTTTTTGGTTATACGATTATCAATGATGTAACAGCTCGAGACATTCAAAGAAAACATAAACAGTTTTTCCTTGGGAAAAGCTTCGATACATTTTGTCCGATGGGACCGTATTTAATTCATAAATCGGTGGTTAATGCGCCGAATTCATTACACATTGAAACGGTAGTAAATGGAGAAGTAAGGCAAACTTCCAACACAAATAAAATGATTTTTCCAATAGAAGAAATTATTTCAACGATAAGTAAAGGAATGACTTTAGAACCAGGCGATATTATCGCAACAGGAACCCCGGCTGGTGTCGGAAAAGGTTTCACGCCACCAAAGTTTTTACATGCTGGTGATGAAGTGGTTATTACAGTAGAAGGAATTGGTACTTTGCGAAATGTAGTGAAGTGAAGAAAAGAGCTATCTTGTTAAAAGATAGCTCTTTTTTATGGCCTTGGGTTATAGAGGTAATCGATAACGGAAAAAGTGTAAAGACCAATGAATGCAAGTGTACAAATGCCAAATAGTATAACCGTAAGTGCGCTTTTTTCTCGTCCAAAACCAATGATAGTAAGAATAACAGCAGTCCAAAATGATGCTTTCAGTAGTGTGAATGTAGTAGAAGTTGAGTAGTGAGTAAGCCATGTTGTGGAAAGTAGGAAGCCAAAGAATGTAACTAAAATAAAAGATGTAGCTAAATAGTTAATATGTTTACCATATCTTAATAGCATATCGCACCTCCTTTACGATTTTAAAATACAGAAAATTACAATTTTATCTTAATATAAATGAATATAAAAAGAAAGAGGTTGTCCCAATATGTCGGACAACCTCTCTATCATTACGATAATACAGCTTTAATTTTTTGGAATGCCCACTCTAAATCTTCTTCAGAGATTACTAGAGGTGGTGCGATACGAATTACGTTTTCATGTGTTTCTTTACATAGTAGACCAGCTGCTTTTAGTTGTTCACAGTAAGGACGAGCTGGTTCGTTTAATTCGATACCGATGAATAAACCTTTACCGCGAACTTCAGTGATCATTGGGTTATCAATTTCTTTTAATTGCCCAACTAATTTTTCTCCTAATTGAAGAGAACGCTCTGTTAATTTTTCTTCTTCTAACACTTCAAGAGCTGCGATAGACACAGCACATGCAAGTGGATTACCACCGAATGTAGAACCGTGAGAACCTGGCTCAAATACACCTAAAATGTCACAGTTTGCTGCAACGCAAGAGATCGGGAACACGCCGCCGCCAAGCGCTTTGCCAAGTATGTACATGTCAGGAGTTACATCGTCCCAGTCACAAGCGAATACTTTACCAGTACGGCCTAAGCCAGTTTGGATTTCATCTGCTACGAATAAAACGTTTTCTTTTTTACATACTTCAAAAGCTTCTTTTAAGTAACCAGCTGGTGGGATGTTAATTCCTGCTTCACCTTGAATTGGCTCTAAAATGAATGCTGCTGTGTTTGGTGTAATTGCAGCTTTTAACGCTTCTAAATCACCGTAAGGAATTACAACGATGCCAGGAAGCATTGGACCGAATCCACGCTTGTATTCTTCATTTGAAGACATAGAAACAGAACCCATTGTACGTCCGTGGAAGTTATCTTCACAAACGATGATTTCAGCACGGTTTGCTTCTACTTTCTTCACATCATAAGCCCAGCGACGAACTGTTTTAATTGCAGTTTCAACAGCTTCAGCACCTGTATTCATTGGAAGTACCATTTCTTTATTAGTTAGTTTCGCAACTTTTTCGTACCAAGGACCTAATTGATCGCTATGGAAAGCACGAGAAGTTAACGTAACACGATTAGCTTGGTCAATTAAAGCGTTAATAATTTTCGGGTGACGATGACCTTGGTTTACTGCAGAATATGCACTTAATAAGTCCATATAGCGGTTTCCTTCAGGATCTTCTACCCAAACACCTTCTGCTTTAGAAATAACGATTGGAAGTGGGTGATAGTTATTTGCTCCGTATGTGTCTGTAAGTTCGATAATATCCTTAGTTTGAATCATGATTGTTCCCCCTTTTGTTATTACAAGAAGTTTGTAAATACTCTAAATATTATATCATTTAAATGTAAAAAAGCGAAACATTTCCTGAAAATAAATGAACATGTTATCATATAGAGTGAAAAAGTGTGAAAAGAGGAGGTAAGGGATACGATGGTACATATGCATATTACAGCATGGGCGTTAGGTTTAATTTTATTCTTCGTTGCGTATTCACTTTATTCAGCAGGAAGAAAAGGTAAAGGTGTACATATGGGGCTTCGCCTAATGTATATTATCATTATTGTGACAGGTTTCATGTTGTACATGGGTATTATGAAGACTGCAACAAGTAACATGCACATGTGGTATGGTTTAAAAATGATAGCTGGTATTTTAGTTATCGGTGGAATGGAAATGGTTCTTGTGAAAATGAGCAAGAACAAAGCAACAGGGGCAGTTTGGGGGCTATTTATTGTTGCACTAGTAGCAGTATTTTACCTTGGACTGAAATTACCGATTGGCTGGCAAGTATTCTAATAAAAAATAAAACCACCTTATAATCTCAAAGACTTGGGAGATAAGGTGGTTTTTTACGTTATCCCGTAAACACCAGATTGGTGAAGGTTAATAATTAGTGGGGGTTGCCCCACTAATTAAAGTTTTACTTTATGTCGCATCAATATGCAACTCTTCTCCGTTTACTTTTGTAAAACGGAACATATTTTTATTTGATGTAGTGTGACGAACGAAATGATGCTGCAGTGTACAAATCATTTCTTCGTTATCAAACAAAAGAATATTTACTCCTTCGCGTGACTCCTCTTTCGGTAAGAAAGATAAATAATTATGACAATACATGCAATCATATAAAGAGTAGTGAAGTGATTGCAATGATTCCGTTAATAATGTGAAGACAGAGTCAGGTAATTCCTCCAGCCATTCATTATAGCTAAGAAGTAACTTTTTTCGAATACGTATCATTTCACCGTTTTGCAAATGGTGTTGCTCGTTGGCGATTTGTAATACATCTTGTTCATAGAAACGGGCTGGTAGCCAATTGTTATTATACAAAATTTCAAACCCATCTTCGGCAATATCTTCTAATAAAAACGCTTCATCATTTTCATCATCAAAGAATACCCACTCATTGTTTATATATTCTACATTACCGACTGTATGAGCACGGGGTTGATTATATAAAATATGTTTACGTTGTATCATACACGATTTCTCCTTTATGAAAAGTAGTTATTTCTGTTATAGACAGTTCGTGCATTCTTTATAACTAGACACATCTAGACATAGGTGGGCATACAATAAAACACGTTTTACTGAGTGAAAATGCTATTCCATATGTGGATAGTAGGTTATCGTCAAGTTTTTCATTTTTTAATCCGCACTCTTAGGGTGGGGATTACTGCACGTTCAAGAAAAGAAATAAGATGGAAGGATGATTTATATGTGCGGGATTACAGGATGGGTGGATTATAAACGCTCATTAGAAGGAGAGCGGGACGTCGTTACGAAAATGGCTGAGACGTTAGCGAAGCGGGGGCCGGATGATAATAAAGTTTGGATTAAAGGCAATGTCGCATTTGGGCATAAACGTTTAATCGTTGTGGACCCTGAGGGCGGTAAACAACCGATGACTTGTTTAAAAGATGAAACGAATTACGCCATTTGCTATAACGGTGAACTTTATAACACAGAAGACATTCGAAAGGAATTATTAAGAAGAGGATATACGTTCAAAGGTCATTCTGATACAGAAGTATTATTAGCTTCTTATATTGAATGGAAAGAAGAATGTGTCAGTCATTTAAACGGTATATATGCGTTTGCAGTATGGGACGAACAGAAAGAACAAGTATTTATTGCGAGAGATCGATTAGGTGTAAAGCCACTTTTTTATAAATATGATAGCGGACGCTTACTATTTGGTTCGGAGTTAAAAGCGATATTGTCGCATCCAGATGTGAAGGCGGAAGTAACATTAGAAGGGTTATCAGAAATATTCGGACTCGGACCGTCAAGAACGCCTGGCCACGGTATTTATGCTGGTATAAAAGAATTACGTCCAGGTCATGCGATGACATTTTCAAAGAACGGTTTGTGTATATGGAGATATTGGAATGTAGAAAGTAAAAAACATGAAGACTCCTTTGAAGAAACAGTAGAGAAAACGCGCTTTTTACTACAAGATGCCATTACAAGACAGCTTGTTTCTGATGTACCACTATGTACCTTTTTATCAGGTGGTGTAGATTCGAGCGCTATTACAGCTATTGCGGCGAAAGAATACGAGAGATCAGGAAAAGGACAATTACACACGTATTCAATTGATTACGAAGATAATGACAAATATTTTAAAGCGAATGCGTTTCAGCCAAATTCAGATGCTCCGTTTATTAATTTGATGACAGAGACGTTTCAAACAACCCATCATCGTTGCGTCATTTCGAATGAAAAACTAGCAGAGTATTTAACGGAGGCGGTACTCGTTCGTGATTTGCCTGGTATGGCAGATATCGATTCGTCATTATTATGGTTTTGCCGCGAAATTAAACAAGATTTTGTCGTCGGCTTATCTGGAGAATGTGCAGATGAAATATTTGGTGGATATCCGTGGTTTTATAGAGAAGATGATCTACAATCGAGTGCATTTCCGTGGATGCGCTCTACAGAAGCGCGTGAACAACTTCTAAAAAAAGAATGGAGAAATAAATTAAATTTACAACAATATGTACAAAGGCGCTATGAAGAGTCGATTCAAGAAGTTCCTATTTTAGAGGGAGAAAGTCCGCTAGAAGCAAAAAGACGCCAATTATTTTATTTAAATATGGTATGGTTTATGACAACATTATTAGACAGAAAAGACCGCATGAGTATGGGGGCAAGCTTAGAAGTACGTGTTCCATTTGCGGATCATCGTCTTGTCGAATATGCGTGGAATATTCCTTGGGAAATGAAAATGTATAAAAACCGCGAAAAAGGTCTATTACGTAAAGCGTTAGAAGATGTACTTCCACATGACATCTTATATAGAAAGAAGAGTCCTTATCCGAAAACTCACAATCCACACTATACAAAAGCAGTAACAGTATGGCTTCAAAGTTTATTAACGGATAAAGGTTCAATTTTACACGAACTGTTTGATAAAGAGCAGTTGAACGAATTGATTCAGTCTGGCGGCAGTGCATTTCAAACACCATGGTTTGGTCAATTGATGACTGGGCCGCAGCTTTTAGCTCATTTAGCACAAATTCACATTTGGTTTAAAGAATATGGGGTAAATATTAAGGAATAACGGAAAAGCGGCTTACAATTATGTAAGTCGCTTTTTATTAAAGAAATTGTCATATAAAATTCAAGATTACCTTGTAAATAATATTTAATTATAATTATTATTTTGACGTACTTATTATTACTTGTTATAATTGGAAACAAACGTTCTGAAAAGGATTCTCATTTATAAAATTGAGGTGTTATATAGATGACAAAGAAAAAAATAGGTTTACTCGTAATGGCGTATGGAACACCGGAATCATTAGACGATGTAGAGGGATATTATACACATATCCGTCACGGGCGTAAGCCATCAGAAGAAGCGCTTGAAGATTTAATTGGGCGCTATAAAGCGATTGGTGGAATTTCGCCACTTGCAAAAATTACGAAAGAACAGGCGCATAAATTAACAGATTCAATGAATAACATATTTATAGAGTATGAATTTACTTGTTACTTAGGTTTAAAACATATAGCTCCATTTATAGAAGATGCAGTAGAAGAGATGAAGCGTGATAAGATTGGGCAAGCGATTAGTATCGTATTAGCGCCGCATTATTCTACATTTAGCATTAAAGCGTATAATGACCGTGCTATTCGTCTTTCAAAAGAAATCGGTGGTCCTGTTATTGAACCAATTGAACAATGGTATGATGAACCGAAATTTATTTCGTATTGGGCAGACCAAATAAAAGAAACGTTTAAAGAAATTGATGATAAAGAGAAAGCAGTCGTAATTTTTTCAGCACATAGTTTGCCAGAAAAAATTATTGCAGCAGGAGACCCATATGTAGAACAACTAAAGCATACGGCAGATTTAATTGCAGAAGCTGCAAATATTCAAAACTATACAATCGGTTGGCAAAGTGCTGGGAATACTCCAGATCCGTGGATTGGTCCAGATGTGCAAGATTTAACGAAAGATTTATATGAAGAGCATGGGTACGAATATTTCATATATTGCCCAGTTGGTTTTGTAGCGGAGCATTTAGAAGTTTTATATGACAACGATTATGAATGTAAAGTTGTAACGGATGAATTAAATGCCAAATATTTTAGACCAAATATGCCGAATGCGCAATCGGCATTTATCGACTGTTTGGCTGAAATTGTTTCCAAAAAAGTGAAGGAAATAGTTGACAAAGATTTAGTTTTGAATAATAATTAATTTATAATAATTTTAAATAAATAATAATTACTATGAAAGAAAGAGGAGGATCCCCCTAGATGAATCCAAATAATCGCTTAACAACAAACCAAGGTGCTCCAGTTGGAGACAACCAAAATTCTCGTACAGCTGGTCGTCGTGGACCGGTATTATTAGAAGACTATCATTTAGTAGAAAAACTTGCACACTTTGATCGTGAACGTATTCCGGAGCGTGTTGTACATGCACGTGGTGCAGGTGCTCACGGTGTATTCGTAACGAAAAATAGTATGAAGCCATATACGAAAGCTGCATTTTTACAAAATGAAGGAACTGAAACACCTGTATTTGTTCGTTTTTCAACGGTTATTCATGGTCAAGGTTCTCCTGAAACAGCACGTGACCCACGTGGGTTCGCTGTTAAATTTTATACAGAAGAAGGAAACTACGATATCGTAGGTAATCATTTACCAGTTTTCTTCATTCGTGATGCAATTAAATTCCCTGATATGGTACATTCTTTAAAACCAGCACCTGATACGAATATTCAAACGCCAGATCGTTACTGGGATTTCATGACGTTAAGTCCGGAATCTACACATATGATGACATGGGTATTTTCTGATTACGGTACACCAGCAAGTTATCGTGAAATGGAAGGTTTCGGCGTCCATTCATTTAAATGGATTAATGAAGAAGGTAAAATTGTTTATATTAAATACCACTGGAAACCACAGCAAGGTGTACGTAACTTAAATGCGAAAGAAGTGCAAGAGGTACAAGGGAAAGACTTCAATCATGCTACTCGTGACTTGTTCGACGCGATCGAAAAAGGAAATCACCCGAAATGGGATTTACACGTACAAGTTATGCAATTAGATGAAATGGATTCTTTAGACTTTGATCCACTAGATCCAACGAAAGTATGGCCAGAAGATCTCTTCCCGTTAATTGAAGTAGGGACAATGACATTAAATCGTAATCCGAAAAACTTCTTTGCAGAAGTAGAACAAGTAGCGTTCTCTCCAAGTGCAACTGTAAATGGTATTGAGCCATCGGAAGATAAATTATTACAAGGTCGTTTATTCTCTTACCCAGATACACAACGTTATCGTCTTGGTGCAAATTACTTGCAAATTCCTGTAAACTGCCCATACGCAGCTGTTCATAATCAACAACGTGATGGTGCGATGCAAGTGAATCAAAACCCATCTACAATCAACTATGAACCTAGTCGTCATGCTGAAAATCCAGTTGAAGACAAAGCTTACCGCGATTCAACTATGAAAGTAGAAGGCTATGTATCTCGTGAAAAAATTGAGAAACCAAATGACTTCAAACAAGCAGGTGAGCGTTACCGTTCATTCTCTATAGAAGAGCAAGATAACTTAATTGCAAACTTAACAAATGATCTAAAAGATGTAAATGAACGCACAAAATTATTAGCTGTTTGTAACTTCTTCCGTGCAGATCAAGAATACGGTATGCGTTTAGCGCAGGCATTAAATGTTGATATTACGCAATATGTAGGAAATGCTCCGAAATAAATAGGAAAAGACGACCGGGCTTCGGTCGTCTTTTTTGTGTGTAAATTTATGCCGGGGTATTTTTCATCTTCTTCATGTCGGAATTTGTTGGTAAATTGATATGTTGTGTCGAACCGTTGATATATTGAAAGAAACAATCGATATATTTGAAAAAACGTTGATATATCCAAAAAAACGTTGATATATTTACAGTTATACTAGGTGGGGTATGTTGCCTCGTGCGCAAAAAAAGGGATGCAATCTATTAGTAATAGATTGCATCCCTTTTTAGTTTGCTCGCTCTGCATGTTCATAAGCCTTCTCACCATGCATTGAAATATCAAGACCCATGTGTTCTTCGTGTTCATCTACTCGAACAGGGAGGAAGAAGTTGATCGCTTTAATAATGGCATACGTCATGATGATTGTGAATGCATATGTTGCGCCAATCGCTATAAGTTGTTTAAACAGTAACGCGGCGTTTCCGTAAAACAATCCGTTCGCACCATCCCCGTTTACGGTAGTAGTTGCAAATAGTCCTGTTGCAATACCGCCCCAAGTTCCTCCGATGCCGTGGCATCCAAAGGCATCAAGTGTATCGTCATACCCAAATTTTGTTTTTAAGAAGAAAACGGCGCCGAAGCATAATATGCCACCAATTGCTCCGATAAGAAGGGCGGAGAAAGGTGTAACGAACCCGCAAGCTGGTGTAATAGCGACTAGACCAGAAACAACTCCGCAAGCAGCTCCCATCGCGGTCGGTTTTGATTGGAAGAACCATTCAGAAAGCATCCAAGTTAGAGCGGAGGCAGCAGCGGCTATATTTGTATTAATAAATGCAGTTAAAGCTACGTCGTTTAAGGATAATGCGCTGCCGACGTTAAAACCGAACCAGCCAAACCATAATAAGCCTGCGCCTAACATTGTAAATGGCAAATGGTGGGGAGAAGAACCATTTATGTTTTTTCGTTTTCCAAGGAAAATAGCTAATACAAGACCAGCAACTCCGGAAGTGATGTGAACGACGTTTCCGCCAGCGAAGTCTAGTGCACCAAGTTCCCTTAGCCACCCGCCGACGCCCCATACCCAATGAGCGACAGGATTGTAAACGATCGTTGTCCATAGAAGGATAAAAATAAGAAAGGCAGAAAATCGCATTCTTTCAGCGAATGCACCTGAAATTAAAGCTGGAGTTAAAATGGCGAACATGAGTTGAAACATCATGAATAAATTGTGAGGAATAGTAGATGAGTAGTCTGGATTTGGTGCGTAGGTAACTCCGTTTAGACCGAACCAATCAAGTGTACCGATAAGCCCGTGCCAATCTGGTCCGAATGATAAAGAATAGCCGATAACAATCCATTGAATCGAAACGATAGCCATTGCGCTATAACTATGCATCGTTGTGCTGAGTACATTTTTGCTGCGAACCATACCTCCATAAAAAAGTGCCAATCCTGGTGTCATCAACATGACCATTACTGTCGTCACAAACATAAAAACTGTATCTCCCATATCCATGATCTCTCCTCCTGTAATGTTAGAAAAAATAACATATATTTGTTATGTTTCATATCATATTCGAAATTAAACTAAAAATCAACTAAAAATTCAGGAAATTATATGCATGATGTCATAAAACCTAACATGAATTATTTTATGAGGATTAAAATCGACATATGCGTTTCATTCGGATAATTGGTATAATATTCTTACAATTAAAAAGCTTGGGGGATGCGTGTGGGAAAAATACGGACTAGGAAACTATTCATTTGTTTTTGCTTAGCTGTTGTTTTGTTTGTACCAATACATACTTTTGCAGACGAAAAAAGAGAGTGGCGAGATGAAGTTATATACTCCATTATGATTGATCGCTTCAATAATGGAGAACCGAAAAATGACAAACAGTTAGAAGTTGGTAATTTAGAAGGGTATCAAGGAGGGGATATAAGAGGAATTATAAAAAGGTTGGATTACATAAAAGAAATGGGTTTTACTACCGTTATGCTTTCGCCACTTTTTGAAAGTGGAAAGTACGATGGATTAGACGTGCGAAATTTTAAAAAGGTAAATGAACATTTCGGGACAGACAATGATGTGAAAGAACTTGTAAAAGAAGTTCATGCAAAAGGAATGAAAGTTGTATTTCAATTTCCACTTGGAGAAAACGAACAACAGGTAATTGACGCAATGAAATGGTGGATAAAAGAAGTTGATTTAGACGGAAGTTATGTTATACATAGTGAAAAAAAGCCGCGTTCCTTTTGGGATAACGCGCAAAAAGATATGCAAGTGATAAAGAAAGATTTTCGTATTATGACAAAGGAGGATAGCGAATACAACGAAAAAATAGTAGAATCGTTTTCTAAAGCAGATGTATCGGTGAAATCGTTATACGATGTGAGTAAAAAAGAAGGGGAATTTGTTACGTTTTTAGATGATCAAGAAACAAAAAGATATGCGCGTATTGCAAAAGAAAATATGTATTATCCGCCATCACGTTTAAAACTGGCGCTTACATATTTGTTAACATCACCTGGAATTCCGAATTTTTATTACGGAACTGAAATTGCATTAGATGGAGGAAGTGTACCCGATAATAGACGATTAATGGATTTTAAGTCAGACGAAAAATTTATGCAGCACATAACAAAACTAGGTGAACTTAGACAGGCGAGACCGTCTTTACGACGCGGTACGTTTGAGCTACTGTATGATAAGAGCGGTATGAGCATACTAAAACGAAAATATAAAAATGAAGTAACTTTAGTAGCAATTAATAATACGAAAGAAACACAAAAAGTCTCCTTACCTGCAAGTATGATTGGTGAAAAACAAGAGTTAAGAGGATTGTTAGAGGATGAAATTATAAGAGAGGAAGATGGGGAATTTTATCTCGTTTTAAAGCGTGAAGAATCAAACGTGTATAAAGTTAACGGAGAAACAGGTGTGAATTGGTTATTTATCTCCTTAATCGTTGGGGTGAATGTATTATTTATTGCGTTTTTAATTGCAGTTAAAAGGAAGCGTAGATAAGATGAGAAGTTGCTGGCTCTATGTTCATGTCTTCTTATTGTATATGTAAGTTTGTTCGGTGGCGCGATAGTGTTTATTCTGTTGATATGAAATTTCTTAAGAGAAACGATGTGAGAATGAAAACGTCCCTAGTGAGAGGAGGGCCAGGTTAGGAAGGGGATTTTCTTCCTAACCTGTTTTTTGTGTTAGCACCGATAGGGAAGAATCTTTGAAAAATCAATAATTGCAACTATATTAATTTTACATTACATTAAAAGTTAGAGAATACTCTTATACTAATACAGTGCTAAATAGTAGGTGGGAAAATGGAGTTTTACGATTTGGGTATTACCATTAAAGAGCTTAGAATTAAAAAAAATATATCACAATCCGAATTATGTCATGGAATATGTTCGCAAAGTCAAATTAGCAAAATAGAAAAAGGTGTGATTTATCCATCTAGTATATTGTTATATCAATTATCAGAAAGACTTGGTATTGACCCAAATAATATATTTGCATTAACTCAAAACAAAAAACTAAAATATGTAGAAAATGTAAAATGCGTAATAAAAGATTGCTTAAAGCAAAAACAATACAAAGAACTTTATGAAATAGTGAAAAAAGAGAAAAACGAAAATAACTTCCAATCAACAGAAGATAAACAATTTTTAATATGGCATGAAGCGATTGCTATATTTATGGTGGATAAATCAATAAAAACTGCTTTAGATTTTTTAAATAATGCATTAAAATTAACTGTAACTAATTCAGATTTTTTATCAGAAAGAGAAATAGATATTATGCAGACAATTGCTATATTCCATGGGGAAAATAAAGAATATGAAAAAAGTATTAATATATTAAGAAGGTGTTTAACTAATTTTAATAAGTTAGATTTTCCTAGAGATAAAGAAATTAAATTGAAAATTATTTTTAATTTAGCAAAAATTTTAGGTCATGCAAATCAACATGAAGAGGCAGTAAAATACAATGATATGGGTATCAAACTAGCTATTAATCTAAATACTTTATATTTACTAGGTGAATTATACTATGGAAAAGCTTGGAATTTATTGAAACTTAAACAACCTAATGAAGAAGATGTTGCAAATAACATGAAAAAAGCATTATTTATATTTGAACTAACAGAAAAAGAAAATCTGATAAAAATGGTTAAAGAAAAATATTTTGAAAACCAAACTGAAAAAAGTCACTCATAATTCATTTGGAAATCACTTGAAATATAATAAAACCTACAGGGAAAATCCCTGTAGGTTCTAAACTTATAAACTTTCTTCTAAAATATTAGTGTTTAATATAAATTTTTGAATAAGAGTTTACTTAGTGTACTTTTTATTTTGAAGTCTGCATCTTTATTAACGATGTATGCTTCTTTTTAAATCCATCCGAATATTATTGGTTCAAGTCGGAGGAAGGCACTTTGAGGTGTCTTTTTTTATGACCTTTATCATTAACTATTTAATGTTTTTTTAAATGATTACATGACATATTTTTTTTGTACCAAGCTTTGTTGATACAGTTAGACTTATCCGTTAGTGTATTCGTATTATTAGAACATCCTACAGTATTTAGGGAGAATGTGGCCAATAAAAACCATAATATTAATTTCTTCAAATAACCACTTCTAACTCTTTTTTAATTAACATTTTTTAAGATCCTTACTAATTTTACATTACATTAAAGGTCGGGAAATATTCTTATACTCATAAATTGTTACGTTTTGGCGTGGAGAGGAATTATGAGTTACAGCGATTTTTAAGATGACTTTGGTCTAGGATGTAGTTACTAAGAAAAGTAATTCAAATCGAAGGGAAAACGTCTTAAGGTGTCTTTTCCTTATTTTCAATTTACTTAGCGATTTTTACCACACATACCCTTTTTCTATAGTTTGTTCTCGTAATATTGTCTCTACAAGACAAAAAAGAAAACTCCTCTAATTAAGAGGAGTTTTCTTTTTAGCGGTAGTTAATGAACTGTACGTCGATTGGTAAATCAGCGCTACGAACAGCTGCGATTACTGCTTGTAAGTCATCACGGCTTTTTGCTGTAACACGTACTTGATCATCTTGTACTTGTGTTTTTACTTTTAATTTCATTTCTTTAATGATATTGTTAATTTTTTTCGCGTTATCTTTATCGATACCTTGTTGAAGTGTTGCGCGTTGGCGAACAGTGTTGCCAGTTGCAGCTTCAACTTTTCCGTAATCTAAGTTCTTAATTGGAACGTTACGTTTTACAAGTTTAGAGATAAGAACGTCTTTTACTTGCTCTAATTTAAACTCGTCATCAGAAGTTAAAACAAGTACTTCTTTTTCTAATTTAATATCACTTTTACTTCCTTTAAAGTCATATCGGTTTTGGATTTCTTTTAATGCGATATTAATTGCGTTTGTTACTTCAGGTAATTCTACTTTCGAAACGATGTCAAAAGAACTATCTTTTGCCATAGTTAGCACCTCCAAATAAATTTTTAATCTTTTTATGTACTGTACATACTAAAGTATAGCTGAAAACGAGCTTAGACTTAAGTGTTTTCATACTTATAATCATGTAACCTCATTTTATTATAGTGAATTTTGGGCAGTTGGACAAATAAAGGAAAAATCGTGTTATAATTAACTTTTGTTTGGAATGATAAAAAGATAAAAAAGTTAATTTTATATATATAGAAGGGAATTAAAAAATATGTATTTGCAAATAGGATCGATTGAACAGGTAACTGTTTTACGCGAAACGGAAATCGGATATATGGTTGGGAATGAAGAAGAAGAAATTTTCCTACATAAAAACGAAGTGGCTGGAGAAATTGAAGAAGGCGATACGATTGATGTATTCTTATACCTTGATCACCAAAATCGTATTTCAGCAACAATGAAGGAACCAATTATTACAACTTATGATTGGAACTGGGTAAAGGTTGTAGAAGTTATTCCTAGTTTAGGTGTGTTTGTTGATATTGGTGTGTCAAAAGATATACTAATTCCAGCTGATGAGTTCCCGATTTATATGCCGGTATGGCCAGAAGTAGGCGACGAATTATATTGTACGTTAAAATTAACGAATCGTGATCGTTTAATTGCTCTTCCGGCAAGAGACAGTGATATGCAAGAAATTATCGTAGATGCAACGCCATCTATGCGTAATAAAAACGTAAACGGACGTGTATATCGTTCACTTCAAGTTGGTTCATTCATACTAACGGATGAGCATTTCCGTGCTTTCCTACACCATACAGAAAGAAAAGAACAAGTCCGCATCGGTCAGCGTGTAACGGGCCGTATTATTGACGTAAAAGATGACGGTACAATTAACATTTCACTTCTTCCTCGTAAAGAAGAAGGAATGGAAGATGATGCTGCGGTAATTTATGCATATATGGAAGAACGAGGCGGAGCAATGCCGTTTTGGGATAAGAGCCATCCAGAAGATATTAAAGAACGCTTTAACATGAGTAAAGCTGCATTTAAGCGCGCACTTGGTAAGTTGATGAAAGAAGAAAAGGTTTACCAAGAAGAAGGTTGGACTTACTTTAAGAAATAAGATGAAAGATTAAAAAGCACACCCTTATCTAAAAAGATAAGGGTGTGCTTTTTTTAATTTCCTTGCGGAGAAACAAGAGTAAATGTATCTTTCAAATCACTATCATTTATTTTAATATTTGCCTTTTTTAATTCCTCTTGTAACAATTTTTTGCTGAATACAGGATCAGCAGTACGTTCTTCCTCTAAGTTTTTGCGAATAGAGTTTTTTACCTCATCGTAAGGTTTTAAATCTTTTTTATCAGTTAATTTAATAACGTGATAACCGTTTGATGATTTTACGGGGTTGCTAATTTGCCCAACATTTAGTTTGTAGGCAGCCGTTTCGAATTCAGGAGCCATTGTACCTGAATTGAAGTATCCAAGGTCTCCGCCTTTATCTTTTGATAGTAGATCTTGTGATTCTTGTTTTGCTAATTCTTCAAATGAAGCACCGGCATCTAGTTTACTCTTTATTTCTTTCGCTTCATTTTCGTCACTTACTAAAATGTGACTCGCTTTAATTTCTGGCTTATAGTGGTCTTTTACGTCTTTCTCTGTAATGCTTTTCTTAATCGCTTCATTCATAGCAAGTTTGAACTTAATTTGATTTTTAAAATCCTCTTCATCTTTTAAACCATTATTTACTAATACTTTTTTGAATTGATCTCCATATTGTTTTTTTACTTTTTCTACTTCTTTATTTACCTCTTCATCAGGTACTTTATATTTTTTTGTGATGACGTCTTGTGCCATCATTTCGTATAGCATGTCTTTTCCGTAACGATCTTTCAATTGTTTTTCGAAGTTATCCTTTGTAATGGTCGAGTCTGTTGCTGTAGCGACTGTAGCTGAGCCATTTTTTTGTTCGCAAGCAGATAGCATCAATATACTTATTAGTGCAGTAATAATGAAAATATGTTTCCCTCTCATGCCAACACCTCATCCGAATATGTTATCGCTATTGTAGAATATAGAAGTGAACATGAAGTGAATTTTTAATGTTTTTTTCCTTTAAAATGTAAAAAAGTACATCAACATAATTGTTGATGTACGATGGAATCAAAGGTGATCGGTCTTTTTAGAGTATGCACGTTTACCTTGCTGAATATTTTTTTGCTCTTGCTCATTTTTTTGTGTGCGTTTTGCGTTATTATCGCGTGCTTTTTTGTCGTTATCACTCGTATGTGGCATATGTATCAACTCCATTTCTAAACGTTGTACGTTTATCATTTCCTTTTTCGTAAAGACTATGTATAGCGGTGCATTTATGAAGGGTAAAGGTGGATTCGAAATGGATTTGAAGTTGAATTATACTGAACTTATAAAGAAGTTAATCGTTGTAATCATCGCAGGTTTATTAAACGCGATTGGGATGAATTTATTTTTAACGCCAGCAAAAGTGTATGCGAGCGGCTTTGCTGGATTGTCTCAATTATTATCACAAATATTAGGTGATTTTTTATCGATTCACATATCTACGGGAGTATTGTTTAGCTTATTTAATATTCCTGTCGTTATTTTAGCGTGGAAAAAGGTTGGAAAGGCCTTCACCTTTTTTAGTTTTCTTTGTGTTATATTTATGACTCTGTTTCTAGAAATTATCCCTGTTAGAGCGGTTTCGAATGATATCATATTAAATGCGATTTTTGGCGGAATTATTTCGGCAATTGGAGTAGGGATTGCTTTAAAGTGGGGTGCTTCTACAGGCGGATTAGATATTATTGCCATGATTTTATCAAAAATAAAAGATAAGCCTGTCGGTACATACTTTTTCTTTTTTAATGCAATTATCATTATCGCTGCTGGCTATGTATATGGATGGGAAAAAGCGTTGTATACGCTAGTGACTTTATATGTGTCAACGAGAATTATTGATGCAATTCATACTCGTCATGTAAAGATTACAGCATTAATTGTTACGAAGAATGGGGCAGACGTAAGAAAGGCGATTCACTCGCGATTAGTAAGAGGGATTACAACGATACCAGCAACAGGTGCTTATACGAATGAAAATAAAGAAATGTTAATGATGGTTATTACCCGTTACGAGTTATACGAATTAGAGAGGATTATTAAACAAGTGGACCCAGGTGCATTTACAAATATACTGCAAACAGTTGGGGTGTTCGGATTGTTTCGGAAAGATTAAAGAGGACCAAAGTTGGTCCTCTTTTTTAATGTAAATTCGTAATGTTTTGCAATTGCTCTTGCATTTCACGGAGCTGAACTTTTTCAGCAGTTGAAGAGTTTGCGTAAGCGGATTGCAAAGCATTTTTTGCTCTATACACGAGATCTTGTTGCTCAGTACCGCTTGAACAAGATACGGCATTTTCAACAGCATCTCTAGCTTGTTGGAATAGTAAGTTCCCCATTTAAACCCCTCCAAAAGAAGAGTTACTTCTTGCTTTTTCTGCCTCAGCTAATGTACCTCTGTACGGGAATCTTGCATCATGCTTCATAACAGCATCGGCTCCTTGTTGGATAAAACGTTTTGATTTGTTCTTTTTACCCATTCGAAAAACCCCCTTTATTTAGCTGAAAACAATCGACGCGATGTCTCATGCGTCTACTTATAGTATGGACATTTGGCAGGAAACTATAAGTAGGGAATTTTTAGATTACAACCCAAGAACCTCTTCTAAATATAAAGCAATACCATCTTCTTCGTTCGTTAACGTCGTATGGTTTGCGAGTGATTTTAATTCAGGGATGGCATTTCCCATTGCAATGCCGTGACCAGCAAATTCAATCATTTCAAAATCATTATCTTCATCACCGAAAGCGATAATTCGCTCTTGTGGAATGTTGTAATGACTAGAGATTTTTTGTAATCCAACTGCTTTATTTAATCCACTTTTCACAATTTCAATAATCGGCCAAGGTGCGCCCCATTTTCTATGGTCGATTACTTCCGCATGCATATCCGTTAAATGTTGACGAATTGCAGTGGAATGCTCGTCATGTGCATCAATTAATAAGCAAGTTGGATGATCGTTTAAAATATTTAATAAGTCTCCCGTAAAAATCTTAGGAGAGCCGAATTCGAAAATATGTTTTTTATCTTCATCAATTTCACGAACATACACATCGTCCATTACTTCCGCGTATATATTTTTTACGCCGAAATCAAAGCAAGCTCGTACAATTTCTTGCGCTGTTGCTAGCTCAAGAGGAGAGTGGTGTGTTCCCCAGCTTGAATCAAGAGGATGATGTACGTAAGCACCGTTAAAGTTTACGATAGGTGTGTTAAGAGCAAGTTCTTTATAGTAATCATAACTAGCACGGAATGGACGTCCTGTTGAAATAACAACAATATGTCCCTGTTCCTTTGCTTTTGCAATTGTATGTTTCGTTCGAGTGGAAATTATTTTGTTGTCTGTTAATAAAGTACCGTCTAAGTCTAATGCGATTAAATGTTGTTTGTTCATAATTTCACCTCTTATAATAATTTTTTTGTATCTATCTGTATTTCCGTTTTTAATATGCAGAAATAAGAGGTTAGACTTGGTGAAATCACCATAGATGGAAATTTCACTATATATCCATCTTACGTCTCAAAGTGCTGTGGTGTCTACTATTTATCGTTGGAAATTAAGAGAAGTCAACATCTTTTTAGAAAGTTCAAACAATGTTTCTTTCATTATGTACAAATTGTGAAAAGGGTTACATTGCTCGTATAATGAGGCATATAATGAATATGTAATCTTCTCGTATATGTTTGACTCTCCTTTGAAACTAGCCTAGAGTAGGTTGGTTTCTTTTTTTCTACAAGTAGGAAAGAAATCCCTGCTTACGCTCGTGTCATTCATATATATGTACAAGAATGAGATGTAGTACTGTTTCCTAAACATGACAGAAAAGCTTTCTTTTAAAATGGATATACTAATGAGGCAAGACGTCATGGAAGGAGAATGAAGATGGGACAAAATCGCAGGTTTCGTTCTGGACAAAAAGCGCCGAATGATGGCATTTACGTAGAAATTGGTGAAACGGGAAGTATGGTGAAAGATCCGCAAATGGTGAAATTAACTGCCGGTGAAAAGTTTCCGGATAACACGAATCATAACCGCCAGTGGACATATAAAAGAAAACCGTAACAGGAGCCGCAATCGTTATTGCGGCTTTTTTGTCGTTACACATTGTAATTTCATTTACCGTATTTTTAGCAGTATAATGAATGCTCTCTTTTTCTTTTTCAAATAATAAGTTTGAAAATACATAGGCAAAATTATTGTATAAAAAAGTCAGTTGGCGTATAATCAAATCAAAGGTCAAAGAAAGTCAAACTTTTGGAGGGCTGTAAAGATGGACTTAAATCAAATGACAACAAAAACACAAGAGGCGATTATGAGTGCCCAATCTTTAGCGGTATCTCATCATCACCAAGAGGTGGATACTGTTCATCTATTACTTGCATTATTAGAAGAGCAAGATGGATTAGCAGTACGTATATTTCAAAAAATGAATGTTGATATAGAAGCATTAAAGCAAGGTGCAGAAAGTTTAATTAAAAAGAAACCTTCTGTAACGGGGAGCGGTGCAGAAGTTGGAAAATTGTATGTAACGAGCGCTCTGCAACAACTGCTTGTAAGAGCAGGGAAAGAAGCAGAAAAACTGCAGGATGATTACATTTCAGTAGAACATGTATTGCTTGCTTTTTCTGAAGAAAAAGGCGATATAAATCAATTATTTACAAGATTGCATATTACGAAAGATAACTTATTACAGTCTTTAATGACAGTTCGGGGGAATCAAAGAGTGACTAGTCAAAATCCAGAAGCAACTTATGAAGCGTTAGAAAAATATGGCCGTGATTTAGTGGCGGAAGTGAGAGCAGGGAAAATCGATCCTGTAATCGGCCGTGATAGTGAAATACGACGTGTAATCCGTATTCTTTCACGTAAAACGAAAAACAATCCGGTTTTAATTGGGGAGCCAGGTGTTGGTAAAACAGCAATCGTTGAAGGGCTAGCCCAGCGTATTGTGAAAAAGGATGTACCTGAAGGATTGAAAGATAGAACGATTTTTGCGTTAGATATGAGTGCACTCGTAGCTGGTGCGAAATTCCGTGGTGAGTTCGAAGAGCGGCTGCAAGCTGTATTAAATGAAATTAAAAAGAGTGAAGGACGCATTTTATTATTCATTGATGAACTTCATACAATAGTTGGAGCTGGTAAAACAGAAGGAGCCATGGATGCAGGAAATATGTTAAAACCGATGCTTGCGCGTGGTGAACTGCATTGTATCGGGGCGACGACGCTCGATGAATATCGCAAATATATTGAGAAAGATCCAGCGCTAGAAAGACGTTTCCAACAAGTATTAGCAGAAGAACCAACTGTTGAAGATACAATTTCAATTTTACGTGGATTAAAAGAACGCTTTGAAATTTATCACGGTGTAAATATTCATGACCGTGCGATTGTAGCAGCGTCAGTTTTATCAGATCGATATATTTCAGATCGATTCTTACCTGATAAAGCAATTGACCTTGTTGATGAAGCGTGTGCAACAATTCGTACAGAAATCGATTCTATGCCAACAGAATTAGATGAAGTAACGCGCCGCATTATGCAGCTGGAAATTGAAGAAGCGGCTCTTGGAAAAGAAACGGATCGTGGTAGCCAAGAGCGTCTAAAAACATTGCAACATGAATTATCGGATTTAAAAGAAGTTGCAAGTGGTATGAGAGCGAAATGGGAGAAAGAAAAAGAAGACATTCACAAAGTTCGTGACTTACGTGAACATTTAGAACGTCTGCGCCGTGAATTAGAAGAAGCAGAAGGTAATTACGATTTAAATAAAGCAGCCGAACTTCGTCACGGGAAAATTCCAGCAATTGAAAAAGAGTTAAAAGAAGCGGAAGAAATGGGTGCGCATAATAAACAAGAAAATCGTTTATTACGTGAGGAAGTAAGTGAAGAAGAAATTGCAGATATTGTTTCACGCTGGACTGGTATTCCTGTTGCTAAACTTGTTGAAGGCGAACGCGAGAAATTATTACGCTTAGAGCAAATCTTATCAGAGCGTGTCATTGGACAAGAGGAAGCAGTAAGCTTAGTGTCAGACGCGGTTCTTCGTGCTCGCGCTGGTATTAAAGATCCGAACCGCCCGATTGGTTCTTTCATCTTCTTAGGACCAACAGGTGTTGGTAAAACAGAACTTGCAAAAACGTTAGCACAGTCTTTATTCGATAGTGAAGAGCAAATGATTCGCATTGACATGTCTGAGTATATGGAGAAACACGCAGTGTCACGCTTAATTGGTGCACCTCCTGGATATGTAGGATATGAAGAAGGTGGTCAATTAACAGAAGCGGTAAGACGTAAACCATATTCCGTTGTTTTATTAGATGAAATTGAAAAAGCACATCCAGAAGTATTCAACATTTTATTACAAATGTTAGATGATGGACGCATTACAGATTCGCAAGGTCGTACAGTGGACTTTAAAAATACAGTTATTATTATGACTTCAAATATTGGATCTGCTCATTTACTAGATGGATTAGAAGAAGATGGTTCGATTAAAGAGGAATCAAGAGACCTTGTAATGGGGCAATTAAGAGGACATTTCCGCCCTGAATTTTTAAACCGTGTTGATGAAATTATTTTATTCAAACCTCTTACAACGAATGAAATTAAAGGCATTGTTGATAAAATTGTAAAAGAACTACAAGGTCGTCTAGCTGACCGTCACATTACAGTAGAATTAACAGATGCAGCAAAAGAATTTGTTGTAGAAGCTGGTTTCGACCCAATGTACGGAGCTCGTCCATTAAAACGATACGTACAACGTCAAGTGGAAACGAAATTAGCACGAGAATTAATTGCAGGAACAATTACTGACAATAGTCACGTAGTTGTTGATGTAGAAAATAACGAACTAGTCGTTCATGTGAAATAAAAATAAAAAAGAGTTCGGATAAAATCCGGACTCTTTTTTTAGTGTTGTTCTACTGGCTCGTTTGGAATTGCAGCTGAAATTGCTAGTACTAACACAGCAAGAACAACTGAGAAAATAGACGCTTGGTTAAAGTCGTATGTACCGCCAGTCATAGAGCCGATTACATAGCTCATCATATGTACAAGTAAGAACGACCAAATTAATGCCCAAATGAAACGCATATTTTACACCTCTATTCGTTCAATCTGTCCTTATTGTAACACAATTGAAAAAAGAATATAGAAAAATATTTGTAGATTTTTCAACGCAAATTTGCATTCCGTTCATA
Organism: Bacillus thuringiensis; assembly: GCF_001595725.1. GTDB lineage: Bacteria > Bacillota > Bacilli > Bacillales > Bacillaceae_G > Bacillus_A > Bacillus_A thuringiensis_K. Next base: position 1,130,798 of record NZ_CP014282.1, read on the forward strand.
CATTATAAAAGAGTGGTTTTATATGTTTAGAAAATAAGGCGGGGGAAAAATGAGTATTACGGAACGTTTTTTTTACTTAGAAAAAGAACCATGTGTCATTTATTTACCGGAGAAGCCAAATGGATTTTCTGTTATGCTCCTCGGTGATTATAACTACTTTATTGAGAATGGTACAAGTTTATGGACACAGCATGCGGGTAGATCTTATTTTTTACATGGCCTTATTGAGCAAGGCTACACGGTCTTTTCTTCTAATTTATACGGAAGACATTGGGGAAACGACCAATCTGTTCGTCTAGCAAAACGTTTATATGACGTTGTGTTGAGAAAAGAGACATTGAATGCGAAAATGCACATTATGGCAGATGGTATGGGAGCACTTGTAGCACTCGAAATGATGAACAAATACCCTGATTGTATACGCTCTGTCATTATGTTAAATCCGTGTTTAGATTTACCAGAATATGTGGAGTTTGAAAAAGAGCATAAGTTTTTTTACAAGAGACTCGTGAAGGAATTAAGTTTGGCGTATGATGCCAAAGAAGAAGAATTAGAATCAAAAATAAATAAGAAATCATTTACGCTTCTTCCATCTTGTGTACCGGTCAAAGTTTTCGTATCAACCCAAGAAAAAAGAGGAAGAAAACAGCAATTGCGTAAATATGAGAAAATGAGGCAATTCAATCAATGTGATACTTCTGTCTTGTTCCATCTGCAAGATGTGAAATATAAAATGGTTAGGCAAACGACCGATTTCTTTAAAAAATATGAAGAAGAATTGTGAAGCTCCCATATACATAAATGAGGAGCTATTTGTTTCAGAGGGAAAGGGTTGGTGGTATGGAACGCGTGCTGATAATAGGTGCACTTACGTTTGTAGGTTATCACCTTGTAAATAAAATGATTGAAGAAGAAGTGGAAGTATATGGTCTTGATTTTGATGAATTCGATAGTATGACCAAAATTAATGAAGAGAAGTTATTATTAATTGGGCGAAATGCATTATTTACGTATTATTCGATAAGAGATGAAGATGGATGGAGATCAGTAGAGGAAGAGAGCTTCGATACTGTTTACTTTTGCTTATATGAGCCAAATCAGCAAAGTGGATTTCGGAATGAAAGAGTCATATTACAATATTTAAAGCGAATCATAAGAATGTGTGAAGAACAAAAAGTGAAGTTAAATTTAATTTCTTCTATTGAAGTAGGTAGTACAGATGAATCAGAAAATAAGCGCCTATTTTTGAAAGTAGAAGAAGGATTGAAGAAAGGGAATTTACAATATAGTGTATTTCGAGTTCCTACATTATATGGACCGTGGCAACCATCTTTTATGATGTATCATCAGCTCATTTTATCAGAATTAGACGAGAAAGAGTGCCGTTGTACGAGTGAGGAAAAAGGAAGTGATTTACTTTACATTGAAGATGTATGTGAATACTTATGGGAACATGGAACGAGCGGGGCGCATCTTGGTATATACAATTTACTTAGTGGTAAACAGTCATTATGGGAAAAAGGTATGAATCTTTTACGCGCGGATGATAAAGTAAATCAAAATAATAACGAAGTAAGAGATGAGGCTATCGAAGTAATTTCGATAAAAAGAAATACTCCGTTAGAATATGGTTTAAATAAGCAACTGGCACACATGAAAAAATATAAAGAGTTATACGAAGAGTAGCACGCGTGTTACACTATTGTATGTGAAAGTTTTAATGGAGAGGAAGAGCATAATATGAACGAAAAAAGCATGCAGTTTTTACAAATCGCAATGAAGCATTTACCGGAAGCAAAGGCAATTTTAGATGATAATGGAATTGCACTTGATATGGAGAAAGCACAGCCGGTGTTAGAGTTGTTAATGAAAGTTATGAATGAAGCTTATGAGCTTGGGAAAGCAGATAAAGAATAAAAAGCATCTTTTTAAGATGGAGGAGAGGCCCGAACCGGGTAGAAGCGGTCAGGGCCTTTTTTATTCTCGCCTGGGGGAAAACAAGAGATATGAAGAGTATAAAGGAAAAGTAATGAGGAGAACTCTTTAGTTTAGAAGGAAAGCAGATAAAGAATAAAAAGCATCTTTTTAAGATGGAAGAGAGGCCCGAACCGTGGGTAGAAGCGGTCAGGGCCTTTTTTATTCTCGCCTGGGGGAAAACAAGAGATATGAAGAGTATAAAGGAAAAGTAGTGAGGAGAACTCTTTAGTTTAGAAGGAAAGCAGATAAAGAATAAAAAGCATCTTTTTAAGATGGAAGAGAGGCCCGAACCGTGAATAGAAGCGGTTTGAGTCTTTTTATATTTGAGAGGTATGTTTTTGTTTCTTTTAATGAAAAATAACGTGAATAATGCGTTAGCTTTCTGTTTTATGCGAAATATATTCTAGACAAAAATACATTTATGTTTTAAAATTAGTACCAAGTCATAATAATTGATATAAAACGGAGGGCTGCGATGTGAACGTGGGCATTTTAGGGATCGGAAGATATGTGCCAGAAAAAGTAGTCACAAATCACGATTTAGAGAAAATAATGGAAACATCCGATGAATGGATTCGTACGAGAACGGGAATTGCAGAAAGACGCATTGCCGATGATACAATAGATACTTCATATATGGCCGTAGAGGCTTCTAAAAAAGCACTTGAAGATGCAGGAATTAACGGAGAGGATATCGACCTTATTTTAGTAGCAACAGTAACACCAGATCGTGCTTTTCCAGCAGTTGCTTGTGTAATTCAAGAAGCGATTGGAGCGAAACAGGCAGCTGCAATGGATGTAGGTGCAGCATGTGCTGGTTTTATGTACGGAATGATTACAGCGCAGCAATTTATTCAAACGGGAACTTATAAAAATGTATTAGTAGTTGGTAGTGATAAACTATCTAAAATTGTAGACTGGAACGATCGAAATACAGCAGTATTATTTGGAGACGGAGCCGGTGCTATCGTAATGGGAGCTGTTTCAGAAGGTAAAGGTGTTCTATCTTTTGAATTAGGAGCAGACGGAAGTGGCGGCAAGCATCTTTATCAAGACGAGTATGTTATGATGAATGGCAGAGAAGTGTTTAAATTTGCCGTTCGTCAACTTGGTGATTCTTGTCTTCGCGTTTTAGATAAAGCTGGTCTTACGAAAGAAGATGTGGATTTCTTAGTACCGCATCAAGCAAACATTCGTATTATGGAATCTGCAAGAGAGAGGTTAAATTTACCACAAGAAAAAATGAGTATGACAATTGAGAAGTTCGGTAATACATCAGCTTCTTCAATTCCGATTGCAATGGTAGAGGAATTGCAAAACGGACGTATTCAAGACGGTGATTTAATTATACTTGTTGGTTTTGGTGGCGGATTAACATGGGGAGCAGTTGCTCTTCGTTGGGGTAAATAAGGACTGAGAGAAAAAAGGAGTGTATTTTGTATGGAAAAAAAGAGGGTCGTAATTACAGGACTAGGGGCTGTTACACCGGTCGGAACAGATGTTGAAACAGCATGGGAAAACATTAAAAAGGGTGTATCTGGAATCGGGCGACTTACAAGAATTGATCCAGAACTATTTCCAGCAAAAGTAGCAGCGGAAATTAACGACTTTGAAGTCGAGAAATATATTGATAAAAAAGAAGCGCGCCGTATGGATCGCTTTACACAATATGCAGTGGCAGCAGCGAAAATGGCAGTTGCAGACGCAAAGCTTGAAATTACAGAAGAAAACGGACCTCGAATTGGTGTATGGATTGGATCTGGTATTGGCGGTATGGAAACATACGAAGAACAATTTAAGATTTTTACTGAGAAAGGCCCACGCCGCGTGAGCCCATTCTTCGTGCCGATGATGATTCCAGATATGGCAGCAGGTCAAGTATCAATCGCAACAGGAGCAAAAGGAATTAACACTTGTTCTGTAACGGCTTGTGCATCTGGTGCAAACTCAATTGGTGATGCATTTAAAGCAATTCAGCGTGGTGATGCTGATGCAATGATTACAGGCGGAGCAGAAGCGCCGTTAACAAGTATGGCATTCGCAGGATTTAGCTCAGCGAAAGCATTAACATTTAATGAAGATCCAGCAACGGCTTGCCGTCCATTTGATAAAAACCGTAGCGGTTTCGTAATGGGTGAAGGTTCAGGTATTCTAATTCTTGAAGAATTAGAGCACGCATTAGCGCGCGGTGCTCACATTTACGCGGAAATTGCTGGTTATGGTGCAACTGGAGATGCGTTCCATATTACAATGCCTGCTCCTGGTGGTGAAGGCGGAGTGCGTGCAATGCGTCAAGCTTTAGCTGATGCAGGCCTACAGCCAGAAGATATTGATTACATTAATGCGCATGGTACAAGTACGGATGCGAATGAAAAATATGAAACGATGGCAATTAAAGAAACTTTCGGTGAGCACGCGTATAAAGTAGCGATTAGCTCAACGAAATCAATGACAGGTCACTTATTAGGAGCAGCTGGTGCTGTTGAAGCGATTTTCTCTATTAAATCAATTACAGACGGAGTAATTCCTCCAACAATTAACTATGAGACACCAGATCCAGAATGTGACTTAGATTATGTACCGAATCAAGCGAGACACCAAGAAGTAAATGCAGTATTAAGTAACTCATTAGGATTCGGTGGTCATAACGCAGTGTTAGTATTTAAATCGTATAAATAATAGATGAAATAAGGAGTTTTTTCGTAATATATTGCGAAAAAACTCCTTATTTATTTTTACGCCTTTTTCTTCTGTAGCATATACATAAGAAAAAAGGAGGGATAAAGATGGGGATTGTTGAAACAGCTGAATGGCTACATTTATATTATGGGCGGCCAGAAAAACTTTGTGAGAAATTTACGAAGTATATTCCGTTGCCAAAAGAAAGATTGTATCGCTTTTTAATTTCAAAAGGGATGTATCGCCCAATCATGCGCGGAGAAAAGGAAATTAAAGAATTAGAGGAAAAGGAAATTTGGAAAGAATTGAGCCTGGAGTATGATAAACTGAAAAATTGGTTAAAAGGTCCAGATGTCCCTGTCTTTATTTTATTATCAGATTCCTATAATCGAACTGTACAAGAAGAGTATAACGGTAGGGCTGGATTATCTATGCGTCATGTTATTTTCTTATTCGTATGTGGGCGGAATTCGGTAGAAGAATTAAAAGTGTTATTGGCGCATGAATATCATCACATATGCAGGTTACATCAAATTGAGATGAAGGAAACAGAATATACATTACTTGATACGATGATTATGGAAGGGCTAGCTGAGCAGGCAGTAACAGAAAGGTATACAGAAAAAAACAATGCACCGTGGACGGCGTATCTTTCAAAAGAAGAAGCTATTTATTATTGGAAAAATGTTGTACATGAAAGAATAAGTATAAAACGAGGAACAAGGGAACATGACATCGTATTAAATGGCTTTCACTCTTATCCGAAGATGCTTGGCTATGCGCTTGGATTTCATATTGTCAAAGATTGTGTAACTTTGGAAGGAGAAGATACACTTTCTTTATTATCTATAGATGCAAAAGAAATATTGAATAAAGCAAGTGCATTTCATATATAAAAAACAGGAGTTCTATTTCCTGTTTTTTTATTATTAATAGAAGAAAAAATAATAATTAGAATATATTTCCTCAAGTGGAATAAAGTTAAGCAAAAATGAACATAATGATTGGTACAAACAGTAGTGAAGTGAGGGGTAGTGAATGTTATATCTACATGATGTATGGGTAAATTGGTTTGAAGGTGAAGAAAATGGGTATAACGTTTGTCATTTTTACGAATGGCGGAAAGATGATACGATTGAGCTATTAGATCAAGTGCCATTATTAAAAGTAGATGCCACATTATATCATTACATCGAGAACGAATTGTTAGAGCTTCCGCAAAAAATGCTGGAAGACGTACATCATAAGGCTTATATTCGTAAAAATCATGAACGTTTGCAGCAAGAGTATTGCTTTGTTGTTACAGATGGAAAAGGAATTATTGCGATTGACACAATTGGTTACAATGTACCAATTCGTAAAAGCAGACTTATACCACGCCAAGAGCAGATGGTATATGAGATGGTAGAAAACGTAAAAGCAGAAAAGTATGAGTTCCAAGTAGAAGAAACAGAAAAAGAACATCACATTTTATCACCATCGCCTTTCATTATGAATGGCTTGACTCGTAAAGAAAGACAGCTAAAACAATTATTATTTATGGCGTTAGATCAATTACATACAACGAAAAATACAGCAGAGATTCGCTATTGGTACACAGAGTGGGATCCATCAGCATATGGAACGGTTCAACATATGGAGTTCGAGGATATTTGGGCTAGACTGTATGATGAAGCGAAAGCTGGCTGGTCTGAGAAACATGAACAATTATGTGAGCGTCTTGTAAAAGGACAGCCATTTTTTGAAAAGTTATGGGAAATGGAAAATGAGCAAAAGGTAAATTAAAAAACCGCCGATTGGCGGTTTTTTTAATTTGTTGTAATCCAGCTCCAGCGGCAAGAATGTTCGGTGGCTTCGCGCCTTCCTGCGAGGCAAAAAGCGCCTCTACGTCAGGAGCTCCATCCCCCTCACATTCTGAACGAGCCGCTTCCGCTTTATATGTAATCCAGCTCCAGCGGCAAGAATGTTCGGTGGCTTCGCGCCTTCCTGCGAGGCAAAAAGCGCCTCTACGTCAGGAGCTCCATCCCCCTCACATTCTAAGCGAGCCGCTTCCGCTTTATATGAAATCCAGCTCTGGCAGCAAGCTCTTCGTGTCTAAGAACCTTCCGCATAAGAAGACAAAAAGCGTCTTCTATGCGAAAGAACCTTAGCCAGTCAGAGCTGAACGAGCTGCCTCCGCTTTATATGTTACCTACGTTTTCTGCTTAGTCCCATTGCGTTTTCTACTTTGCGTAGTTGTTTGAATGCAACGCGGTTTGCTTTTTCTGCACCTTTGTCTAGAATTTCGTCTAGTTCTGGTGAATTGATTAGTTCGTTATATTTGTCTTGGATTGGACGAATTGCTTCTACGACTACTTGCGCTAGGTCGCCTTTGAAGTCGCCGTATCCTTTTCCTTCGTACATTGCTTCAATTTCTTCAACTGTTTTTCCGGAGAATGAAGAGTAGATTGTTAATAAATTAGAGATACCAGGTTTGTTTTCCTTATCAAATTTCACGATACCTTCAGAGTCAGTTACAGCACTCTTAATTTTCTTTTCAATTGTTTTTGGCTCATCAAGCATACTGATCATTGATTTTGGATTTGGATCAGATTTACTCATTTTTTTCGTAGGTTCTGTTAATGACATAACGCGAGCTCCTACTTTTGGAATACGAATTTCAGGCATTGTGAAGATTTCGCGGTAACGTTTGTTGAAACGCTCTGCTAAGTCACGTGTTAATTCGATATGTTGCTTTTGGTCATCACCAACCGGCACGATTTCAGTGTTGTAAAGTAAAATATCAGCAGCCATTAATGGTGGATACGTAAGTAATCCAGCTGGAACTGAATCTCTACCAGAAGCTTTATCTTTATATTGCGTCATACGCTCTAATTCTCCAACGTAAGCAACAGATTGCATAATCCATCCTAGTTGAGCGTGTGCTGGTACTTCTGACTGTACAAATAAAGTAGCTTTTTCAGGATCGATGCCGCATGCCACATAAAGTGCAGCAAGGCTGCGGATGTTTTTACGAAGCCCGACGGGATCTTGAGGCACTGTAATCGCATGTTGGTTTACAATACAGAAATAACAGTCGTGTTCATTTTGAAGCTCTGTAAACTGCTTCATTGCTCCTAAATAGTTTCCAAGTGTAATCGTTCCACTTGGCTGAATACCAGAAAAGATAACTGACATAAGTAATTCCTCCTAAAATTGAATGTGTGATGTGGGGAAGAGAAGGCAAACAAAAAAGCCCATTCATCCCAAAAACTATAGGGACGAATGGACCGCGGTACCACCCTAATTATTTCACTACTGTGAAATCTCTCTAATCCATAATAACGTTAGGATATAACGCCAAAGCCTACTACTTTCGGTTCGGTTTGGTGCTCAAAAGCCCATTCCATACTGTACAATTACTTGTTCACACCAACCACAAGCTCTCTGAAATTGCCTCAATATGTACTCTTCTTTATCATCGCATACATATAAATTTATTTATTGTTACTTGAGCTCTTTTAATATGAAAGAACTAAAGTTTTATAACAAAATGTTTTGCTGATTATTATATCATATGGGATAGTGTTTGCAAACTACATCAAAATAGTAAAGCTAATGAGGGTCGAGAACAACCCAAGAACGATACCTGTAATACAAATCGGATATGTCCATTTGAATGAATATGTTTTATAAATACGTTCTTTTTTATCTGTAGGTTCCTCGACTTCTTCAATTAAAGAGTCAATCTTTTTGTTCGTACCAAATACTCTCTGGAAAGCATATAGAGTTACATTGAAAAACCCATTTTGAAATATGAATAAAAAACCACCTATCAGAATAAAAAATAGCGCGATATAAAACGAGATGTTGACAAAGTTCAACAAAAATTGAGATGAAATGAGGAATGCAGCAATACTAGAAGCAATCATCGCTATAAAAATTAGTATACAAGTATGAAAAAAAACTTTATTCAAAATATTCCCCTCCGTCAAAATATTACTAGAATTATTATACTATAAAAGCTATAATATGTACTAGGATTAATTTTTTGAAAATTATACGCAATTAAAGGTCTGATTTTAAGATGATGGTAGCAATGTTAATGTATCCCTTTACGAAAAATTAAAAATATAAATATTTTATTAAAAATTTTAACAAAAAAACAAAAAACTATATTCACAATCGTCTTATTATATGTATAATGAAAATTGTAGAAACTTGGAGATTATTCTTTCAATTCTACTTTTTAACAAGTGAGGGTACAGGAAGTGCAATTAGGGGAGGCAACACAACATGAAGAAAAAGATACCGTTATTACTTGCATCAACTTTAACTGCAAGTATGTTGCTTAGCGCGTGTAGCTACCAAAAAGATGACGCAAAAGCAAAAGGGAAAGAGAACGCTACGAGTAGTAGTAACGGAAAACAGATTCTTAATTTAACAGAGTTATCTGAAATTCCGTCAATGGATGCATCATTAGCATCTGATTCTTCATCTTCTACAGCATTAAATAATACGATGGAAGGTTTATATCGTATTGGCAAAGATCAAAAGAGAATGCCTGGAGTTGCAGAAGATGTCGAAAAGCTAGATGATGGGAAGAAATACATATTTAAATTAAGAAGAGATGCGAAATGGTCGAATGGGGAACCTGTAACAGCTAAAGACTTTGTGTATTCATGGAAAAGAGCAGTAAATCCAGATACAAAAGCAACGTATTCGTACATTATGTTCGATATTAAAAATGCAGAGAAAATTCATAAAAAAGAATTACCTGCTGACCAATTAGGTGTAAAAGCTATTGATGATTATACATTAGAAGTAGAATTAGACAATCCCGTTCCTTACTTTATCGATTTAACAGTTTATCCAGTATTTTACCCACTAAATGAAAACTTTGTAAAAGTACAAGGTGATAAATTTGGTTTAGAGGCAAATACAACATTATATAACGGTCCATTCGTTATGAGTGATTGGAAACATGAACAAAGTTTCCAATTCAAGAAGAATCCTTCATATTGGGATAATAAAACGGTTAAAATCGAAGAAATCAACTTTAATATTGTAAAAAATACAGCAACTGATGTAAATTTATATGAGACAAACGCGATTGATCGAGCGGCTTTAACGTCTGAATTTGTTGATAAGTTTAGAAAAAGCCCAGAGTTCCAAACAAGAAAAGAAGCAGGGGTTGCTTACTTAAGATTTAATCAAAGTAATCAGTACTTAAGTAATAAAAACTTAAGAAAAGCAATTTCAATGTCCTTTGACCGTGATAACATTGCAAAAGTTATTTTAAATAACGGTGCAATTGGAGCTTACGGCTTTGTTGGAAAAGATTTCGCTGAAGGTCCGAATAAAAAGGATTTCCGAGCTGAAAATGGAAAGCTAGTTGAAACAAATCCAAAAGAAGCGAAAAAGCTTTGGGAAACAGCGAAGAAAGAGCTTGGAACTGATAAAATCGAACTAGAATTCTTAAACTTTGATAATGAAGATGCTAAAAAAGTTGGGGAATTCTTAAAAGGTGAGATGGAAAAGAACTTACCAGGTTTATCAATTAAAATTAAACAGCAACCATTCGCACAAAAAAATAAATTAGAAGATTCTCAGCAATATGATATTGCGTTTGGTATTTGGGGACCAGATTTCCCAGATCCAATCTCATATTTAGATATGTTTGTTACGAATGGTTCTCAAAATAAAACAGGGTATTCTAATCAGAGATATGATGAGTTAATCCTAAAAGCTAAAACAGATACAAAAGATTTACAAGCTCGCTGGGACAACCTTCTAGAAGTAGAGAAGATGTTAATTAAAGAGGATGCAGTTATCACTCCAATCTTCCAAAAAGGTTCAGCGTATGTAGTAAAAGGTGCCGTAAAAGATATTATCCCAATTAACTATGGTGGTAAATTAACTTACAAATGGGCATCTATTGAACAAAAATAATCTTTTTTTTCCATCGTTTACAAGGGTATATGCTTATGATGGGCATATGCTCTTATTTTAAAAAAATAAAAGTAAGAATATTTTAAACTATCTTATTGCTTTTGAGAAAAACGGGGAGGTGCTTGACTATGGGACGTTATGTATTAAAACGTTTCGTGTACATGGCTTTGACATTATTTTTAATTACTACACTGACTTTCTTTTTGATGAAATTACTTCCGGGTTCTCCGCTTAAAAACCAGGAGAAGCTATCACCGGCACAAAAAGAAATCATTCTTGAAAAATACGGATTGAATGATCCGGTACCAGTTCAATACGCACGTTACTTAGGTAACTTAGCAAAAGGTGATTTAGGGGTATCATTCCAATATGATAACCGCCCAGTAACAGACATGATTGTGGATCGTATTGGACCATCAGCCCAATTAGGTTTACAAGCGATTATATTAGGAACGTTTATCGGTTTAATTTTGGGTATTGTTGCCGCACTTCGTAATAATACGTGGGTAGATTATAGTGCAACAGTTATTTCGGTACTCGGAATGTCGGTACCATCATTCGTATTTGCCGCATTACTGCAATATTTCGTAGGGGTAAAACTTGGCTGGTTCCCAGTAGCATTCTGGAAAGGGCCAGAGTTTACTGTAATGCCTACAATTGCATTATCGATGGGAGTTATCGCAACAATCGCACGTTTCTCTCGTGCAGAGTTAATTGAAGTTATGCAAGCCGATTACATTTTAACAGCGAAAGCGAAAGGAATTAGCCAAGGCGTTATTATTGTTAAACATGCACTTCGTAACGCGTTAATTCCAGTTGTAACAATTTTAGGACCAATGGTTGCGGCATTAATTACAGGAACACTTGTTATCGAGCAAATTTATGCTGTACCAGGACTTGGGGAACAATTCGTTAAATCGATTACTTTAAATGACTATACAGTTATTATGGGAACTACGATTTTCTATAGTGCGATTTTCATTTTAGTTATTTTCATTGTCGATATTTTATACGGAATTATTGATCCTCGTATTCGTTTAGCGGGAGGGAAAAAATGATGAAAGATGTACAAAAATTATCTCCAGATTTATTTCAACAAGCCAATCAAAATAATGTTGATAATGAAGTCATTGCCCGTCCAAGCTTAACGTTTTGGCAAGATGTAAGAAGACGTTTATTCCAACATAAAGGTGCGATGCTTGGACTTGTATTATTAGTTATCATTGCGCTATTAGCGATTTTTGGACCGATGGTAAGTAAACATTCGTATAAAGAGCAAGATTTAGGTCGTGCGAAATTACCACCAAAAATTCCAGTTATTGAAAATGTTCATTGGTTACCATTTGACGGTACAGATCAATATGGTGTTGACCAGTATGAAAAACGTGATATTAAAGAGTACTTCTGGTTTGGTACAGATGATCTTGGCCGTGACTTATGGACAAGAACATGGGAAGGTACACGCGTATCATTATATATCGCTCTTTTAGCGGCAGCAATTGACTTAGTAATTGGGGTTGCATACGGAGGTATTTCAGCATTCTACGGCGGTAGAGTAGATAATATTATGCAACGTATTATGGAGATTATTAACGGTATTCCATACTTAATCATCGTTATTTTAATGGTAATCATTATGGGATCTGGTATTTGGTCAATTACACTCGCGATGGCGATTACAGGTTGGATAGGGATGTCGCGAATTGTTCGTGGACAAATCTTAAAGTTAAAAAACCAAGAATATGTATTAGCATCTCGTACATTAGGTGCAACAAATACACAATTAATTGTGAAACATTTAATTCCAAACGTAATGGGACCTATTATCGTAATGACAATGTTTACAATTCCATCAGCGGTGTTTGGTGAAGCGTTCTTAAGTTTCATCGGTTTAGGGATTCAGCCACCATTTGCGTCACTAGGTTCTCTTGTAAATGATGGTTATAAATCTATTCAAACGTATCCGCATATGATGTTCATCCCTGCGGTTGTCATCAGTATATTAATTTTAGCATTTAACTTAATGGCAGACGGATTACGCGACGCGTTAGATCCAAAAATGCGTAAGTAAAAGAGGGGAGAGGCAAAGATGAAAACATTGTTAGAGGTAAAAGATTTACAAGTCTCCTTTGATACACATGCAGGTGAAGTACAAGCTGTACGCGGCGTTACTTTTGATTTGAAAAAAGGAGAAACATTGGCGATTGTAGGAGAATCTGGTTCAGGGAAATCAGTTACTTCTAAAGCGTTAATGGGATTAATTCCGAATCCTCCTGGACGCATTAAAAATGGTGAAATCGTATTTGAAGGTCGTGACTTAACAAAATTAACAGAAAAAGAAATGCAGCAAGTACGCGGTAAAGATATTGCGATGATTTTCCAAGATCCAATGACATCATTAAATCCAACGATGACAATTGGAAATCAAATTATGGAAGGTCTAATTAAACACCAAGGGATGAGTAAAGCAGATGCACGTAAAGTTGCTTTAGAATTAATTGACCTTGTAGGTATTCCAAATCCAGAAGCTCGTTTAAAACAATATCCTCACCAATTCTCAGGTGGTATGAGACAGCGTGTAGTTATTGCGATGGCGTTAGCTTGTAACCCGAAATTATTAATTGCCGATGAGCCGACAACAGCGCTAGACGTTACGATTCAGGCGCAAATTTTAGAACTTATGAAAGACATTCAGCAAAAAACAGAAGCAGCAATCATTTTTATTACGCATGACTTAGGTGTAGTAGCAAACGTTGCGGACCGAGTGGCAGTTATGTACGCTGGTAAAGTTGTTGAAATTGGAACTGTAGATGAAATTTTCTACAATCCGAAACATCCATATACTTGGGGTTTAATCGCATCTATGCCAAGTTTAGATGGTTCAGAAGAAGAGTTATATGCAATCCCTGGAACGCCTCCAGATTTATTGAAGCCGCCGAAGGGAGATGCTTTTGCACCACGTAACCCACAGGCACTGAAAATTGACTTTGAAATGGACCCACCTTTATTTAAAGTAAGTGATACACACTATGCGGCAACTTGGTTACTTCACGAGCAAGCTCCAGAAGTAAAACCGCCGGCAGTCGTTGAAAGACGCATTCTTCAAATGAAAGCAGGTGAACAACATGACTAAACAACGTGAGAAATTAATTGAAGTAAAAAATGTAAAGCAGCACTTCGACGTGAGTGGTGGTGTTGTCAAAGCGGTTAATGATATTTCATTTGATATTTACCGCGGAGAAACATTTGGTCTTGTAGGAGAATCGGGTTGTGGTAAATCGACAACTGGAAGAACAATTATTCGTTTATATGATGCAACTGCTGGTGAAGTATTGTTCGATGGTGAAAATGTACATGGTAAGAAATCACGCGCAGAACTGAAGAAATTCAACCGTAAAATGCAAATGATTTTCCAAGATCCATACGCATCATTAAATCCTCGTATGACAGTAGGGGATATTATCGCAGAAGGTATTGATATTCACGGATTAGCGAAAAGTAAAAAAGAGCGCATGGACCGTGTTCATGAACTATTAAACACAGTTGGTTTAAATAAAGAGCACGCAAACCGTTTCCCACACGAATTCTCAGGTGGACAACGTCAGCGTATCGGTATTGCTCGAGCGCTTGCTGTAGACCCAGAATTTATCATTGCCGATGAGCCGATCTCAGCACTGGACGTATCGATTCAGGCGCAAGTTGTAAACTTACTGAAAAAGCTACAAAAAGAAAAAGGTTTAACATACTTATTCATCGCCCATGATTTATCAATGGTAAAATACATTAGTGACCGTATTGGTGTAATGTATCGTGGCCAAATCGTTGAGTTAACAACAAGTGATGAATTATATGCGAATCCAATTCATCCATATACGAAATCACTATTATCAGCGATTCCACTTCCAGATCCAGATTATGAGCGCAATCGTAAACGTATCGTATATGATCCATCGCAGCATGATTACGGTAGCGAAGTGCCAACAATGCGTGAAATTCGCCCAGGACATTTCGTACTATGTTCTGAAGCAGAGTATAAGAAATATAAAGAGATTTATCAATAAGAAAAAGAGCCATTCTTCTGTTATGGAAGGATGGCTCTTTTTCTACTATATAAAAGAATTTTATACATTTGTCGGTCAGTTGATATATTTAAAGAATCGCTAGGATAAATCTCATGTACCATTAGTGATATCCATATGCAAAATTACTGAACTTGAACAGAAATATTCTCTTCTTGCTCCTCGGGTTTAACAAGTGCATAACGTTCCCACGCTCTACTTTTCCAGCGGAAGAACATAATTATGGCACGTGTCCATTCGTCGATGGCGATCGCTAGCCAAATACCAACGAGCCCCATATCTAAATGAAAGGCGAAAAAGTAACCTAGTGGTAAACTCATTAACACCATAGAAAATGCACCGATTAAAACAGGATATTTTGCATCACCAGCTGCACGAAGCGAATTAATGATGACGATGTTCATCGTGCGTCCCGTTTCAAGTAGTACACTTAGTAAAAGAACACTTGCGCCTAACCCGATAATGTGCGGATTATCTGTAAACAGTCCCATTAATTGTGTACGGAATGTAATAATGAGAGCGACCATACATAAAGTTACACCAATTGCCCATTTTACACTTTTCCACAAGCGTTCGTATGCTTCATCCTTTTCGCCACCACCAACGAGGCGGCCGATAATAATGGCTGTTCCCATACCAATTGCAATTGCAAATAAATAAGTGAACATGGAAATGTTAGTAGCGTATTGTCTAGCAGCTAATGATTCCGTTCCTAAGTACGTTGCGTAATAAAGGAAGACGATTTGACAAGCTTGATACATCACTTGTTCAAATGCAGATGGAATGCCAATTTTTAAAATTTTCCCAATGTATTCTTTGGATAAAGTGAAGTAATATTGTAATTTTACACGATATTCCATAACGCGGTATAGTAACCAGAAGAAAACAATAAGTGCGATCAATCGACTGATAGCAGAAGAAATTGCAGCCCCTTGTACACCGAGCTCAGGGAAACCAAATTTCCCGAAAATGAGTACGTAGTTTCCAGCGATATGAATCATATTCATTCCGAGTGAAATAAACATTGCTTGCTTTGTAAAACCGTGTACACGGATAATTGCGGCTAATGAGTTAATAATAGCTTGTAGGAAGATGGCTCCTCCGACGATAGATAAGTAGTTTTGCGCATACGTTAGTACATCGCCTTGTAAGTTCATTGCGAGCATCATATGTTTCGAAAATAAAAGAAAACCAGCACTTATAACGAGCCCAACTATTAAATTTAATGTGACGGCTAATGCTGATATTTTAGATGCTTCCATAAAGCGTTTGGAACCGAGGTATTGAGATACAACGATAGCAGCGCCGTTCCCGATGACTTCTAATACCAAAATCGCAATATGAAGATATTGATTCGCTGCACCAACCCCAGATACAGCATCGTCTGATAATGCACTTAACATGAAAGTATCAGCGATCCCCATTAACATAAAAAGAAAAACTTCTAGAAAAATAGGCCATGTTAATAAGAATAAACTTAATTTCTCTGTCGGTCCATTTTTTGCCTGAATTGCTGTCATGTCCGTCCCCTCTTTACCGATATCTATTTTTAGCAAAATGTATCGTAACATACTTTCTTAACCTTTGCACTCATTTTAGCCTACATATTTTTAATATGAAGGGTCTGCTATTTTATGTTAAAAAGGGTGGGATAATTATGCATAAAGTATTATAAATAAAAATTTATTTTTCTCTGATAATTTAGAAAATATAAAAATAATTATTTTCAGTACTTTAGTAAGGATTATCGGTAATATAAACGTTTACAAAGATAAATTTTAAAACGGAAAATTTTAATAAATAGAAATATAAATATACAAAAAATATTTTGTGTGTATAATATGAATTATTAGAACATATATATATTTCTTTCTGTTTGAAAATGAAAGGGTTAACATTTTTTTTGGAGGGTGGAAGTATGAAAAAAAAGATACCAGTTTTTGTAGCATCAACAGTAGCGATGAGCATGATGTTAGGGGCATGTAGCTATCAAAAAGATGAACCGCAAGCGAACGCAAAAGGGGATAGCGGGAAAAGCGGCGCAAAGCAAGTTATTAACTTAATTGAAACGCAAGAAATACCAACGATGGATCCAGCATTATCAGCTGATGCAGTTTCTTCAAGAGTAATGACTAATACGATGGAAGGCTTATACAGTTTAGGAAAAGATGATAAGCTAGTTCCTGGTGTAGCGAAGGAATTCAAAAAATCAGAAGATGGTAAAAAATATACATTTAAATTACGTGAAGACGCAAAATGGTCAAATGGTGAGCCTGTGACGGCAAAAGATTTCGTATACGCATGGCAAAGAGCGATTAACCCAGATACAGCTGCGAAATCAGCGTACATTATGTATGATATAAAAAATGCAGAGAAAATTAATAAAAAAGAGATGAGTCCGGATCAATTAGGGGTAAAGGCGATTGATGATTATACATTAGAAGTGGAATTAGATAATACCATTCCATACCTTGTAGATTTAATGGTATATCCAATCTTCTATCCTGTGAATGAAAAGTTTGTGAAAGAGCAAGGTACGAAGTTTGGTTTGGAAGCGAATACAACGCTTTATAACGGACCATTTACATTAAGTGATTGGCAACATGAACGTAGCTTTAAAATGACAAAGAGCGTGTCATATTGGGACAATAAAGAAGTGAAGATTGAGGAAGTAAACTTTAATATTGTAAAAGATACATCTACGCCAATTAACTTATATGAAACAAATGCAATTGATCGAGCGTCGTTATTAGCGGAGTTTATTGATAAATATAAAGGAAAACCAGATTTCCAAACAGTAGAAGATACATCTGTGTTCTTCCTTCGTTTAAATCAAAAAGATCCAGCTTTAGCAAATAAAAATATTCGTAAAGCAATTTCACTTGCTTTTGACCGTAAGCCATTCGTGGATACATTATTAAATAACGGTTCTAAGCCAGCGACAGGATTAATTCCTGATAACTTCATTAAAGGACCAGATAAAAAAGATTTCCGTGCTGTAAACGGGGATATTGTAAAACCAAACGCGAAAGAAGCGAAAAAATATTGGGAAGCTGGTAAAAAAGAACTTGGTAAAAATGAAATCGAATTAGAATTATTAAATGAAGATGTAGAGTTATCAAAGAAAACTGGTGAATATTTAAAAGGTGAATTAGAAAAGAATTTACCAGGTTTAACAGTAAAGATTAAACAACAACCATTCGCACAAAAACTAAAATTAGAAGATGCGGGCGATTATGTCATGTCATTCTCTGGATGGAGTGCGGACTTCCCAGATCCAATTACATATCTTGATATGTTTGTAACAGATGGGTCACAAAATAAGATGAAGTACTCTAATCCAAAATACGATGAAATCATTATGAAGGCGAAAAAAGATGGAAGCGATGTAAATGCTCGTTGGAAAAACTTATTAGAAGCAGAAAAAATGTTACTTGATGACGCTGCAATCGTTCCAGTATATCAACGTGGTAGAGCATACTTACAAAGAGAAACAATTAAAGATATGTACAACCATAAATATGGCGGAGATTTAAGCTTTAAGTGGGCGTCCGTAGGAAAATAAAAAAAGCAGGCTAACCACCTGCTTTTTTTAATACGTTCGTTTCTTATAAATGCCTTTTCCGCCAACTTCGTTCCAGCCGGATTGTACATCCAAACTTTTGTTAACAAACTTCATTTTTTCTTTTCCACCAAAGAGCTTTTCACCAATGCTATTTGTAATGACACCAATCAATGCTGTTATTCCGATGATGAGGGCAGCAACCGTAATAAAATCAATAAAAAAAGCAATCATTTGCAAACTCCCCCTTTGCCTGTCTGTATGTTTATTGTATGAGATAAAAAATAAAAAAGAAAGAAATGTCAGAAAAAATTTCGGTTTACTTTAGAAATCTTGTAGACAGGAGGGGGAATGTTTGTTAAAATAAGAACAAACGTTCCTTTTCGTTCTCATTTGTATAGTCTTACATTTCTTAATTGATTTATCACGAAAAAGTAAGAAAACGTTCTCTTTTTCATAGGAAAGATTATAGATAAATAACTATATATTATATGAAAAATCTATGGGAAGTGAGTAGTAAAAGGGTTGAAAGTTATTGTTCAAGTACAGCTGAAGTGAGCGTAATCATGTTACATAGCAGTGGAATACACGGAAGAGTTTTCTCAACTAGCAGGAAATTTACTGTATATTTCTTGCAAA
This sequence comes from Bacillus thuringiensis, assembly GCF_001595725.1. GTDB lineage: Bacteria > Bacillota > Bacilli > Bacillales > Bacillaceae_G > Bacillus_A > Bacillus_A thuringiensis_K. The sequence goes on from NZ_CP014282.1 coordinate 1,149,665, forward strand.
ATCTATTGTATAATGATTATAGAAGTTACTTATTAAAAGTAATTGTTGTTTATTATAAGTTGTTGCTTACATGAAATGCGATTTTTGTACTTTTTAATAAGACAAGTTATCGCGAAAAATTGCTGAAGTTAGAAATTAAAACTGTATTTAGTACAGAATTTGTACTCTTTAAGGAGAGTGAGCTTTGTATGGTAACATTATATAGTTCTCCAAGCTGTACGTCTTGTAGAAAGGCGAAATTATGGCTAGAGGAAAATCATATTCCTTATACAGAACGTAATATTTTCTCAGATCCATTAACGATTGAGGAAATTAAAGAGATTTTACGTATGACAGAAAGCGGAACGGATGAGATTATTTCTACTCGTTCGAAAGTTTTCCAAGAATTGAATGTAAACTTAGAGTCTTTACCACTTCAAGATTTATATAAGATGATTCGTGACTATCCAGGGATTTTACGTCGTCCAATTATGATTGACGAGAAACGCCTTCAAGTTGGTTACAACGAAGACGAAATTCGCCGTTTCTTACCACGTACAGTAAGAACGTTCCAATTACGTGAAGCACAACGTCTTGTAAATTAATTATAATAATATGAAAACCTTCTACCTATTATATAGTAGAAGGTTTTTTTTAATGTTTCACATTGCGTAATCGAACTTGTTGTACGATAAAGCCGATGCATAAAATAGTGAAAATGAACAAATAAGGAATGCTTGCAGTGAAACTTGGGTTGTTATGAAAAAAGGTTGCAAGTCTGTCTTCATGTGTAACCATTTTTCCTGCAGTATAGGAAAGAATCGCTGCACCACAATAAATGAGGAATGGAAATCGTTCCATAAGTATTAAAATAAGTTTGCTACCCCAAATAATAATCGGGATAGAAATGAGTAAGCCGATTATGACGAGTAAAAATCTCCCGTGAGCTGCACCTGCAATGGCAATAACATTATCAAACCCCATAACAAGGTCCGCGAATACAATTGTACGCACCGCTTGAAATAAAGTTGTTTTTCCTTGAATAGAAGAAAGATCGTTGCTATTATCAGTTAATAAATTTACTGCGATTAATGTAAGTAAAACGCCCCCGATAAGTTGCAGAAATGGAATGTCGAGTAAATAGACAGCTAGTATAGTAAGGACAATTCTTAGTACGATTGCTAAAAGAGTACCGATCAAAATGGCTTTATTTCGTTTCGATTCAGGTAAGTTTCGGCTAGCTAGTGCGATGACGATTGCATTGTCACCACCTAATACAACATCGATACCGACAATCATTAGTACTGATGTTAAAAACTCTAAGTCCATTCGTCTGCCTCCATTTATGATGTTTTAATAAGCGAACTATATGTATGTGATGAAGAAAGTTGTTGTTAAGTAATCTCTTCCAATAGAAGTTTCACTTTATTACAGTGTACGGGGGAATGTGGAAATGTATGTCCAAATTTTTTGTAAGTAAGAAATCGCTATAATAATATATTTATGTAGTTGATCGAGTAAAGATAGGCATATAACTATTTTTGTAAAATAAATCGATTTTATTTCCATTCTGGAGAATCTTATCATAAAATGAGAGTACAAGAATCTATTGATTTGTCATATGAGTGGGGAATCCCTTCATAACAATTCTAAGCAGGAAGGGAGAGTTGTATTTTGGATATTGAAAGAATTAATGATCATACGATGAAATTTTTTATTACGTACATTGATATAGAGGATAGAGGATTTAATCGTGAAGAAATTTGGTATGATCGCGAACGAAGTGAAGAGCTCTTTTGGGAGATGATGGACGAAGCTCGTGATCATGACGATTTCTTTATTGATGGACCGTTATGGATTCAAGTGCAAGCAGTCGATAAAGGGATTGAAGTACTTGTCACGAAAGCAGAGCTTTCAAAGGACGGGCAAAAGCTGGAACTACCGATAGGGGTAGACAAAATTATAGATATTCCTCTAGATGAAGGCATCGAATCATTATTCCAGCAAGAGTTAGTCGAAGAGGTAGAAGAACAAACAGGAACAACCTTTAATGAAGATGGTACGTTTGGCTTTTTAATTAAATTTAATGATTTTGAAGATGTCATTTCATTAAGTCATCGTCTTATCTTTGAAGATATAAAAGATGAGCTGTATTCATTTGAGAACCGCTATTATGTATATGTGGAATTCGATGAAGTGCTACATGATGAAGAAGAAATTGATCGTATTTTAAGTATTATTTTAGAATATGGAGAAGAATCAACTTTAACAATTCATCGTGTAAGTGAGTATGGAAAACAAATTGTGAAAGAGCATGCGCTTGAAACGATTCGCAATAATTTTCCTGCTAAAACGTAGGCCGATTTCTGTAGTATGAAATCGGCTTTTTATATGAAGAATAGGAAAGCTTTCTTAGTTAGGAGGTAAGAGATGAAAAATACGTTAAAGTTGATTTTCTTTGTTTTTCTATTGTTCGCATTATTTGTTTCACTACGTATGTTTATTGATGTAGCATTTTATTCGGATGTGATTGGGATAAAAGATGTTTCGATTTTAGGTATTATTAGTATTTTATTTACAGTATCTGCGTTTTTAATTGGCTGCGTTATTTTCTTAGAGAACCGTCATCCGTCAAAAACACTTACATGGTTAATTGTGTTAGGTATTTTTCCGGTATTTGGCTTCTTTGCTTATTTATTATTTGGACAAAATTTTCGGAGAAAAAGAATGTTCCAAAAGAAGGCTTTACTTGATGAACAGGCGTTTTTACAATATAAAGGGCATGAAGATTACGAAGAACGGATTTTGCGCAATCATAAGCATCAAGAGCTATTATTTCGTTTAGCGGATCGCTTAGGCGCTTTAAATATTTCATTTCAAACTGAAACGAGAACATTAACAAATGGAGATGAAACGTTTCAGGCCATTTTAGATGGATTAAAACGAGCGAAACATCACATTCATATGGAATATTACATTGTGCGTGATGATAAGCTTGGAACAGAAATTAAAGATATTTTAATACAAAAATCAAAAGAGGGCGTAGTCGTTCGTTTTTTATATGATGCGGTTGGAAGTTTTAAATTATCAAAATCGTATATTGAAGAATTAAACGATGCAGGTGTCGAAATGATTCCGTTCTTCCCTGTGCGCTTTCCGATTTTAAACGATAAGATTAATTATCGAAACCACCGAAAAATCGTTATTATTGATGGAAATGAAGGATTTGTAGGTGGATTAAATATTGGTGATGAATATTTAGGCAAGGATAAGTACTTCGGCTTTTGGCGAGACACACATTTATATTTGCGTGGTGAAGCTGTACAAAGTTTGCAGCTTATTTTCCTTCAAGATTGGTTTTATATGACTGGTGAGGCTGTGCTAGCCCCTGAATATTTACAAGCGAAAGCAGTTGAGGGGGAACATTGGGGAGGCGTGCAGCTCGTTGCAGGTGGACCGGATAATAAGTGGGAAACAATTAAGCATTTATATTTCGCAATGATTGCTTCTGCGCGGAAATCCATTTGGATTGCAACGCCGTATTTCATTCCGGATGATGATATTTTATCCGCATTAAAGGTTGCTGCACTTGCTGGTATCGATGTTCGTTTGTTAATGCCGAGTAAGCCTGATAAGCGTACTGTCTTTTACGCATCGAGATCGTATTTCCCAGAGCTTTTAGATGCAGGGGTAAAGATATATGAGTATGAAAAAGGTTTTCTCCATAGTAAAGTTGTCATTGTCGATTCTGATTTAGCTTCAATTGGGACAGCTAATATGGATATGAGAAGTTTTCATTTAAATTTTGAAGTAAATGCCTTTTTATATGATACAGATAGCATTCGAAAGCTTGTTCAAGATTTTAAAGACGATTTAGAAGAATCCAGTGAAATTCACGTCGATCGTTTTCATAAAAGGCGTCTTCATAGACGAATTGTTGAATCAACGTACCGGTTATTATCGCCTTTATTATAAAAAGAGATGTCCGAAATTGGGACATCTCTTTTTTAAAGGAATTTGTAACAAATTGTAGAATATAAGGAGCTGAAAGGGTGTGATTACGATATTTATCGCTAAAAGAGAAAACGGAGAAAAAATTCATTTACTCTACAATTGTAATGAAGAGCTTTTGCGCCGTATGCGTCAACAGGAACGATTCTTTTGTGTAGCTTGTGGAAAGGAAGTACAAATGAAATTAGGGAAACAAAAAAGTTGGCATTTTGCTCATAAAAAAGTGGATTCATGTCTTGCCTTTTATGAAGCGGAATCTATGTATCATAGGCACGGTAAAGAATTGTTATATAAATGGTTCAAACGTCAAAACTTTCATGTAGATATAGAGCGTTATATGCCAGAGATTCAGCAACGGCCAGATATTTTTATAGAGAGAGCAGGGAGAAAAATTGCGATTGAATACCAATGCGCAAACCTTTCTATAGAGCAGCTGTACAAACGAACATATTCGTATTGGCGAGCGGGTATACAGGTCATTTGGATCATTGGTGGAAATCAATTGAAAAAGCAATCTGCATATTGGATGAAATTCTCCTCACTTATGGCTTTCTCCTTACAATCTTATCCTCAACCATTTCTTATTTTCTTCTGTTCCAAACAAAAATCATTTATGAAATGCGCGTTTCTTACTTCATTTTCTACAAGCGTCTCTTTCTCACATACTATATATTTACCAACTGAAACGACTACTTTTGAACTACTCTTTTCCTCTGTTCCTTTCCAAAAAGAAATATTAGACCGAGAATGGAAGCAACGAAAGGACTATTTTCGAAAAAATGCTTTGCCTATTTGGAATTATAATTATAAGTCACTATTACGCTTTTTATATCAATGTAAATGTACCCCAGCAAATTTTCCTTCTGAAATTGGTGTGCCGCTCCCATCCTCATTTGCTTTTCAAACAAATCCATTTATATGGCAAGCATTTCTATATATGAAGTGTATAGGTGAGCTTGCGGTAGGGGATTGTATTTCTATTCAATATGTGTGTAGTTATGTAAAAAAGTATACGAAAAGGCGTATGCTCCCGTACTTTTCAAAGCATATATGGAAAGTAGCAGTTACTGAATATATGACATTTTTATGTTATACAGGTGTATTACGTAAAGTGGAGGCTTATAAGTACCGGAAAATAAGGGGGATCGTTATGTTAAAAACAGAGGAGGAAGTTATGAAATATGATGAAACTTGTTTAGCGTATGCCTTATCTTTATTTGAGGCAAAGTACAACATGAGAGAAGGAAAAGGGGATATAATAAAGACTGATTGTGAAGGAATTACATAAGAAAAAAACGAATTGTACTTAAGTAGAGATATTTAAAGGAGGGCTTAAAGAATGTCTGAACAAAACAAAGCGAAAACATTACCAGATCGCAATGAGATTGAAGAAGCAAGTACGTGGCGATTAGAAGATATTTTCCAAACAGATGCAGAATGGGAAAAAGAATTCCAAGCTATTAAGGAGCTATTACCGAAGTTAACTGAATTTAAAGGGAAACTTGGTGATTCTGCGGACAATTTACTTGAGACATTGCAATATGAAGATGAAATTTCAATGCGATTAGGTAAGCTCTATACATATGCTCATATGCGTTACGATCAAGATACAACAAACTCTGTGTATCAAGCATTAAATGATCGCGCAACAAATTTATATTCACAAGTATCTAGTGGCACAGCGTATATTGTGCCTGAAATTTTATCTATTTCAGAAGATACACTGCAAACATTCTTGAAGGAAAATAGAGATTTAAGTGTATATGAACATGCATTAGAAGAAATTACACGTCAACGCCCGCACGTATTATCAGAAGCTGAAGAAGCTTTATTAGCGGAAGCATCTGAAGTAATGAGTTCATCAAGCAATACATTCGGTATGTTGAATAACGCGGATTTAAAATTCCCATCTATTAAAGGTGAAGACGGAGAAGAAATAGAAATTACACATGGTCGTTACATTCAGTTTTTAGAAAGTGATGATCGTCGTGTTCGCGAAGATGCATTTAAAGCTGTATATGAAACGTACGGAAAATTTAAAAACACATTCGCAAGTACGTTAAGTGGAGCAGTAAAACGTAATAATTTCAATGCGCGTGTTCGTAAATACGATTCTGCTCGCCAAGCTGCACTGAGCAATAATAATATTCCGGAAGCAGTATACGATCAACTCGTTGAAACGGTAAATGATAACTTACATTTATTACACCGTTACATCGATATTCGTAAGCGTGCATTAGGACTTGATGAGCTTCATATGTATGATTTATATACACCACTTGTACCAGAAGTGAAAATGAATGTGAAATACGAAGAAGCGCAAGACCTTTTATTAAAATCTTTAAACGTACTTGGTGATGAATATGTTGGTATTTTGAAAGAAGCATATGAAAATCGCTGGGTAGATGTGTATGAGAATAAAGGAAAACGAAGCGGGGCATATTCATCTGGTGCATATGGAACAAATCCGTATATTTTAATGAACTGGCATGATAATGTAAATAATTTATTTACACTTGCTCATGAGTTTGGTCATTCGGTGCATAGTTACTATACAAGAAAGACACAACCGCACGTATATGGTGATTATTCCATCTTCGTAGCAGAAGTGGCATCTACTTGTAATGAAGCGCTTCTAAATGATTATTTATTAAAAACGACAGAAGATAAGAAAGAGCGTCTATATTTATTAAATCATTATTTAGAAGGATTCCGTGGTACTGTATTCCGTCAAACGATGTTTGCAGAGTTTGAACATACTATTCATAAGAAAGTACAAGAAGGACATGCTGTTACGCCAGATATGTTAACGGAAATCTACTATGATTTAAATAAGAAATATTTCGGTGACGCTTTAGTAATCGACGAAGAGATTGGTTTAGAATGGTCTCGTATTCCACACTTCTACTACAACTATTACGTATATCAATACGCAACAGGATTTAGTGCAGCGACCGCTCTATCTAAACAGATTTTAGAAGAAGGACAACCAGCAGTAGAACGCTATATTAACGAGTTCTTAAAAGCAGGAAGCTCTGATTATCCAATTGAAGTGTTGAAAAAAGCAGGAGTAGATATGGCATCTCCTGAACCAGTAAAAGAGGCGCTACAAGTATTTGAAGAGAAATTAAATGAATTAGAAGCATTATTATTTGAAGAAAAGTAATGAAAAAAGACGAGGGATTGTATCCTCGTCTTTTTTGTTGAATAGATTCAATGTCGATATTTGTCGAAGAGAAGGGTGGATTTCTTTGTTTTTTCTAACTGAAAGGATAGCTTTACGGCTGACTTTTGAAATTAAAACCCTTTGAATCGTTTTTTATAATTGAAATAAGAGAGTGTGATAACGATGATTCCGAATAAAAGAGGTAAGGCAATAATTTTAGGAAAAGCTTGTAGTAGAGAGAGGATGTACAAGAAAAAAGAAACGATGACAGCTAGAAAGAGAAGAGCAATATAAGATTTTTTCATAAATAAACCCCCTAAATGACCTTTTTTATAGCTTATTCAAAAATGAAAACGTTTAGAATGTGACAAAAGTGTGAAAATCGACAAAAGGGGTTGTCATTTGACGTCGAATCTTGTAATATAATAAGCGTGAACGAATTCACATACAAACATATACCCCTTTGTTTGAACGTGAAAATTTCTCCCATCCCCTTTAATATTTTTATAAGCCGTAAAGAAGAAGACCTGGTGTTTACACCAGGTCTTTTTCTTTTGCTATCCATTTCCAATAACGTTGGCATTTTACTTCAATCATTTGCACTTTTCGTTTCAGTTGTAATTTTTTTAGTTCGCGCTCAATTTCTTGTTGCGGACAGTTATAAATAAATGCTACTTCTTTTGAAGATATAAATTGTGTGGCTTCTAGTAACACTTCTAAAGGTGGTAATGGTTCTGGCTCAATTTCACATTTTACAAGTTCTTTCAATAATTGTACGTATACATCGTAGGAATAATTTCCAGCAATTTTAATACCTTCTTCATCTGAGTTCGCATGAAAAAAGACGAGGGAGGGTATTTCTGTAATATGCATCTCATTCGTGAATTTCAAGTCACATTGGAAAGCTTTTTTTGCACTAGCAGAATGTAGGTCTTTTTTAAATTCTTCTACATCAATATTGCTATCTTTCGCACATGCAAGTAATAGTTCGCAGTCAGGGTTTGATACATTTTCAAGGAAGATGTATTCTTGGAGTTTTCGCAAAAACTTCGAACCTGCTTTTCGGCCTTGCAACTCCGCTGCCTTAATTGCCATCGAAACTAAATATGGTGTTGACGATGCTTCTTGCATATGTACCTTTCCATCACATGAAAAACCTTGTAAACTTGTTGTCTTTTCCCACACAAATCGAATATTAGCAGGTTTATTCCATTTGTGTGAGGAAGCGTTCGTTCCATCCACTTTTCCTGTTACGATATGACGAATAGAGAAGTATTTTCCGTATTCAAGCCATAGTTTAATAATAAAAGGCTCAATTTCCCAGCAATCTTTACAAAGTGGATCAATAAATAAATATGCTTCTACAGACTTATGCTCGCATGCGGAAGGAGATGGCATATTTATATGCTTTGCTTCCTGCTTATCCATTACACTTCACCTGTTTCGTTTGGAGTATTAACCATGTGTTGAGCGGTTAATGCTAAACGTTCAAAAACAAACTCTCTTATATGACCATGCACTTCAGTATCATCCATTGCTTGTTCCATACATGATAGCCAAGCTTCTGCTCGTTTTGGAGTAATCTCAAACGGGAGATGGCGTGCTCTTAACATAGGATGACCATGTTCTTCAGTGTACAAATTAGGACCACCTAAATATTGTGTTAAAAATTGCTTCTGCTTCCTAGCGGTTTCTGTTAAATCTTCCGGGAAGATGGGAGATAAGTCAGGGTGTTTACTGACGTAGGAATAAAATGTATCTACTAATATTGCAATGCATTGTTCACCGCCAATTGCTTCAAATGGTGTCATCGGTTGCTTGCTCATCCTTTATAAACTCCTTTTTCCATGAAATGTATATCTATTGTAGCAATGGAATGTTCGAGAGGGCAAATAAACAGCTTTCTCAAAGATTCTTTGCTTATTCTACGGGTGTAAACTTTTTTAGTGAGATGTATCCACTAGTGAAACATATTCACTAGTGGAATTTTCACTTTAGCGTGCTTTGTTTTGTTTGGCAAGAAAAAAGCGTTTTACTTTGTTATTTGTATGACGAACAGGTATGTTATGTTGCGTTAATAAATGAATAAATGCAGCTTTTCCTGTTTCTTCATCTTGCACTTCAAATTCAATTTCATAATCATCGTGATTGTAATAGAAACTATGATCAAAGACAAGCGTTCCGCCTTTAAATAATGTTTCTGCTCTTTCTGTTGTTAAACTACCCATATATGTTAAAGCAGAAACAGGAATTTGTAATTTATGTAATTGATCTACTACTGCTCCTTGAATGATTGTGTTTGTTTCCATCATCATTTTTGCTTCGTATTCTGTTACGACTTGATGCGTTTCTAATAAACCGATTTCTGCAGGTTGTTTCAACGTTAACGTATAAGTTTCTCCTTTATGACGAATACGAAGTGCAGAGCCAGCTTCTTTTAACGAGAAGTCAGGTGTTTCAAAGTAGTGATTCACTTGTTTTGTAAATGCTTCAATAGAAAACGATTTACATAATGTATCGAATTCTTCTTTTGTAACGATATTTTTGAATTCAATTTCAATTTCTTGTGTCATTGTATAATCTCCTTTTGAAAAATAATTCTTTACACATTATCGCTTTTTCATAAATTTGGTTCAATGTTTTATTTGTTTGCGTCCATGTTATGATACAATAATACTGTTAAGTAAGACAGGAAGTTGAGATGGAGGAGTTAGAGCATGCAAAATAAAATCCAAGTTAAGAGCGTAGAAAAGAGAGAGAATGCTCTTATTTTTTGTGCGGAAAATAGTGAAATAGAGGTAAAAGAGTTAAGTGCGCGTAATCACGTACTTGTAGACTCAGACAATTTATCATTTTTATATATCTTAGAAAACGAATCATCTTTCATTTATGTAAGTATTCCGCACACATGCTGGGAAGCAATGCATGAAGCGATGAATAACGATGTGGTTATGTTCGTTCGCGTGAATGACATTGAAATGGAATTAGAAGGATTAAAAGAAGAAGTAGAATATTTAGTTGAAAATATTGAAGGTAATGCAAATTACGGAGAAGAACTAGTAACTGCTGTAGAAAAAGTATTTCTATAAGCAAATGGATTGATTTTGGTGGTGGTTGAAATGAATCGAAATTGGGAAGAATTTTTAGCACCTTACCACCAAGCGGTGGCAGAGCTGAAAGTGAAACTAAAAGGAATGCGTACTCAATTTGCAATGTTAACAGAGCATTCTCCAATTGAGTTTGTAACAGGAAGGGTAAAGTCGGTTGCAAGTATTATTGATAAAGCGGAGAAGAGAAATGTACCGTTAGACCGATTGAGAGAAGATATGCAGGATATTGCTGGGCTTAGAATGATGTGTCAATTTGTTGATGAGATTAAGCCTGTTGTAGAATATCTTCGAAAACGAAATGACTTTGAAATCGTGGAAGAACGTGATTATGTCACGCAAAAGAAAGATAGCGGTTATCGTTCTTATCATGTTGTCATTAGTTATCCTGTTCAAACGATTCAGGGTGAACAAAAAGTATTGGTAGAAATCCAAATACGCACGCTAGCAATGAACTTTTGGGCAACAATTGAGCATTCTTTAAATTATAAATATAGTGGACGTTTTCCTGAAGATATTAAAATACGCTTGCAACGTGCAGCTGAAGCGGCGTTTTTATTAGATGAAGAAATGTCTTCTATTCGTCTTGAAATTCAAGAAGCGCAAAAGGCTTTTTCAAGAAAGCAAGAAACGAAAGATTCCGAATCATAAACTAAAGGGTGTTGGGCGATGAAATTTACAATTATGTCAAAGGGAGATCAATCATCAGATACACTGGCAAGCACGATGAAAGAGTACTTGCTAGATTTTGGATTTATAATGGATGAACAGGAACCCGATATTGTAATTTCTGTTGGGGGAGATGGAACGCTTTTATATGCGTTTCATCGTTATTATAATCGATTGGATGAAACAGCATTTGTTGGTGTACATACAGGACATTTAGGTTTCTATGCAGATTGGTTACCGACAGAAGTAGAGAAATTAGTAATTGCGATTGCGAAAACACCATTCCAAGTGGTGGAATATCCGCTTTTAGAAGTAATTATTCGCTATGTGAATGGAAGTAAAGAGTCACAGTATTTAGCGATGAATGAGGCGACTGTAAAAAGTGCAGAAGGTACATTAGTAACAGAAGTAGAAATACGCGGAGAATATTTTGAAACATTCCGCGGAGACGGCCTTTGTATCTCTACTCCTTCAGGCAGTACCGCGTATAATAAAGCGCTTGGCGGAGCAATTATTCACCCATCTATTGAAGCGATTCAAATTGCAGAAATGGCGTCCATTAACAATCGTGTATTTCGTACTGTAGGATCGCCACTTGTATTGCCGAAGCATCATACATGTGTGTTAAAGCCAGCTGCGGGAATGAACTTACAAATTACAGTGGATCATTTAACGATGGTTCATCAAGATGTGAAATCAATCCAGTATCGCGTCGCAAACGAGAAAGTACGATTTGTTCGTTTCCGCCCGTTCCCGTTCTGGAAACGAGTTCGTGACTCGTTTGTTGCAGATAAATAGAAAGGGTTATATATTTGAACAGATTTACACTGAAATGGGATATAGGGCTGGCTGAAGAGGGAACTTTAGTTAGGGAATTTTTGAAAACGAAAGGTATTTCTAAAGCCGCTTTAACGGATATAAAGTTTCACGGCGGGGCGATTGAAGTAAATGGGCAACATGCGAGTGTTCGTCATCAACTGCGCGCTAGTGAAGAATTACGTATCTTTTTTCCAGTGGAGGAAAGAAGTGAAGGGATGATGGCAGAAGATATCCCTTTATACATTGTATATGAAGATGATGCGGTTCTTATCATTAATAAAGAGGCGAACATGTCAACAATTCCGTCTAGAGAACATCCGACAGGGAGTGTTGCTAATGCGCTTTTATCTCATTATGATAAGCAGCATCTTGCAAGTACAGTGCACATTGTAACACGGTTAGATCGTGATACTTCGGGGCTTATGCTTATTGCAAAAAATCGTTTTGTGCATCATCTTTTATCGAAGCAGCATCAACAAAAAGCTGTGAAACGAACGTATGAAGCAATTGTTCACGGAAAGATTGTAGAACGAGAAGGAATGATTGATGCACCAATTGGTCGAAAATCTGATAGCATTATTGAGCGAACGGTTTGTGAGGATGGACAAAGGGCAGTTACTCATTTTAAAGTAATTGATAGTACATATCATAAGACACATGTAGCGCTTGAGCTTGAAACAGGAAGAACGCATCAAATTCGTGTGCATATGGCTCATATAGGACATCCATTACTTGGTGATAGCTTATATGGAGGGAGAAGGGATGAAATGAAGCGGCAAGCACTTCATAGTAAATCTTTGACGTTTTATCATCCTATTTTAGAGAAAGAGATGTCTTTTACTATAAAGCTTCCAAGCGATATGCAAGAAGTGTTGCGGCATACTTAAAAAGGGAACAAAATTTTATATTATAAAGAATTTTGTTCCCTTTTTTCTTAGCGGAATAATATTAAAATTTGGTTTTCACCCGTACGCTTTATGACGAAAAATCCACTTTCGGCTTTTGTAGCAATGCCATTGTCATTTGGACGACAATATCCATGTGCTTCGCAAGTGCCGTCATCACGTACTAACATTTGTCCAATTAATCCGACAGGAAGCCATTCGGCGCGATCTTTTCTTGCTACATATTTGCAAGTTGGATCCCATTCTGTATTTAAAAGAGGTTGTATTTCTTCTGTTTCCGTCCATACATATTGACGTTTTCCAAAGTTATCTGTTTTATAACGTTTTTGCCAACTTAAAGCCCCGCTATTTCCTATAAGAGCAGGGGTTGCACTAGATATTCCTAAAATGAATGAATCGTGTGAAGTAGCTAACCGAATTTTTTCTTCGCTACTAAATGTAACGAAATAACCGACATCAATAGGGGTAGGATCTTCTGTTTCAAACATTTGTGCAAAATCTGTTCCGCTTGCATTGTAAGACGCGCCCTCAATGTACATTTCTCCATTATGGGCAAGCCATTTAGCACCGATATTATGGTCGGTGTCGTTTACACCATTTGCAATAAACCAAGAATAAGCTTCTTCTGCAGTGCCGAAGCGCCCCATAATATGGCTACCTGCAAAATGAGCTGTTGATGTATGATGACCTTCCGCATGAGAAGAGGATCCGTTAGCGATAGTTGCGGTTCCTTCTGCGTGTGCTGCTTCGCCTAAAGCGATCGTCTGTTTACCCTCTGCATGAGAATAAGAGCCGCCTGCTGTCGTTTCACTTCCCTCACTATGCGAACTATGTCCAGTTGCTTTTGAGTTTGATCCTTCTGCATGAGAGAAAGAACCTTTTGCATGTGTTAATAAGCCTTCCGCATGTGCTGCCATGCCCTCTGCATGAGAGTGAAGCCCTTCCGCATATGCATATCGGCCGCCTCTTTTAACTTTTGTATTTTCAGGTGTAGGTGTCTCAATTATGAGCGGTTTTTCAATTTGTATATCATTCGATGAAGCTAATGCTTCTTTTATTTTTTTTACTTTGTTTATAATAGCAGCTGGAATTTCTGGTTCCACTTCTTTATTCACTGCTACAGAAATATTTTCTTCCGTCTTTTCTTCTGTTTGGTTAGAATGTAGTATCTGTTCATCTTGATTTGAAAGCTGTTTATTTTTTTGTTGCATCTTTATTTTTCTGCGATCGATTATGCGGCTCATCACAGCATTTTCTAAAGAGACATATGTTGGTTTTACTTTGCTTTTTTTTGATGACTCTTGTTCTTCCAGTTCTTCTATCGCTGCAGCCCGAATACTACACCAGTTGTTAATTCCGTACATGGGCAGATATAAAGGGGAAAATTTTCTTTTTTGTTTAGAAGATTTTTTCTTCATTCTGTCACCTCCTGCGACATTATATGTAGGGTAATTAAAAAAAGATGCACTTTATTGCATCTTTTTTTAATTACTTTACCTAGTTTTATATGAAATCTGCTTAAATAATACGATAATCTTTCGCTAAGTAAGGTAGTTATGAAATTGGACGGAATTTCTCGGCTACAAAAGGTAAAGAAGAAGGGACAGAGATAGTCTCCATTTCAGGATAACGTAATCCGGTTAATTTGCCACCAAATACAGCGCCAGTATCAATATTGACTGTCTGATTGATGAATCGAGGTTCTGCCACTGGTGTATGTCCATATACAATCCAAGCTTGTCCCTTGTATTCTTGTGCCCAATCGCGACGGACAGGTGAGCCATCGGCATGCTTTTCTCCTGTAATATCGCCATATAATACAAAGGTTTGTACTTTTTTATCTTGTCTTCCTATGTAATCTTGCCGAATTCCAGCGTGACATACGATTACTCTTTTTTCATCTAGTATGTGGTAGAGCGGTGATTGTTCATAAAGAGTGATAAACTTTTCTTTTATAATGTTTTGCTTATGAGAAGGAAGTGCCTCATATTCAGCAACAGTTGTTTCAAGTCCGTGAGCGACTGTTACATTACGCCCAAGGAAAAATCGATATAGTTTATTACAGTGATTTCCAGGAGCGTAATAAGCTTCTTTTTTATGTATGACAAGTTCCCATACAATTTCAATCATACGTAATGAATGAGGACCACGGTCTGTAATATCGCCAACGAATGCAAGTTTACGTTGGTCAGGGTGAACTGGTAGACCGCTACTCCAGTTATATCCTAGCTTCTCCGTTAAATTTTGAAACTCTTGGAAGCATCCATGAATATCTCCTATAATGTCATATTTCATATTTAAACCTCCATCGTATTTTTCATTAGTATATCTAAAAAAGGATAGAGATAAAAATATAGCGGTTTTATGTTGTTCATTTAAATATAAAGATTTTCGTTCTTGAGCGAACATTTAAAATGAATCCAATCGCAATCATGTATGTAAGTAGTGAACTGCCTCCGTAGCTCATAAGAGGTAATGTTATCCCTGTAATGGGAAGTAATCCAATTGTCATCCCGATATTTTGAAATACTTGGAAAGTAAACATTCCGATTGTACCAGCGCAAATGTAACTACCGAAAGGGTCATTACTTTCTAAAGCGATATGAATCATTCGGAAAATGAGTAAGAAAAAAAGTGAAATAATGACACTTGCGCCTAGAAATCCAAATTGTTCAGCGACATTAGTGAAAATAAAATCTGTATGGGGTTCTGGAAAATATACTTGTCCATTTTCCCATCCTTTTCCTTGCATTTCTCCGGATCCAGTCGCTAAGAATGCTTGTCTTAATTGATAGCCTTGTGCATCATATTTGTAAGGTGCTAACCATCCGTAGAAGCGATTTAATTGATATTCTTTTAAAATGTGTGCTTTAAAAAAATCTGTGTGAGTAAAAAAATATATATTAATGTAGATCCAGCCACGAAAGTAGCTGAAACTAATCCGAAAATAAAACGCCATCGTATGCCAGAAACTAGTATCATTGCTGCAAGCATCGCTGAAATGACCATTGTGTTTCCTAAATCTGGTTCTTTTGCAATAAGTAGTAGTGGTGGCAAGCTTGTCGCAAATATTTTTCCAAGTAATAAAAAATCGTCATGTATCGTTTGGGAAAAATATTTCTCATTATGATTTGCTATAATTCGTCCAATGACGATAATTAAAAACAATTTCATAATTTCAGAAGGCTGAAAATTTCCGATACCTGGGAGCCTGTACCAAGCGGTAGCGCCTTTAATTGTAACGGCACCTGGTACTTGAAGTTCTAGTCCAATAAGTAGTACCATTGCAAAGCTGTATAAATACCAAGCAATTTTTTGATAACGATCGAAGTCGATAATCATAATAACACCAATGGCTATAAATCCAATGAAATACCATTGGATTTGCTTTAGTACAAAATTGACGTTTTGTAAAAATGGAGGTAAAGAGGCTTGTGCACTTGCAATAGCACAACAACTAACAATCCCAATGGCAAATAAAATAAATAGTAATAAGTAGTCTATTTGATATTGAGAATTTGGATCTTTCAATGTAGGTATTCCTTTCTACTGCTCTTTATAGTAATGGATTTTATCCCGCATTAATGGGCAGTAAGACCCCCACCTCAAAATTCAGGGAAAGCGAAGAAGTTAGGTGGGGGATCAACTGCCCGTAAAAGCCCGATTGGTGAGGGCTGATTAAAGTTTCACTTTATAGTATGAGAAAGAATGTATGAACTATACGAATGATTCACATATAGTCCATACACTTTTAATTTTGCAAAGTAGTTTAATTGTTTAACTCTTTAATAATTATATCCAAACAATGGGAAAGACGTACATGTGCGTCAGGAAAAATATCTAGTTGATGAAGATAGTATTTTAAGGAACTTTTACACCATTGGTAAGCACTAAGTAGAGCTGCTCTATAGTCCATAGTATTTTGTAAAAAGCCATATTCTTTTGCTGTTATAACAAGGTGTGTGAAATCTTCACAACCTTGAAGGAGCTTATTGTGTATTTGTTGTCCAGCATGGTAGCGAAATTGACTTAAAGGCTCAGAAATGTATATTGCATTTCCTTTAGAAAGTAAAGAAATCCATGAGGCCATATCAACACTACAAGAATATTGTCGCTCTTTAAGGGTGCCAAAAGGTTCAGTGAGTAATTTTTTTCGAAACAAAGTAGTCGTAGGCTCACCGATAATGTTGTGCCCGCCCTTTAACATCCAATTACCTAAAAATATCCCGTTTAATGGGGTGTCTTCACTATATAACCTTTGTGTTGGGTGGGAATCACCTATTAGATTTCCATAATCATCAATACGTACTCGATAAGAAGTAACAAGAGCAAGATTTTTATTGGAATCTTGCTCAAAATAGGCCATCATTTTTTGTATTTTATGCTTATAAAACACGTCATCGTCCATTAAAAAGTTTATATACTCACCATTTGATTTTTCTATGAGCATAAGGTCATTGTGAAATTGTCCTAGAGTAGGGGTATTTCGAATATATGTTATATTTTTATAATTTGGTAAGTATTGTTCGCGTATTAAAGTTGCTGTTTCATCATTTGTACTATCATCTCCGATGATGATTTCAATATTTGAATAAGTTTGTGCCAATGCACTTTCTAGAGCAATTTTGAAATAATGAGGCCGATTATAAGTGGGAATAAGGATGGAAACGAGAGGTGGATTTTTTTCATTCATCATACATAACTTCCTTTCAGAAGCTTTTTTTTGTAAGAACAATATCTTGGTAACTTGTATATTCATGTCTGCCGCACCATAAGCCGTAATGGGGCTTATTGATTATTTCTAGGTCGTACTTATTCAATAAATTGCAAATATCTGTCTCCGGATAAGCAACTGCGAAATTCGGAATATCTTTATTTACAACGTAGCAATTTTCAATTCGATGATAAAAACCTAATGTACTTTGTCCTGCATTTAAATAATAAGACGATTCAGGGTTTATAAGAAAGAATGTAATGAAACATCTCCCGTCTTTTTTTAATACACGTACAATTTCAGATACGTAATGTTCTAATTCTTTTGGGAGAAGATGCGTAAATACAGAAGTTAAAAAGATAAAATCGAATGTTCCGTCTTCATAGGGAAAACGATATTGAGAGGCATCTTCTTTTCCTTCCGGATTATAGAATTGATTGTATATGTCAACATGTTCAAAGTGAAAATTATTACGCATAGTTGAAATGTTATTTTGACACCAAGTAATTCCATCTTTAAACAAATCAAATCCATAATACGCTCCATCATCATTTAAGTAATTCATTAATGGTACAGCCATTCGGCCGACGCCGCAGCCTACATCCAATACTTTTTCATTTGATTTTAAAGCGCCAATTTGAATAAAATGCTTTAGGAACTCTTTTCCAACCTTTTTGAAGTCGCCACCTACATATTGGACGAGTTCAGGAGGGGGGAGTAAAGTCATTTCTTTGTTAAATTCGCTCATGAGTATACCCCTTTCTTGTGTGAGAATATGCAGTAACTCTATTAATGAAATTTTCAATTTGTAGTGAGAGAAGACAGGAAAACAATTGTTATATGTAAGGAGATTCCGAAAAAAATATTTTGTTGGGTTAGAAGTGAGAGAAGGATGAGTGAAAATGGGATCTCCTATAGATTAAATCTTTTTATTCTTTTCTCCAATAAACGCCAAATACATCAATTTTAGTAATAGGGGCTTTTAAATTTCGTTGCTTTCTAAAGTCTGTCACAGCCTCAGCGCATGGTGGTAGCCCGTAGTCATCGATAATTATATAGCCACCTTTAGAAACTTTATCATATAAGTTCATGAGACCATCCATGGTGGATTCGTACATATCACCATCAAGCCGTGCAATTGCTATTTTTTCAATTGGTGCTGTTGGTAAAGTATCTTTAAACCAACCTTTTAAAAATTTCACTTGATCATTTAGTAAATCATATTTTTTGAAATTCTCTTGTACTTGTTCTAAAGAGACGCGTAAGTAATCGAATGTGTGTAAATAATCACCGTAATCTTTTGGATATTGTTCTAGATTCGGTGCTGGCAAACCTTCAAATGAATCTGCGACCCACACATTACGATCCGTAATGTTGTTTGCTTGTAAAAACCCATTCATAAAAATGCATGATCCTCCGCGCCATACACCTGTTTCAATAAAATCACCTTCTATATTTTCACGAACAACGGTTTCCATCGCCTCTTGTAATTGGTTCATACGTTCTCGACCAATCATGCTATGTGCTGCTCTTGGCCAATCCATTCCATCATGACGTTCACTTTTTGAGACATTTGGTTTTACAATTTTTAAGTTATGGTTTTCGGCATATTGCTTAATGAATAAAGGGAGAGGGACTGTAACTGGTTCGAATTCTAGTTCTTTCGAAATATGTAGAGATGCGGGTAAGTATGCCTCATATTCTAACCATATTTCAAATAAAATTGTCTTCTTTAGCAATTCGAGATAAAGCTGAACAGCAGATTTACTTTCCATATTTGTGCCTCCTGCAAAATGTCATACAACAATATGATTATGTAGGTACTGAATGTTTCATGATTGAATTTGAAATTGAAAAAGCAGTAAAACTGATATCAGTTTTACTGCTAAGTAAAAAATTAAGCAACTTTTTCAATAATAATAGATGCACTCGTGCCAAGAGCTAATGATAGCCCAAGCCCTGTAACAATTACTTCAACTAATGATGGAGTTGTCGTAATTTGCGTAATTGCTTGAATAACGATAGGTGCTCCGAGTGAGATTAAACTTGATCCAGTACCTGGTACAGGTACTCCATTCACTTGGATTGTAAGACCTCCTAATAGACTTGCTGTTGCAGTATTAGCGATAACAGTAATTTTATAGAATCCAGTTTCACTAATTACGAAAGTATCAGCATCTAATTGAGAAATTGCTGTACCAAACTGAGATCCAACAGTATTAAATGGTACTGGATCATTAATTCCTAGATCTAAAGAAATCCCACCGGAGTTAAATGCGTATAGTCCTGCTGGAAGTCCTAGTCCGGATGGTCCAGTTGGTCCAGTTGGTCCAGTCGGTCCAGTAGCCCCAGTCGGTCCAGTAGCTCCAGTGTCACCAGTCGGCCCCGTAAGTCCAGTAGCCCCAGTGTCACCAGTCGGCCCCGTAGGTCCAGTAGCTCCAGTGTCACCAGTCGGCCCGTAGGTCCAGTAGCTCCAGTGTCAGTCGGCCCCCCAGTAGCCAGTGTCACCAGTCGGCCCGTAGGTCAGTAGCCCCAGTGTCACCAGTCGGCCCCGTAGTCCAGTACCAGTGTCACCAGTTCCCGTAGGTCCAGTTGGCCCCGTAGGTACAGTCGGCCCTGTAGGTCCGGTCGGTCCAGTCGCCCGGTCGGCCAGTCGGAAGGGTAAACGGTGGTATCGGTGGTAATGTAGGTCCTACAAGATTAGGGTCAAATGCACTAGCTGATAAAGATTCATCGGGATTTAATCCATTTGAATAATTATTATTTGACATAAATTCACCTCCATAAAGCGTTCATTATATAGTAGATGCAAAACCGAAAGAAAATGACACGGACATTTGAATTATTGAAAAGAAATCTTAAACTACTTGAACAATTTAAAAAAATGGAAAGTTTAGTATAGGTATAACATATGATTGATTTGGAAGAGGGTGATTATGTTGAACAAGCAAGGAATTACAATTAGTTTATGTATGATTGTTCGAGATGAAGAGGAGACAATAGCCCGTTGTTTAGACACAGTTGAAAAAATTGTGGATGAAATTATAGTAGTTGATACAGGTTCCGTCGATCGAACGAAAGAAATCGTAGAGAAATACACTTCTAACATATATGATTTCCAGTGGATTGATGATTTTGCAGCAGCAAGAAATTTTTCTTTTTCAAAAGCGACGCAAGAGTATATATTGTGGCTAGATGCAGATGACGTATTATTAGAAGATGCTCAAGAAGCGTTGAAACTTTTAAAAAGAGAATTAGATCCTAAAATTGATGCCGTTTCGATGCCTTATCACCTTGCAATGGATTCTAACGGGAAACCTTTATATTGTACAAAAAGAAATCGACTTGTAAAACGTGAAAAACAATTTCAATGGTTTGGAAAGGTTCACGAGTATTTAGCTATTTCTGGTGAGGTTTTTAGTAGTAATGTTGCTATTACGCATAAAAAAGAAAAAAAAGTAACAGATCGTAATTTGAGAATTTTTCAAAACACTGTAGCTGCAGGGGAAGAATTGAGTCCAAGGGATTTATTTTATTACGCAAATGAATCTATGGATAACCAAAAATATGATGATGCAGTTCTTCTTTATGAAACATTTCTTAATCAGGACGAAGGATGGTATGAAGAAAAAATTTATGCATGTGGTAAGTTAGGAGATTGCTATGCGAAGCTCGGAATGTGGGAGAAGGCAATTGAATCTTGTGTGAAGTCGTTTCGGTATGACGTCCCTAGAGGAGAGAATTGTACAAGAATAGGATATATATATATGGAACAAGAAAAATATAATGAAGCGATATTTTGGTTTAAACTTGCAACGGAAGTACCAATGGCAACGGAAAGTCCTTTCCATAGTCCAGCTAGCTACACATGGCTACCCTATTTACAAATGTGTATTTGTTATAGCAGGTTAGGAGAGCAGGATAAAGCATATTATTACAATGAATTAGCAGCTTCTTATGTTCCGAATAATGCTGCAATTGAATATAACCGTAAATATTTTCGGGGAGTTTTTGATAAACCATATAAAGCGTAATAGGTTTCGTTTTTTAGAAATGATTTATCGTTATTCTAACTCTAATAGATTGGTTATATATTAGAGTATCAGTAACGTAACCAATATAGATAAAAATTTTTATACTGCTATTTGCGGGCTAATAATCAGTGGGGGATGAACAAAAACTACACTTTATAGAATTCATATGAGATTTATATTTCTAATTCAATTTGCATAAGGAGTGTGTGAAATGAATCGCGAAAAAAGTTCTTTATATGAAGAAAAATCCGAGCATTATTATAATGCAGCGAATCCGAATTTATTAAAGCATATAAAAAAGGAATGGAAAGAAGTTCTTGATATTGGTTGCTCGAGCGGTGCATTGGGAGCAGCTATTAAAGAAAACGGTACACGTGTATCAGGAATTGAGGCATTTCCAGAGGCTGCAGAAAAAGCGAAAGAAATACTAGATCATGTTATTTTAGGGGATATAGAAAAAATAGATCTTCCTTATGAGGAGGGGCAATTTGATTGCATCCTATTTGGAGATGTATTAGAGCATTTATTTGATCCATGGGCTGTGATTGAAAAGGTTAAGCCATATATAAAGCAAAATGGTGTGATTTTAGCAAGTATACCAAACGTTGCTCATATTTCAGTATTAGCGCCCTTACTTGCCGGAAATTGGACGTATACAGAATATGGTTTATTAGATAAAACACATATTCGTTTCTTTACATTTAATGAAATGCTAAGAATGTTTTTAAAAGCAGGATATGTTATTAGTAAAGTAGATCGTGTATATGTTGATCATAAAATGTATGAGCCGCTTATTGAGGAGTTGTATGGAATTTGTAAAAAATATCGTCTTGGAAGTGGCTTCATGGCTGAGACAGTTGTATTTCAGTATATTATTGAAGCTGAAAAATCACAATTATGAGTGCTGCAGACAAAACAATATTATTTGTTACATGTATAAATGATCGGAAATTGTATGCAAACTGCGTGCGACATATATTGCAATTGTTAGTACCTCCAGGGTATATTGTTCAATTTATGCCGATTCGAAATGCGAAAAGTATGACGAGTGGATACAATCAAGCTATTTCGCATCCAGCGAAGTATAAAGTGTATTTACATCAAGATGTTTTTATTATAAATAGAGCTTTTTTATATGGATTACTTCAATTATTTGAGGAACATGAACACCTTGGTATGATTGGGATGGTTGGAGCGCAATATGTTCCTCCAACTGGTGTATGGAACGAAGGGCGTGGAATTGTAGGAAAGGTCATTGGTTATATGAATGATTTGTTTTATATGGCAAGTTTAGAACAACCGTATCATGAATCAAAAACATTTATTCCTGTAGAATGTATTGACGGTTTATTAATGGCGACACAATATGATGTTCCGTGGCGAGAAGACTTATTTGACGGATTTGATTTTTATGATGTATCTCAATCATTTGAATTTAAAAAAGCAGGATATACAGTCGGTGTACCTGTACAGCGCGATGCTTGGTGCATCCATTATCATTTTGATGTGAATATGACGAACTATGAAAAGTATCGAAAAATATTTGTAGAACACTATATGGCAGATGTAAATAAGGAAGAATAAAGGGGGGACAAAAATGAAAGATCATACAATATTAGTCGTTGTTTGTGTAAATAATGAGGAGCTTTTTAAACAATGTGAGAGCCAAATAAGAAACATTTTTGTTCCCCCTGGTTACGCTGTACAAATTTTTCCGATACGAGATGCACAAAGTATGGCAAGTGCATATAACCGAGCCCTTTCATATCCAGCGAAATACAAAGTGTATATACATCAAGATACATATCTTATTAATCGAGATATGTTTTATACACTTATATCTCTTTTTGAAGAAAATGAAAAGCTTGGTTTAATAGGGGTCGCTGGGGCTCAGTTTTTACCGAATAACGGGATATGGTGGGAAGGGAAAAATTTAGTAGGGAAAGTGATTGAATATAGAAGACGGAATTATCAATTATTAAATTTGGATCAGGTTTTTTATGGTAATCAACCATTTTTGTCAGTTCAGGCAATTGATGGTTTATTTATGGCAACGCAGTATGATATTCCGTGGCGAGAAGATTTATTTCAAGGGTTTCACTTTTATGATGTGTCACAATCTTTAGAATTTCAAAGGGCTGGTTATTTAATCGGTATCCCAAATCAAGCAAATTTATGGTGTATTCATTACAACGGGGATGAGTTTGATGCGGATACATATGAGAAGTACCGGAAAGTGTTTGTAGAACATTACAAAGATATATTATCTCCATCATAAAGGAGAGATGCAGAGTGAAAGGAATTATTTTAGCAGGTGGTACTGGGTCGAGATTATATCCAATAACGAAAGTAACGAATAAACATTTACTTCCTGTTGGGCGGTATCCGATGATTTATCATGCGGTATATAAACTAAAACAATGCGATATTACAGATATTATGATTATTACAGGTAAAGAGCATATGGGGGATGTTGTTAGCTTTTTAGGAAGTGGTCATGAATTTGGCGTGTCCTTTACGTATCGTGTGCAAGATAAAGCGGGCGGGATCGCACAGGCGTTAGGGCTTTGTGAAGATTTCGTCGGGAATGATCGTATGGTAGTTATATTAGGAGATAATATTTTCTCAGATGATATTCTTCCGTATGTTGAAGAGTTTGCAAATCAAAAAGAAGGTGCGAAAGTACTATTGCAATCTGTAGAAGATCCCGAAAGATTTGGCGTAGCACATATTCAAAACCGAAAAATAGTTGAAATTGAAGAAAAGCCGAAAGAGCCGAAAAGTTCTTATGCTGTTACGGGAATTTATTTGTATGATTCGAAAGTCTTTTCTTATATAAAAGAATTAAAACCTTCTGCACGGGGAGAACTTGAAATTACAGATATAAATAATTGGTATTTAAAACGAGGGGTACTTACTTATAATGAAATGAGCGGTTGGTGGACTGATGCTGGAACTCATGCTTCTCTTCAAAAGGCGAATACGTTAGCACAGGATATTAACTTTGGGAAACAGTTTAACGGAGAATAGGTGAGAATATGAAAGTTATAGAAACAAATTTTACCGATGCAAAATTGTTAGAACCGAGGTTATTTGGAGATGAGCGTGGCTTTTTTTCAGAGAGCTATAATAAGCAGGTGCTAGAAACATTAGGGATTACGTATTCATTTGTACAGGATAACGTATCTTATTCGGTTAAGGCAGGAACGATACGGGGGCTACACTTTCAAAAAAAACCGAAAGCACAAACGAAACTCATTCAAGTTATGCAAGGAGCAATTTATGATGTTATCGTTGATTTGCGAAAAAAATCACCAACATTTAAACAATGGAAAGGGTATATTTTAAGTGCAGATAACCATCGGCAATTACTAGTGCCAAAAGGATTTGCCCATGGTTTTTGCACGCTTGTCCCGCATACTATCGTTATGTATAAAGTAGATGAATATTATAGTGCAGAGCATGACTCTGGATTACTTTGGGAAGATAAAGATTTAGCAATTCCTTGGCCGGTAACAGATCCCATATTGTCCGATAAGGACCGGATATTGCCATTACTAGAGGAATATGAAGATAGTTTTTAAGTAGGAGAGTTGTTTATGAATATATTAGTAACAGGTGGGGCTGGATTTATTGGAAGTAATTTCGTTCATTACATGCTACAAAGTTATGAAACATATAAAATTATTAATTACGATGCATTAACATATAGCGGGAATTTAAATAATGTAAAATCTCTTCAGGATCACCCGAATTACTCTTTTGTAAAAGGAGAAATTCAAAATGGAGAGCTATTAGAACACGTCATAAAAGAGCGAGACGTACAAGTGATTGTAAATTTTGCAGCTGAATCACATGTGGACCGTAGTATTGAAAATCCGATTCCTTTTTATGATACAAATGTAATTGGGACGGTCACTTTATTAGAACTAGTTAAAAAATATTCGCATATAAAACTTGTGCAAGTGTCAACAGATGAAGTGTATGGTTCTTTAGGAAAAACAGGGAAGTTCACAGAGACAACGCCGTTAGCTCCAAATAGTCCATATTCTTCAAGTAAGGCGAGCGCGGACATGATAGCTCTATCTTACTATAAAACATATCAATTACCAGTTATAGTAACGCGTTGTTCTAACAATTATGGGCCGTACCAGTATCCCGAGAAATTAATTCCATTAATGGTTACGAATGCACTGGAAGGAAAAAAATTACCGTTATATGGTGATGGTTTAAATGTAAGAGATTGGTTACATGTAACGGATCATTGCAGTGCGATTGACGTTGTTCTGCATAAGGGACGTGTAGGAGAAGTATATAATATAGGTGGAAATAATGAAAAAACAAATGTAGAAGTTGTGGAACAAATTATTACTCTTTTAGGAAAAACAAAAAAAGATATTGAATATGTTACAGATCGTTTAGGGCACGATCGTCGTTATGCGATTGATGCAGAGAAAATGAAGAATGAATTTGATTGGGAACCGAAATATACATTTCAACAAGGATTACAAGAGACGGTGAAATGGTATGAAAAGAATAAGGAATGGTGGAAACCACTAAAAGATTAGTAAGGGGCATGTTAAATGAAAGAGAGGGTTATCATAACAGGAGCAAACGGCCAATTAGGAAAGCAACTATTTGAAGAGTTAAACTCTGAAGAATATGATATATATGCATTTGATAAAAAGTTACTAGATGTCACAAATATATCCCGAATACAACAAGTGGTACAAGAAATAAAACCACATATAATTATTCATTGTGCTGCCTATACGAAAGTAGATCATGCAGAGAAAGAACAGGATCTTGCATATAGAATAAATGCAATCGGAGCTCGAAATGTAGCGGTCGCTTCACAATTAGTAGGGGCGAAGCTAGTTTATATTAGTACTGATTATGTATTTCAAGGCGCCAGACCAGAGGGGTACGATGAATTTCATAGTCCTGCTCCGGTAAATATATATGGAGCCTCTAAGTATGCGGGGGAGCAGTTCGTCAAAGAGTTACATAATAAATATTTTATCGTTCGCACATCGTGGCTATATGGTAAATATGGAAATAATTTCGTAAAAACGATGATACGATTAGGAAAAGAAAGAGATGAAATATCTGTTGTAGCGGATCAAGTTGGCTCTCCTACGTATGTGGCGGATTTAAATATGGTTATTAATAAGCTCATTCATACTTCTTTATACGGTACATACCACGTATCAAACAGAGGTTCATGCTCTTGGTTTGAATTTGCACAAAAAATATTTTCGTACGCCAATATGAAAGTGAATGTATTACCTGTTTCAACGGAAGAATTCGGAGCTGCGGCTGCAAGGCCCAAATATTCTATCTTTCAACATAACATGCTACGATTAAATGGTTTTTTACAAATGCCGTCTTGGGAAGAAGGATTAGAGCGCTTTTTTATAGAAACCAAAAGTCATTAACAAATTTCTGTTAATGACTTTTTTGTTTGCCTTTAAGCGGTTTTATGTTACTATAATTATAGTATCAGGTACTAATAACAAGTATAAGTATTTCTGGGAGGATATATCATGGAACTATTACAAGGGAAAACATTTGTTGTTATGGGCGTTGCGAACCAAAGAAGTATTGCATGGGGAATTGCTCGCTCTTTGCATAATGCAGGTGCAAAATTAATCTTCACATATGCAGGAGAACGTTTAGAAAGAAACGTTCGTGAATTAGCGGACACATTAGAAGGGCAAGAATCACTTGTATTACCTTGTGATGTAACGAATGATGAGGAACTTACAGCTTGTTTTGAAACAATTAAACAAGAAGTAGGTACTATTCACGGTGTAGCACATTGTATTGCTTTTGCAAATCGCGATGACTTAAAAGGTGAATTTGTAGATACTTCTCGCGATGGATTTTTACTTGCACAAAATATTAGTGCATTCTCTTTAACAGCTGTAGCAAGAGAAGCGAAGAAAGTAATGACAGAAGGCGGAAATATTTTAACGTTAACATATCTTGGCGGCGAGCGCGTTGTGAAAAATTATAACGTTATGGGTGTTGCGAAAGCTTCATTAGAAGCGAGCGTGAAATATTTAGCGAACGATTTAGGTCAACATGGTATTCGCGTCAACGCTATTTCTGCAGGACCAATTCGTACGTTATCTGCAAAAGGTGTAGGCGATTTCAACTCAATCTTAAGAGAAATTGAGGAGCGCGCACCACTTCGTCGTACAACAACGCAAGAAGAAGTTGGCGATACAGCAGTATTCCTATTCAGTGATTTAGCACGCGGTGTAACAGGAGAAAACATTCACGTTGATTCAGGGTATCATATCCTAGGATAAATATAATATTAATTTTTAAAGGACAATCTCTAAATGCTGAGATTGTCCTTTTTATTTGTTCTTAGAAAGAACGATTTTTAACGAAAGTTCTTGCCACGTGATGAATATAACTATAATAGTACACGATTTATTCAGCTACGTATGGAAGTGGGAGGGACGAGTGTGAAGAATAAAAATAAAAGTTCAACAGTTGGAAAACCGTTGTTATATATTACGCAAGTAAGTTTAGAACTTGCTGCACCGAAAATAAAAAGGATTATCCTGACAAACTTTGAAAATGAAGATCAAAAAGAAAAAAGTAATAGACAAGAAAATATTGTAAGTAGTGCTGTGGAAGAGGTAATAGAACAAGAACAACAAGAAGAGAAGCAAGAAGAACAGCAAGTGGAAGGAAAAATAGAAGAAGAGGAAAAAGAAGAACAAGAAGAACAAGAAGAGCAAGAGCAGGTAAGAACCGTCCCGTATAATAAATCATTTAAGGATATGAATAATGATGAAAAAATTCATTTTTTATTAAACCGCCCTCATTACATTCCGAAAGTAAGGTGTAGAATAAAAACAGCTACAGTTTCTTATGTTGGATCAATCATATCGTATCGTAATGGCATCGTATCTATTATGCCGCAAAATAGTATGAGAGATATTAGGTTGTCTATAGATGATATCCAATCGATTAGTATGGCCGGCTTTTAAATATGTAAAGGTGGTAGAAAGCTTCTACCACCCCAATAGTTTTTTAGTTCACTTCACATTAGATAGTAACGTCGCGTAAGCACTGAATCGCACAGAAACAGCTTAAATCAACAGTAATGCAAGTAGATGTCGATACTAGTCTTGCATTTGGTACAGCTAAAAACGTACAAATTGGGTCATCAGTAGGTGGTACAGGAGAGCTATCACCTAATACTACACTTAATACACGTAGTACAGCACAGCTATCATCATCTACACTTTCCACACGGAAAATTGGAGATCGGCAGCCAACAAGGCTTGCAGATGGTGCAAATGCTTCAAAAGGTTCTCCAGTTTTTGTGTATAAAATAAAAGGACGTGTATTTGCTACTGATGCAGTATTGTGTGCACCTAAAAATGGAATTTCACAACCAGATCCACACGTTGTTGTAGAACAATCTTGTAATTCATTGATGAATTTTACAACGTCAACTACACAATGAGAAGAGCCATGGTGTTTATTTTCGTTACAACTCATTAATGTCACTCCTTATCTTCTTGTTTGTATTTACATTAATAAGATATTGGAGTCGAGGAGATTTGGTCACAATCTCAAGACCTTTTTTTTTAAATAGGCGAAAGAGGATAAGGGAAGGTGGAATTATGCTGTTTACAAGCTGGCTTTTATTTTTTATTTTCGCGTTAGCAGCCTTTAGGCTCACTCGTTTAATTGTTTATGATAAAATTACAGCCTTTTTGCGAAGACCATTTATTGATGAATTAGAGATTACGGAGCCAGATGGAAGTGTATCAACGTTTACAAAAGTGAAAGGTAAAGGATTAAGAAAGTGGATTGGCGAATTATTAAGCTGTTATTGGTGTACAGGTGTATGGGTTAGTGCTTTTTTATTAGTTTTATATAATTGGATTCCTATTGTTGCGGAGCCGTTACTTGCATTATTGGCTATTGCAGGAGCAGCAGCAATCATTGAAACGATTACAGGATATTTTATGGGAGAATAATATATTTTCATAATAAGAGAAAAAGCGGAGTTTAAAAGAATGAGGGAACGGAAATAAAGAGTTGTTCATATAGTAAATAGACAGAATTGACAGTAGAGGAGATGTTTGCTGTGAGCAATAATCCAAGGCAAAATTCATATGACCTGCAGCAGTGGTATCAAATACAGCAACAGCACCATGCACAACAACAGGCATATCAAGAACAATTGCAACAACAAGGATTTGTGAAGAAAAAGGGATGTAATTGTGGGAAAAAGAAGAACACAATAAAACAATATGAAGAATGAAACACTCATGTTACTGTGAGTGTTTTTTATTATACATATAAAAAGCGGTATTTCTGTATTAGAAATACCGCTTTTTACTAGCTAATTTGTGCAACTGTTAATGCTGCTGCACGGACGTCTACAGTTCCAATTAACTCAACTGGTACAATTTGAATTAAGTCACCAGGATTTAAGTTAATAAGAATAACACCGCTGGATACGTCTACTTCACCAGTACCAATAACGTTAGAACGAACCGCTGTACCTGATCCAGGAATAATGTTAGCTGGCGTATTTAATGATAAGAAGAAACGACCAGCTTCTGGTGCTACAGGTGCGTTATCAAGACTAATCGTTAATGTATAACTGATTTGATAAATACCAGCTCGTAGAATTCGAATGCCATCTCCAACACTTACTGTATCATTTATTACTGGAACAGTAATATTTGGGTTTGGACTTACGCTAGGTAATAGTAGTGGTGTAAATAGTGAAGCGAACTGAGGTGCAGACGCGTTGAAAGCAAAACCGAAGGCAGGTAGTGTACTAGCTGGCTTTGCCTCACAATCAATTTTAGTAAATTCGCAATCAGAAGAGAACATGTTTTTCACTCCTTTATCTGTTTCTACTTTCAGTTAATGAAAAGGACAGGTTCTATGTTCTAGACAAGTTCCCAATTTTAAGAAATTTACATAATAATACTCTTTAAGCATGGATTGGGTGGCAGAATTATCTGCCACCCAATCCATACTTAACTCATTATTTAGTTTTAAATTGTAACATCGCGTAAGCATTGAATAGCACAGAAGCAACTTAAATCAACAGTAATGCAAGTAGAGGTTGATACTAATCTTGCATTTGGTACAGCTAAAAACGTACAAATTGGGTCATCAGTAGGTGGTACGGGTGAGTTATCACCTAATACTACAGTTAATACACGTAATACAGCACAGTCATCATCATCTATACTTTCTACGCGGAAAATTGGAGATCGGCAACTAGTAAGGCTTGAAGATGGTGCAAATGCTTCAAAAGGTGCTCCGGCTTTTGTGTATAAAATAAAAGGACGTGTATTCGCTACTGATGCAGTGTTATGTGCTCCTAAAAATGGAACTTCGCAACCAGATCCACATGTTGTCGTTGCACATTCTTGCAGTTCATGTATAAAGCGAACGACATTAGATACACAGTTGAAATCACAATCATGTTCATGATGGTCTTCGTTACAATTGCAGCTCATTATGTTCACTCCTTCTCGTGAGTTCTGACATACACTATTACAATATGAGTGGGATATGGCTGATATTACGTTAATTCTCACGATAAAAACAGGGAATTTATATAGGAGGGATGTACATAACGTGATATAAAAAAAGACATCCTTATTTAGTGGATGTCTTTTCAGGTAAATCTTTTCGCACAGTATATAAAAAACGAGATATATCTAATTTCTTTCCTCTGAAAAATTGCGGAGAAGAAATGTAAAGTTCTTCTTTTGCACGTGTAATGGCGACATACAGTAATCGGCGTTCTTCTTCTAACGCTTCAGAAGTTTCCGTAATACGATCATTTGCATCTTTTAAAGAAGAAGTATGGGGCAGGATTCCATCACTCGCTCCAAGTAAAAAGACACATGGAAATTCAAGGCCTTTTGCGTTATGGATTGACATAAGTGAAACGGCATCTTTTTGCGGCATTGTTTTTAATGCTTCCATTTCTTTTTGACCTTGAATCGCCTCGTCGATAAATTGTAAATAAGCTGGAATATCGGTGAAACGAGTTGCAGACTCCATTAATTCTTCCAACATTTCTTCTTGTATGTCTTTATGCATCGTAAAGGAAGAACGATCGTTACTTTGTAAGTACTCTAAATATTTTCCTTTACCATGAATAATTTCTTTTAATGCTTTTTTCGGTTCTAATTCTTTAATAAACTTAATAAAATCGATGCGCTCATTTACCTTTTTCACTTGAAAAGGTTTTAAGCTTGGATTTAATAGTAAGAAATGAAGAAGAGAAGGGAAGCGTCCCTCACTATATTTCCATTGTTCACGTTCAATAAATGAAATACAGTCATCACGTCCGATATACATCGTCGGCAATATGTTTGAAAGTGATTCTAGCCGAAACGGCTCAATCACGAGTCTTAAATGATCTAATACAGGCTTAATTAAAGAATGTTCATAAAATGATTGGCTCGCCCCGTGTTTAATAAACGGGATTTTATGAATGGTAAGCTGATCAAGTAACGAACGACTTACAGAATGTGTGCGATACAGTAAACAAAAATCTTTATAGTTTCGGTCACCGCTATCTACTTTTTCTTGAATGAGCTGTAAAATTTGATTTGCTTCATCAAGAGTCGTAGCAGGTCGTGCATAAAAAGGTTGTACACCTTCCTCGCGAACGGAGTATAGCTCTTTATCAAAACGTTCTTGATTTAATTTTATAACTTCATTTCCAAGCCCGACGATAAAGGGATTGGATCGATAATTCGTATTTAGTGCAATAATTGTTGTGTTATCAAATTCTTTTGGAAAAGATAAAATAATTTGGTGACTTGCCCCTCGCCAGCCATAAATTGCTTGATCATCATCACCTGCGATGAACAAATTATTTCTTGGCGTGGCTAACAATTTTACAATTTCATATTGTGCATAGGATGTATCTTGAAACTCATCTACTTCAATGTAGTGAAAACGTTGTTGTAATTGAGTTAGTAAAGGAGCATTATTTTCTAACATATAATATGTTTCCAATAAGATGTCATCGAAATCAATATAATTGTATCGTTGTTTTACCTCTTCAAAACGTTCATATACTTCTTTAAATTCTTGTTCCACTGGTGTTTTCGCTTTTACATCTTTCGGACGATTTAATTTGTTTTTTTCAAGTGAAATCATCGCGAGCATCGTTTCAGCATCGTAATCGTCTTTTAAACGCAATTCTTTTAAGATTTTCTTTATCATAATTTGTTTATGTTTTTCATTTGCTAAAATTTGTTGATTATACCCTTGACTACGAAGCAATTTTAAGAAAACAGAGTGGAATGTACCAGCGACTACGTAGCTACTTGCTGCATGATTCATACCTGGTAACTTCGCAACACGACTTCGGATTTCTTCAGCAGCTTTTTGTGTAAATGTAAGTAATAAAATATTTCGTGGATGAACTTGTTTTACATTTACTAAATAACCAACGCGAGTTGTTAAAACAGATGTTTTCCCGCTTCCGGCACCAGCTAGTGTAAGAACAGGACCTTCTGTTGTGCGCACAGCTTCTAATTGTTTTTCGTTTAAAAAAACATTTTGTTGTTCTAGAGCGCGGAAATAAGCCGCATCTACATCTTCTTCCATAATTAAATGGGTAGATGTTTTCGGAATATGATATGTCGCACGCGGAATATCAGCGTGTGTTAACGATTTTTGTGAAAATTTTTCTTGTGTCATATGTTCACCTTCAAAACTATAGCATCAACATTTAACTTTAGCGGAAGAAAAAGAAAATAGCAATGTAAAAAAACAGGAGGGGTCACCTCCTGCTTTCAAATTACAATTCTTTTATCATTATGACGTGCGGGATATTTGCTTCCATAAATACATCAGAACTTGTTACATATCCAAGTTTTTTATAGAAATCTTCAGCATGTGTTTGAGCATGAAGTTTCAATTTCGGTAACGAATTTTCCTTTGCATACGCTTCAAGCGCATCCATAACAATTTTTCCGATACCTTTTTTACGATGGGAACCTAACACGCAAATGCGTTCCATTTTTCCTATACCATCAAGGGTGCGAAAACGTCCAGCACCAACTGGAACATCATTGTCATATATAACAACGTGTGTGGAAGTTTCTTCAAACTCATCGTACTCTTCTTCAGCAGAGACACGTTGTTCATTTACAAACACTTGTTTACGTACAGAGAATGCATCTCTTAGTTGTTCGTCCGTTTGTACAATCTGTGCGTGCAAATTAGTTGTTCCCCTTTCCAAGACGGAATGTTTCGTGTACAGTCCATGTTCCATTTTCTAATTGATATAGAAGATGGAAACGATCAATTGGCTGTTCGTAATAGAAATCTTTCATACGTAATCGGCCCAAAACATCAGCATGCTCTGCATCTGATAAGCCTTGTCCGATTGTTAAATGAGGTACGAAAGCATATTCGCGTTCTTGCGTGAATAACCCGCTATGCATTTCTTCATTTAAGAAAGTAAGTTCAGGTGTTTTTTCTACTTTAAAGTAAAGGACGTTATTAACAGGTGCGAATGAACCAACTTTCCCAACATGAAGGGTGAAAGGGTTCGTTTTACTTGCGATTGTATGTAATTCGTTTACAATCGACTCTAATTGTTCATCTTGCGCCTCAAAGGGTGTTTTCAATGTAATATGTGGTGGAACTAATGCGTAGTGCGGGTCATAACGTTTACGCAATCCGTTCGCTTTATCTTGAATCATTTTAGATGGAAAAATTACAATGCCTAATTTCATGTTCCAATTCCTCCCTTTGTAAGTCTAGTTAGATTTTGAGATAAATAAATCTCTTTATCTATTATATCAAATTATTCTGAATACTGCTCTCTATTATTTCATTGCTAGAATATGAGAGAAGGCTTTCGGTAAATCAGTTTGCCAATATTTCCAAGTATGATTGCCTTCAAACTCCTCGTAATGCGTGATGAAATTTCTATCCGTAAGAAGCTTATTTAACTCACGGTTCGGCCCTACGAAATCCGATACTTGTCCATCAGTACGCTTTACAGCCGTTTCTTCTGTACCGATGACGTGATACAGTTCTAACGCCTGTGGATCTTTGAATTCTTTTGCTAAGTTCATCACTGTCTCATCCACAAATGGTGATTGCATAACGACTTTACCGAATGTATGCGGATACATAAGTGCAGTCATAAAGGAAACTGTTCCGCCAAGAGAATCACCAATTAAAACACGACCTTTTCCCATTTGGTACGTTGGATAATTTTCATCAATGTATGGTGCAAGTTCATGAGCAAGGAAACGAATATATGCAGCATTTTTCACTTCATTTGGGAAATATTTTTCTTTACGATCATGTACATTTTTATATGGAATACCGACAATAATTGTACGGTCAATTTCTTCGGTTTCACGAAGGCGCTCAATTACACGGTGCGCTTTACCGAGCTGAAAATAATCTCTACCATCTTGTGCAATTACAACTGTATGTTTGTGCAGTGGTGTGTAATTTACAGGTAAATAAACGAGAAGTGTAACGTCTTCTTGAAGTGATGCGCTATAAAATGAAATTTCTTCAATTCTCCCTATTGTTTGACTCATGTAGATCCCCCTAAATAAAAATTTACTGTAACGATTGTAAGAGCGACGCTTGTAGTGAAAAGGAAAGAAATATTCACTAATTGGCGCCTTAATTTCTATTTTACCATAATGGTACGAAGAATCTAAAAAATTAGTATTTAAGTTACGAAAGAAAACGGATATAATGAAGTGGGATTTTTGACAGGTGAGAGGGGAGACAGGATTTGAAACAAGAAAAATCAATCGCACTACCATTGGCTATTTCTATAATTGCCATTTCCTTTGCAGCAGTTTTTGTAAAGATGTCCTCAGCACCATCTTCAATATTAAGTATGTACCGCTTATGGATTATCGTACTTATTATGCTGCCTATCGTATGGAAAAAAAGAGAGGAATTTAATAGGATTCAAATGAAAGATTGGGGCTTTTTAATTGGATCTGGTTTCTTTTTAGCACTTCATTTTCTTTTATGGTTTGAATCTTTAAAGCATACAACAGTTGCTAGTTCAACAATTATTTTGGCACTTCAACCGATCGTATCTTTAGTTGGAGGTTTTTTTCTGTTTAAAGAAAGAACAACATATTCAGCCATTGCAACGATGGGAATCGCTATTTTAGGGGTAATGTGCATTGGTTGGGGAGATTTAGGGTTAAGTAAGCAAGCAATTTATGGAGACATATTATCCTTTCTAAGTGTAATAGCAGTTGTCGGTTATTTATTTATCGGGCAAACGACAGTAAAGAAAGTATCACACTGGATTTATAGTTTTACAGTCTTTGCGTTCGCAGGTCTTTTTATGGGGATTTATAATGTCATATTACAAGTACCTTTTACAGGTTATACGAAATGGGATTGGACCGTTTTTCTTTTACTTGCGGTTGTGCCGACAGTGTCACATGTAATTAATAATTGGCTGTTAAATTATGTGAATGCAACGACGATTTCAATGAGTATTTTAGGAGAACCTGTTGGAGCATCTATACTTGCGTTCTTCTTACTTGGAGAAAAATTAAATGCAATGCAAATTATCGGTAGCATGCTCGTATTGTTTGGTGTATCTGTTTTCTTACTGCAGCAACAAAAACGTACAGCAAAAAACGTCGTAAACGAGCCGGTGTATACACAGGAATTATAGTGTTAGGGGAGAAAAGAGAAGTTGTGATACTTCTCTTTTTGTTTTATAGAAATATGGGCATAGAAGGGGGATGGAAATCGAATTTCCATCAAAAAAAGATACATGGTTATATCCACTTGTTTTCATTGTTTTTGGTGCTTATTTTGCGACAATTTTTGTAGGGAGAGAATATTTTCTTTTGCTTTTTACAATTCCATTAGCAATGTTGTTTAGCTGGAGTTGGTTTTTGGCAAAATATATTGCCGGGGAAGAAATAATTACAATTAGATCGGGTCTCGTTACAAAACGTATATTTATAAGAGATATAAAACAAATTTCAAATACGAAAAATCCAATAGCAGCTCATGCATTATCATTTGACCGACTTGAAATTGTTTACGATACACATAAAACAGAAATTATTTCTCCAAGAAATAAAGAATAATTTATTAACCTTGTAAAAAGTAAAAACTTAAATATTGAAATCAAGTAAAAGAGTGGCTATGAAGCCACTCTTTTACTTTGGATTTGTCATATAAGGTTGTACATGAATGACACATAGGTCACGGAATTTGCCTTCAGCAGTTGTGACAATTACGACTGCTTTACCTGCACTTTTTCCAGTAATCGTCACGGTGTCACCTTTTGGATATATGGTGATGATATCAGAATTCATATTTGACCAAATAAGCTCTTTATTCGTTGCTTGTATTGGCAAAATGGAAGCTGCTAACACAATGTTTTGTCCCGTTTTTATTTTTAATTTATGTTTTTCCATATGAACACCGATGACTGAAATAACAGAAGGAGCAATTGAAATTTTAGGCGGGTTAGGTTGCATGTTTAAACAAGACGCAGAAGTATTTGTGATAGGTGAAAATTTTCGTGTTTGTTGTTGCTGGAAAGCTGCTAACATGTTGGAGTCCCCTTTCTGTATAAGTGCTGATACTCATACTATAAAGGAGTAGTGTTATGTTAAATTTAACGAAACATAAAGAATTTGTTAAATTTGATAAGAAGATTGTCGAACTGTAAAAAATCTCTGCTGTTACGATAACAGCAGAGATTTTTTTATAAATTATGACGATGTTGTTTTTCGAAATCCTCAAATTGCTCTTCAACTTCTTTTGAAGGTTGTGTTAGTAAACTAACAATTACGATGGCTAGTAAACTAATAGCAAAACCTGGAATCATTTCATATAAGAAATCTTTTAAGAATTTGAATTGAGTCCAAATAATGACTGTAGCGGCACCAGAAATCATACCAGCAAGCGCGCCCCATTTCGTCATACGTTTCCAATATAAGCTTAATAAAATAGCAGGTCCGAATGAAGAACCAAAACCAGCCCAAGCGTATCCAACAAGAGCTAAAATCGTATCATTTTGTTTAAACGCTAAAGCGCACCCAACTAATGCAATAACAAGTACAGCCATACGACCGACAAATACAAGTTCTTTATCAGATGCAGAACGTTTGAAGAATGTACGATATAAGTCTTCCGTTACGGCACTAGAAGTAACGAGTAACTGAGATGAGATTGTACTCATAATCGCTGCTAAAATAGCGGCTAATAAAAATCCAGTAATAAGTGGGTGGAATAAAATTTTCCCAAG
This sequence comes from Bacillus thuringiensis, assembly GCF_001595725.1. Lineage (GTDB taxonomy): Bacteria > Bacillota > Bacilli > Bacillales > Bacillaceae_G > Bacillus_A > Bacillus_A thuringiensis_K. Next base: position 1,187,372 of record NZ_CP014282.1, read on the forward strand.
TTCAAGGAAAATTGTTTCTGGGTTAGATAATGTTAACTCTTGTTGTGAATAGTAAGCAATACCAATAAGACCAGTAAACATAGCTCCAACAACAGAGAAAATCATCCAGCTCATACCAATTCTTCGTGCGCTTTTAAGTTCTTTTACAGAAGAAATTGCCATAAAGCGTACGATAATATGAGGTTGTCCGACATAACCAAGGCCCCATGCGAATAGAGAAATCATTCCTAAAGTAGAGGCACCTTTAAAAATATCTAGACGTGTTGGATCTACAGATCGAATTGTATCAAATGCAGGTCCAAGTCCGTTCGAATTCATAATTGTTACGATAGGAACAAGAATAAGAGCAACTACCATAATGATTCCTTGCACGAAGTCTGTCCAACTTACTGCTAAGAAACCACCAAATAATGTGTAAGCTACAACAACGCCTGCTACAATGAATAATCCAACATGATAGTTCATGCCAAATGAATTTTCAAATAATACAGCGCCTGAAACTAATCCTGAAGCTACATAGAAAGTAAAGAAAATCATAATAACAAGTCCAGATACTAAACGTAGCATATGAGATTTGTCGTGGAAACGGTGTTCCAAAAATTCTGGAATAGTAATAGAGTTATTTGCAATTTCTGAGTAGGTACGTAAGCGAGGAGCAACATAAAGCCAGTTTGCGTATGCGCCTAGTGTTAGGCCGATCGCAATCCAACTACTACTTAATCCAACGCTAAACATTGCACCTGGTAATCCCATTAAAAGCCAACCACTCATATCGGATGCTCCAGCACTTAATGCCGTTACTGCGGGTCCTAGTGTACGCCCGCCAAGCATATAATCTGTTAAGTTGGACGTTCGTTTATAGGCGAAATAGCCAATTACTAACATCCCGAGCATGTAGATAGAGATTGAAGTTAAAGTTAACATCTGCGTACTCATATAGTTCCCCTTCCTTTTGTCATGTCTTTTGATGCGTTATGCATATTTATCCCGCATTAACGGGTAGTAAAACTCCCACCTTAAAATTGGCTGTGCAAGGAAGTTAGGTGGGAGAGCAACTGCCCGTAAATGCCCGATTGGTTCAACTAATAATCAGTGGGGATGAACACCCCCCACTGATTAAAGTTTCACTTTATAATCTATCATGATTATTCTGAAAAATCCATATAGAAATACGAATTTTCAGAAATGTAAGCGTTTTTTGGCGTCATTTTACTTTTTTAATATATAATATTCATACAAAAAACCTTATTTTTAATAGAGTATTTATTATATTTACATAAAAAGAGGTTGTTTTGTCAATATAATATTGAAAGGAAAGAAAAATAAAATTTTTAAAAAAGTATTGACTTGTGAAAAAATTCAGGTCTATAATGAGTGCAACTTAAAAAAATGCAAGCGTTGATGAAGAAGAGTACACATGATGAACATGTCAGAGAGCTGATGGTTGGTGCGAATCAGTATGGAATTGATGTGGAATGGGCTTCGGAGCTTCCAAACCGAAACGAAAGAAGTAGGCTTTGGCGACATGATCTCATCGATACAAGAGACACGTATTGTTTTTGATACGGTAAAGTGCGTTACATTTGTAACGAATTAAGGTGGCACCACGGGAGTACCCGTCCTTTCTATAGGATGAGTACTCCCTTTTTGTGTATAAAAAATTAAATAAATGAAATCGTTTAAGTAAGAAGAGTACGTATATTGGAGACGTTACAGAGAGCCGGGAATAGGTGGGAGCCCGGTACGGTGCCATATACGGAATGGGCTTACGAGAGGTATGCTGAACAATTATATTCAGTAGGCAACCCGGGTTCCGCCGTTACAAGGATAAGGTATAAATTTTGTACCTGAACAAAGCGGGATGCTTTTGCATCCAACACGAGGTGGTACCGCGGTATATTTATCGTCCTCTACATATTTTCGATATGTAGAGGACTTTTTTATTTTTCAGGGCGAGGTGAAGGACATGATGACGAAAGAAGAATTCATAAAACAAAAAAGAGAGAGAAAGACATTTTTAGTAATCACTGAAGAAGAAGGGGATAGCATTACGCCAATTTCTTTATATAGACGTATGAAAGGGAAGAAGAAATTCTTATTAGAAAGTTCACAGCTTCATCAAGATAAAGGGCGTTATTCTTACTTAGGATGTAATCCTTATGGAGAAGTGAAAAGCGTTGGTACGGAAGTGGAACGAACGATTTTCGGCCGCGCAGAAAAGTTACAAGGTAACGTACTACAAGTGTTAGAAGAAGTAGTTGCACCATCACAAGTAGACAGTCCATTTCCATTTTGCGGAGGAGCAGTTGGTTATATTGGATATGATGTCATTCGGCAGTATGAAAACATTGGAGCGGATTTACACGACCCATTAAATATTCCGGAAGTACACCTTTTACTATATCGTGAGTTTATCGTTTACGATCATTTACGCCAAAAGTTATCGTTTGTATATGTATGCAGGGAAGATGATTCAGCAAATTATGAGGAAGTATACGAAAGACTACGAGTATACAAAGAAGAAGTGCTACAAGGAGAAGAAGCTGAAGTAAATGCAATACCATCCACATTATCATTCACTTCTTCTATAACGGAAAAAGAGTTTTGTGAGATGGTAGAAATGGCCAAAGAATATGTAAGAGCGGGAGATATATTCCAAGTCGTACTGTCACAGCGTTTACAAAGTGAATGTATTGGTGATCCATTCGCGTTATATCGAAAACTTCGAATTGCAAATCCATCACCATATATGTTTTATATCGATTTCCAAGATTATGTTGTACTCGGTTCTTCGCCGGAAAGTTTACTATCAGTAAGGGAGGATAAAGTGATGACAAATCCAATTGCTGGTACGAGACCAAGAGGGAAAACGAAGAGGGAAGATGAGGAAATCGCAAAAGAACTGTTAGGCAATGAGAAAGAGCGAGCAGAGCATATGATGCTTGTAGATCTTGGGCGAAACGATATTGGTAGAGTGAGCGAAATTGGCTCGGTTACGATAGATAAATATATGAAAGTAGAAAAATACTCTCACGTTATGCACATTGTATCTGAAGTTTACGGAACATTGCGAAAACAAATGAGCGGATTTGATGCGTTAGCATATTGCTTACCAGCAGGGACGGTTTCTGGAGCTCCGAAAATTAGAGCGATGGAAATTATAAATGAACTAGAGAATGAAAAAAGAAATGTATACGCTGGTGCAGTTGGATACGTTAGTTTTTCAGGAAATCTTGATATGGCGCTCGCCATCCGAACGATGGTCGTAAAGGATGAAAAAGCATACGTTCAGGCAGGAGCAGGAGTCGTTTACGATTCAGATCCAGTAGCTGAATATGAAGAAACATTAAATAAAGCGAGAGCGCTTTTGGAGGTAATGAAATGATTGTACTTATCGATAATTACGATTCGTTCACATATAACTTGTACCAGCTGTTAGGCAAACATGAAGAAGAAATTGTAGTTGTAAGAAATGATGAAATAACGATAAAACAGTTAGAAGAGATGAATCCAAGAGGAATTGTACTTTCACCAGGACCAGGAAAACCAGAGGATGCTGGCATTTGTATCGACGTCATCGGTCATTTTTATAAGAACGTTCCTATATTAGGGATTTGTCTTGGCCACCAAGCGATCATAGCTGCATTTGGAGGAGACATTGTTAGAGCAGAACGTATTAGACACGGAAAAACATCGCGTGTGAAACATAACGGAACGTCAATCTTTTCATATGTGATGCAGCCGCTAATAGCAATGCGCTATCATTCCCTTGTTGCAGAGCAAACGAGCTTGCCAGAGTGTTTTGACATATTAGCGACAGCGATGGACGACGGAGAAATAATGGCAGTTCGTCACAATTATTATCCGCTCTTCGGATTACAGTTTCATCCGGAATCAATCGCAACAGAAGAAGGCGGAAAGTTAATACATGCCTTTTTAGGCGAAGTGAAAGAGGAGGAAAGAGTATGAATAACTATCTTCGTAAATTAGTGGAGGGGCAACATTTAACAGAAGAGGAAATGTATAAAGCAGGGCTTCTTTTATTAAATGAAAACATATTGGAAAGTGAAATTGCAGCTTTTTTAGTATTACTGAAAGCGAAAGGTGAAACAGCAGAAGAAATATACGGTCTCGTTCGAGCTCTTCGTGAAAAGGCATTACCATTTTCGAACCATATACAAGGCGCGATGGACAATTGCGGGACAGGTGGTGACGGTGCCCAAACGTTTAATATTAGCACAACATCAGCATTCGTACTGGCAGGAGCAGGTGTAAAGGTTGCAAAACATGGTAATCGCGCTGTTTCTAGTAAAACAGGAAGTGCAGATTTATTAGAAGAACTCGGTGTAAATATTAGTAGTACGCCAAACGAAATTGATTATTTATTAGAGCATGTGGGCATTGCCTTCTTATTTGCACCAGCGATGCATCCAGCATTAAGGCGCATTATGAAAATAAGAAAAGAATTAAATGTTCCGACGATCTTTAATTTAATTGGCCCTTTAACAAATCCAGTGAATTTAGAAACACAATTTGTGGGTATTTATAAACGAGATATGTTATTACCAGTTGCACAAGTATTACAAAAGTTAGGCCGGAAACAAGCGCTTGTCGTAAATGGAAGTGGTTTTTTAGATGAAGCATCATTACAAGGGGAAAATCACGTAGTTCTTTTAAAAGATAATGAAATAGTAGAAACGAGTATTGAACCTGAGAAATACGGTTTCTCAATAGTGAACAATGAAGAGATTAGAGGCGGGGATTCGAAAGAAAATGCAAAGATTACAGTCGGCGTATTGAGCGGAGAAAAGAGTGTTTACCGCGATACCGTTTTATTAAATGCAGGTCTAGCTCTTTTCGCAAATGGAAAAACGGAAACGATTGAAGAAGGAATTAAACTCGCGGCACATAGCATTGACTCTGGAAAAGCATTAGCCAAATTAAATTTATTAATTGCAGCAAGCAACGAAAAATTAGAAAGGGTGAACTAAAGTGGAGACGATTTTAGATAAAATTGTAGAACAGAAGAAAAAGGAAGTTGCGGAGTTATGTGAAATATATACACCAGTAAAAGCAAAAAGAAAGACACATTCACTCGTAGAAGCATTACAGCAGTTTACTGTTATTGCAGAAGTAAAGCGAGCGTCACCATCAAAAGGAGATATCAATTTACACGTTGATGTACGAAAACAAGTGAAAACATACGAAGAATGTGGCGCAGGAGCAGTTTCTGTTTTAACAGACGGTCAATTTTTTAAAGGGTCGTTTCATGATTTACAAACGGCAAGAGAAGAAAGTAACATTCCGCTTTTATGTAAAGATTTCATAATCGATAAGATTCAAATTGATAGAGCATATGAAGCTGGCGCAGATATTATTTTATTAATTGTAGCAGCTTTAACGAAAGAGAAATTAAAAGAGCTATATAGCTATGTACGAGAAAAAAGATTAGAAGCAATTGTTGAAGTTCATGATGAAGAGGAATTAGAAATTGCAATCGAATTAAATCCGCACGTTATCGGTATTAACAACCGTAATTTAAAAACATTCGAAGTCGATTTAGGCCAAACAGAAAAGCTTGGAAAACGATTAAATGAGGAGAAATTACTTTGGATTAGCGAAAGCGGGATTCATTCAAAAGAGGATATTATCCGTGTTAAAAGAGCTGGAGCAAAAGGTGTATTAGTTGGAGAAGCACTTATGACATCATCTTCTATTCGTACCTTTTTTGAAGATTGTAAGGTGAACATATGAAAGTGAAAATTTGCGGCATCACTGATATGGAAACAGCAAAACGTGCTTGCGAATACGGAGCAGATGCACTCGGATTTGTTTTTGCAGAAAGTAAGCGAAAAATCACTCCAAAGAGAGCGGAAGAAATCATTCAGGAGCTTCCAGCCAACGTGTTAAAAATCGGTGTTTTCGTAAATGAATCAGTAGAAGTGATCCAGAAAATTGCAGATGAGTGCGGGTTAACACATGTACAACTACATGGGGATGAAGACAATTATCAAATTAGAAGATTGAATATTCCGTCTATAAAGTCGCTAGGAGTAACTTCAGAGAGTGATATGAAAAACGCCCAAGGGTATGAAACGGATTATATATTATTTGATAGCCCGAAGGAAAAGTTTCACGGAGGAAATGGAAAGACATTTTCTTGGGAATTACTTGGGTATATGCCAAAAGAATTACGAGAGAAAACGATATTAGCTGGTGGATTAAACGCTCTTAATATAGAAGAAGCAATTCAAACTGTTCGACCATATATGGTTGATGTAAGTAGCGGAGTAGAGACGGAAGGAAAGAAAGATGTAGAGAAAATAAAACAATTTATTAAAAAAGCGAAGGAGTGTTCCAAATGAATTACGCATATCCAGATGAAAAAGGTCACTACGGTATATATGGAGGACGATACGTTCCAGAAACGTTAATGCAATCTGTACTAGAACTAGAAGAAGCATATAAAGAAGCGATGGAAGATGAAGCATTTCAAAAGGAATTAAATCATTATTTAAAAACGTATGTCGGAAGAGAAACACCGCTTTATTTCGCTGAGAATATGACGGAGTATTGCGGAGGTGCAAAGATTTATTTAAAACGTGAAGATTTGAATCATACAGGGGCTCATAAAATTAACAATACAATTGGTCAGGCGCTTCTTGCGGTACGAATGGGCAAGAAAAAAGTTGTCGCTGAAACAGGAGCTGGACAACACGGAGTTGCAACAGCTACTGTATGTGCTCTTCTCGGATTAGAATGCGTCATTTTTATGGGAGAAGAAGATGTAAGACGTCAAAAATTAAATGTGTTCCGAATGGAATTACTCGGAGCGAAAGTAGAAAGTGTAGCGGCAGGTAGCGGTACATTAAAAGATGCGGTAAACGAGGCGCTTCGTTACTGGGTTTCACATGTGCATGATACGCACTACATTATGGGATCTGTTCTCGGACCACATCCATTCCCGCAAATTGTCCGTGATTTCCAAAGTGTAATTGGAAATGAAACGAAAAAACAATATGAGGCGTTAGAAGGAAAGTTACCAGAAGCAGTCGTTGCTTGTATTGGCGGTGGTAGTAATGCGATGGGGATGTTTTATCCGTTCGTACACGATGAAGAAGTTGCTCTTTACGGCGTAGAAGCAGCTGGAAAAGGCGTTCATACAGAAAAGCATGCAGCAACTTTAACGAAAGGAAGCGTCGGTGTTTTACACGGATCAATGATGTATCTTCTGCAAAATGAAGAAGGGCAAATTCAAGAAGCTCACTCTATTTCAGCAGGACTTGATTATCCAGGTGTTGGTCCAGAACATAGTTTGCTAAAAGATATTGGCCGCGTTTCTTATCATTCGATAACAGACGAAGAAGCATTAGAAGCATTTCAATTATTAACGAGAAAAGAAGGCATTATCCCAGCGTTAGAAAGTTCACATGCTGTCGCATACGCATTAAAATTAGCTCCGAAAATGAAGGAAGATGAGGGACTTGTCATTTGTTTATCTGGCCGCGGCGATAAAGATGTAGAGAGTATAAAACGTTATATGGAAGAGGTGTGAAAAATGGGAGTAGAAAAAATTAAAGCAGCGTTTGAAAGTGGTAAGAAAGCATTTATTCCGTACGTAATGGGCGGAGATGGTGGTCTTGAAAAATTAAAAGAAAGAATTCGTTTTTTAGATGAAGCGGGAGCGAGCATCGTTGAAATTGGCATCCCGTTTTCAGATCCAGTTGCAGACGGTCCAACGATTCAAAGAGCAGGGAAACGAGCGCTAGATGGCGGTGTAACAGTAAAAGGCATTTTTCAAGCATTGATAGAGGTAAGGAAAGAAGTACAAATTCCGTTTGTACTCATGACATATTTAAATCCAGTACTCGCATTCGGAAAAGAACAATTCATTGAGAGATGCTTAGAAGCGGGTGTAGACGGCATCATCGTTCCAGATTTACCGTATGAAGAACAAGATATTATTGCGCCGCTCCTTCGAGAGGCGAATATCGCTTTAATTCCACTCGTTACCGTAACGAGCCCAATTGAGCGAATCAAAAAAATTACGAGTGAATCAGAAGGATTCGTATACGCCGTTACAGTAGCGGGCGTAACGGGAGTACGTCAAAACTTTAAAGAGGAGATTCATAGTTACTTAGAAAAAGTAAAATCACACGTCAACTTACCAGTAGTCGCTGGATTCGGCATCTCAACAAAAGAACATGTAGAAGAAATGGTTACAATATGCGACGGCGTTGTCGTTGGAAGTAAGATCATTGAGCTTTTAGAAAATGAAAAGCGAGAAGAAATATGTGAATTAATATATGCAACAAAACAAAAAGAAGAGGCGTAGTCTCTTCTTTTTGTTTTGCGTAATAAATGTTAAAATATACAGAAAATACATATAATTAAAGGGGAGAGAAGGCATGCTAAGACGTAAACTACTATATCTATTTTTAACTGTACCGCTATACGCTTGGCTAATTAGCATGACGAAAATAGAGTTAATGGCTCTATTTTTAGGATATGTATTCATCTTTTCCAACTTAAATCGCATTCAAGAACAGTCTATTTTAGAAATATGTCTATTTTCAATTAGTATAGAATTATTTAGTATCGTTTCGATTGTATTATTAAACGAATTATTTCTACGGATTCATTCATTTACATTAATGAAATTTTGGAATATTATATTGCAAGCAATATGTACTTACATTGTGTTTGTTGTGTTGAAAGAAATAGTCGGAAAGCAGACAGTTTTTCAGGATAATAGAAAATGGGAGTGAATGAAAAGGAACCGTTTGGTTCCTTTTTTGAATCTGTTGTAAAAACAATTGAAAATTATAGCATCTGTTATATAATAGTTAAAAATTGTATTTTAAACGAAATGAGATGATAACATGGCCATATTGTTGGCACTTATCCCAATTATGATGATTTTCATTTGTTTATTTTTATTTAAACAAACGTCATTAAGGTCCTCGTTAATTTCTTATGCTGTGTCTGTTGGAATCGTTTTATTCTCGCCAATGTTTCAATTAGGGATAAGTGAAACTGTGCACGCAACGATTAAAGGATGGTTAATTTGTTTTATTGTCGGGTACGTTTTATTTTTCGGTATTTTTTTATTTCACCTCATGAACAAAATGGGGTACATCGATCAAGTAGCACGTTTTCTAGAAGCAGTTACTCAGGATCGTTTATTACAAATGCTGCTTATGTGTTTTGGCATTTGCCCACTTATTGAATCAGTAAGTGGATTCGGTATTGGCTTCATGGTTGCAGCACCTATTTTTCTTTCACTAGGATATAAACCATTTCAAGCTGTACTGCTCTCATTCATTGGCTTACTAGCTAGTTCATGGGGCGCAATGGCAACGGGTACGATTATCGGTTCGCAGCTAATAAATATGCCTCTTACAACACTTGGTACAAATACAGCGCTATTAAGTATTCCGATGTTTGCTTACTTCGTTATTCTTTCTTTACACGTTGTTGGCGGCTGGCAAGCGGTTATAGAAAAGTGGAAAGAAGGAGTAGGATTCTTTCTATTATTTTCTCTCGGAATCTACCTTTCTAATGCGTACGTAAGTGTTGAACTAGCCGGGATATTAAGTTCTATCGTTACGATTACATTTGGCTTTCTTATCATTAAATTAAAAGGAAAAAGTGGGCAAAATCTTATAACAGAACATGCGGCTACAACGGAGAGAGAAGTATCTATTATAAAAATTATTAGCCCTTATATATTTCTAACAGTTTGTATTTTACTTTCTCGCCTCGTTCCAGCATTACATGATTTGTTCAGATCATATGCGGTTCTTGATTTGAAATCATACTCTTACAAACTAGAGTTACTATATTCACCAGGATTTTGGCTCGGTATGACTTGCTTATTTACTATTATTTTCTTCCGCATCCCGTCTAATATTATTAAACAATCATTCTCACAAACGATCAAACAATGGATTCCATTTGCTATTACGACGACAATGTTTATCGCCATTTCAGAACTAATGGGTGCATCTGGCATGCATTCATTACTTGCAAAAACAGCTGGTGAAACATTTGGAAGCTTTTTCGTTTTTGTTGCTCCGTTTATTGGCGCTATTGGTGGATTTTTAACAGGTAGTAACGCAGGATCAAATGCAATGTTTATAAAACTACAAATGCAAACCGCACAAAACGTAGCACTCCCGTGGCAATATGTCACAACACTTCAAAACACCGCATCATCAGTAGCGACAATCGCTTGTCCATCACGGATTACATTAGGTGCTTACTTATGTAATATCCCTTACCGTGAAAATGAACTATTAAAGAGGACGACGTTAATGATCTTTGGTGCGGTTTTACTTGTAGTGGTAGAGGTTATTGTTTGGTATATGTTGAGAAATTAAAAATCCCCCTAACATAGGAGGATTTTTTTTATGAGTGGATAATGATTTAAATATGAATAGCTTCTACTAAGTCAACAACCCGCCACTTAACACCCTTACGGGGCGTTTGAAGTGGGGGCTTGCGTCTGTCGGAGTTCGACAGTGCTTCTACCCTCATAGAGAGCAACTACGCTTATTCCTACCCAGTAGTACGAACGAGCAATGCTCTCCTACCTTAGTATGGTGGAGCATAAGGACGGTTGACTTCGCCCCTACCACAAGAGCTATACTCCTGTGGTAACTACACTGATATGCTTAATTCCCTTACGGTGTAGATTCATCGCACCAATACGGTCATCATTTGATTGGTATTGGCAATTTTTACACTTAAAAGTGTGTAGCTTTTTATTACGATTTGCTTTTTCAATGTTTCCGCACTTAGGGCAAGTTTGGGAAGTATATTTGGGGTCTACCACAATTACCTTTTGTCCATTCAATTCAGCTTTATACTCAAGCATTTGACGGAACTGATAGAAAGCCCAAGATACAGAAACATAGCGGTTTTTCACTCGTACTTTCTCTGTCGCAGAACGAACCCCTGTTAAGTCTTCTAAAACAAACATAGTACCTCTAGGGTATGCCTCAACGAGTGCCTTTGTAATTTGATGGTTTACATCAGTTACATAACGGTTTTCTCTTGAGCCAATTTGTTTTATTTTCTTACGAGAAGATGGTGTTTGTCGTGTTTGTAATTGCTTACGAGTAGCTTTAAATTTACCACGCTTATGTTTAACAATATTTCCGTTGTAGAAGGTTGTTTTGCCCTGACTATCATAAGTGGTTGCAAGGAAGTTGATTCCTAAATCAACACCAACGATGTTGTTTACATCTGCGAAATCTAATGTTTGGTACTCTTTTGTCATCGGGATATGTAAGAACCACTTTTTGTACTTATGCACTAATTTAGCAGTACCAAATTTCCAAGTGCTGTTGAAGTATTTCTTCATAGCCTTACGCTCATAATTTAGTTTTAGGCGACCTTCAAGCGTGTTTACACTAAATTGGTTTTTGGTTAGTGAATAATCTCGATTCCAGACTAAATCATATTCTGCAAGTTTGAAGTCAATCAAAGACCATTCATGTCCATTTGATTTAGCCGACTTGTAACGAGCAATTACAGTTTTCATCACAGATTGAGCCATTTGACTTTTTAACCTAAATTGATTTCGCAAATCAGAATAATATAAGTTATTGAGATTTACTTGATTAAGGTTCTTTGTTTCAAATATGTGTTTTGATAACCAATTACAAGCCTTGCGGTAAGCGTTCGTTGTTATCTTTAGACTTTCAGCTTGATTATCGGAAACATGGATTTGTATTTTTGCAGTAATTGTAGGCATTATTTTCACCGCCTTTCACTAATTAAATTGTAACAGATTTTTAGTGAAAGCAAACAACTTAAGTAGAGAAAGTAGGAGGAAAGGTGGAAGTTTCAGATACTTGATATGGTACAGAATCTTAGGATTTTTAACGTACCATACCGTATCTGCCGGCAATTCCTCCCCCACTTATCGTTGGGCTATCGCCCTTCACACGATTGAAGTAGGGGGTATCCTTGCCGATTTTAGATGAATAGGAGATGAAATGTATGCCCCTAAAAAACTACGGTGTGTTAAAAGGTACAGTTATACAATCAAAGATTGGAAAAGGGAAAACACCTCATTATCAAGTTCATTTACAGGGCGAAACAGGAGTAGATTATCGTATTGCAATTAACGTAAAGTCGCAAAGTTATCCATCAGAAGTTTTATATTTTGCGAGTAACAATATTAAATCAGAAGCAATTCATATTTTACCGACATTACCATTCGGTTTTACAGAAATAAAAAACAATGAACCGAAAGTGGCTTTAGATTATGTAAGAGGAAATCTATTTGATTCAAAACAAATGATTCCTTTGCCTCCCGAAAAAGCAGGAGCAGATAATGATTTAAACGAAAAAATAGAACGTTATATAAAGCGAGCGATAGAAGAAAAAGCGATTATTTACGCGTTTGGTGAAAGATGGGGACCAGAAGAAAATACACCAGATTCCTATTTTCATTTCAAACCAGGAAACGGTATACATGATATTCACATGAATCAAGGGAATGTAGAGAAATGGAAAGGTGATAATGGCATATGGCAAGACGGAGGGATACTCATTCACTTTGAAAAGGAAGAAGAATGGATTGGTATCTTTCTTGCATTCCAATCACAGTCATGGTGTACCGATGAAGAAGGGCATGCTCGTGTGCCTGTTGAGCATTGTGATTATAAGGGGAATAATTAATAAGAAGAGGGCGTTCAAAAAGAACGCCCTCTTCTTATTTTATAAAACGAAAAACTAACGAGTGTAGAAAGACAAGAGAAAAGCAGTGCTACACTAGAAAACGCAATGAGATACATATTATATTTCATAACCTGTCCAATTAGCTGGTTACTGTCGTATTGAAACAGTCCCGCTATGATGTTGAATAAAAATAAAACGATAAACATGACGATAACTCCGTCTATTGATCCTTTAATGTCTGGTTTACTTAAAGCGATATGTGCGGAAATACAAATGGCGATAAATAAAAATAACCAAAAGGAAGGATTCAATAAATTGCCGATTGTAAATAAGCTTTTCAATAATACAAACGTCGATAAGAGCATGTTTTGGATCATTTCTACATTAATAGAAGTAGAAGCAATCGTTTTTTCGAGAGTTGTATTAAATAAAAAATATGATTCTGGTACGAAATAGCGCATTAAAAGGATTAATGCAGTAATACCAGAAATAATAGGCCCGATGCCGATGAAGAAATTCCCAATTCGTTGATACACACTTTTTTGATTGTATTGATGTTGTACGTAACCTAATGCTCCTTGACTTGTATCTGTTGGGAAAAACTGCGTTGCTACAATTTTATGACGGAACAGTACGCACATAATGGCATGTCCAAGTTCGTGAATCGGAACACCAATCCACGCCGTTAAAAGGAATCCTTTTCTTCCGAAAGCCCTCGACCAATACATTCGTGTTAGTGATTCTAAATAACCTAATAGAAATCCAATTACAATGATAACGCCAATTAAAGAAAATAATTGGATTACGCTCGTAAGGAGTATTTGAAAAATTGAGTTTACCAATTCCATTGCCAGTCATCCAATCTGTTAAAAATATTATTTATTCTGTTTCATAATAGCATTTTTTCAAGATTACTAGCACATATATTTTCTTTCGGGAGAAGGATTTCAGAATCTTTTTCTTGTAGTCATGTTTTATGTCCAAAGTCATATATTGAACTTGTAACACCCTATATGGTATATGCTTAAGGAGGGATAAGAGAATGAAATGTCCGTCATGTCATACAGAAAATGCAGCGGAGGCAAAATTTTGCGGGAATTGTGGACATTCGTTAACGGAAGAGGTAGTGGCAAGTAGTGGTCAAGAAGAAGGGCCGGAACAAGCACGTGCGGCACAAGCGAAGAAAACTGGGCCAAATGAAACGGTAGAACAAGCGAAGCGGTTTGCGAGCGGCTATTTTCAATTTTTTAAACATGCATTACAAGCACCGACAGCGATTATGAAAAGCGGCGCTATTGAAGTGCGAAATGGAATTGTAAGTCTTATTCTTATTTGTTTTTTAGGAGCATGTATTTTTTATAGAATGATGAGTGCAGCATCAGCAGTTACGAGAACATTTGCACCAGATATATCTACTCCCACGTTTTTTGGAGAATCTATTACGGTCTTTTTCTTTTTATTAATTTTAACTTTATTTGTCGGATTTATTATTTTTGTAAGTGGTAAGATGATGAAATCATCTTTTTCGTTTCTTGAAGTATTCGGTATATGGGGAACGATAGCGACGCCGGCTATTGTCATATTAGTCCTTTCTTTTCTTTTTAGTTTCTTATTAATCTTTTTCTTACCGATATTATTATCGGTAGCTACAACTTATATAGGGATTAGTATAACTGTAGCCGTATTAAAACTAGCCAATGGCGGATTAGATCTCGTTTACACACTTATTATTGCGAATGTTTTAATTGGAATTGCAACATTCATTGTACTTTGGTCTTACATTAGCACGATAATTCAAGCCTTAACACAAGGAATAACTGGCTTCTAATGAAAAGGTGGTTGACTGGATGAAGGTATGTACAAAGTGCGGAGTTCAGTTTGAAGATGGTGTGCAATTTTGTCAAAACTGCGGGACGAAGAGGGGACGTTCTGTAGTAAAGAAGAACATGAGCGGTGGTGTAAAAGTTGGCATTACACTGTTAGCGCTATTTGTTATAGCGATTATTGGATTGTATTTGTACGGATCGTCGTATTATACGCAGGTGGCACAAGTAGACCGGATGATTACGATTTTACAAGAGAGAGACGGAGAGAAATTAGCTGAGATCGTTACGGCAGATGATCCATCGATTATGATAACGAGAGAGAGCGTAACGCCTCTATTTTCATATATAAAAGAAAATCCATCTTACGTAAATGAATTAAGAGAATACTTGAGACAAGGTGAAAAACAACGGGACGGAATAGAAAGAGCTGATTTTTCATTAACGAAAGATGGAAAGTATTTCGTTATATTTGATCGCTATAAATTGAAAGCGAAGACGTACTATACAACTTTGCTTACAAATGAAAAAGACGTATCGTTAAAAATGAACGGAAAAGAAATTGATAAGACAGATGACAAAAAGTTTGAGAAGCAATATGGGCCATTTCTTCCGGGAAATCAAGTGTTTCAATCAGAATATAAAAATGACTACGTAAAACTATTGCGTGAGGAAAAGGTTGTACTTATGAAACAAAGCCAAAATAACGTAACGGTAGATTTAACGTTGCAAGGTCAATATATTACAGTTCAAACGAACGCGCCTGGTGCAACATTGTACGTAAATCAAAAACCAGTTACAGCGCTGGCAGGAGAAGAAATTACATGGGGGCCTGTAGCGACTGATGGAAGTGCGACGATTTATTTAGAACGAAATGGAGAAAGTGGACGGGAAACGACAAAAGTAGAGACGGTAACGGCACTTTCGTCTTATAATCTTCCATTCCAAAAGAAAAGTACAGAAAAACCAGTTGTTTATAATGTTACCCCGCCACCTACGACTGAGTATGTATATAATGGTTTCATCTTTCCTGATAGTGATATTCGAAAATTAACGAGCGCAGATTTAACATATTTATCGAAAGAGCAGTTGAAAATTGCTAGAAACGAAATATATGCAAGGCATGGCCATATTTTTCAAACGAAAGATATGCAAGCGTATTTTGCAAAACAGTCTTGGTATAGAGAAAATCCTTATTTTACAGGAACGTTAACAGATATCGAAACTTATAATATTGAACTAATCAAATCAAGAGAATAGAGCGCTTGAAAAAGGTACAGTGTATATTGCTGTACCTTTTCTATCGTTATTTAGCTGGACCAGGATCCCTAGAGAAAAAGATATGAAAGAGAAATGTGACTTTACTTGCTCCCCCGGATGTACTGGCTTGCACATCAGATAAAGAACTAGACGTTAAGGCAGCTTCAGAATGAGGAGGAACGACTATTTTGAGTGCATCATCTGATTCTGATGATATAGTAACCGTTATTGTATCATCAGAAACATTTACAACTTTAATAGTACCGACGGGGAAGATGGACTTACCAGCATGTGATGCAGAAGCAAAGCGAGTGGCTTTCCAAATAGTTTGAGAGAAAGTATCATTGTCTGATAACCAAGCGCGAGCACTGTATAATGTTGCATTAACGGTAAATTCTTGTTCAAGCGGGAGGGCGGCTTTCGGTTCTTTCGGTTCCTCTGGAAACTGAGCGAGAAGACCAGCGCACATGTATGTTTCACCTACTTTCAATAGTTACTGTTATAGCATATTAAACATGTTGTTTATAAGACACGACAGTTACCTATTCATACATAAGTTTGTGCACCAAATTTGAAGATGAAATTCTCTTTCTTTACAATGGAAGTAGGTGTTATTTCTATAAAATATGGAAAACGTAAAGAATATGTAAAAAAGAAGGAGTGGTAAAGTGAACTATGTCATTATTGGCGGAGATGCAGCTGGTATGAGTGCAGCTATGCAAATTGTTAGAAACGATGAAAATGCAAATGTTGTAACTTTAGAAAAAGGTGAAATTTATTCATACGCTCAGTGTGGATTACCGTATGTCATTAGTGGTGCTATCGCTTCAACTGAAAAGTTAATTGCGCGCAACGTGAAGACGTTTCGTGAGAAATATGGAATTGATGCGAAAGTGCGTCATGAAGTAACGAAAGTAGATACGGAAAAGAAAATGGTGTATGCAGAGCATACGAAGACGAAAGATGTCTTTGAATTTCCATATGATCGATTATTAATTGCGACTGGAGTGCGTCCTGTTATGCCAGAATGGGAGGGACGGGAATTACAAGGTGTTCATCTTTTAAAAACAATTCCTGATGCTGAGCGCATATTAAAAACGCTAGAAACGAGTAAAGTTGAAGATGTAACGATTATTGGAGGTGGTGCAATCGGACTGGAAATGGCAGAAACATTCGTCGAACTTGGTAAGAAAGTAAGAATGATTGAGCGAAATGATCATATCGGTACGATTTATGATGCGGATATGGCGGAGTATATACATAAAGAAGCAGATAAACATCATATTGAAATTTTAACGAATGAAAATGTAAAAGCGTTCAAAGGGAATGAACGAGTAGAAGCAGTTGAAACGGATAAAGGTACGTATAAAGCGGATCTTGTTTTAGTATCTGTCGGAGTGAAGCCGAATACTGATTTTCTTGAAGGAACGAACATACGTACAAATCATAAAGGGGCCATCGAGGTAAATGCATATATGCAGACGAATGTGCAAGATGTATATGCAGCTGGTGATTGTGCGACACATTATCACGTGATAAAAGAAATTTATGACCATATTCCAATTGGAACAACTGCAAATAAACAAGGGCGACTTGCCGGGCTGAATATGCTGGATAAACGAAGAGCTTTTAAAGGAACGTTAGGTACAGGCATTATTAAATTTATGAATTTGACGCTTGCAAGAACAGGCTTAAATGAAAAAGAAGCAAAAGGACTACATATCCCGTATAAAACAGTCAAAGTAGATTCCACAAATATGGCAGGCTATTATCCAAATGCGAAACCACTTTACTTAAAATTACTATACCGTTCTGACACGAAACAATTATTAGGTGGACAAGTAATTGGAGAAGAAGGCGTAGATAAACGTATTGATGTGATTGCGATGGCGCTTTTCAATAAAATGAGTATTCATGATTTAGAAGATGTCGACTTAAGTTATGCACCACCATATAACAGCGTGTGGGACCCAATTCAGCAAGCGGCAAGGAGAGCGGAATAGCACTTTTTAAAGTGCTATTTTTTTTACAATGAGGGAGTAAATAAAGTTTCACTTTATTTTGAATATACCGTGCCCCCTTGAAAACATCGTACGTATCGCTTATATTTTCATATAGTATTTATTTTTTAAACGAAGCAATGAACGAACCAGGGGGCGCAGTATGGCAATTAACATGAAAACAATCGAAGAATGGATTGCTGAATCAAATGCAAGACATGAAGAAGACTTTGGACACGTTGTGGAAGAAATGAAAGAAGTATGTGTCGGACTTGATAACGCGACATTAATTTATACGAAAAATGTATTTTGTTTCGGTAAAAAAGTAGAAGTATTTTTCTTCTTCCAAGACCATGTCGTGATCGGACAAGAAAAAGACGAATATATTGAGATTGAAAAATTAAAGTATGATGCCATTACAAATAGTAATTTAAAAACAAATGACAAAAATACTACGTTAGAATTAAAGTTTGCTAACGGACAATCTATTAATTTAGATAGTTTAAATGATAACTACGGTACGAAAAATTGGTTATTTGCTAGACAAATTAAGAGTATTTTTAAGTTAATCTAGTAAAAAAGCACGCCGTCCATCGGCGTGCTTTTAACTATGCAAAGCCCCTTTTAACCAATTCCGCGCCCGATATGCCCCAACTGGAACTTGAATAAGAGATGTTTCATTCCCAGCATCAATACCGTACAATTGATCACATGAATTTGTATCAAAACTTAGTAACGGATGCCCGCCCATCCCCATAGCAGTTGCAGCGAAAATGAGTTTATGAACGAGTATACCTGCTTCCATTTGGTGAATGCGGTATCCTCTATAGCCTAATGCACGTGTATAGTAATCTTTCTTTCCGACTACATGTAAGCAAAGTGGTACTTGAAAAAGGTTAACGTTATCCATCGTCATACTAGACTGAAGTGGGTAGCGAAGGTCTCCATATCGAATTGGTTGTATGGAATGTGTTTTACTGTTATAAGCGTAAGCCCCGTTTTTAATATTTTTCACGTTATAAAAACATCCATATAAGGAGATGCGTGTATTTTCATTTCTATACTTACCGTCAAGATCGTTGTAATAGGGGAAGGAGAGACTCGCTTCTTGTAGTAAAGTAGCGAGCTCGGCTGCATCCCATTTCGTTAAAATAAAGTCCGCATCAGGAGAATATCGTTTTCTGCAAAGTTGCAAGAAATCATACGATAACCGTTCTACTTTTGGTAGCTGTACAGCGTACGTATTATGTTGATAGTGCTCTTCATGATGTAGTGTTTGGAAGTGTGCTGTCGATTCGATCATAGAAGCTTCATTTATTTTTGTTATCATCGGATATTCATCTACATGTTTTGAGCGAATGAAATGTTCATGTGCGAGCGGCGGAATTTGTTGCAACAACTCATGAGAAGTAACTGTTTTATTTTCACGGTAATCATTGTGAAACCAATTAGTTTCTGGCTCTGTACTTAAAGGAATAACGGCATACAAACTTTCTTTACCTTCTGACAATCCGAGTAAATGGTTCAGTGCACGGTCTAGAAATTGAAAGTATACGCCGTTCGTATAACCGAACTGTTTTGCACATTCTAGTAATTGTCCAATGAGAACCCCGCTATCTAATCCTTGAAGTCGATATGAAAAGTTATTGTATTTAAAGAAGTTTTTCCAAAACATAGTGGATACGAATGCAGCACCGAAACAATCATGTATATTACAGCGATTACCGAGTGCGTCTGTTAAATAAGAATCGAAATTTCCTTCGCGAAGTAAAATAAGTCGGTGATGTGCGGCGTCATAATGGTAAATGCCGTCTGGATAATCGTCAACCTTTAAATAGATATACAATTCATTCGGGTATAAGGCACCGCCTGAAGGAATGGATCTACGTAATACATTTCTCTCGCTATTTAGCTGACATAATTGTGTTACACCAAATGAATACCAAAGGTAATAACCAATCTCATTTAGAGTAGGTGTAGTAGAAGAGTTCGATAAAGATAACGGGATTTCTAAGGAGAGCGGGATGGTAGGTACATTTCGATATAATTTATAAGGAAGCGGTGCGTCTTTCCAGTCCACCTCATGATTCGGCATAATTTCATCGATAGAGAAATGGAGATGATGTAAAAAAGTATCTAGCTGCATGAAATCCCTCCTTTACTATGGAAACGGATGTGGATGTGGATTTAATTTTTCATTCGTTAAAGGTTCGTCTGTATATCCAAGTGTCATCGGTACGGTATATACCCGGTCCAATCCTGTAACCCGAGTAAGATGGTGTCCGAACGTCATCGGTAACATGCCTGGAATAATAACTTTTACACAGTATAGTCCGTTCTTTTCTATAAGGGG